>CAKREH010000005.1 GCA_934317215.1 uncultured Roseburia sp.
GTGAGACCTCCACGCTTAAGGTGCACGCTCTTTCTCTCCATCTACTCGCCACATTTACTCTGTTCCTACAAGTGGTAACTTTACGGCTTCATCTTTTATAGCAGACTTACCAAACGAAACCTAGCCTTATATGTGATTTCTGTTCGTCGAGCCAGAGATTTGCCTACAGCTTCCTTCAGATTCCACCTCACGATGGACACCCTTGCTGTTCAGCTATATACTTCCTTGTTACCTAGGCGTATTCGGGACTTTCACCCATTAGAGCGCGCCCATGGCGCGCAAACTATAAAAGGCCCTGCCAACAATAGCAGAGCCTTCGACATTTTCTTTAAAACCCACGGGATCCAGCTGGATCGTGGTAAATGTCAATCCAAAATTTTTGATTTCTATCTTACTCTTCTAAACTTTCCTTCATCCTGCCAAGCATACCTGATTTTTTCAACGGTAACGTAATAATAATTGCAATGATCGTTCCACCACAGGTGCTGATCAGAAATGGGACAACAAATGTGAATAATGCCGCTGCTTTATTACCCATGACAAGATATGCCACCGGATAAGAGAGCATTCCACCAATGATTCCGGTTCCAACTACTTCGCCAATATAGGCAAATGGAAGTTTTTTCCCATACTTATAGAGAAGTCCGCCAAGCAATGCACCACACATGCTTCCCGGGAATGCCAGAGGGCTTCCCAGTCCTAACAGATTACGGATCAGAGCTGCAATAAATGCCTGTGCCAGTGCCCACCATGGTCCTACGGTAACTGCACATAAAATATTTACCAGATGCTGTACCGGTGCACATTTTGAACCGAATACCGGGAAGGAAAATAAGCTTCCTGCCACCGCTGTTGCTGCTAAAATTGCTGTGACTGTCAATTTCTTTAAATTAAATTTTTTCATTTTTGTCCTCTTTTCCCAGAATCTGCCACATACCGCATTCTAAAAAAAGAATGACAATGCTGTAACAGTTCCTATTTTGATTTTACTGCCCCTGCAGCTTTTTCCACAATCAGGCAGAGAATGACTGTGGCCACCATATCCGGCAGTGTATTTCCGACCGGCGTATCCACCTGCATCAATATGCGGTAAATCACAAATCCGGCAAGCCATACGATCAGACCTCTCCACTGAAAAGCAGATTTTTCGGCATCTGCTTTCTTTAAAATGAAGTAATCTGCGATCTGGACTGCGATCATCGGCGCAAAAACAGAACCGATCAGATATAAAAAGTTTGTAATGTTATCCATCGGATAAACGATCGCTGCGACTGTTCCGATCACGGTAACAACGATTGCCGCCCATTTTTCCTGAATTTTTGAAGAAATGGAAACACAGGAAACTCCTGCGGAATAGGCATCCAGGAAGGTTGTTGTAACCGTGGAAAATACAATAATGAGAAGTCCGACAACGCCGAAACCGGTTTTTAACATAATCTGCGCAATGTCATATTCACCGGTAAAAATAGCCGCTCCCATACCGATCATGTACATAAAAATGCTGACCAGACTGTAGACGATCACACTTGCGAGTGTTGCTTCAAAAGGTTTTTCTGCTTCTCTTGTATAATCGCTGATCAGCGGCAGCCAGGAAAGCGGCATTGCCACCGCAAGCTCTACGGCTGCTCCGAACGTTAAACTTCCGTCATCCACGATCGGCGTCATGCTGCCGCTGCCAAAGAAGATCAATTTAAAAAGTACCAGTGATAAAATAAAAAGTGCTGTCATTGCAACCGTGTTTAATTTGCCAAGATTGGTCAGTCCAATGAAAATCCACACAATGATCAAAGCACCAATGATGACTGCCCACACCCAGTTTCCGGTATGTAAAACGCCGTCCGCCGCAAGTGCTCCATCATAGATCATGATCGCGGTCCATCCGACAAGCTGTAATACATTTAATACGGCAAAAAGAAGGCTTCCCTTCTCGCCAAAGCTCATTTTTACAGTTTCCATGGCACTTTTGCGCTCTTTCGCTCCGATCATTCCTGCCGCAAACATCATAAGTCCGCCGATCAGATGTCCGAGCAGAATCGCTGCCATTGCTTTTCCAAAGCCTAGCGGCGCAAAGTATGTACCTGTCAGTATTTCGGCTAAGGATACACCGGCACCAAACCAGATTAATCCGTTTGAAAAAACGGAAGTTCTCTTTTCATTCATCCTTCGTACTCTCCTTCGATCGCAAATGCATGGTTCATAGGTCCGCTTCCTTTTCCAAGGTCAAGCATGGCGGCAAGTGCACCGGAAATATAATTTTTCGCATACCTGACAGAAGTTTCTAAATCCCTTCCTTTTGCAAGATTCGATGCGATCGCAGAAGAAAGCGTGCAGCCTGTTCCATGGGTATTTGGATTGTCAATCCTCTTTCCATGAAACCATACCGGCTCTTTCCCTTTCTGGAAAAGAAGGTCGTTGGCATCATTTAACTGATGTCCACCCTTCAATAAAACCGCACAGCCTAAAGTGTTACAAATGACTTCTGCTGCTTTTTCCATATCTGCTTCTGTTCTGATCTCCATTTCGGAAAGCACTTCCGCTTCCGGGATATTCGGAGTGATAACCGTTGCAAGAGGCAATAATTTACTTTTCAATGTGCTGATGGCGTCCCCGCTGATCAGTCTTGCCCCGCTGGTTGCCACCATGACAGGATCCACCACAATATTTTTTGCATGATACTCTGTCAGTTTTTCCGCAATTGTCTCGATCAGTTCACTCGACGAGACCATTCCGGTTTTGATCGCATCCGGATGAATATCCGTAAAAATACTATCCAGCTGCTCTGCCAAAAATTTCGGAGTTACCTCCATAATATCTGTTACGCCGGTCGTATTCTGGGCAGTCAGAGCCGTGATCGCACTCATCGCGTATACGCGGTTTGCGGTCATTGTCTTAATATCTGCCTGGATGCCGGCGCCTCCACTGGAATCACTTCCAGCGATTGTTAATGCTGTGTACATAGAATCCTCCTTGTAATAAAACAAAAAGTGCAGGAACCCAACCAAAGATTCCTGCACAAAAAACCACTTGTGATCCATTATCTCCCTACGTTGGCATTATCCAAATCAGGTTCCGGGTTAAAGCGTCCGCTTACTCTCAGCCCGCCTGTGCGAGCACCCCATTTTTTTGTTTTCGACATCATTTTTGTGATGATCTGTTTTTAATTCATAGGAAATTACGTCCTATGAATTAAAAAGCCCTCCGGGCGGTATGCGCATCTCGCGGAGTAGAGGTTAGCTGCAAACAGCACCGCTCGAGCGCGAAAGAGTCGCAAGCGACTCTTTATTCTAACAGCTTTATTATACACGCCTGTTCTCAAAATGCAAGTTTTTTATCCTGTGACATATAAAGTTCCGCAAAATACGGATCTGATTTCATCAGTTCCTCAAAAGTCCCCTGACTGGTAATTTTACCATTCCGAAATACAATGATCTTATCAAAAGCTACAATAAAATTCAGCCTGTGGGCAATAACGATCATCGTCTGATTTTTTAACCGGTCAAGAACTTCCTGCATAACTGCCTCTTCTGTTAAATTATCAAGTGCCGATGTAGCTTCGTCAAAAATAACAAGTTCCGGATCTTCAAACCACAATCTTGCAAGTGCAAGCCGCTGTTTTTCTCCGCCTGACAGGCGCGTGCCTTTTTCACCGATCTGCGTATCCAGTCCCCTGGCAGAATCACGAACCAGGCAGGAAAGATTCACCTTTTCCAGTGCCATCATGATCTCATCGTCCGGGACATTTCTGTCAAATAAAATATTTTCTCTGATCGTCCCATCAAAAATCGGAAAATCCTGGGATAAATAAACAATTTTGTCATAGAGCTTATCGAGACATAGATCTCTCAGTTCTGTTCCTCCAACGTTGATCTGACCTCTGTCATACTTTAGAAATCCCAAAAGAATTTTTATCAGTGTCGACTTTCCCGAACCGCTCTCACCGACCAGGGCTACTTTTTGTCCTTTTGTGATCGCAAATGCCACCTCATCTAAGACCGTCTTTTCTTCATATTCAAAGTGAAGATCCCTGACACAGATCTCACCTGCATTTCCAGCCGGAATCTTGCCTTTCTTGAGCTGCTCATCATTTTTTAACTCCAGAAACCGGACAAATCTTGCATAAGCTGAATTATCCAGCTTATATTGCACATAGATCACATTGAATATTGCGATTGGGACATACGCATTTTCCACTAGCGAGATCAGTGCCACCACTTCGCCCGCCGTGAGATTTTTGCTTTTCC
This sequence comes from uncultured Roseburia sp., assembly GCA_934317215.1. Taxonomy (GTDB): domain Bacteria; phylum Bacillota; class Clostridia; order Lachnospirales; family Lachnospiraceae; genus Roseburia. The sequence goes on from CAKREH010000005.1 coordinate 4,242, forward strand.
ATGCATAAAATATGATCCCTATATTTAAAAATGCAACCATCCATGCAAATATGGTAAAAAAAGCCTCATGGATCAGATTCATTTTTACTTTTGAAGATACGATCTCCTTTTTTGCAGCATCTGCTTTCCTAATCTCATTCGGAAACTGCCTTTCCACGCGGAATATGACCAGTTCCATAAATCCGCGTATCAGATAATGATTTAACATTTCCTCATGATTAAGGACTTTCTCTTTCATTTGCATCAAAACTTTCAGCAATACATTCGACACTACAAAAACAACCAGATATCCGCTCATCAAAATATACATGATATTTCTGTTGATTTTTGCAATAAAATACATACTGAATAGTATGGATGGCAATAACTGGCGAATCAAAACCAGCCAGAAATTAAAAATCACATCCCGTCCCGCTGTTGAACCATTTTCAATTTTCTGAACAAGTTTTCCTGTTCCCAGCTTCACATATTCCAGATACTCTATGGTACTGATTTTTTGAAGCGCCAACAGCTTAAAGTCCAGATAAATCCCATGTTCCAGTTTTTTTGCCGGATATTCGTCCACATACTCCATAACGTAACCGGTAAGCAAAATGATCCCATATGTGGCAATCCCCATGATCGCCAGGTTTTCATCAGAAAGCCCGTCAATGATTTTCTGAAAATAATCTGCCTTATAGTTCAAAAGAAAGGAATTAAATATCCCCAGCACGAGATATCCAAATGTCACGAATAAATTTTTCTTTAATATTTCTTTTATGTAACGCATAACTGTACTCCTTTGATCGCATATTTTATTACCTACGAAACAGTACAGTTGTGACTGTCAGCATATGAATATCATAGAATGCACACTCTGCGAACATTCTATGATCATGAATTTACCTCAGTACAATCTGCTAACAGATCATTTCAACTGTACTGAGTAGTTACCTCGAACAAATTTCATCATGAATTCACCTCGATTCTGTATCATGTATTTTTATCTTACCATAATGATGTGAAAAACTGCAATCTATTTACAGGCACATAAGTTACACAGCATATATTACGCTACTGTTCAGACGCAAGCTTGACACCTTGCTGTCAAGCTATGCGCCGTAGTGTATATTATTGTGAGATTACAGCCCCAGCCTCCTCATTGACTGTCCGGAGTGCAGCTTCAAATCCAAGTTCCTTATAAAATGCAATTGTTTTTTCAATATCATTTGTCGGAATCCCAATGTGCTGAATCCCTGTTGTGTATGTTTTCAGATCCATTTATCTTTCCATCCTTTCTTCCACTTCGGTCAGTGACGGCATTGCCGGTATTGCCCCTTTCTTTTCCACGCAAAGGCTTGCTACTGCATTTCCAAACCGCACATATTCTTTCAGTTCTTCCATGGTAAACATCTCCGGATGCTTTTCTGCTTTACTGATACGATATAAAAAACCTCCCCAGAAGGAATCGCCTGCACCGTTTGTATCGACTGCGCTGCTGACAAATCCCGGAATCTGTGCCCCTCCCTCTTTACAATAAAGATAGGCTCCTTTACTGCCGAGCGTTACTGCAACAATCTTTACACCCTTCCGGAATAAGATTTCTGCCGCTTTTTGCGGCTCTTTTTCACCTGTCAGTAATTCTGTTTCTTCATCCGAAATTTTCATCATATCTACATATGGCACAAGACTGCGCATCTGTGCTTTTGCTGTCTCTTCATCTCTCCACAATGAAGCTCTGTAATTCGGATCATAAGAGATGATGCTTCCTTTTTCTTTTGCACGGCGGATCGCATAGAACGTTGTATCTCTTGCCGGCTGCTCCGTCAGGGAAAGAGAGCCTATATGAAACACTTTCGTCTGATCGAGAATGTCGACATTGATCTCCTCTTTTTCAATTCTTGTATCGGCTCCCGGTTTTCTTGCAAAAGAAAAAGACCTTTCACCATTTTCTGCTACACTTACAAATGCGAGTGTTGTGAAATAATTTTCATCTAAAATCATTCCGTCTGTCTCAACCTTTTCTTTTTCCAGTACAGACTTCAAAAACTCTCCATGCATGTCTTTTCCCGCTTTTCCGATAAAAGCAGTATGTGCCCCGAGCTTTGCAGCGGCAACTGCAACATTGGCAGGTGCCCCTCCCGGATTCTGGGCAAATAAGGTCTGTCCCTCCTCGTTGACCCCCTGCCAGGTGAAATCGATCAGAATCTCACCAAAGGTTGTAATATCATACAACGACCGTTTCGCCGCATCAAAAGTATCCGCCAAAAGTCCGTTTTCAAGTAATTTTTCCAAAATATGTCTACACTCCTTTTCTTCATCTGTGTGGATATGCAGTTCTCCAAATTCAAATTCCGGCATGCCAAGCACTCCTAACATAGACTTTGCATCCACCACATATCTGCCACTGCAAAGTTCGACATCACACGGGATCTGTTCTGCTATATTAACCAGTTTTCTTGCATTCTGCATGGTTCCCAATATTATCTTTGCAATCATATAAATCTCCATTCTTGCGCTGTCTTTCAATGAAAACAACGTTTTCATTTGCATCTCAAGTTTGTGCGCAAGCACAAATCTTGCGTGTGAAAAATCTTATTTTTCACACTAACCTCCTTTTCACACTGTTTTTCCTAAGCAAATAAGCTGATTACCATGGCACAGATAAGACCTGTAAATCCAATGATCGTCTCCATCACCGTCCATGATTTCAAAGTTGTCTTCTCATCAATTTCAAGTAGTGAACTGACCAGCCAGAACCCGGAGTCATTCACATGGCTGAATGCCGTTGCACCTCCGGTGATCGCACATACCATCGCTGCCAGATAAAGCGGGGACAGACCTGCAACCGCCGGCATGGATGCCATGATTCCTGCTGCCATCGTCATTGCAACCACTGCCGCACCTACCGAAGCCCTTACCAGTGCTGCGATTAAAAATGCGACTAAAATCAGCGGCAGTCCACTTTTTTCGAGCACCGGTCCGATAATGTCTCCCATTCCACAGTCCTGAAGAACCCAGCGGATAATACCGCCTCCGGTGATCACCAGAAGAATCTGACCGGTCGGGCGCAGTGAACGGTCCATGATCTTTTTTAACTGCTCCCCGTCATATCCCTGTTTTTTCCCGAGAAAATACATTGCGCATAGAACTGCAATGACCAATGCGACAAATGGCGTACCCACAAACTCAATCACCGGACGGATTCCATCCAATGCCGGAATATATTCGGAAACAGTACAGCATAAAATAAGTATCAAAGGGACAAGAATAATTGCAATCACGGTCTGAAATTTCGGCAGATTTGCTTCCTCATCTTCTCTTACCTCTGAAACTGCAGATGGCAGTCCTGTGTGAATTTTGTTTCCAATAAACTTTGACCACAAAATTCCTGCAAAGATCAGGGACAAAATTCCGGTTGGCACACCGACTGCGATCATGATTCCAAGATCTACACCAAGCATGTTTGCAACCAGCACAGAACCAGCTGATGGCGGGATAAACGCAAATCCGGTTGCAAGTCCTGCCAAAAGCGGAATCACATAATATAATGTAGATTTCTTTGTTTTCTTTGCCAGTCCAAATGCAAGCGGGATCAAGATCACAACTCCTGCCTCAAAGAAAACGGTTGTTCCTACGACCAGACCTGTGATTCCAAGTGCAAGTCCTGCTTTTTTCTCTCCGAACCGGTTCACTAATGTCTGTGTAACACACTGGGCTCCTCCCGACACTTCCAGTATACCGCCAAACAGTGAACCCAGACCGATCAGTAATACGATTCCCTGCAGTGTTTCACCCGCACCCTTCTCCACTGTATTTATAAGTGTCGGGACCGGCATTCCTGCTCCGAGTCCGATCACTAAGGCAGAGATCAGCAGGGATAATACCGGATGAAATTTAAATTTAATGATCAGTAACAGCAGCAATGCAATTCCTGCCACCGCCGCAATCAGCAGCCTTGTCGGATCTGATGCAAATACCCCTTCTGTCATTTTCTTTTCCTCCCATACCAGTCTTGATTATCGTACATATTTATGAATGGCTGCTCTCACTGCACCTGGTCCTGCAATCATCTCACGGAACATATCTTCAATCTTTTCACCAACTCCATCTTTATAAAGATCCGTAAAGAAAATACGCTCATTGGATAATATCGGTTTCAGCTGGTCTTTCAACGTCTCCGGCTTTCCAACTACAATATCACCAAGCTGCTTTGTCAGTTCTTCATTCATCGGATCCGGTGCAAGCTCATACTTCTTACCCTCATCATCCACTGCCAGCATATATCTGAGCCAGCCAGCAATTCCAAGTGGGATTGCTGTAAGTCTTGACGCATCTCCATATTTTGCAACATATGCTTTTACGGTTTCACCAAAACGGATTCCTACCATCTGTGATACATCTACTGCCAGACGAAGGTTTGTATCTCCCAGATACTCATTTGGGAAACGATCATTGAAAAGTTCATCCACAAATGCCTGCGGTGATAAAATTCCAGGATCTGCAACGACCGGAAGTCCTTCATCATAAGCTACCATGCGTGCCATCTTCATCATATCTTCATTGGTATTGAGCATATGTGCAAACAGATCGTATCCAAGCACAACTCCCAAAGGACCTGTTGCGGAATGAACCGGATTTAAGCATACCGTCACTTTCATTCTCTCAGAAAGATTTACCGTATTCCGGTCTGCCAGATAAACACCAAAACCTTTTTCCAATGCCGGACGGCCATTCGGAAAACTGTCTTCGATCACAAGATACTGCGGTTTCTCCGCATTGACAAATGGTGCGATGTATGTCTTTTTTCCTGTGATGACCGGCTGCATATCTTCTACACCAAGTGTCTCTAAATCTGCTGCGATCTGTTCGCTCGGACGCGGCGTGATCTTATCGATCATCGTCCATGGAAACGCTACCACTTTTTCATCACTGATATAATGAATGAAACCTGCATCCACAAATCCTTCTTTTTCCCACTCTTCTGCCATCGTAAGTACTGACTCGCGCAGTTTTGCACCGTTCTTAGAACAGTTATCCATAGATACTAATGCAAGCGGATATTTTCCTGCCTTATATCTCTCAAAAAGCATTGCTACCAGCACTGCCATTGCTCCTGTTGCCTGATCCGGTCCGTTTTTGATATCAGCTTCCACAAATGGAAACCACGTTCCGTCTGCCCTCTGGAGTGCATACCCTTTTTCTGTAATTGTAAAAGATACCATCTGTAATGACGGACTTGTGAATACTTCCTTCAGGCGGTTCCACTGTGTCAGATCATTTGACTGTGCTTTGATAGCTTCCGCAAGTGAGCCAAGTACTTTATATTCCCTTGTTCCGTCTCCGTGCAGTATTACACTAAGTCCCAGATTATCGTATGGTTCATAAATCTTGTCTACCACATCATAGTCAAATGTCTCTACGCAGTTGATTCCTTTGTCCATGATACCTTCTTCTAAAAGACCATCTGCGATACCACCAATAAAGATCCGGAAAATATTTCCGATTCCAAAATGAACCCAGCCCGGCTCTTTCTTTGCTTTTTCTGACACCTTCTCCACATCATATCCAGGAAGCGCAATTCCTGCTTTCTCCCATCCTTCACGATCTCTGATTCCTTCCAATGTTAACTTCATTTTTTTCCTCCTTATTCTCTTTCGCTTTTTTGTTATGTTTTTCACTTACGCTTATATCTAAGTTGTAAGTCAAGTATATAACCATGATATTTTCTTGTCTATTGATAAAAAAGACAATTTTAAAATGATTTTTTTATTACTTTTTCACAAAACAAGTCCAAAATCTTGTTTTATAACCTTGTTTATATTAGAATATATTTAAATCTTAGATGTATGATTCATGTATAAGTAAAAAAGAAGTCATGTGAAAAATAAGATTTTTCACACGCAGGATTTATACTTACGCTCAAACTTAAGATGCGCAAAAAGCAGCGCAGGAATGGAGATTAGTATGAAAGAAAAAGGATTGACCACGATTACCTTAAAAAAAATAAACCGTAATAAAGTTTACCAATATATCTATCAAAAAAAAGAAACTTCCAAACTACAGATCGTTTCAGATCTGCAGATGGGACTTTCCACGGTCAGTCAAAATTTAAATGAACTTGAAAATGACGGGCTGATCAGCCGCAATGGATATTTCGAATCTACCGGTGGACGCAAAGCCCAGATTATACGGATTGTCGAAGATTTCCGTATTTCTATCGGTCTTGGAATTTTAAAAGACATGTTTCATATGGCAGCAGTGAATTTATATGGCGATGCGATTGCCACTGAGACAATTTCACTGCCTTATGAAAACAGCGATGCTTATTATTCAGCTCTTGCCAAAAATGTAAAACAATTTATCCAGAATCATCAATATGATCCGGAAAAAATTGAGGGAATTTCCATCGCCACGCAGGGCATCATCTCTCCGGACGGAACCGCTGTGACCTATGGAGATATCATGGGAAATACTATGATGCAGCTTTCTGATTTTTCATCCAGACTTCCGTATCCATGCCATTTAGAGCATGATTCCAAAGCCGCTGCAGATTTAGAACTCTGGAATCACCCACAGTTCGACAGTTCACTAATCTTTCTTCTGAATCAGAACCTTGGAGGTGCCATCATCACCAACCATGAGGTTCATCAGGGGAATCACATGCGCAGTGGGCTTTTTGAACATATCTGCATTGATCCGGACGGGCCAAAATGCTATTGCGGTAATCACGGATGTCTCGAAACCTATTGTTCTGCGAATGCACTAAAGACTGCTGCCGGTATGCCGATCAAAGAATTTTTCAATATCCTCCATACCACACAGGCCCCCACTCTTTTACAGATCTGGCATAATTATCTGGATCATCTTGCTTTCGCGATCCGCAATCTGAATCTGGTCATCGACTGCCCAGTCATTATAAGCGGATACCTTGCACCGTATTTTGAAGAATCAGATATGTCGTATCTGCTGGAAAAAATTAATGAACATTCCCTTTTCCAGATGACAAAAGATCAGCTTTTCGTTGGCGATCACGGACAGTATACTCCTGCAATTGGAGCTGCTCTTTATTATGTAAAAAAATTCCCTGCCCTGTCTGACTTTATTAAATAATGCCGGTATCTCCACTGAAATCCTTCCAGCAATTATGATCGATCACAGTGGTAATATTACATCAAAAACTGTTCCTCCAGACGGATTTGATCTGACTGTAATACTGCCATCATGCACTCGCACGATTTCACGGACAAGTGCAAGTCCAAGTCCTACACCGCCAAGTTCCCGGCTTCTGGATTTATCCACACGAAAGAATGGTTCAAACACGCGTTCCCTGAGTTCCTCAGGGATTCCGTTTCCCGTATCCTCCACGGACAGATAAACATATTTTTCCTTCCGGTATGCAGTTACCGTAACCTGTCCGCCTGGATGATTATATTTTATGGCATTCTCAACAAGATTGTATACCAGCCTGTAAATAAGAATGTCACTTCCAACCATCGTTATATTTTTACATTTTCCAGTAAGTTTTATGTTTTTTTCCTGTGCAAGAGGATCCAGATCTGCTAACACTTCATCAACAAGCGCGTCAACCATAATTTCATCATCCCGTCCCACAGTCTGAAGTTCACTCATATCAAGGAGCGTTTTTACCATTTTACTGAGTCTTCCATTCTGCTCGGTAACCATCTTTATTGTCTGCAATGTGTCAGCATCATTATCCGGATGCCGTGTAGAATTATAAAGATCAAGCTGTACCTGCATCAAAGATAATGGTGTCCGCAGTTCATGTGCTGCGTTTGCGGTAAATTGCCTCTGTATCTCAAATGCGTCCGAGAGACGTTCAAGCATCTTATTATACGAAACACTAAGCTGGTTCAATTCTTTAACTTTATTTTCTTCTATTCGTGAATCTGCCAGATTTTGCGCCTGTACCTCTTCAATTTTATCAGAAAATTCACGGATCGGTCTGAGTGCATGCCCACTTATAAAATATGTAACTACCCCGCCAATAAGAGCCAATATGGCCGATATCAGCAGACTGTTTTTTTTGTAGTCTGCCTTATTATTATATGCCTGGATAGAAAAATCATTGGCAAACTCATCCCACTTATCATCTGGAATGCTGATATATATTTCATCCGTATCCTCCCCGTTATCCTCTCCCTGGGCATCCACAGTCTCCTGCAGGGAATCGATATAATACACGCCATTTTTATAGACAAACATCGTCAGACATCCACATATAACTGCAATATATACCGTAATGATACAGGTAAGCCTCCACTGCAGTGACATTCTTTTCATCGTTCAGACTCCTCCCGTATTTTATATCCCTCTCCCACCTTGTTTAAAATCGGATCATATCCAAGCTCTGCCTTAAGCTTTTTCCTAAGCGAAGACATGTGTACTCTGATGGCACCACTAAAGCTATCTACGGATGCATCCCAGACATGTTCCATCAATTCCTCCTGACTTACCGGTCTTCCAGGATTCAGAAGCAAATATTCCAAAATACCATTTTCTTTTCTTGTCAGGGAAATCATTTTCCCTTTTGCATATGCCTCACGTCTTACCGTATCGAACTTTATCTCACCACTTTCCAGACACACATCTTTCTGCACAAATTTTCTTCTTGTCAGACTTCTGATACGCGCCTCAAGTTCCTGCAGATGAAATGGTTTTTCCATATAGTCATTTGCCCCTGCATCCAGTCCTTCAACCTTATCCGCAATCTGCCCTCTTGCAGATAATATAAGAACCTTTGTCTCCTCATTTCTCTGTCTGAGTTCCTTTAAAATCTCCATTCCATCCATACCGGGCAGATTCAGATCCAGAACGATCAGATCATAATTCTCCGTCAGGACACTTTCAAAAGCCTCTTCCCCATCATAACAGGTATCCACCTCGTACCCTGCATCATACAGCCGTTTTGCAACCATGTCACACATTTGTTTCTCATCTTCAACTATCAATAATCTCAAAATTCATTCACCCGCTTCTTAACACAAATTTTACAACAGCTATTGTATAATACTAACATCAGCTGGTCAATAAATACAACAAATGAAAGGAGTAAAATATCTTGAAGTGCAAAAAAATCTATCAGTCGATCCTGCTCATCTCAGGTATCACCATGATAAGTTACGGTGCGGTCAGAGGAGAAGCAGCTGTCGTGCTCGGTAAAGCAATAAAATTATGTCTGGAGTGTGTCGGAATTGGATAAAAAAAAGAATTTTCTATCAAAAAAAATAGCTGTACTACGCGGATGGATACAGGCAGCTGCCACACTGCTCACGAATATCCATATTCCTAATTTATGGAAAGGAAAAATATATCAGGGCAGTGTAAAAAACGTATGTGTACCAGGATTAAATTGTTACTCCTGTCCTGCGGCAACAGGAGCATGCCCAATTGGAGCTTTTCAGGCGGTTGTCGGTTCATCAGGATTTAAATTTTCATACTACATAACCGGATTTTTTATTTTACTCGGTGTAACACTCGGAAGATTTATATGTGGTTTTCTGTGTCCGTTTGGATGGTTTCAGGATTTACTTCATAAAATACCCGGGAAAAAATTTTCTACAGCCCGGCTCAAACCGCTGCGCTATTTAAAATATATCATCCTGATCATTTTTGTTATACTTCTTCCGATGCTGGTAACGAACTCTATCGGAATGGGAGATCCTTTCTTCTGTAAATATATTTGTCCTCAGGGTGTCCTGGAAGGAGCTATCCCTCTCGCACTTGGAAATGCCGCTATACGTTCTGCACTGGGAAAACTTTTTTCTTTTAAATGCCTTATTTTAATCACAGTTATTGTGTTAAGTATTTTGTTTTACAGACCATTCTGTAAATGGATCTGTCCTCTTGGAGCAATCTACTCATTATTTAATAAAGTCAGCTTTCTTTCTATTAAAATTGAGAACAGCAGCTGCATCGGATGCGGGCAATGCCAAAAGGCATGTAAAATGGATGTGGATGTGTGTAAAACTCCAGATCATCCGGAATGCATACGATGCGGAGCCTGTATAAAAGCCTGTCCTAAAGATGCGATCCACTACCAGTTTATGGGGAAATCATGTAAAAAAAAGAATAACAGTAACCAGCAGTCATAAACCAGTAACTATTAATCTTATTACAATTTAAAAAAGGAGCAATTATCCATGAAAACAAAAATTACATTTATTTCAGTTGTCACACTCAGCATCGCACTGCTGCTTACATCCTGCAGCGGAAAAGAAACTGTAAACACCACAGAACCACAGAATACCACGGCTGAAGACAGCACGGCATCTGCGGACAGTTCCAACACAAAGCTGGATGATTTATATCAGCAGGAGAACCGGATCTTTGCAGAGCATAAAGATATATGGGACAAATTATTTGGTCTGATGAATAAAAACACTGCAGATTCAAACGGAAATTATGCTGATCATCTGGCTGATACCGCTGAATCAAACAAAGATTCTTTTACTGATGACGAATTCAAAACACTTACTGATGATATTGAAACCATACGAAAAATCGAAGAACAGATCGCAGAAATTGAAAAAGAAACTACAGAATCCGATAACAATGGGCAGAATACTAATTCTGAAGATGCATCACCATTCAAAAATTTCTCCGGTCAGGATTTCGATGGTAATCCTGTTGACGAAAGTCTTTTTTCCGAAAATGCAGTAACTGTCATCAATTTCTGGTTTACCGGCTGCAAACCCTGTGTTGCTGAGTTATCCAAACTGAATGAATTAAATGATGCAGTCAGGGCAATGGGAGGAGAAGTAGTCGGCATCAACACAGAAACCTTCGATGGAAATGAATCGGCTATCAAAGAAGCTGCCTCTGTTCTTGAAAGCCAGGGTGCTAAATACCGCAATCTTTCTATTGATTCATCTTCAGATGCAGGTAAATATGCCTCCAATATCATGGCATTTCCTACCACAATACTCGTCGACAGAAATGGTAACATCGTGGGTGATCCGATGCTCGGCGGAATCGATAATCAGGATAACTATGATACTCTGATGAAACAGATCCAATCTGTAATCGATGCAGACAGCTCAAATAAATAACCCTTTTATGATACTCTTTTGTACATAACCGGTACATCATACCCAACGGTTCTATTTTCATTCACTCCCGGACTTTCAGATACCTCCCGGCAGGTATCTGAAAGTCTCTCCCATTACCGGTATAACTTTCTTTTTATCTGCATTCTCCTTATGCTTTCTTAAGTTGTCCTCTTTAACGTTCCAATATAATCTCCATTATGATAAACAAATGGTCCGGGTTCTCCCTCTTCTCCAAAATATTCCGGTCTTAAGGACAAGATATCGAGCAGTTCATCAATTGTCTGCACCCTGGTTGCCTGATATGGCTGTTCAAATGCAATCTTTTCTACAAACAAATAATAATCACTATACTTTATCAGGATACCTGTATGACCTACAAAAACAACATCCGAATATGGATCATATATTACGATACTAAGAAGTGATATTCTGTCATTGTCTATTTGAAACCCATATTCTTTCCAGCTGTCGCAAAATGCGGATTCCGGATGTCTGTCATCTGTAACACTCTTTTCACCATAAAGTGTGGTAAACATGTCTTTGTTCTCTTTTAGGATTTCATATCTGTCCACATTATCTATCGCTTCTGTGTCAAACATCAGATAGGTTCCCTCATAATGATCTTCCGTTAATTCCGAGCGGATCACCCCATCTAACAGAAGAAAAGCTGTCATTCTACAGTCCGCATCTGAATAATCATGATTCTGTTCCCAGCCATCCATACATTTACCGATATCCGCTTTCATTTTCCCAGGATCTGACCATGTATCTTCCAGCTTCGCATTTTTTCCTGCGGAATCTGCAAAATCAGCCGCCCATTCCCGAAATATATCTACATGAGCAGCTCCCGCAGATTCAAGTTCTTTACAGATCTCAGTAATCGTATTGTTCCCTCCCATATATGTTGCACCAGGTATCTTTTGTTTCTGCACTGTTTCTGTGCAGGCCGCCAGCATCATAAATGCAGACACAATCATAGCAATAACAGACAGCTTCATGGCTGTTTTGGTTTGTTTTTTCAACAGATATTACCTCTTCTCCCCTAAATGATCATGACGCAAAAATCGTTCCTGTCAATTCTTTTCATCCTCGATCGTGAGTGTTCCAGGTCTTACATTCAAATAGATACTGCCCTTGTCCACTTTATACATATCAAGCAGCATTACCCAGAGACGGTGTATTGCGTCAAGTAATACATTCGATACCTCTATGCTATATGGCAGCAGTGCATGAATATCAAAAAAACGCATGCCAAGTGGTGGTAAAAATACCATATTGCTTGATTTTACTTTCTGCTCTCCTGTGCTTCTGTTTGCAGTTTTTAACATTTCATAAGTGATCAGACAAAAATCTTTTCCTTTATATTTACAATAGTAAGAAACATAGCACTCATCAATCGTCCAGTCTAATCCGTCCTCATGCTCAACGGGTTTTTCTTCTGCCGGATTTGCCTCGGTAGTCATAACCTCTACACTCCAGCGGATTCTTCCTTCTTTTGTCTCTCCCATCATCTCCTGGATCTCACGAAAAATTTCTTCCTGTTTTTTCACATTAATCTCCATTTCTAAGCAGCTAATGATATTATTTTTTTCATAAAAGCTATATATTTTGCCCGGAAACAAATAGCTGTACTAATCCCTCACATAAATATCTGAAAGGTTCTCAAGGATCGCTCCTGCGACATCCGGTTTGTTCATCGTATAAATATGCACATGATTGACACCGTTTGCGATCAGATCGATGATCTGGTCTGTCGCGTAGGCGATACCTGCCTGTTTCATGGCAGCCGGGTCACTACCAAAACGGTCAACGATTGCAAGGAAACGGCGCGGCACCAAACTTCCGGACAGGGCAATGCTCCGTTTTACCTGGTTTGCGTTGGTGATCGGCATGATTCCTGCTACGACAGGAACATCGATTCCATGTTTTAGTGCTTTGTACATAAAGTTATAAAGAATATTATTGTCAAAGAACATCTGTGTTGTGAGGAACTCACATCCGGCATCCACTTTTTCTTTCAGATGGATCAGATCTTCCTCTAATGTCTGTGACTCAGGATGTCCTTCCGGATAGCAGGCTCCGCCGATACAGAAATCTCCCTGTGATTTGATATCATAGATCAGCTCACTTGCATGTTTATACTGATTTGGCAGCGGGAAATCCGCGTTCTGCGGGATATCTCCGCGCAGTGCAAGTACATTTTCAATCTGCTTTTCTTTTAACTCCTGAATCACAGAGGCAACTTTCTCCTTAGTCGAAGATGCACAGGTGAGATGTGCCAGTGCCGGAATATGATTCACATTTCGCACTTCATTTGCAAGTTCTACCGTATAATCAGAAGTTCCGCCGGTTGCACCATAAGTAACACTCATATATGCCGGTTTCAATGCTGCCATATCACCGACAATCTTTTTGTAGTTGTCTAACTGTGCACCCTGTTTCGGCGGGAACAATTCACAGGAAATCGTTACATTCTCTGTATTTAATAATTCTGTAAGTCTCATAAATCCCTCTTTCTGCTAAAAGCTTCGTAATTTATCGGAACCGTCATCCACGGTATTCTCGATCTTTCGTATCACAACATAATAGGAATAATTCTCATTGACAGCCACTTCCACGCGGTCACCGACCTTATGTCCAAGCAATGCCTTTCCAAGCGGTGACTCATTGCTGATCAGATTCTTTAAAGAATTACCGCGGACGGTGGTCACAAGTTTATAAACTTCTTCCTCATCGTCCTCCTCAAAATAAACCGTCACCGTATTATTCATACCAACTTCATCCTCCGCAGAATCCGTTGAAATCACTTTTGCTGTTTTGATCATTCTCTCTAAATAGCGGATACGGCTCTCATTCTGGTTCTTATCTTTCTTTGCCGCATGGTACTCGAAATTCTCACTTAAGTCTCCCTGCGCTCTTGCCTCCTTCACTGCCTCTAAGGCCTCTTTGCGCACCACAAGTTTCCGGTACTCAATCTCCTCTTCCATCTTTTTTATATCCTGTTCGGTCAATTCGTCGTACATGAATCTTCCTCCTTACTTGTCATTTCAGCGATTATTATAAATTCTTTCCAGTTTTCCGTCAAATAAATTTCTGTGTAAACATCTCTTTACTGATCCATTGAATTTCGCATTTTGTACATTTTTTCGCACATACTGACAATATATATCCACTTGCGGGATCATAGCTTTGCAGATACCATTCTCCCGTCTGCCCCGCTTTTAAAAATTTAACCTGATCCTGCAGTACACAAAACGATGCAAGATCCAATGCCATCCCTTTTCCAACCGCTTTGATATAACTTTCTTTTCTTGTCCATAACTCGGTAAAATAACAGTCCGCTTTTTTCATTTTTCCCTTTTGTAATGCCAGATATTCCTCCGGACAGAAAAAACGTTCTGCCACTTTCATCTGTCCTTTCCGGATCTGTTCCACATCAATTCCCACTTCTTCATCTGAAAAAACACCTGCCACATATCTTCCCGAATGTGACAGGTTAAAATGTATACCGGTTTTTCCATTTAATACCGGTTTTCCTTTCTCTCCGAATCTAAGATACATCTGCTGCATTTTCCCTGGTAACAGACTGATTCCATATTCCCTCAGGGCATACTCTAACAATAATCCTGCTGCTAAAGATCTGCACCGGTCTTCTTTTTTTTTCAATTGCATTATTTTATTTTTCCGGTCTTCCGTGACAAAGGGCAGCATCTGTGCAAATATCTTTTCATCCCCAAATGGAACAATATCCGTCATATAAATCTTCACGTGTCTTATTCTCCCTCGATCCGGATAATGCTTCTAAGATGTTCTCTTTCCCTGGACAATTCCTCATATACCGGCATCAGTCCATCATTTATTCCGGCACGAAGCGGCTCTACGATTTTTTCGACCGTATCAAACATCGGTGTGATCCCCATATTCGCAAAGACACCTTTTAAAGTATGTGCACAGTCAAACGCCTTTTTTCTCTCATCTTCTGCAAGTGCCTCTTTTAATCCATCAAAAGACTCATCCTCTGCCACCATCGGAAGGCAGCTTTTATATAATTCCTCATCTCCTAAAAAACGCTCTAAAGCTCCATCTAAATCGCATCCCCATGCTCTTAATTTTTCCAATACCTCACACATTTTTCTACTATTCCTCCGATTGTCCTTTTTCCTGTTCCATCTCCCTGTCTTTCGTTTTTCCGGATAATAACAGCCTGTATTTTTCTAATTCCCATTCCAGTTGTTTTGGTTCTGTCACATTTAAGAAAACACCATATATGATATGTTTATTTCCTACAATTCCTACATCATACAGCTTTAATGATATAAAAATTTCTTCTCCTGCTTCATTTTCCCTGGAAAATTCACATTGTGTTTCACGTCCTTTATCTGCTGTATAAAAAAAGGCATCCAGAATACGTTTATGATATCGTTTTGGAATTCCCTGAAAAATATCTTTTTTCTGACTGATATCCTGATATCCAAACACCTCATAATACGCATTATTTACGCGTATTATCTCAATCTGTTCTTTGCCGTACTCATAGACAGCCACACCCTGTTTCGCATTTAAAAAGAGTGACTCCAGCTGGGAGGTCGGCGTCCACAGACTATCTATGTCAACTAAGCGTTCTGTCTCTTTCTTTCTCTCCACATGTGGTCTGTCAAACTGCAGTTTCTCGTATTCTTCCACAGGCATCGGCTTTGCAAAATAATATCCCTGTACATATTCACAGCCAATACTCCGCAAAAATTCCACCTGTTCAATCCGTTCCACGCCTTCTGCAACGACCGGCATATTGAGCCATTTTGCCATACGGATCACTGCCGCCATGATATTTTCTCCGCGCCCTTCCCTGTCATCACCGGCAAAAAACTTCATATCCATCTTTAAAACATCAACCACAATATCTTTTAAGACATTTAAAGAAGAATAACCACTTCCAAAATCATCCATCAGAATATAAAATCCCTCTTCGCGCAAACGCTGCATCATATCCTGCACTGCTTTGGGATTTGTATTGTATGCACTCTCTGTCAGTTCTACCTGAAACAGTCTGCGTGGAATCCGGTAACTGTCCACCAGATTGCAGATCACATTCACGATATCTTTGTTGTAAAGACTGACCCTCGAAAGATTGACGGATATCGGAAGCGGATTCTTTCCTTCATCCATCCACTTTCTAAGCTGGATGCAGGTCTGCTCCCACACATAATAATCCAGCTTTGTGATAAATCCATTCCGTTCAAATACCGGTATAAACTCTCCCGGTGAAATCATTCCCCGTTCCGGATGTTTCCAGCGAACCAGCGCCTCCGCTCCTGCGATCTGATTATCGCTGAGCCCGTATTTTGGCTGATAGAATACAACAAATTCATGATTTTCCAGTGCACTTTTCATGCTGTTTACGATCCGCTGTTCCTTCTCGATCTCCTGGCTCATCTGCCGTGTATAAAATGCATAGTTACGGATATAATTGCCTTTGCAGTGCTTTGCCGCAAGGTTGGCACGATCGTACATGTGATCCGGTGTTATTTTCTTTCCAGCGATCAGGTAAACACCAAATATCGGTACAATATCAAAATCAAGCGGGTATCTGCTTAAGATATCACGCATTTTATCAAAACTTTCGACCAGTTCTTTTGTATTTTCATAGGATACGCAGAAGCAGAATATATCCGCATCCATCCTGCCAAAGGTAACGTCACTGCGGTTTCTGACTGCACATATCAAAAGGTCTGCAATATATTTCAGCAGCTCGTCCCCTGCACTCATTCCAAAGAAAGAATTGATCAGCTGGAACTTTTCAATATCCATCCGCACAAAAGCAAAATGCCGGTCCGGATATCGCTCTAACATAGCAGATGTCGCCTGAAACATATTGGTCTTATTATAGATGCCGGTAAGGATATCATATTCTGCACGGTACTTTAACGCTTTGCTGATATTCTGACTGCTGCTGCCAATCACATTCTTCAGCCGAAACCGGACAACATCCGCATCATACGGTTTCCGGATAAAATCCCATGCTCCCATGCCCAGACATTTAATCTCTGTCTCAATGTCAATCTCCATCGTAAGTACAATGACAGGTATTGCCTGATACATCTGTGCTTTATGATACCGTTCCAGAAAATAATACCCGTCATACTCCGGCATAACGATATCTAAAAGTACCGCCGTTATCTCCGTGCTTCGTTCATAAAGAATCTCAAATGCTTCCTTGCCATTTTCTGCCTCTATCACCTCGTACGTACCGCTCAAAATTCTTTTCATCATGACACGTTCGACCTGTTTATCATCTACGACTAATACCTTGCTCTTCTCAGACATATTCTCACCTATCCGCCCCAAAAAAATCCTAGAACAAAGAGTCGCTTGCGACTCTTTCGCGCTCGAGCGGTGCTGTTTACAGCTAACTTCTACTCCGCAAGATGCGCATCCCGCCCGGAGGGCTTTTTCATTCATAGGACGTAATTTCCTATGAATGAAAAAAACCCTGACTTTATCATAGCAAAGTCAGAGTTTCTTTTCAATAGCCATAATTTAACCTTATTCAAAAATCTGGTCGATTCTTCCACAAAGACGAATGTCTGTCGAAGAAGTTCCAACCTGAATTTCATACGTTCCATTTACCGGAACCGGCATCTTTTTGTCTGTGTCATAACGGGAAAAATCTCTTTCCTCCAAAATAACACAGATCCTCTTTGTTTCCCCGGCATCAAGCCCGACTTTTTCAAACGCTTTCAGTTCATGAACCGGTCTGTCTTTTTTCTGTTCCGGTGCCACATAAATCTGAACGGTTTCTTTCCCTGCATGTTCTCCTGTATTGGTTACCGAACAGGAAACTTTCACGGTCTGTCTGCCATTTTCCTGCTGCCGTATAATTTCAAGATCATTATAGGTAAATGCCGTATAGGAAAGTCCATGACCAAACGGGAACAGGACATCTGTTTTTTTTGTGTCATAATAACGGTAACCGACCATCACACCTTCCCTGTACTCCACACGGTCTTTCTTTCCAAATGTTCCGATCGTATGTGCCGGGCACTGTGACGCATCACGGATAAATGTTTCTGCCAGCTTTCCGGATGGATTTACTTTTCCATACAAGATCTCTGCCAGGGCTGTTCCCCCTTCCATACCGGCATAGTAGCTCCAGAGGATTGCTTTTGCCTTTTCTGCCCACGGCATCTCAACCGGTGCACCTGCATACATGCAGACCACCGTATCCGGCACGGCCTTTAGCAGAGCATCGATTACTTCATCCTGCCCGTATGGCAGTTTCATGTTCACGCGGTCAAGTCCCTCCACATCAAAATCGTGGTTCAGTCCGCCCACGAAAATAACAATGTCACTTGCTTTTGCCAGTGCAACTGCTTCCGCTAAGGCTTCCTGCTGTTTTTCATCCAGCGCTCTTCCACTTACAGTGCTTTCCTTTTCGGTATCCTCTGCAGTCTCCGTGCTCGCCGCCTGCCAGTTGATCTCAGATGCCTCTTTCTTATCCGGAATCACATAGCCCGGTGCGTAGGAAACTTTCACATTTCCACCAAGTAACTTTTTGATTCCCATAAGCGGTGATATCTCATACAGTGCCTTGATTTCTGCACTTCCTCCCCCGTTCGAATGGATCGCAGCGGCATTTGCGCCGATCACGGCAACCTTACAGCCGGATTCTGCCTGAAGCGGCAATACCTGATCTTCATTTTTCAGTAAAATCATGGACTCGCGCGCCACATCGAGCACTGCCCTGCGGTGTTCCTCCGTATTGTATGCGCCTGTCTTACGATGTTTTCTCTCCGGTCCGATCATTTTTAAACGCAGCATCATGCGGAGGATATTGCGCACTTTCTCATCCACCAGCGATTCTTCGATTTCTCCATCCTTCACTGCTTTTAACAGAGGCTCTGCCATGTACTGTTCGTCGAACTGATACTTGACATCCATCTCAAGATCCAGCCCGGACTCTGCCGCCAGTTTCGTATCGTGCACAGCACCCCAGTCGGAGATTACCACGCCGTCAAATGCCCAGTCTTTCCGCAGTTTTTCATTGAGCAGGGATTTGCTCATACAGCAGTGTTCACCGTTTAACAGATTATAGGCTCCCATCAGCGCAAGGGTGTGTCCCTTTTCTACCGCCGCTTGAAATCCCGGAAAATAAATTTCTTCCAGTGCTGCCTCATCGATGATTGTATCCACCCAGAGTCTTTCGGTTTCCTGTGAGTTTGCCGCAAAATGCTTCACGCATGCTGCGACATCGTTTTCCTGGATTCCCTCGATCATCGGTACAACCAGTTCTTCGATGAGTTCCGGATCTTCGCTCATATATTCAAAATTCCTGCCACAGAGCGGACTCCGCTTGATGTTGATGCCCGGAGCTAAGATCACATCTTTGCCTCTGCCTCTTGCCTCCTCTCCCAGCACTTCTCCGGCTTTCTTTGCCAGATCACGATTCCAGGTGGATGCAATGGCGCTGTTGCACGGAAGATAAGTCACATAATCTTCCGTCGTCCCGACATTCCGCCATTCATTGTCCGCAAATTCTGCGCGCACTCCCATCGGTCCATCCGACATATAGAGCGGTGGGATGGAAAGCCGCTCCACTCCTTCAGTGCGGAATAAACCCGCACCGTGGATCATACCGATTTTTTCTTCTAAAGTCAGCTTTTTTAAAATTTCTTCAATGTATGTTTCCTGCATTAAAATACAACCTCAGCCTTGCCGTCCCCGTTGAACTCTACGATGACATTTTCTCCATCCTGTGTATAGGACGCACCCTTTACCTGCTTTGGAACACCGGCATTCATCAATGCCACTTTGGACGCCTTCTTACTCTCCACTGTGATTTCATAGGAAGTTCCATTCTTCACAACACATGCAGATGCTTCCTTTTCATTTTCCGTTCCATATACAACAGTCTCCGCTTTGACACCATCTTTCAATGCGTAAGCGCGGAATGTCACTCCGTCCGCATAATCATAAACCGCATTGTCATTTCTTGCACCCATAGCCACGATGCTGCCCTCTTTGACATAGAGAGGAATGCTTAAATAACCATGTTTCTCTGTATACCATTTACCGCCCTCTTTGACTTCTCCGGTCAGTAAGGATGTCCAGGTTCCCTCCGGCAGATAGTACTCTGCGATGCTGTCATCACGGAAGATTGGTGCAGCCAGTAAGGAATCACCTAACATATACTGGGTTGCCAGATAAGCACAGTTCTTATCCTCTGTAAATTCAAGTACCATGCTCCGCATCATCGGGATACCGGTCTTTGATGTCTCGATCGCATTGCGGTACAGATACGGCATTAAGGATGCCTTAAGCTGTGCGAAATAACGTACCACATCTACTGCTTCCTCATCATATGCCCACGGCACACGGTAAGAAGTAGATCCGTGCAGTCTTGAATGGGAAGAAAGCAGACCGAACGCACACCATCTCTTATAGACATCCGGTGTGGAAGTGCTCTCAAATCCTCCGATATCATGGCTCCAGTATCCAAAACCGGAACTTGTCAGTGACAGGCCTCCGCGAAGGCTCTCCTCCATGGATTCATAGTCAGACCAGCAGTCACCGCCCCAGTGAACCGGGAATTTCTGTCCTCCTGCAGTTGCAGAACGTGCAAAAAGAACAGCCTCTTTTTCACCTTTTTTCTTCTTTAATACGTTAAATACAACCTTATTGTAAAGGTATGTATAGTAGTTATGCATCTTAACCGGATCAGAACCGTCGTAATATACCGCATCTGTCGGGATTCTCTCACCAAAGTCGGTCTTGAAGCAGTCAACACCCATATCGAGCAGTGCCTCTAACTTTTTGCTGTACCACTCGCAGGCTGCAGGGTTGGTAAAGTCCACAATGGCAAGTCCTGGCTGCCACATATCCCACTGCCATACATCGCCATTTGGACGTTTTAAGAAGTAACCGCCCTCGACACCCTCTTTGAACATGGAGGACTCCTGTCCCACATAGCTGTTGATCCAGACACAGATCTTTAATCCTTTTGCTTTCAGACGTTTTAACATGCCCTCCGGGTCCGGGAATACTCTTGAATCCCAGGTAAAATCACACCAGTTGAAATCTTTCATCCAGAAGCAGTCAAAATGGAATACGGATAACGGGATCTTGCGGTCAAACATTCCATCGACAAAACTGTTGACTGTCTTTTCATCATAGTTTGTCGTAAAGGATGTGGACAGCCAGAGACCGAATGTCCACGGTGCCGGAAGTGACGGTTTTCCGGTAATGTCTGTATATCGCATCAGCACCTCTTTCATCGTCGGTCCGTTGATCAGGAAATAGTCAAGGTTTTCACCCGGCACGGAAAATTCAACCTTGGTTACCATCTCTGTTGCAACTTCAAAGGACACGCGCTCCGGATGGTTTACAAACACACCGTATCCTTTATTGGAAATATAAAACGGGATATTTTTATAAGACTGCTCTGTGGAAGTACCTCCATCCTCGTTCCAGATATCCACGCTCTGTCCATTTTTTACAAACGCAGAAAAACGCTCGCCAAGTCCATAGATCAGCTCGCCAACGGAAAGTGATAACTGCTCTCTCATATAAGCATCTTCCGGTCCTTTATCATAGGCAAAACCTTTCCAGTCGGTCTTCATGTATGCAAGATCTCTCCATCCGCTTGCAGTGATTTTCTCCTCACCGCGGTAGAATGTGAGTGCTCCGTTCTCTTTCTGCACTTCCAGGCGCAGTGTACCGCTTGAAATGACCAGTTTGTCCTCGGTCTCTTCCGCCTTTAAATGTCCGCTCTCCGCAGGTGCGATCTCAAATGACGGTGCCTTTTTCTGCACGCCCATGTGATGATAAGTCTGAACCCTGAGCACTTCCTCATACGGCGCTGAGATCACGATCGTGAGGTTGATTCCTCCAAGGGTATCCCCTCGATGTGCGATTTTGCTCGTCGGTGCACAGATCGTCACCTGATCTTTCTCGATTTTTGAAAAATATACCTCCGCCGGAGAAAAGCACTCGCAGCGCTCTTTCTGCAGCCAGCATCCATTACTGAATTTCATATGATAAATCCTCCCTGTTTTCCGAAGGAAAATGCGACTGCTATCAGGAGCAGAGGATTTTCCTCCTTGTTTTCCGAAGGAAAATGCGACTGCTATCAGAAGCAGAGGATTTCCCTCCCTGTTTCCCTCATTTTGTCTCATCTTACTATACCCACCCTGCAAAAAATACCCCCTAAATTGTACATAAAACACTCGATAAATTTGACAAACAAAACGTTCGCATTTATACTTACGTTTAGTATTTTTATCATTGGAACAGGAAGGTTATTTTTATGTATCGCGTTTTAATTGCAGATGATGAATCCATTATCCGGGAAGGTATCAAATGTCTGTTCGACTGGGAATCTCTCGGCTATACGATCGCCGGAGAAGCTGCAAACGGTGAGACCGCCTATCAGCAGATTCTTGCCTTACAGCCGGATATCGTTCTCTTAGACATCCGCATGCCGGGAATGTCAGGGCTTGACGTCATCCGGGAGGCAAGAGCACAGGGTTTTACCGGTAAAGTCATTATCTTAAGCGGTTACTCTGATTTCAAATATGCGCAGGAAGCCATCCGTTACGGAGTGCAGTATTATCTGACAAAGCCGATCGACGAGGATGAACTTGAGGAGATTCTTCGTTCGATCAAAGAAAACTTAGACAAGGATGCTGCAACTGCAAATACCCGGGAACATTACCGTGAAAAGGCAAGAGAGACCATCATCCGCGATCTTTTAACGAATGATATCGATCTTTCCCACATAAATACAACAGATCTCCATCTGACAGCAGACACCTATCAGGTTGTGATCTATGAGAAATACAGTCACAATACCGCAGATGCCTCCTATCGTTTTTCGGATCTTCTGCGCGTGACGAATCAGGACAATAACTCCTATGATAATATTACGCTGCAGTATCATGAGGTTATTTTGCTGAAAGGCACTTTTGCCATTCAAAAGTTTAACGATTTTCTGGAACGATATCAGAGAGAACGTCGTCCACAGGAGAACTCTCCTCTCGACAGTCTCTTTATTACATACGGTGCACGCGTGTCCGATCTGTCGGAAGTCTATATTTCCTATACTCAGGCGAAACAGCTCTTAGAGCGCCGTTTCTTCTGCGAACAGGAACAACACACGATCGGTTATGCCGACCTGCCGGATCCGAACTGTTTAAAATCCATCTTAAACGACGCTTTTTTAAACCGTTACGCTACCAGCCTGTTTGAATATCTTCAGGCATTCAACCGCAATATGTTAGCGGAGACTTTAACACAGCTTACCAATGAACTTTACCATGCTGCAGATTCGATTGATTCCATACGGCTTTTCCTGGCAGACCTTTATCTGCAGATCAAGGAACAGGCAAACCGGATTTACACTGGTGCAAATATCCCGTTTCCGAGCAATGCGGATATCATCCGTCTGATCGAAGAAAAATATTATCTCTACGAGATCATCCTGTACTTTACGGAACAGTTTGAGATGATCATGTCCTCGATCGGTAACTCTTCCCGTGAAAGCGTGCTGGATGATATTCTGCACTACATCAACCACAACTATGCAAGCAATATCACATTAGAAAATATTGCACCACTGTTTGGTTACAACAGCTCCTATCTCGGAAAGATTTTCCGCAAAAAGATGGGTGAAAACTTCAACTCATACGTCGATCATGTCCGCATCAAACACTCGATGGAACTTCTCTGTTCCTCAGAGTTAAAAGTTTATGCGATCGCAGAAAAAGTCGGCTACCGGAATGTCGATTATTTCCATATCAAGTTCAAAAAATACGTTGGAAAAAGCCCTGCAGAATACAGGAAAGAACATAAAACTGAATAAACTTTCATAAAAATCTTCATTCTTGCGCAGCTTTCTGCGCATCTCAAGTTTGTGCGTAAGCACAAATCTTGCGTGTGAAAAATCTTATTTTTCACACTAACTGCCGCCTCCAGGTGAATATATGTACCCTTTTCTCTGTAAGTTCAGAAAAAGGGGAACATATCACCGTGAGGCGGCAGTTTTTATTTATAAAATCCGGGTGTCAAATGGTGTTTTCCGGTTTTTTGATTGGCAAATGGCACCGCAGTGTCCGTCATTTTAAGAAATCATACTGTGACATATAAAGTTTATAATACTCACCCTTCTGTTCCATCAGTGCGTCATGATTTCCACGCTCTAAAATATCGCCTTTGTCTACATATAAGATGCAGTCGGCATTTTTGATCGTGGAGAGCCTGTGTGCAATGATAAACGAGGTTCTTCCTTTCAAAAGCTCATTTAATCCCTTCTGTAAAAGCAGTTCCGTCTCAGTATCAATGCTCGAAGTCGCCTCATCTAAGATTAAGATCTTCGGATCGGCAAGCAGCGCTCTTGCAAAAGAAATCAGCTGCCGCTGTCCGGCGGATAGCCTGCTTCCTCTCTCATTGACTTGTGTCTCATATCCGTTTTCCATTTCCATAATAAAATCATGGGCGCAGACTGTTTTTGCGGCACGGATGACTTCCTCGTCCGTCGCACTGCGGTTGCCATAGCGGATATTATCCATGATCGTCCCGGCAAAAATAAAGCTGTCCTGCATCATGATTCCCATCTGGGTGCGCAGTGAATGAAGTGTCACCTTCGAGATATCAATGCCATCGATGGTGATTTTCCCGGAATCCACATTGTAAAAACGGCTGATGAGATTTACGATCGTGGATTTTCCTGCCCCAGTCGGGCCGACGATTGCATACGTTTCACCCGGTTTTGCCGTAAAATTGATATCCTCCAAAATCTTCTGCCCTGACTCATAACCAAAGGACACATGGGAAAACTTCACTTCTCCTGCCACCTCCGGCATCGGGATTGCATCCGGCTCATCCCTGACACCCACCGGCTCATCGATCGTCTCAAAAATCCTCTCAAGATAAGAGATGGCTGTCAAAAGAGAATTGTAAAATCCGGCAAGTGTGTTGATCGGTGCCCAGAAACGCCCAATGTACGCGGTAAATGCGATCAGAACACCGACGGTCAGTGTCATATCCGGTGCTAAAATCCAACGGACACCCAGCACATAGATCAGTGCCGTCGTAAATGTCGAAATAATATCCACGCTCGGTCCCATCGTAAAGTTAAACATTACCGCACGCATCCAGGATTTCCGGTAATTTTTACTTAGGTTATTAAAGATTCCGGTATTCTCATTTTCCCTTACAAAAGACTGTGTCACACGGATTCCATTGATACTCTCCGCAATGTACGCATTTAAGTTTGACTGTTTGTTGCTCTGGATCTGCCATGCCCTGCGCTGTTTTTTCTTGATTAAGATAATCACAAATGCAAGAACCGGCAGTCCGCACAGACAGATCAGCGTCAGCCGGACATCGAGTGCAAACATAAACATCAGGATAAAGATCAGGTTGCACAGATCTGTGAATGTGTTGACAATACCATTGCTCAAAAGATCACTTAGGCTGTTCACATAATTGACCACACGCACCTGAATTTTTCCATGTGGTCTGTCATCATAATAGGAAAACGGAAGTTCCTGCAGATGACAGAAAATATCATAGCGGATGTCATGTACGATATCCTGCCCGATCACACTCATGGTCTTGATCTTGATCCGCAGGGAAAGACCCGAATAAAGTGCGATCAGCAATGTCGCAATACTGTAAAATGTGATCGATTTCATATCTTTTTCCGGGATGCTGTGATCCATCACATTCTGGAAAAAGATCGGGATCGCCATGGTAAGTGCCGAGGAAGAAAGCATCAGAAGAATCACGCCTGCCATCTTCTTTTTGTAGGGAGCAATGTAACCTGCAAGACGTTTGAGCTGGTTTACATCAAAACTGTCCTCTAATATCTCATCCATATCATATCTGTTTCTTGCCATCTTATTTCTCCCCCTTTCCGTTTAAAATTTCCTGTGGGATCTCGCCATACTGGTTATGGAAAGCCGTCGCGTAATAACCTCCCGCCGCCACTAACTGCTCATGTGTTCCCTGTTCAATGATGCGTCCGTTATCCATGACAAGAATCAGATCTGCGTCTCTAATGGAAGAAATGCGGTACGCAATGACAAATATCGTGCACTTGTTATCTAATTTCTTCAACTGGCTCTGGATATAACTCTCCGTCTCCATATCGACCGCCGATGTCGTATCGTCAAGAATCAGGATCGACGGATCTTTCAGCAGTGCCCTCGCAAGGGAGATACGCTGTTTCTGTCCGCCGGAAAGTCCGACACCGCGCTCACCCACGATCGTATCATATCCATCCGGAAGTGCCTGGATAAAATGATTGGCATCCGCCATGATCGCAGCCTGTTTGACTTCTTCGAACGAACAATTCGGCCTTCCGTATGCGATATTTCCTTCAATCGTATCCGAAAAAAGGAACACATCCTGCATCGCCATGCCGATATTGTCACGCAGGTTATAAAGATCCATGTCGCGGACATTCACACCATCCACAAGCACTTCACCGGAAGTCGTATCATAAAACCGGCAGAGCAGATTCATGATCGTTGATTTTCCAGCTCCGGTAGAACCAATGATACCGACGGTCTGCCCCGGTTTTACCTTGAAATTGACATCCATGACAATATCTTCGTCATCCGCACGGTAAGATACATTTTTAAACTCGATCTCACCTTTCAGATGTTTCTTCACTACTCCAGATACCGGTGTTTTTACATGCGGCTCTTCACTGTAAGTCGCATAGATTTTCTCCACGGACGTTGTAAAGTTGCTGATATCGTTGACCAGCCATCCTGCCTGGCGCAGCGGGTTGTTTAACATCCACAGATAGCCGTTCACCGTCACGAGCTGTCCTAACGTGATCTCTCCCTGAATGACCATATAGCCGCCGTAGAGGATCAGGATGATCGTCAGTGCATAGGAAAGCACCTCAAATATCGGCACATATTTCATCCAGATCTTTGACGCATCGATCTGCGCCTCACGGAATTTATCATTTTCCTTATTGAATTTTTCAATCTCAAAATCTTCTTTTGCAAATGCTTTTACCACACGGTTTCCACTAACATTTTCCTGCACAAACGCATTGAGTGAGGAAAAACAGTCACGGTTGCGCTTGAATGCCGGACGTACCTCTTTCGTCTGACGGCAGGTTGCAAACGCCGTAAACGGCAAAACCACAAGCATGGCAAGTGCCAGTTTCGTGTTGACCGTAAAGATCATGAGCAGTGCAAACACAAACATCAGCACACTCTGGTAAACCATATAGACCACATATGCCACAAAGTGACGGATCGCATCCATATCTCCGGTCTGGCGGCTCATCAGATCTCCGGTACGTTTCTTATTGTAAAATGCAAAATCTTCCTCTAATAATTTCCGGTAGACTTTGTCTCTCATATCGTACAAAACGCCCTGCGACGCCGTCTCAAATGCGACCTGAAACAGAAAACGCAAGACTCCCATCACGATCGTGACTCCGATCAGACATCCGATAAACGGCATCAGTCTGTCATATTTTCCACCGCTTATGACCTGATCTACGATCTGCCCGGATATGTACGGATTTACCACCGAAAGCACTGATACCGCTGTGGTCAGCAAAATTCCAACTATCATTAACCCCCGGTACTTTTTCAGAAATGAAAAGAACCACTTCATTGGTGTCATAATACCCCTCCTACTCCCTTTTCTTTTTGCCTTTCGGATTTTCAGTATAGTACTTTTGGGATAAAAAGGAATGTAATATCTTGCACCGTTCATGTTATTTTTTGCACCGGAAGGGATGGTTTCTGACAGAGAATATGTTATACTGTGATGTGGATCATAAAAAGTGTATTTAAAATGAAGAAATGGAGACTTTACTATGTGCTGCGACAACCGGGAACAACTGCTTGACCAACTGAATCCGACTTTTCTATTTACCTGGAAAGGCACACGTTTGAAAGACGAGGAGCGCTATCACAGCCATGATTTTATCGAGATGGCTTTTATTTTGTCCGGTCACGGCAAATACAAGATTGCGGACAGGCTCTATGATGTGTCCGAGGGGGATATCATCATCTTAAATCCGGGGCAGAAGCATCAGGCACTCTGCACGAATCCTGCCAATCCGACCACGGAGTTTTTTGTCGGTTTATGTGATGTCCGTTTTCCGGATTTCCCGGAAAATTATCTGCCGCTGCATTTAAAAGAACCGGCTGTTGATCCTTCCGCACAGTCTCCGATTTTACATACTTCCGGTGAATTACGGCAGAAACTTTTTAAGATCTGTACATCCATGAGTGCTGAAAATGATGTCTGCCGCAGCGGACGTTATATCATGTTAAAAAGTTATCTGATGCAGATGTTAATACTGCTGCTTCGGGAACAGAGTGAACCGGTGCGGATCAATACCGGCTGTTCGTTTGAATCCACCAGCAAAAAATATGTGGTCGACCAGATCGTAAATTATTTTGAGGATCATTACAGTGAAAAGATTTCATTAGACCAGATTGCGGAAAATATGTACTTGAGCCCTTTTTATATCTCGCGAATCTTTAAAAGCGAGACAGGGGATACACCGATCCGCCACCTGATCAATATCCGTTTGGAAAAAGCAAAAGAATTGTTAGAAAACGGTTTTGACGGCAGCATCCAGGAAGTCGCAGCCAAAGTTGGCTACGACGATGTCTATCATTTCAGTAAACTGTTTAAAAAACGGTTTGGTATGCCGCCTTCAAAAATCCGCAGATTATCCTGATACGCTGTATTTCAGCCAGACAATCCAGGATCTTTACTGAATAACCTGTGTATGGTCATACTTCATTTTTCCACTGACTGCACCTTACCCTTTCGGCTGATACCTGATATCCGACACATGATACACTGTAATAAATGCTTTCGGATCTTCATGATTCATATAATTCATCAATTTCTGATACTCGTTCTTGTCCACGATGGTAATGATCTCGTTTCTTTTCTGCATATTATAAGCACCGATGGATTCATAGATCGTCGCCCCGCTGTGAAGATCATTGAGGATAAAATTGCGGAGTTCCTCCTCTTTTTCCGTAATAATACACACACGGCGTTTGATATTATGATCAAAAATAAAATGATCTAAAACGATCCCATTAAAATAAGTTCCCAAAATACTGAGTACCACTGTTTTTGTATCATAAACGAAAGCTGCTGAAAGTGCAACACACATCCCCGATAAGGACATTGCACGCCCAAGATCCATATGCAGATATTTATTCATGATCTTCGCAACAATATCAAGCCCACCGGAGGATGCATTGCGGTTAAATAAAATACTGAGTCCCACACTGACCACTAAAATATAACACAGCACATCTAACTCCTGGCTGTCTGTCAGCGATCCAAGATTCGGGAAAACCATTTCAAATATCCCTAAAAACACGGGGAGCATAATGCTGGTATAAACGGTCTTTACCCCAAATTCCCTTCCACAGGTAAAAAATCCGATGACCAGAAGTACCACATTTAAAATCATGGTGATTGCCGATAACGGCAGTGGAATAAAATTAGAAAGCACGATTCCAAGACCGGAAATACTGCTGACTGACGCATGGCTTGGCACCAAAAAGAAATACACTGCAGCCGCAATGACTGCCACCGCTGCCGTCAGTATCACGGTTTCTTTCGCAATCTCTATATAGTTCACTTGCTTTTTCATAATAATCTCCTTTCTTGCGCTGTTTTTCACACTATTACTCATTTCCAGACAATTTGCTGCTGAGATATATTCCCATGCGAATTGCTGTTTTTTCGATTCTACTGATGTTTTCTAAGCTGTCCTCTTTTGGTGAAATACAGGATTTTTTATCAGCATGACAATTAACGGTACCACCATAATGATCCATGTGACCGGCTCTGTCCAGATGACGCCCCAGTAACCGAAGTAGCGGACGAATACCGCCGTGAACACGATCTTACATGCCAGTTCCAGAAAGCTTGAAAAGATCGGTGTCTTATAATCTCCGACTCCCTGCATCGTGTTGCGCAGGATCACAATCCAGACACAGACCATCTCAAACAGCATATCAACCCGCAGATACGTTGTTCCCCAGTACAAAATTTCTGCACTGTCTGTACTTGCAATAAAGCCGACCAGATACGTTGCAATCGTATATGCCATGATCATAACCATCACCGCCCAGCCACAGCCAAGCATCAGCGCCGCCTTTAAGCCGGAAGTGATCCTGTCATATTTACCGGCACCATAATTCTGTCCGCTGTAGGTTGCCATGGTCGCTCCAAGCACCGTCACCGGCAGTCCCCATATCTCAAAAATCTTTCTCGCTGCCGTATGCGCCACGATCACGGAAGTTCCAAGTGTATTGATCCCGGTCTGTAAGATCAGTGTACCAAGATTTACAAGACTTGACATCATTCCCATGGAAAGCCCGCCGGACAACATCGTACGCACTTCTGATTTTTCCAGTTTAAAATGTCTGCGTTCCACCTGAAGGATCGGGAAATGTCTTTTGATATGGATCACACAGAGCACCACGGATACCACCTGTGAGATCACAGTTGCCGCTGCGGCTCCGCCAACACCCATGGAAAATACCAGAATACAGACATAGTCCAGAATGACATTTAACACCGCCGCAAGGATCAGAAAAATAAGCGGCGTCATGGAATCTCCGATCGCACGCAATACATTTGCACACATATTATAGGCAAGTGTCACAAACATCCCAAGCACCAGGATGCTGATATAGGTATATGCCATCTCTTTCTGTTCTGCCGGCACATGCATGATGCTAAGGAGTGGACGTAAAAATACAAACACTCCGGTCACCAGTATCGCCGCCGTCACAAATCCTAACAGAATTGTTCCCGCAACACTCTTTTTTAATTTTTCTGTGTCCCCTGCCCCAAAATATCTTGCCGTCACAACGGAAAAACCAAGCGTTAAACCGTTAAAAAATCCCGTCAGCAGATTATAAAGGATCGAGACGGAACCGACTGCCGCAAGCGCTCCCTCACCAAGGGTACTGCCTACAATCTTTGTGTCAATCAGCCCATAAAAAAGCTGGAACAGATTTCCCAAAAATACCGGGATTGCAAACTGCAGGATCAGTTTAACCGGCTTTCCTTCTGTCAGATTTGCACCATTTCGTTTCATTTCACTTTGTATCCCTTTCTCGTTTTCTGCTCTCAAAATAAATAAAATGATCGATTGCATCTAAAATATCGGAAAAATCTTCCCTCGGCGCAAGATCAATATAGCGTTTTAAGAGTTCCTCTTCCTGATCTTTGTATCTTCCATAAAAAATATCATACAGATTGTGTCCGCGCAAATAGATTTTTATTTCTTCCATATGTGCTTTGATATCAGAAATGCTCTGCATCTCAAATCCAAGCACCTCCGTCAGATGTTTCCCGCTGCTAAGACGATGTAAATACTCCTTCCATTTTTCAAACAATGTCTCATAAAATGCCTCCTCAGATTCGACCACACCAAGTTCGGTCATCACTTTGGGATTGAAAAAATAGTTTTCAAATGAATAGTATTTTAAAATCAGGACATTTTCCGGCCGGACCTTTGGCAGAGTGTCAACATCCTCCAAATTCCGCTGCTCATAATAACGACAGAGCTGCCGCCCTAACTCCATACGGTCTTTTCCATCCCCATCACGTATCATCAGAAACTGATCCCGCAGATAGATCTGGTTCATATATTTTAAGTTTGCGTAGGTTTTGATATTCGTACAACTGTTTGTCGTGATGATCGCAATTCTTGATAGTTTTCCGCTCTCATCATAAGTCTCCGAATAATATTTCCGGATCAGAAGCGGCAGACGGCTCTTGTCCTGCTTGCCCTCCACGATAAATACAAAGTTCACATTCATCAGATCATTTGCCGTGTAACCGAGATCTTCGAGGATCGCACTCACGTCTGTCTTTTCACACATCTTCGAATAGCCTTCGCCGTCTAAAACAATCTGTCTGATCTGCCTGCTGTTAAAGTTCGCCAATAGATTTGGCGAATGCGTGGAAAAAATTACCTGGTTTTTTCTGGACAAACGGTATAAAATCTCCCCGGAAACTTTTTGCAGTTTTGGATGCAGGAAAATCTCCGGATCCTCGATCATAAGAATGCTCGGAATCCGCCCTTCCGTCCCCGTATAAGTTTCAAGCAGAGACAGCATGTAGATACTGCGCATGCCTTTTCCCATCTTTGCCACCGGTCTGGTCAGGTTCTGCGCCGGATTGTGGATCTCAGTCGTAACTTTTAACATCCGCTCCACATCCCGGTTCATCGAGTATAAGATCTCATCCTGCCCGCCGTTCTTTTTATAATTCCGATTTACTTTTTTTGCAAATTCATCCAGATTTAACTGGTATAGTTTGTAATCCAAAAGTTTCGCCGTCTCAAATGCATCCAGTTCTGCCGGTGTTTTCTTCTCGATCAGACCGATACATGAAAAACAGTGCCCACATTTTTTCGCCTGATTAAACATACAGGTGTCCGCTCGCATCCGTTTTAACAGCTCATCCTCCTGCAGCATTAAAAGATCTCCCTGCAGCTGGTTTAGATCACGCTCCGCATCCAGATAATAGATCTTCGGGAACACCTGCGGGATGCAGGAATTATTCTTATGTTCCTTATCCTGATAACGCACCCAGCCATCCCTGTGTGCGATAAACGTAAACTGCAGTCCGCCGCCTGTCTCTTCCTCGTTCAGAGAAAATGACGGCAGCTTTTTGCAGAAATCCTCAAGCCACGTCTCATATCTTTTATACTGGCTGACTATGCCGTTCTGATGCAGCCATTTTAAATCTTCAATGGAAAATTCTAATGACAGATCCATCTCAATGTTGGCACAGTCACCGTCAAAATCTTCCGCAGAAATATGATAATCTCCAAAAGCTGCACGGATTGCCTCTAAGATCGTTGTCTTTCCTGTATTGTTCTGTCCTACCAGAATCAATGCATTTTCGATACTGTCGATTTTCATCTCGTGGATCGCTTTAAAATTTTTTATATGGATACCGGTCAGCTTCATATGCTTCCTCCCACATTATTTTCATTCATATCATGTGCAAAATCGTCACATGATCCAATTCGCCGTTTGCTTACGCTCATGATACCTTTTATTCTAACACTGAAATCCTGATCCGTCATCAGCCTTTACAGGAATCTGTTTTATCAGAAATATTTAAAAATACATCACAAAATATAAGTTCTTCTTTACAAAGCCTTATCCGTGTGCTATAACAGAACTTGTCAAAACTAATATTTCATATTAGCAGAGTAGAACTCTGTGCGTTAAGTGCCATGTGAACAGGGAGTTGTCACACGGACGAAAAACAAAGGCGCTGCTTTTGTTTGCGGTACAGAATTCGCATCCCGCTGCTGCATAAAGGTATTTATGTCTCCTCTATGTGGTTTTAGGAAACTGCTAAGGAAGGAGGCTTTTTTTATGAAAAAATTAAAGGAACTGTATCAACAATCGCTTCAGGAACTGTGCCACACAAAGACGGTCGTGCTCTGCGGACTCTTAGCTGCACTCGCCATCGTCTTAAGTATGGTCGCAAGCATCCAGCTCGGTCCTTACATCAAGATCGGCTTTTCCGGGCTGCCAAACCGCATCGTTGAATTTTTATTCGGTCCGGCGGTCGGATGCCTGTTCGGCGGTGCGCTCGATCTTTTAAAGTATGTCTTAAAGCCCGATGGTCCATTTTTCTTTGGATTTACCTTTAATGCCATGCTTTCCGGTCTGATTTACGGCACCCTGCTCTACCGCCGTCCGGTCTCAATCAAACGTATCGTGATCGCCGAGTTTTTTGTAAAGCTGGTCATCAACTGCGGTCTGAATACGCTCTGGATCTCCATGCTTTACGGAAAAGGCTTTATTGCACTGCTTGGCCCGCGTGTCATCAAAAACGTGATCATGCTGCCGATTGACAGTTTTATCCTGTTCTTTGCACTGACTTATGCGAAAAAGATTGCGGCACAGTTTGGATTTTTCACAGTAAAATCAAGCGCGAAGGAACGTGCCTGATGAGTAAAATCTGATAGTGGATTCTTTTTAGCATTGCAAGTCAAAGGTCAGAATCATAGATTGTATCCTGCGCTGGCATAGCTATGATCGTAAACAATAGAATGCACGCTCCGCGAACATTCTATTGTCATAAACAAAATGCAGAGATGTGTATCCGTAAATGAATATACATCTCTGCATTATTTTTTTTATTGAAACTGCTTAAACACCTCTCTCTGGCAGTAATCATATCAGAAAGCCGATGTAATTGTAATGATTACATTTAATACTTCTCGCCATAATGCCATTTCATTGATTTTTGATCCATAAGCAGTACATAAAAGATCTTTCCATAACGCCCACTCTCTACGATTCTTCCATGATCCAGCACAGGCAGACTGGTTCCATCCGCTTTTACCAGATGAAAATACACGTAATCGTTGGCATGCCCCGCATTGATCTGTTGCCAGATACTCTGCTCCACTGCATCTCTTTCTTCTTCTAAAATAAGATTTCGGAAGCTTCTGTCCGTATAAGCAAGCAGATCATCCATCGTCCTGCATCCGGTAAGACAGATCATCTCACGATTTGCAAACAGAATTTCATCCGTCTCATGATCTGCTCTGTATATAATGAAAGCTCCCGGAAGATTTTCCGAGACATCTTTCAGCACAAACCCAAGCTGTGTCCGGATTTCCGGACGAAGTCCTTCCCGGTATTCCATACACCCTTGTTTTCCACGCAGTTTTACTTCGTAGAGAGCAGTATCCGCACAGTGCATCAGTTGTTCGAGAGTTTCCGCATCTCGCGGATACTCCGCATAACCAAGAGAAATACTGAACTTTTTCTGCTCACTTTCATATGGAAAAGTTTTTACCAGCTTCGTAAACTGCTCCATCTGTTCCTTTACTTCACCGCACGTACAATCCGGAAGAAAAATACAAAATTCATCGCCTCCATTACGTCCAAGCACAGCCTTTTCCGGAAAGAACTTCTTCATGCTCTCTGCCAGAATCTGCAGGGCACGATCACCGGAAGCATGCCCATACATATCATTGACAGATTTAAAATCATCAATATCAAGCAGCACCCCGACACAATGCTTCTCCGTATTTTGTTTCAGATACCGTTCCACCAGTTCATCAAATCCATGGCGGTTATAGATTCCGGTCAGTGGATCTGTCACCGCAAGTTTTTTGAATTTTTTACGATGCTCATCAAGATTTAAGAGTGTCCTGGTGAGCCCTGTCAAAAGCAGTACGATCAGCGTTCCACCAATCAGAATTTCATACAAATATATATTGTACCCTCCATGTTCTGGCATTACCTCAAGCTTCCACTGATTTCCCCCCATATCAAAAACGTAGGACACCGGATTGGTCAGCTTTTTCCCGGAACCATAGACATATTCGTAGGACATCTCCCACGGAGAAACAGTCTTTGAAAGCCTGTACTGATATCCAAAATCCGAAAGTGCTTTTACCGAGTCCGCAAAAATGTCCGGTACACGAATGATCACGATCGTAAATCCCCAGAAAGTTTCCTGTCCGTCTTTCTGATCCAGATACACCGGATTTCTTACCGCAATTCCATATTCACCCTGTTTTAACTGAAACGGTCCCTGCATAACCGTCATCTGATGATCTCTCGCATAACGGGAAATTTCCCCACGATCCTTGTCATTCAGCAGATCAATTTTACCTGTCTCATTTCCTTTTTCCGGATAAATATCCGTCACAACGCCATCTGGCGCAAGCTGAATACTCTGAATGGAATCGCTCATCAGATTCCCGGCTATCTGCTGAAATTTTTCAAATTTCCCATCCCCACTGATTAAAATCTGTTCGAGTGTATCCGTAATTTCAATTCCTCCCATGACTTCCGTCTTCATGCGTTCCGCATATGTCATGGCATTTAATTCTGCAACTGACTGGCTTTGTTTTTGCTGATTTTCCCTTACGCTGTACACCGTTCCCATTAAAACACTGATTCCCACCAAAAATACAAGTAACGGCAGAATGATTGTCTTCTTTTTCATAAACATCTTCGCTTTCCACATAATCAACGATAAAGATACTATTATAATAAATCACGTTTTTCTGCTTGTAAAGTGCCTTGAAACAGCTTTCTACCCTGCACAATGGCATTCTGCCCCGACAAAAATCTTATTTTCACACTACCACATTTTTCGAAGTCCTTTCGGATAGTGGTTTTTCATGATCCCGCCCGCCAGTTTTCCCCAGCCGGTGCTAAAGCCGTCTGCCATGACCAGATACCATCCCTTTTCTCCCTCATAAGAAAAAGTTCCACCATTTAAATAACCACGAATCACCTCTCCGTCCGAAGCCAGATCTGCCGTATAGCGCACCTGTTCTTTTTTAAGTGCCAGTGCAAGCGCATGTGACGGCTCCATGCGGTTCTTTTTTACCGTTCCAAGGTGCAGTCCCGGTCGCAGGACTTTAAGACCTTTTACAGAAGGCATACCTTTCGGTGCAAGGTAAAGCTGATCTCCAAATTTCAGATACGTACCATTTTTCTCCAGTCCGGCTAATGTCTGTGGATCTAATGTATCTTTCGCAAAATCCAGAAATTCCACGATTCCTTTGCCCGGTACTTTCAGATCTTTTGCAGGGATTCCTTTTTCTTCCCCATTCCGGCAATAACCCTGTCTTAGTATTCCCTCTTTTTCAAGGACAGCCAGATAGTGGCCCTCTCCATTCAGATGCTGTGGCCAGAGACGGATCGTCTGTGCAATCTCAGGCAATACCTGTCCCATTTTTTCCCCGAAATAAGCCCATTCCGGTACTCCTGCCGACATGCCATCTGCCTTTTTTACTTCCACGATACGAAACTCCGGGTGCCGCAGCAGAAAGCGCATCATGCTTCCCTCATTCTCCGCCGGGGCAAATGTACAGGTGGAATACACGATCCTGCCGCCCGGTGCAAGCATGGAAGCCGCACAGTCTAAAATTCCATCCTGCCTTTCGGCACAAAGGCTGACATTTTCAGGGCTCCACTCTTCACATGCCGCTTCATTTTTGCGGAACATGCCTTCCCCGGAACACGGCGCATCCACCAGAATACGGGTAAAATAATCCTCGAACACCTCCGCTAAACGCTGCGGCGTCTCGTTCGTGACCATTGCATTTGCAATCCCCATCCGCTCCACGTTCTCAGATAAAATCTTCGCGCGTGCCGGATGGATTTCATTACAGATAAGCATTCCCGGCTCTTTCCATTTCCCAGATGTATACATTTCATGCATTCTTGCTGCGATCTGCGTGCTCTTTCCGCCCGGAGCTGCGCACAGATCTAAGATCCGCTCCTGACAGGCTGCCGGCTCTTTTTGCACCACATCATAATCTCCCATCAGATAGGATACCGGTGCCATGGCGCTCGGCTCCTGGATATAATACACGCCCGCCTCATGAAGCGGATGCCTGCCCGGAGTATCGTCTTTTTCATAGTAAAATCCATCTTTCGCCCAGACTACCGGCTGCAGAGAAAAAGATACTTTTTCCTTCATCTGTGCAGTATCTCCCTTGATACTGTTTAACCGCAGTGCCTGATATTTATCCTTGTCATAACTTTCTAAAAATGCCGGATATTCATTTCCGAGCATTGATTCCATTCTGTTCAAAAACGCTTGTGGAAGCATTTTAATCCTCCTTGTTTTGCGGAGCAAAATGCGACTGCCTTTGCAGGAGCAGAGGATTTTCCTCCTTGTTTTGCGGAGCAAAATGCGACTGTCCTTGCAGGAGCAGAGGATTTTCCTCCTTGTTTTGCTTTTCCGTTTCTTTCTGCTGTAAATAAAAAACCGCCTTTTGTGCTTCTATTTCTTCCCGTAATTCCTCTTCCGTTGGCAGATATAATTTATATTTGCTGGCAAATAACTGTTCATTTCCATGCAATATAGAATATCTTGCAATATCCTCATCTGTTTCCGAACACAAAACAATGCCTAACGTAGGATTGTCATCCGATGACTTTTTTAATTCATCATACATACGAATGTACATATCCATCTGCCCTACATCCTGATGGGTAATTCTGGTTGTTTTCAGATCAATCAATACAAAACATTTTAAAATATAATTATAGAATACCAAATCTATAAAATAATCCTGTTTCTCTGTATGAATATGCTGCTGTCTTGCAACAAACGCATAGCCTTTTCCCATTTCCATAAGAAATTTCTGCAAATTTGAGATAATGCTCGATTCTAATTTTGTCTCATTAAAAGAAGCGTCCAATGTCAATCCTAAGAATTCCACCACAACGGGATTTTTTATAAATTCTAACTTGTCCTGCTGATACTCAAATGTTTTTTCCT
This sequence comes from uncultured Roseburia sp., assembly GCA_934317215.1. GTDB lineage: Bacteria > Bacillota > Clostridia > Lachnospirales > Lachnospiraceae > Roseburia. The sequence continues at coordinate 42,608 of CAKREH010000005.1, forward strand.
GCATCTCATGCTCTACAGCATCTTTATCTTTCGACTGCAGTAATCTATAATAATATTGTGTATCTATATTCCGCTGTAAAGTACGCACACTCCAGGTTTGCTCATATGCTTCTTTTTCATACCAATTTCGAGCCGTGCTATCCTTTACCTGTAATAATGTTCTGTAATGAGACCATGATAATCGTATAGAAGATTTTCCACACGGTGTGTGGAAAATGTCTGGAAAGTATTTATAAAAGCTATAAAAACTATATAGGTTCGTTTTTGTAAATCCTTTTCCGTACTTTTCTGTAAGCTCTTTTGACAGCTTTTTTATTATATTAGCTCCATACTCCGCACGATCCTCACCGAGCAGTTCTTCCTCTGCGATCCGATACCCGATCAGCCAGTTCCTCTGTGACAATATTGTGTTAACCGCACGATAGGCTTCTTTCTGTGAGACTTCTATGATATTTTGAACGTCGTTTAAAATATTTTCCGTTTTTTGAAATTTGTTCATAATATCATTATTTTCAATTTTCAATGCATCATTCATCTGCCAGTCTCCTTTCCGGGAGATAATATCTGCCCTATTTGTAAAACCTGTATCAAAATATTATCTATGCTTCCGTCATCTAGCACTCTATCACAATTTTCTGCTATTTTTCAAATAATACTAGCTTCTTCAAATTATCCCTGATCTTTACCAACTACCATTTCCACACATGCTTTCATCTTACCATATTCCTTCCATATTTACACCACTTTTCTAAATCTACCTGCGCCTCTTCTGCCTTTTCAGCTTCGACACTTAATTTACGCCATTTAAAAAGGATCCAGCATAGCCAGACCCTTTTTACCAATTACATGTATTCTTTTCCCTGCATATCATCTGCTTCCATTTTCCGCAGCTAAAGGACATACAGGAACTGTCCATTTTTTTCTACAAACCTTACAAATCCACTTCATCAATCACAGATCGCTATATGGTATCTTACCTTGCGGAAAATCTTCCACACAAGAATTACCGGCATAGCCAAAACAAGATAAGCCGTGGACAGAAGTCCTGCGGCACCACCAACGATCATCATAACCCAAATAAGAATCTGCATTTTTTCTACCTCTCATAAAATAATATTTTTATCTTTATTTCATGAGAGCTAAAATGCCATTCTTTTTTCCGTCCGCCCTCCTCACAAACTTCACTAAGAGCAGTCCGCGCGGGACGATCTCATCCGCCCTGCGGTACCAGATGCTCCAGAACTGCAGAATCAGCGCCGGAAGTATGACAAGCAGAATCCTTATTGTAACGCCTGCCATTCTGCGCCAGTTTACGGATGCAAATTCTTTTTCTCTCCCGCTCTCTAATGTTTCGCTGCGTCCTCTGGCTGTCTCTAACAGCGCATCATGTGTTTTTACCAGACGCTCGCCTGAGAACATAGTCTGACCGGACGCCTTTTCGATTGATATCATCTGAAAGGCATCCGACTGACTGCCAACACAGGTCGTCAGCAGGATCATCCATGCGAAAAATAACGGAAATATTCTTTTATAATAAGTTGGTAAATTTACCAATTTCCTTCGCCTTTTTGTAGATCTCATCACAGTTCATCTCCAGATAGACTTCCAATCCTGCTACTTCCTTATCGGAAAATCCATGATTCTTTATGATTTTTCCCGGTGGAAGCATGCCCTCTGCAATATCACTTCCACGTTCAAATCGAATTGAAACTCTTTTTTTCCCATCAATTTTTAAAAAGCCGGACTGTGTAAATTTTACTTCTTCCTGTTTATTCATGAAAATCCGCCTTTCTGACTGCTTCTGCCACCTCATCCGGGATGTGCTCTGCCATATGCACCTTCTTTTCCGGTTCACGTTTTGCCTGATATGTTTCTAACATTTCCCCGCGTTTGCGTGTGATCTCTTTTTCCAATTCTCTTGCAGAGATCAGTCCGCATCCGGCTCCCCGGATAATGATCTGCTCTAATCCATCCGATGTTGCAACCGTCACACGGTATTTTCTTCCATTTTCATGCGCAAACTTCTCAATGTACTGATCTGCAGTCTCTGCCTCTCTCGTGTAAACGACATGAATATTATGGTAATCATACATTTCAGTCTTGTGTCCCTGTACGCGGTATGCATCAAACACCACGATCAATTCACATCCACGCATTCCCTGATAATCACATAAAATATCAAGAAGTCTCCCACGCGCTCCATCCACATTGTCACGGGCAAGTTCATTTAACTCGTCCCATGCAAATATCACATTATACCCGTCCACCAACAGATATTCTTTGTCCGACAATGGCGGTGTGTAAGTCCGTGTTACCGGTGATATGTTCGTGCTGCTTCCGCCTGACCGTTTCCAGACATTACGCCCCGGAGCAGATTTTTCCCGTTTATTAGCATTGTATGTCTGATTTAAAATTCTGTCAATCTCATCTGTGCCGATCCACGCTTCTTCCCTGCTCTGCTGCTGCATATAGATCTGTTTTGGCTGCCATTCATCGGTTTCTTTTGCCGGTTTTAAAACGCTTTCCAAATGCATATAGTCCATGACCTGATCCCACGGAACCACAAATCCTGCGCCATGCGCACAGAATACGGAGCCGGTTGGATTTGCCAGATCATGCTCCGGATCATAACCGATCATTTCCACAACCTCCTCCGTATTATGGCAGGGCAGATAACCGTGCAGTGTACAGGTAAGGCTTCCATGTCCCTTGGTGTATGCCGTCACATCTTTTGCATAGTCACGCATCGATGCAACCGGAACAATTCCTGTCAACACTGCCATCTCCCCGTTTCTGTCCGGGGCATCAAATTTGCCGGACATTCCTTCTATGTCATTCATGGCACGTCCAATACATTCATTCGGTATTTCCAGCCTGAAATCGTACCATGGCTCTAACAGCACAGACTGCGCCTGCTTTAATCCCTGTCTGAGCGCACGGTAAGTCGCCTGCCTGAAATCGCCGCCTTCCGTATGTTTTAAATGTGCACGTCCGGCAACCAGCGTAACCTTCATATCCGTGACCGGCGATCCCGTCAGCACACCGACATGTTCTTTTTCCTCTAAATGTGTGAGCACCAGTCTCTGCCAGTTTTTTGCTAACATATCCTCGCTGACATCCGCCGCAAAGGTAAGTCCGCTTCCGGTCTCTCCCGGCTCTAATAAAAGATGAACCTCCGCATAATGGCGCAGCGGTTCAAAATGTCCCACTCCCTCCACGGTATCTGCGATCGTCTCGCGGTAGAGAATCTTTCCGGTGCCAAATTCCACCTCCACACCAAATCGATCTAAGATCAGTGCTTTTAAAATCTCAATCTGCACCTCCCCCATGATCTGTATCTTAATCTCCTGCAGTTCCTCATTCCAGACAATATGAAGTTCCGGTTCTTCTTCCTCTAACATCGCAAGTTTCGGCATCATCGCCTGTGGCTGCACACCGTCAGGCAAAATCAGTTCATAGGTCAGCACCGGCTCTAAGATCGGCAGTTCAGACTCCTCCTGGCTTCCCAATCCCTCACCCGGATAGGTGTAGGATAATCCGGTCACGGCACAGATAGTTCCTGCCGGCACCTCATCTTTTGTCTCATATTTTTCACCGGAATAGATACGGATCTGGTTTACCTTTTCCTCCCAGATATCCTCTGCTTTATTCTGCTTATGTCCTGACAGCAGATTTCTCGCCTTCAACATACCGCCTGTAACTTTTAAGTGTGTGAGACGGCTGCCCTGCGCATCGCGTGTGATCTTAAATACGGTTGCACCAAACTCTCCCGGATACTCCGGCATTTTTGTATATTCAGAAAGTGCCAAAAGCAGCTCCTCGATCCCCTCCATTTTCAGTGCAGAACCGAAGAAGCATGGAAATAACTCCCTTTTCTGTATCATTTCACGGACAGATTCCTCTTCAATACTGCCGCCTTCTAAGTACGCTTCTAACACTTTTTCATTGCAGACCGCCACATTTTCATAAAAATCCTTATCCCGGTAAGTTCCGTCTTCATTTTTTGAAAAATCCACACAGGCACTGCTCAATGTATCCTTGATCTGATCTGATAATTTTTCGTGATCCGTCCCCAGCTGATCCATCTTATTGACAAAGATAAATGTTGGGATATTATAACGCGCCAGAAGACGCCAAAGTGTCCTCGTATGTCCCTGCACACCGTCCGCACCGCTTATGATCAGCACCGCATAATCAAGTACCTGGAGTGTCCGCTCCATCTCCGCGGAAAAATCAACATGTCCCGGTGTATCTAACAGTGTAAATTCGCATCCTCCATACGAAAAAACTGCCTGTTTGGAGAAAATCGTGATTCCACGGTTTCTCTCCATTTCATTGGTATCTAAAAAGGCATCTTTATTGTCCACACGCCCGGCTTTCCGAATGCTGCCGCTTTTATATAATAACGCTTCCGACAATGTCGTCTTTCCTGCATCAACATGTGCTAACATTGCAATATTTATATGAGTCTGTGTCATAAAAATCTCCACTCCTGCTTTCTTTCACCTGCACTCATGATAACACAAAATTTGCATTAATGCCTTGCTTTTTTCTCTTCTCCCGGTATTGTTTTATGACACAAAAATAATTCAACGGATATCTCCCCCGCAAAGCCTTTCTCCACTGCTTCTAACTGGCATACCCTGTTTTTGTATCCCATCGGTCCGATCTGCGTGTCCGGACACATCGCGAAAAATAATGCCGTAGAATGATGCTTTGGTGCGCATTTCAGATATTCCGTTGTGTAAAACTGCATCTGATAATCCCTGTCGCACTCATATTCGATCATGGGCAGGACACAGCCTTTGGGACATATCTGCGGCAGAAGTTCCATAAATTCCTGCTTCATCTGTGCAATCTGTTCTTTGCTGAAATGTTCCAGATAGTGTTTATCTTCAAAACGTGTCTCTGCCTCTTTCCAGACATCATGGAAACGGATGCCATGAATATAAACACTGCTTTCTGCCTCTCCGGTCAGATGGAGCACTTTGGGTTTTGCATATTCCCCGGTCTTTAATCGGAATCTTTTTTGTACCAGAACAGATCGGTGCTGTTCTGACAGCGTAACCGTAACATCCTCATTTCCCATATTCCAGAATGCTTCTTCGGATAATTTCTGCCCGTCTTTTCCCGTCAGTTCATAGCAGGTGATAAACAGCCTGTCAAGCTCCACCTGTTCTAACTCCCCTAACTCCGCTCCCTGTCCAAGCATATATAAAAACTGTATCTGTTCCTCTATATTATATCGCTCACCAAGACAGGTGCCTGTTGCTGAATCGGCCTCAAAACAACAGCCACCGCTTACAATTTTTTCGATCCACACCTGGTCTGCTTCTTCCAGATTCTGCTTTAACTCTGCCCGGTTTGTCTTCGCTTCTTTGTATGTTCTGTTTCTGTGTTCATATTCCTGTTCCGACATGGCTGAAATTTCCCACAGATAAAATGTATCCTCTTTTTGGGCAATCATGGGAAGTACTGTATAATGTTCTCCCTCGCCATATGACAGATTCAGTATTTTTTGTTTCGTTACAGTTGGAAAAAGGGTTCTTATATTTTGTGTATTCATAATATCTCCGTTCCTAAATATGAAAAATATCGATCAGAAATACCATCGCCAATCCATAATAAGTGATCACTGCAACCAGATCATTCACCGTCGTGATCAGCGGACCGGATGCAACTGCCGGATCAATATGGATCTTATGGAAGAACATCGGGATGATCGTACCTACAAAACTAGAGATCACCATCGCAACGACCAGAGAAATCCCAACGCACCCGGAAATCAGGAATGCTGACATCCAGGCATATTTTTTGAACAGGTGGATGTAAATGCCAAGAAATACAAGTGCCATGACGCCAAGGCTCGCTCCGTTTAAAAAGCCGATCTTCATTTCTTTTCCGAGAAGAGCCAGTTTTTTTCTGGTATCCAAATCCTCGTCCACAAGTACACGGATCGTTACTGCAAGCGACTGCGTACCAACATTTCCTGCCATATCAAGCACCAGCGACTGAAAGCAGATCACGATCGGCAGAACTGCAGCCACAGATTCAAATATTCCGACAACAGAGGACACTGCCATCCCAAGGAACAACAGTATGATCAGCCACGGCAGTCTCTTTTTCATACTCACGATCGTCGGTTCCTTTAAATCCTCCTCGGAGGTCAGACCTGCAAGTTTTGCATAGTCATCTCCCATCGCATCATCTACTAACTCCACGATATCTGTTGCAGTCAGAATACCGGCTATCTTTCCATCCTGTGTCAGTACCGGGATGGAATCCTCCTCATAATCTGCGATCTTTTCCACACATTCACTGATATTTTCATGTTCATACACATACGGATAGGAACTGCTGACGATCTCCTGCAGAGGTGTATTTTCTCTCGCGATGATCAGGTCTTTCAGATTGATCGCACCGGCAAACTTTTCCTCTTCATCGGTAACATAGATCGTTGAAATATTATCATGTTCCCCCGCCTGACGGACCAGTTCGCTCATCGCTTCCCGGACGGACAGCTCCTCTGAAATACAGACGAAGTTGTTCGTCATGCAGCTTCCAATCTCATCCGCCTCATAGGAGAGCAGTTTCTGCACATCTTTCTGTGCGTCCGCATCCAGATGGCTCACGATCTCATTTTTCTTTGACTCGGACAGATCATCTAACACGTCAAGTGCATCATCTGCATCCATGTAGGAAATTACTTTTGCTGCCTGCTCTAAAGACAGTTCCTCCAAATACATTTCCGCATCATCAAAATAGGAAAATATCTCTGCGATCCTTTCAGAGCCGAGCACATGGTAGAGATGCTTCCGCTCAGTCTCCGTCAGAAATGTGATCGCCTCCGCGATATCTTTCTCATGATAATCTGACAGCAGATTCCGTAATTTCTGCTCATCTTTTGTAACACGGATGATCTTTATCAGTTCTTTTACATAGTCTTTTTTCGGGATTAATACTTTTCTCATTGTGACCTCCTTTTCGCCTGAAATGGGCATAAAAATACATCGCTTCATTGTGATTGCAAGGATCCTCTGATGCGATGTATAAAAGGTGCACAACAATATAGAATATGGCGGTCAGACTCTCACAGACAGCCACATTCTTTTTTTACATCTTCGTACATCGCATATTTTACTTCGTCCTACGCTATCGCAACTGTCCATGAAAATTCACCTCCATTAAAATTTGAATTTTGATATGTCTGAAAATGACGTGGTCATTGTAGCAGAAATGAATGAGAAACGCAACCCCTGTTCTTTATAGATATTTCCCCGTAACGCTCTTTTCATTTGCTGCAATCTGCTCCGGTGTCCCGCAGGCGACCACTCTGCCGCCCTCCTCTCCACCGCCGGGGCCCATATCAATGATATAGTCTGCATTTCGGATCACATCCAGATCATGCTCGATGACAAGCACGGTCGCCCCGTTGTCGACTAACGCCTGAAATACGCCAAGTAACGTCTGTACATCCAACGGATGCAGTCCGATGGTCGGCTCATCAAACACAAAGACAGAATCCGACTGTCCTTTTCCCATTTCACTGGCAAGTTTCAGTCTCTGTGCCTCGCCGCCGGAAAGACTCGGTGTCTCCTCACCCAGTGTCAGATAACCAAGTCCTAAATTTTTCAGAACACTAAGCCTCTGATGCACCAGTTTCAGATCTGTGACTGCCTGCAGCGCCGTGTTGACATCCATCTCCATCAGTTCCGGCAGGGAATACCTGTTTCCCTGTTTATTTTCATAGCCGATCTCCCATGCCTCTTTCGCATACCTCGACCCACCACACTCCGGGCAGGGGATGTCCACATCCGGTAAGAACTGTACGTCCAGACTGATCTGCCCGGTTCCGTCACAGACCGGGCAGCGCAGCTTTCCGGTATTGTAGGAAAAATCCCCTGCTTTGTATTTCCGATTTTTTGCATCCGCTGTTTTTGCATAAATTTTGCGGAGTTCATCATGTATATTGGCATAAGTCGCCACCGTTGACCGGACATTGATTCCAATCGGTGAGGCATCGATCAGTTTCACATGGGAAATCCCTTCCGCCGAAATACTTTTCACATGTTTCGGCAGATGTTCTCCGCGAAAAGAAGCTTCCAGTCCGGGAATCAGACTTTCTAAAACCATCGTGGTCTTCCCGGAACCGGACACACCGGTCACAACGGTAATCCTTCCCTTTGGAATATCCACCTCCAATGGCTTTACCGTATGAATATGATCCGTAGATAAATGCAGCTTTCCCAGCGCAAAAACTTCCTCTTCCCCTGCCTGCGTGCGGACACGCATATCTGCCGTTTTCGCCAGAAAAGGACCAATCATGGAATCTTTATTGGAAATGATCTGCGGGATACTTCCCTCCGCGATCACATATCCACCTCCTGCACCTGCTTCTGGTCCCATCTCAATCAGCCAGTCCGCCTCCGATAAGATCTGCGTGTCGTGGTCTACCAAAAGAACGGAATTGCCGTCCGCGACCAGATCGTGCATCACTGCATTGAGTCCTTTGATATTCGAGGGATGCAGACCGATCGATGGCTCATCTAACACATATAAAACACCTGTCGTGCGGTTTCGCACAGCTCTGGCAAGCTGCATCCGCTGTCTCTCTCCGGTCGACAATGTAAAGGCCGCCCGGTCAAGCGACAGATAAGACAGTCCCAAATCCATCAGCCTTTTTGCAACAGTCTGAAACGATTCGCAGATGGATTCTGCCATGGGACGCATTTCTTCCGGCAGGGAATCCGGCACTCCTGCCACCCAGTCCATCAGTTCTTTTAAGGTCATTTTGCAGGCTTCATCCAGACCTATCCCACGGAGTCTTGGTGCTCTCGCAGCTTCAGAAAGCCTGCTGCCGCGACATTCCGGGCAGATATCTTCCTTTAAAAATTTTTCCACGCGCTTCATGCCCTTCTCATCTTTTACTTTTGCAAGCGCATTTTCCACGGTGTACACAGCGTTATAATAGGTAAAATCCAGTTCACCCGCCTGATTTGATTTTTTCGCCTTATAAAAAATATGTTTTTTCTCAGCCGGACCGTGATAGACGATCTCTTTCTCTGCATCCGTCAGTTCGCGGAATGGAACATCTGTTCGCACACCCATCTCACGGCAGACATCCGTCATCAGTGACCACATCAGACTGTTCCACGGTGCAACCGCTCCCTCATCAATGCTGATCGAATCATCCGGTACAAGCGAATCTATGTCCACCGTCCGCACGCTTCCCGTTCCGCCGCATCTTTTGCATGCCCCCTGTGAATTAAAGGCAAGTTCTTCCGCACCCGGCGCATGTACTTTTTCCCCGCACACCGGACATAAGATTTCCTGCTCTGCCGCTACCTTTAACGTAGGCTCTATGTAATGTCCATTCGGACAGCGATGGGATGCCAGTCTCGAATACATCAGTCTTAAGCTGTTCAAAAGTTCGGTTCCTGTCCCGAAGGTACTGCGGATCCCCGGTATTCCCGGACGCTGATGAAGTGCTAAAGCCGCCGGGACATACAGCACCTCATCCACCTGTGCTTTCGCTGCTCCTGTCATGCGCCTTCTCGTATAGGTAGAAAGTGACTCCAGATAACGTCTGGACCCTTCCGCATACAAAACACCAAGTGCCAACGAAGATTTGCCGGAACCGGAGACACCTGCAACCCCCACAATCTGATGCAGAGGTACATCCACATTTACATTTTTCAGGTTATGGACTCTTGCTCCTTTTACCCTGATATACTTTGGTTCGTTATGGTTGGTTTCCATGATGGTACTCCTTATTTATTCGTCTTATCCTGCTCACAGAATAAACTTTCCTGACACAGTATAACATAAAATAATGGATTGCACTCCCCTCTATCCCCATAAAAAAGACAGGCATCTTAGAAATTCTTCCAAAATAAACCTGTCTTTCTTATGATTTTATCATTTTTCTGTTCAACTTTTATCGGACATTCAGCTTCCAGTCCGCCGAAGCTGTCTGCAGTTCTACCAGTCTTGCATAAAGTCCGTTCTTTTTCATCAGCTCATCATGTGTTCCGCTCTCTGCAACAACACCGCCGTCAAGGAGAGCCGTTTTCTCCGATCATGGTCTGATAGCCGTCCGGCAGTTTTTCAACTCGGTGCTCTCCATAAATTAAGAATTTGTCTTATTTCTCCTGATTATCTATCGTATAAATAATACAGGCAATTCCTGCGATCAGTATTCCCGCAACTCCGCCCATTGTATCATCGATCCACAGTCCAACAAACCCACAAAGTAACATCATGATCACAGAAACTATAGTTTTAAATTTTTTCATCCGAACCTCCTTTGCAGCTTTCGATTGCGATTTAAAAACTGTTTACAATGCTTTTATTCACAGTCTTCCATATGTTCTAAGTACCATGTCCGAAACCCGTCTAACGTCAGCCGGTCAATTTCTGTGGCAGGTCACGCAATTTTGCTACTTTTTGCTCATATTCACAGCGCAGGCTGCTGTCTTTCAAACCGTTTTTCTGTATGAACTGATACTCTTTTTCAAACTCATTCATGTTTTATTTTTCCTCATCGTTTTCCGTATCCCAGACACAATAATTCCAACGAAGAACCCCAGTATTCCACCAAGCGCAATCGTGCCTGCAAACAACAGTATCAGTTCCAAAAGATTGTTTGTACGGATATTAGAAAAGGCTTCACACACTGCATAAATGGCAAAGCACACTCCAACACCTTTCAGATTCCTTTTCAATGACCTCATTCTGATTCCCGCAAATACAAAGATCACAACACCGATCACAAAAAAGATGATCGTATCAGATGCAAAGAGTTCTCCCAATATCGGTAAATACCTCATATTTTCTCCCCTCTCTAACCTATTCCAGTTTTTTCATAACAAGTCCAAACAGCTCTGCCTTTTTCCACCATCACAAAAAACTGACAGACACAAGATGCCGCTCAGCACAGTTCCTTCACAAAATTTCCACCTTCAAAATAAATATCATTTCCTTCACTGTCTTTATGAAACGAAATCCGCTCTGTTCCAACCAGTTGAAAACCAACACTGTTAAGTAATCCAACAGAAGGGAGATTATTTTTTGCTGTTCCGGCATATATTTTTTTTACGCCCTGTTCTTTCATATAATCAAAAATTGCAAGCAGACTTTCTTTCGCATATCCCTTTCCCTGATATTGATCAAGGAATCCATATCCGATCTCATATCCATCCATTCTGATATTAAGTGATATAAATCCAATTACCAAATACAATGCCTCATCCCTACAGCCCCAGCCTCCGATACCGGTTCACACACGCAAACACTTCCTGCTTTCTTGGCATCGCAAGTCCGCACGGCAGATAACTGCTCTCGCAGACTGCTGCAATTCCCTTCTTCTGCAAAACATCCCAGAGCGCATTGACCGCCTGTGTCAGGGTGTGTTTTCCATCAAAAAAATGGATCTGCATATATTTTAACATATATCCGAGTGACGCAAGCTGCTCCGTGTCCATAAGCTGTTCCACATAGCGGACGTCAATGACTTCCCGGTTGATGGAGATGGAATCCCTTCCCATCGTTTTCATCTTTAAGCGGTTGTCCTCTTGAAACATCCGGTCCGGCTTTATTTTTCTGTCAAAATCAGGCTGCTTTGACGGTGCAATATCCTGTTTTGGAAGCGGGAACTCTGCCGCTGCCTGCTTTGCTGACTCTGTGATCTCAAACGGCTCGTAGCGGTTCATCTGGATGATGCAGCCCGCCTTGTGAAAATAGGAACCGGAGCTTCCGGCAACAAGGACCGTCGAAATACCGTATGTGTGATACAGCTCCTCGACCCGGTCAATAAAAGGCACGATCGGCTCGGCATCACGGTTGACCACGCGCTGCATCAGTTCATCACGGATCATAAAGTTCGTTGCACTGGTATCCTCGTCGATCAGAAAAGCCCTTGTGCCCGCCTCCATCGCCTCGATCACATTTGCCGCCTGGGAAGTACTTCCGCTGGCATCCTCCGTATAAAAGGATACCGTATCTTTCCCGTTCGGCAGGTCATGGATAAACATGGAAATATCCACAGCACGGATGCTTCTTCCATCCTCGGCACGGATCTTCATTGCTGTATCGTCCGTGATGACATACTCCCTGCCATCCCCCGCAATATGGTTATAGACACCTGTCTCAAGCGCTTTTAACAGTGTTGATTTTCCATGGTAACCACCGCCGACGATCAGCGTGATGCCCTTCTTTATTCCCATTCCGGTCAGTTTTCCGTGGTGCGGCAGCGTCAGCGTGACGGAGAGACTTTCCGGTGACTGAAAACGCACCGCATCTTTCATCGGTCTGCCGGAGACACCGGACTCCCGCGGCAGGACGGCACCATCCGCCACAAACGCACAGAGTCCCATCGGATCTAACTGCTCCCTGATATATGCCTGATCCTCGGCGAGATCTGCGACAGCTTCCACCGCTTCTTTTTTCAGGGAACGGAAATAAAGGGAGCCTTTTACGCACTCCGGCAGAAAATCAAAGAAAATCTTTTCTAACTCCCTGGAATTGACCGTTCTCCCGTTTGCGGGGAAACCGATCTCCATGCGCAGCACGATATCGCCGTTCTTTGCATCCATCTGGCAGGCACTGCGCTCTAACACTTCCTGTCCCGGACGGCTGACTGCCATAAGACCACTCTTTCCAGAACCTTTCGCTTTAAAGGAAACTTTCTCGATCTGGCGGGCAAACTGGCGCAGCAGATAATCCTGCACGGCGATCCTTCTGCAGTCTTTCTGATAAAGATGTTCCGGGAATCCCGCCTGTTTTCCGCGGACATGGATACTTACCTTCGACGGTGCTGCAAACGGATCTCCCTGCACATGGTCAATGGAAAGCACATATCCCGGAAATTCATAAGAACCTCTTGTGTCCTTATATGCCGGATATCCCTTATGGTCGATACGCTGTAATAAATTTTTTAACTCTGCCGATGTCTGCATAGTCTTACTCCTCCTCCACAACCAGCTGTGAAAAATCTTTCTTCTCAAACTCCTGGATCGAAATGCTCTTCTTATTCGGATTCGCATAAACAAATGTCTTATCTACATTTTCAATATAGTTCTGGATCTTGTCGTTCGTCGCACTGATGATCGCCTGGAACCCAAGCCCGCGGATGAGCTCGATACAGCTTGCCACCTTCTCGGCATCCATCTTGGAAAACGCCTCGTCTAACACAACAAGCCGGATCGTCGGACGTCTTGTCAGTCTTGCAGACAGATTGATGTGGTACGCCTGTGCAAAACTTGCAAGCAATGCAATGTAAAGCGGGTTCTGACCTTCTCCACCGGAATTTTTCTTGATCATTTTGCTAAGACCAATGACAAGCCTTTCGTCCCCCTCCACGATCTGTTCCATCTCAAAGGAGAGGTAGGTACGGTAATCCGCATATTTCACCATGTTCTGTTTTGCTTCATCAAGCTCCTGCTGGGATGCATTTTCCGGCGGGATAAAGATACGGATCAACTCGCTCATGAGCATCCCATATTTGTTCTCGTGTTCCATGGAAAACAGGTTCATCTGATGTTCCACCGGCGACGCAAGTGAGGACGGATCAATCTCTAAATCCTCATCCATGAACATGTCATAAAATGCACCGTCTGCTCCCTTATTTCTTGTAATTTTAAACTGGTAACGGTCTTTACCAAAATTCAGATTACGGATGATGCGGTTTAACTCATCCCTGCGCACATATGCTTCTTTTATGGCACTGCGGATCTTGTATACAAAATCCTCCTTAAAATGCTCTACCGCTGCCTTTGCCTGCTCGGCTGCCTTTTTCTGGTATTCCTCTAACTCATTGCATGAAAGTTCCGAGAGCAGGTTATCATAATCATCATTGTTCTCCACACTCGCCGAAAAATCACGCTTCGGGTGATTCTGCAGATAATTCATGCGGACATCGACCAGCTTATTTTTCTGCTCTGTGCACTGCACCGCCGCCTGATTCATATCCTCCTGCGTCGCCGTTTTCATGCTGTCATACTTCTTATTTTTCTGCCCGGCAATGTAGGCTTCAAATGCCTCCTCCGCTTCAATGGAACCGCGGAGTTCCCGTTTTTTCGCAAGAAGTTCTTCATTTCTTGTGATGAAATCATTGCCGTCCTTTTCAATGGCATCTTCTTTTTTCCGGATCTGATATTTTAAATCATCAATTTTTGCTTCTAGCTCTTTTTGTTTTGTGTGGATCTCCTCCGCCTGTTTCTTTAAGGTTTCCACGGTACCGGCACCGATCTCTGCCATCTTCTTTTCTGTCCTGGTTTTCTGTTTTTCTTTTTCCTTCTTCTCCGAAAGATCTAAGATCAGGTTCTGGTATTCCTCAACCGTATCATTTAAAAATTCCTGGGCAAGGATATTCTTTGCCTCCGTCTCACGCTCCTTATATTCCGCTCTGTCCCGCTCTAATTTCTCAAGGCTGGCGGCAAGTTCCTTCTGACGCTGTTTTTTACTCTTTTCACCAATATAGACATGTTTCTTGTAATTGTCAGGATTTAAGCGGCGCAGCTGATAACTCTGGTACAGCAGGCAGTCTGGCGTCACACCGATCTTGCACTGGCGCAGTTCATCGACAGAAGTACACTTGATCACATTTCCGAGTAAGAAATCCGCAAATGCCCGTACATACGGCTCTTTTGCCTCCACTTCCTCCGCGAGTGCATTGTCCTTTATGCGCCACTCCTCCTGCATCAGTTTTTCTGTATCCACCAAAGACACACGGAAAAACTGTTTTTCATCAAGCGTTTCGTACACTTCCATCGCCTGCTTGACGTAGGCAGGTTCCACGATCAGTGCAAGTTTATTCCAGGAAAGATACCCCTCGATCGCACTGCGCCACGTCTCATCTTTGATATCAATGAGATCGGCAAAAATGCGTACCTGAATATTTTTTCCGGTCTGTTCGGAGAGTTTTCCCGCAATTTCAGACCGCGCAAGCTCTAATTCCCGCGGGTATGCTTTCCTGCCAAGTTTTAACTCTGCGAGTTCTTTTTCTAAGACATCCGCCTCTTTATTCATGGAGCGTATCTCCGAGGAAGCCTCCTGTCTGTCTTTTTCCGCTTCCTTCTGCACTTCGATCAGGCTTCGTTTTAAACGCTCAATTTCCTCGCCAGTGATCGTGCCTTCTTTGAATTTCTCGATATCCCATAAGATCTGGTTCGAAACAATATCTACATCTTCCCAGCCGTTTAACCTTGCACAGATACCATCCCACTTATTTTTACTTCGCTCTAAAAGGTTTAAATTTTCTTCCAGACTCTTTAACTGCTCTTCCAGCCTTGCATATCCGGTTCCTGCGATCTGCTCATTGATCCCGCTGTACTCTTTTTCATAATTTTCCTTTATTTCGAGCAGTTCGGCGAGACTTTCGTTCTGCAGTACAACATCCTTTTTCCAGTTTTCCACGCGGCGCTGCATTTCTTCTATGGTCTGCTCTAACTGTAAGATCGTCAGTTTATCCATCCGGTAATGGCAGTTTAAAAGTTCTTTTTTCTTCTCTTCCATCGCCTGATACTGCTCGCTTATCTGCTTTAACTCTTCGATCTCCTGCATTGTAGCTTCGATCTTGCGGCACATCCTGCCATAGAGCATCGCGCCCTCCTGCATGTCCTCGATATGGATATCCTGCTCCATGCAGATATATTCTTTTACAAAGTCCTCTAACCGGATATTCATTTTAAACGGGATCGCACGCTTAAACAGGCGCGGGAATTTTTCCATATCCAGTCCGCCTAAGTAGACGTCATACAGGTTTCTGCGGAATCGCTCATTATTTGAGGTATAGAACATCTCATCTTTCGGGAAATTCTGCTGCAAATAGCTGCGCACCTCACTGATCGTCATTGCACGGCTCTCTGTCCGGTAATCCCCCGGGATCAGTTCTCCCTTGTGCCAGAAAAACAGACGGTTGATCTCATTTGTTGCCGTCTCCACGTCAAATACAACACCGATGCATTCCTTCTCCTTTGTGATCGTCTGTTCCATCTCAAGAACGATCGTTGTGGAAAAGTTTTTGTTCCGCTTGTATTCCGCCTGGTTATTCTCGCCAATATTGATCATACCGCGCAGGTACTCGATCAGGCTTCGGTCAGAGTCATCTGCCGCCGCCTTATTGAAAAATCCACGTCCGTCCGTGTTCGCATAAAGCACGATCTGCATTGCATCGATCACTGTGGATTTTCCACTTCCGGAATGACCGGTAAAAAAGTTGATGCTCTCATTGAAACCTAACACCTTGCGGTCAATATAATGCCAGTTGTTGAGGCAGATTCTGGTAAAAACTTTATATGCCTGATTCATCTGTTCCATCTTCTGTCTCTCCTTCCTCATCCACATTCATTTCTTCTGGTTCAAGATCACTTTCTTCATCCGTCATATCATTTTCTGAAAGTGTTTCCTCACTGCTCCACTCCAGATTCTCCTGCCCGTCTACCTCGTTATCTTTTACCTCTTCAGAAAAGCTGCCAAGAAGCCCGTTCACATCTTCTCTCATCAATACTAAATTGATACACGGATAGATCATGATCCTTGTATTTTCAAGCTGTTCGTCAAACACATCCAAAAACTCTACCATCTGATATTTTTTCAGAATGGCAAACGCTCTTTTGATCTCCGTCATCGATGACGGTCCCTTGATGAGACGGAATTCTCCCGCTTTTCCATTTAATTCTCCAAACGTCGTTATTACATTGACACTGGAAGAAACAGCCGCCATTTTTTCATCATAGATCAGTTTTAACAGCAGCAGATAAATGGTCGCAAGTTTCGGCAGTTTCTCACCGATCCCGTCTGCCCCCTCTAAATAAATGATGCCAGATTCTGTATCCTGACAGAGTTTTATCCCGGCAACCGCAAAATATTCCGTCAGGAATTCTAAATGCCTGTCGCCAAAATCATACATGCGGTCCGGCATCATACGTCCGTATTTTTTATCATATTTTCGTTCCGGCAGGAATGTCTGGGCAAGTAAGGTTCTTATCACTTCCTGCATCCGCTCCACATCCTGCGTGTTTAACTCTTCGTAACCTTCAAACATTAATTCCGTTCACTTTCTATTGATTTTTGCTTTACACTAAATGTCATCTTTGGATAACAATAGTTTCCTTTTTGAATCTGACTATCCTCCACCTGTACCCGGTATCTGCTGTTTTTTCGCATACTGATATCATAGGCGAGGATCAGTTTTTCAAAGGATTCGTCATCTGAAATATCCAACCGGTCTGTCTCTAAGATGCCATCTGTCATCTGCTCGTCGATAAATTCCTCGATCTGTTTTGCCGTATAACGGTGCTCGATCTTATTTAAGCGCAGGACATCTTCCCGTGAAAGCTCTGCCGGCTCTTCCTCTTCCTGCAGATCATCTTCAAATTTTCTGCGGCGTTTTCTCTTGTAAAGAGGATTGTCACTCAAAACATCAAAAGATGACAAATTCATATGTTCCGCCACCTCTTTTAACATCTCACTCTGTTCACTTTCTGTCTCAGCCGCTCCAAGTTTGTTCAAAAGCAGAATCAGCATGCCGTGGCGTTCCGTTTCGTCACTGAGCAGATAATTTAACCGGCTCACGGTCGCGCGGATATACTTGCTGTGTTCTTTATCCATATTTGAGATTCGGTGTTCGATATCATCAAATCCGCGCTCAATCTGGTCGATCAGATCCAACACATCTTCCTGCCTGTTTCTTCTCATATACAAAAACGGCAGTTCCTCTTCGGTCCGCCTGGAATCTAATACGGAAGATCTGTTTTCTGCACTCTTTTGTTCCATCCGCTGTTTCTGCCGGATGCGCTCCACCCAGACATCATCCTCCCTCATTTCTTTTAACCAGCGTTTGATGTCCATTTTATAGATATAAAAGTTATCGCTCGTCTTTAAAATGTGGTATTTGCGTCTGACCACTTCCTCCACATAACCCTCTAAATGTTCTTTTAAAAGTTCATCGTAGGACTGCTTGTTTAAGAGACGCTCAAAAAATTTATCCATGTTATGAAGCATGTCCTGCAATGCCTTATTCAGCTTCTTCGTGTTGACAAGCGCCGTTTTTAACATGGTAAGATTCATGCGGTGATCATTTTTAAAGGAAAACAGCGTCGCATAGACATTCTGGATATAAAGATCCGTGTCATCTAACGGCTCCTCTGCCAATTTTTCAAATGCCTCGATCATCACTGCCGCATAATCCGGTATGACGATATTGGTGGTCATCGCCTCATAATCTTCGATTTTTCTGAGCCATTTTGTGCGCACCAGCCAGTTTAAGATACGCCCCGGCAACGCGGTCTGCTCATCTTCCTCTGTCTCGTTATCCTCCCTCATAAAAGCATAACGACGAGAGGAGCACATGTCGCTTAAGATCTGGACACATGCTTCTCTGCTTAAAAAGTAATTGTTGTACTGGTATTCGTCATTGATGGTCAGAAGTGCTTCTATATAGATGTCCCGGTTTACGGACCGGAACAGTCCCCAGAAAGATGCTGGGATGTCGTATATCAATTTCACGTTATTCTTTCCTTACTATTTGCTTGTTACAATTTCATCTGGTGCGTGACTCATGCAGCATGTCCATCTTCATCTCATAGTATGCCGGACTCATATCCAGATAATGCTCATGTGGGTTCTCAAAACGCTGTTCCTCTTCCCACACTTCAGTGCTTAACTGTTTTTCCACATAAGTACGGATTTCCTCTAAGGTTTCCGGTTCCACGATCCGTTTTCCTGCCTTTACGACCTGCTGCTGAAGTTTTTTCGCCGTACAGTTTTCAAAAGAACGGTTTTTCCACGGTTTTACCGGATCTGCATAACGGTACGGTGCGGACATATCAACCGTCTCGCCCGCCTTTGTGATCAGATCCGCAACTGAGTGTCCTGCTTCATCATAGATACGGTACACATCTTTCAGTCCCGGATTTGTGATCTTCTCCACATTTTCTGAGATTTTGATACGCGGGGCAAATGTGCCGTTTTCCTCCACGGCTGAAATTTTATATACTGCACCAAAAACAGGATCGGATTTTGCAGTGATCAGACGCTCGCCGACACCGAAACTGTCGATCTTACCGCCCTGCTGTAAAATGGATGTGATCGTATATTCGTCGAGACTATTAGAAACAACGATCTTACAATCCTCTAATCCTGCATCATCTAACATCTTACGGATCTTTTTCGAAAGATATGCAAGGTCACCACTGTCGATACGGATTCCCTTCAATCTCTTTCCCATCGGCTCTAAAACTTCTTTTGCCACGCGGATCGCATTCGGGATACCGGAACCGATAACATCGTAGGTATCAACCAAAAGTACAGTTCCATCCGGGTAATTCTCCGCATAATGTTTAAATGCCTCAAACTCATCTTTATAATACATGACCCAGCTATGTGCCATGGTTCCGCTGACCGGGATATCAAACATCTGACCGGCAAGCACGGTTGCCGTTCCGACTGCACCGCCGATATATGCGGCTCTCGCACCGTAAACTGCAGCATCCATGTTGTGGGCACGGCGTGCACCAAAATCTGAGACAGCCCGTCCCTCTGCTGCGCTCACAATACGTCTTGTCTTTGTCGCGATCAAGGACTGATGATTCACCTGCGCAAGCAGAGCAGTCTCGATGAGCTGTGCATCAATGAGCGGCGCGACCACCGTAATGACCGGCTCATTCGGATACATGATCGTTCCTTCTTTGAACGCATAGATGTCACCACTGAATTTAAAATCCTTCAGATAAGAAAGAAAATCCTCCGTAAAAATGTTGAGAGAACGGAAATATGCGATATCCTCCTCATCAAAATGAAGATTCTCAATATACTCTAAAATCTGCTCTAATCCTGCAAAAATTGCAAATCCGCCGCCATCCGGATTACTGCGGTAAAATACATCAAATGCTACCCTGGTATCCTTATCCTGATCGTTGAAATAACCATTTGCCATCGTCATTTCATACAGATCCATCATCATTGTAAGATTTCTTGTTTCACTCTGTTTCATCTTAATCCTCCACACCTACACTGTTTACTGCGCAGTCTGTATTTCCTATCGATTCAGTTCTGATAAGATTTCCCGTTTTCTCTTTCCGATCAGAAGCTGTTCGTTATATGTCATATACCGCTCACAGGTATGCTCTGATAAAAACACTGCCGCTTCCGGTGATAACGTCAGTTCTGTCACAAACACGACCATCTCTTCACCATTTTCAAACGCCTGTTCCATAAAATCAAATGCATGCTCTAACGCATTCACCGCTTCCTGTTCCACATTCTCTAAAATTTCTCTTTGTCTGTCAAATCCGGCTTTTGCCTGTGTAAAACTCTCTTTTGCATCCAATCCGCCGTTCGGTACACTTTCTTTCCAGAGCACAAAAATACGTTCCCATCTGGCCGCCTGTGCTCTGGTGCAGACTTCCGCCTGCTTCTCTGCTTCCAACACTGCCATTCTCTCCTCAAGCAATGCTTGATAGCAGTCCACCGGCGCTTCGCCTTCTTTGAGTCTTCTTTGATATTCTTTTAAAAATTCGTACCAGTTATCCGTGATCTGCCTGTTTTCCTGCACTTTTTCAAAAAATGCCGACAGACCGTCAAGCAGCAGATTTACCACGCTCAGCCGTTCATCAAACGCCGCCGCATAGATCCTTGCAAAAGTCTCCGGTCTTATTTTTCCGGCAAGGATATCTGCGATCCCGTAATCATCCCGGTATTTGCGGTACAGTTCAAAATACGCTGCCACATCCTCCGCCACATCCCCGTGATGGATAAACTCGCGGATGACACTCTCATCCACCGGCAGGTCCAGTTCCTCGTAAACCTGCATCAGACTGCTTAAATCCTCCCAGCCACGCGCCGTCACAAAGCGGATGCCGTCCACATCTGCCTCCACACGGTAGAAGTTTCTCTGCCTCAGTTCCAGATAACTTAAGATGGCATTATGGAGATGTTTCGCTCTCGCATATTCTTTCCAGACTTTATAGTCAGCCTCGATATTCAGATAACGGACGCGGTCTAATGTGACCATATCGAAATCGCGGACTGACTTATTGTATTCCGGCGGATTTCCAGCTGCAACGATCAGCCATCCTTCCGGTATTGCCTGATTGCCAAATGTCTTGCACTGTAAAAACTGCAGCATTGTCGGTGCCAAAGTTTCCGAAACACAGTTGATCTCATCGATAAACAAGATTCCCTCTTTCTGCCCGGTCTTTTTCATCTTGCGGTAAATACTTGCAATGATCTCGCTCATGGTATATTCCGTAATTGAATATGTCGTCCCATCAAAGGACTCTTCCCTGATCATTGGAAGTCCGACTGCACTTTGTCTCGTGTGATGCGTGATCGTGTAGGCGACCAGCCCGATCTTACACTCCATGGCGATCTGTTCCATGATCTGCGTCTTTCCAATACCCGGCGGCCCCATCAAAAGAATCGGACGCTGCCTGACCACAGGGATGCGGTATTCTCCCTGTGCATCCTTAGAAAGATATGCCGCCACTGTATGTTTAATTTCTTCTTTTGCCTGTTTTATGTTCATTTTGCAATCTCGTTCCTTTATTCTTTCGCCTATTATCTTAATACATTTTAGCGGTTTTTCCAATCATTTTTGGAATTTGTTTCAGAAACCACCAGTTACAGTTCATGCCGTAAGCGCGCGCCGCCGCAATGTAATACGCTGCTTAATCCACACGGCTCTGCAGGTTTCCGTTCTTATCACGGACACTAAACTCCACGATCACGACCGGGATCTCATCCAAAAAATATATATACATTTATCCTTTAGCATTCGTTCCTGCAAATTCCTCCGGCTCTAATTTAAGCCGGATCGCCCACGGCGGGACCGCCGCATCGTCATAGTCCTCTAAAAACAAAAACGCCGTCTGATACTCCGGTCTTGTTTTCGGATAAGTCCCCCTGCCATCCGTAAAATACAAAAGCCCTCCTATATTTTTCAGCTCCCCGCGCTCGATCAGGTCATTGACATACGAAAATACCGGACGGAAATCCGTGCTTCCACCGCCCGCAACCGTAAACTCCTGCATCAGTGCCGCAATATCCCGTTCACTTTTCAGTTCCACATCCGACCGGATCTGATTATCACACTGGATCACACGGATCTTTGACTGCGCAAAAAAGCTGTTTTTCTGCGTCAGAATAGAAAACGTCTCCTTTAAAAACTGTTCCACCAGAGTACCACTCGTCGAATAACTGGTGTCGATCGCGATCACAAACTCGCGGATTTTCTTTACCTCACGGCTCTCAAGTGGCTCCATCAGCGGCATATTTCCATATAATTTCAATCCATAGGTATAGTAGTTTAAATCAAACTCCTCTGGATCCACTCCGATTTCCTCGCGCAGTACGGAAAAACGCTGCAAAAAATCTTTATAACTTCTTCTGCTCTTTTCCGCTGCCGCCTGCGCCAGAAATAAATCCTCACCGTCCGTCGTCTCGCTGCCGCGCAGCTCCTGTTCCATCTTCGTCTGCCTTGCGATCTTGTTCCACTGGTTCTGGTTTCTTACCGCCTGTTCCTGCTTTGCCTGTCCGTCCTCTTTTTTCGGCCAATAACAATGGTCATCCGTGTAAAATTCCTTTTGAAGCAGAATCTTTTGTTCCAGCTCTTCGTTCTCGATCATCCGATATATCACTGCCGCGGAAATCCCCTGTTTCTGCTCTTTCAGCCTGTCATACATCTGTTTTCTCGTCCAGCTTAAAATACGTTTTGTACACTCCGCCTGCATCTGGTCGATCGTGTATTCCACCGCAATATCACACGCTAAATGCCACGTTTTTCTGTCCCTGTTTCCGCCGATCCACAGATGGGAAAAAATGCAGTGTAATACCGTGTGCAGATATGCGCGGTCTAAATACTGTGCATTTTTCTCAAAAATCCCGATCAGCCATTCCGGTGCCACATAAAGATACGCACCGTCCGTCGCAAATGCCCGCAGTTCTGGATCGGACTTTAACTGTAACTGCGATAATGCCAGTTTTAAATACCGCAGTTCCATGTATAATTCATGCCGTACAAATTCCACGATCTTTGCCGACATCTCTTCCTGCCACTCTGACTCTGTCTGTATATGCGCCATTTGAGTTTCTCCTTTAAATTACAGTAGATTAAGATGATGTTGAGGTCGAATAATGCATTCACTACATAACGACTGACAAATTGCACAAAGCCGAGACTGATTTTGTGACTTTGGAAGAAAATTAGTAAATCTTAGCCTGCCTGTCTATCCCATAGTGATGTTCTGCCATGGATGGCAGAACAAGGCTTCACGAGCCATGGACGGCTCGTTGAATACCGTTCACGTCACTCCGAGAAAATCTAACTCAGGCAGACTTAGATTTTCTTATTTTCGGACAATGGAACAAAACAGACACGACTTTGTGCAATTTGTCATTCAAAAAACCTGGATGTATTATTCGCCCTCTATATCATCTTAACATTCTTTTGTCAAAATTCATCAAATGAATATCGTTCTTTTTTCTGTTCTGTAAAGTATTTTCTCTGCAGATGCAAAAGTTCTGCCGTTCCCTCTGCCCACTCCATCCGGGAAGCCTGTTCTAATCCGGCTTTGACTGCCGCCTGTGTGATCCAGCCATTTTCACAGAAAAATGTGATCCATTCCATGTTTTTTTGTCCTACAAGTTTGGGTATGATATATAATTCCTGCTCCCTTAAATGTGCCACATACCGCTCCTTCGCCTCATCTGTGAGACTGACCGGATAACGCAGCCGCAGGCTTAAAATGTGAAGCAGCGTATTTTCTTTTTCCTCCGCACATGCTTTCGGAAAAATCGTATCATACTGGCTTAAATCCGGGACTCCCTCCTTAAAACACTGCCTTGCCCGGAAGCCTTCTCCCTCGATACTCCGCCCAAAAATATGTGCCGGAGCGATCTCATCATAGCTCTCATAATATTCAGGATAAAAGACGGCTGCCTGCCCAGTTTTTCCTTGAAATGTCACTTCCATATCTGCAGAAATCCGGCTTAAGATCTGATTTGCCCCGCTGCGCTCCCCTACATCACAGCGTACCGTCAGAAAATGAAACTTTTTACAGTTCATAAAAGCATCGCTTCCGATCTCTTCCAGATACTTTCCGGTCACAAGCATTTCTAATGCGGTGCAGTTGTAAAATGCATAGTTTCCCACTTTGTGCATATTATCTGGCAGTGTCACCTTTTTTAACCTGTCACCGCTAAGTTCCACGAGACGTGTGTTCCAGTCTGCACCATCTGCCGGTATCTCCTGCCACTTTTTTCCCTCCGTGTCATAAATACAGACCGTGCACTCGTATTCTGACGGCAGGTGTTTCGACACCGCAAAGCAGTAATCCCCCGCCTCCATGACTGCACATCCGCCTAGCGTCTCCGGCACGATGACGTCCTCTGACTCTCCAAATATCCTCAAAATCCTTATACTTTCCTCATCGATTTTGTTCCAGTAAAACTGATAATATGTCTGCATGGTACTCCTCATTTCTGTACTGTTCAATGCAATTAAGATCCTATGCTTCCAGACAGCTGCGGATTGCATCCTCCACCAGCTGTTCCCCGATCACGATGATGACCTCCTGCCCCATTTTGATCGGTGAGATCACCATATCCTTCCGGGTCGCATTGAGTTCGATCCACTGCTCTTTTTCATTCTTCATAAATCCCTTGACGCGGAATACATTTCCACAGGACTTGTCCGAGAACAATTTTTGTGCGGCTTCCTGTAATTTGACCTCCGTCAGGTGCATATTCATAAAATAGAGAGACTGAAATGTTTTCTCCTGTGTCAGATCCGGCTTACGGTAGTTTTCCATGCGACAGCCACAGGATAACAGCTTTTTAAAGTCCTCATCCGTCAGCTTATCCCAGTCTTTTGTGAAAACTTTATCAAACTGTCTCTTACACCCGATTTTTTCCAGTGCACGGTTTAAATGGTCAACCGCATTTTTCTGATCCGGTTCTGTTGTCTCCTGTGTCTTACTAAGAATAATACACCCTGCATTCGCTGCCTGCGACGCAAGCAGAAAATCTGCACCTTCCGGCAGGTTTTCTTCCAGATTCGAATCTAAGACGGTGATGACATTTCCGATCTGATACCAGCCGTCTAGCGGCTCCTCATGGAGCGTGTCAAAAAACTCGTCCACATCATAGATCCCGGATGGCTCCACGATCACGCGGTCATAACCGCACATTCCCATCGAGATCAGCTTGGTTTTAAAACGTCTCCGGTGGGTATCAGCATCACAGCCACCCGATATCATCTCAAGTTCACAGTTGTCACCCCTTAGATCGCCAAGCAGCATCATGTCCACATTGACCGCTCCAAAATCATTTTCCAGTATTCCGATATTCTGCCCCTGCGTGATCAGATAAGAGGCATACTTCCTTAAAAATGTTGTTTTCCCGGAACCTAAAAATCCGGTGATCAGATCTATTTTTACCATTTTTCACATTCTCCTTTTCAAATAATCTGCCACGAACTATCTCATAAGCTATAGTTTTTACATTAGTCCCAGCCGTGAAAAATTTTCTATAAAGCAAGCAGAGAATCCTGTAAACCAGGATTCTTTCTTATTCTGCCGCCCTTTTTCTTTTGATTTTAACGCAGCTGCGTCATGCCGCCAACCAAAATCCCCTTATTGTCATGATAAATTCTCTCAAACTGTGTCATCGGCAGTGGATTTTCTCCCATGCCCGCCTCGATTGTATAGCCCGGTCTGTCATATTCCTCTATAAACCAGTCTTTATACCCGGCATAACCGGAAGCACCCGGTGTTTCTTCCACCGCATAGCCGCTCACACTGCCGAAATAATCTGCGATCTCTTTTGACCTTGCCGGCTCATAATCGAGATATTTCCAGTAAATGACCTCTCCCTGCGTGTGGTAAGCAAGGATCAGTAAAAAATCATTCTCTTTTGTCAGTTCATAGACTGCCACGCTCTCCGGCGCCGTGAGCGGTGCTTTTCCGACGTAGTCCCGCGGTGCAGGTTTGTCATAGCCCTGGGAAAACTTGATCTGTTTTGCCATCTCCCAGCCTGCCGGAAACTGCAGATTTAAATCTACCCCGTCAATATTTGCCTTCCAGCCATCCGGAAACGGAATCGACAGATAATCATCTGCGATCCGTTTTGCCCTGCGGTAATATACACCACTGTTTAACAGACCATTGACTAAATCCACCCCATCCGGATTGACAAGCGGCACCATACAGAGCCTGAATTCATCAAACAATGTCCGCGCATCCACCAATTCCTGCTCCATGCCCGGCTGTCCGTCATTCTCCTCCCGGGTGACCGGTGAAAACGCAATGTTTCCGCCCACCGCATAAGCCGCCGCGTACTCCTCTGCAAACGTTAAGAGCACCGGCGTTGTAATACTCTCATTTGCATGATAGGAAGCGCTGTAAAATACCTGTTTCCCACCGGTTCCGATCCAAAGGCTGTGGATATCCTTTCCCATCACACTTTTTCCGATGACACCGGCGGACAGAAACGGATAGCGCACCACAAGCCCCTCTATGATCCACTGTGTCAGGACTGACGTATATTTTACCATCTGCGGAACTAACGGAAATCCAAGCGGGATCGCCAAAACGGCATCAACAACCAGATCATCCGGGTCGATCAGCGGATTTGCCACAAGGATTGCCTCCTCCGTTGTCCCATATCTGCGCGCCAGTCCAAAGACTGTATCTCCATTTTCAATCGTATGCATGCGGTATCCGGTCAGATATGGTTTTAACTGCTCCCATACCGCACGGTTTACCGTACACACATCCGTATTTCCGGTAAAATCTTTCAGCGCCTGACAGGTGCGCTCCCCGAAAATCCCGTCAATTCTCGTCGGATATCCCGCTCTGGTCAATGCAAGCTGCAAATATTCCACCCAGATACCACGGTCTCCCTGTATTAAAAATTGCATATTTTCCCCTTTGTATCATTCTTTCCACTATTATATGCACCTTTCCGTAAAGATTT
The DNA here is from genome assembly GCA_934317215.1 of uncultured Roseburia sp. GTDB lineage: Bacteria > Bacillota > Clostridia > Lachnospirales > Lachnospiraceae > Roseburia. The sequence goes on from CAKREH010000005.1 coordinate 69,581, forward strand.
TCTTTTTTAGATCCGGGTGTTAAAAAATATACTGTTATCCTATTTCACAAAAGCGATATTATCCATGTTCACCGCACCGTTTTCTATCCTGTCAAACGCAAACCGTACACTTCTGATCTGACTCCTGTCAAATCCGTTTTCCTCCGTAAACTGCTTTTCTGTGATATGCACGGTCTGAAGCTGCCTCTTATATTCATTTTTTCCTGTGATATACTGAATCTTGGATAATTTTACCGGAAATGCCGGATACAGGATCGTAGAATCGCATAAAGTACTGACCGCACGATTTCCATGGATATCTGTCAGCACCACAGAAAAATCCATCGGTTCATTCTCCGCTTTCTCCCTCAAATCCATGGCATCAAAACAGATTCCGCCCTCTCCCATTGCCATCGGCTCATCCAGAGCGATCTCATAATATGCAGCTTTAGTGTCCTTCCATTTCAGGCGCACTGCATGGTTCTCCCTCTTTCCCATCGCCGATTCAGAATCCGCCAATTCTTCCTCCGTCCACATTGTAAAATGCTCCGCTGATACGCTGCCACATGGTGCCGTTTCTAAATCAGAGTCCTCCTCATAATCAGTGATAAACAAAGCGTCTGACGTTTCATACTGCTGCACATAAAGTGTTTCCGGCAGATATTCCGCATACTTTGCATAATCTGTCAGAAAATCCGCATAGGTGTCTTTTCCCTTTAAGCTCTTATCTAAAAAAACAAGCGAGGCAATTTTTAAGATCTCCTGCTGATCCTCCGCTGTAATAAAATTTTTAACATTCAGCCACAGGGAAAACGGTCTCCCGATATCATATTCTCCCCATTCCGTATTGAATTGCCCGTGATTTGCACCGGCAATATAGAGCGAAGATGCTATATACGATCTGTCTTTTGAAAATGAAACATTCTCATACTGCTCATTTCCGAGAAAAACACTGATGTCCTGATCGTTTGCCCCCTGCAGCACCAGATAATCGACATCTGACAATTCCGTTTCATGCCCCGCCGGCAGATACTGGTTGACAGACGGTGCAACTGCGATAAGTGCCCGGATTCTGTAATGATAATCAAACGTAAACATTCCATTGCTCGGGTATGCATCATACTCATTAAAAAGATATGCATCCGCGATCATCTCACCGCCCCGCGAATGTCCCATCAGTGCAATATTATCCTCATCGATCTTACTGTAGACCGGCTGCAATTCATCCCCGTTTTTCTCTAAGATCTCCCCGATATTTTCCAAAAGAAGAACAGCGCGCGCATCATTTTCCCCACTTCTCTCATTTAAAATATTTTCATCCACAGAAACGAACACATAGCCGTGTGATGCCAGATACTCTCCGAGATAATCATATCCAAGATATGACTCTGCCGTAATGCTGTGGTTGCCGTGCGCCATAAACACGGCCGGACAGTTTTCTGCCTCCTTTGGAAACCAGATTTTTCCCGCGATTGGTGCATCTTTTCTGGTATGTTTCGTAAAGAAACTGCGATAGATTCTGTGCCACTTTTTCTCTTTTGCCACATATGGACTTAAATCCACTGTCCCCGTCGTCATATCGGTTCCACCATCCGGACCATAAGTCAAACAGACGGGCGTATATGCTCCTTTTGCACAGTAATCTGCAAATCCTGCCACCTCACCTGCCTGTGTCACATAGATATTTTTTTCGAGATAATCCGAAATATATCTGTCCGAAAATCCCTGTCCAAACAAAAATGCCAAAAATGCGCACCAGACGGTGCAGCCCGCTGCAAAATAGATTCCACTAAACAGTGTATGCCGTCGTTTCACAAGCCACGCCCAGATAAATCTTCCCGATAACAGCAGCAAAAAATAAATCAATGCAGCAAAAAAAGTGCTGACCATATGTTCATTGCCAACACTTCCATATACACAGCAGCAGACAAATATCAAAAATCCTGCAATCCCATACAAAAAACTCTCAATATTGCGATGCCAGATGCGGCCGCCGATGCGCGAAAACAGACATGCTGCCCCCGCGAGCAGCATATCGCCTAAGATCACTCCTCCAACGAAAAAAATCAGTTTCGTTCCAAAATATTCAGATGCCAGTGCACCGCAGAAAAATCCCGTGATCACAAGCACCACCAATTTCATTCCCCATCCGGTATCTTTCAGATTCAACCGGTATGCCCTGCCATATCCCTGCAGTCTGCCACGCAAAAATTTTCTCATCTGTCAACTGTCCCTGCTTACTTTTTTCTCCGCTTTTTCCTCATACATCAGCATTTCAGCCCGTTTTACATAACTCTCTAACACGTTTTCTTCCCCGGGATGTGCGACCACATCACCGATACTTGCGCTCAAATCAAAAGGGAGCTGCATTGCTCTCTGTGTCTTACTCAATTCCGTCCGGATCTTCTGTGCTAATACCCTGCCGGATTCCTCGTCCTTTGCGCCCTCTAACACAATAAACTCATCGCCGCCTGTCCGCGCTGCGATTGCATCTGCATCACAGTGTTTCAACATCGCTTTTGCAATGGAAATGATCGCAAAATCCCCATACTCATGTCCAAAAGTATCGTTAATGTATTTCAACCGGTCTAAATCGATAAACATCACTAACACAGGCATTTTTTTCTCGCGCATAATCGTGAAGTAACTTATCGACAACTTCTGGTATCCCATGCGGTTATAAAGTCCCGTCACAGAATCCCTGACATAAAGATCGGAAAGGATCTGGTTCATATACTCTAATTTTTCTTTTTTATGGAGATTTTCCATCGCATTGGTCAGTGTTTTTATCACCTGGAACAGATATTGTTTTTCCATCAGATAAACTGCATTTTCAATAACAAAATACCCGACTGTACGGTTTCTGAAATGCATTGGCAGAAACAGAAAATCCGTTCCGCCCTTTTGTGGTTCAAAAAATGGAAAAATACCTTCGATCTCCATCTGGTCTGTATCCAGCATTTTACCATTTTTATATGCAAACTTTACCTGCATGCATTTCGGATAGCCCTCCACATGAAAATCTTCCTCCTCAAAAAAGCTGAGGCTCCGATGTGTTTTCACCTGTTCCTTATACGTATCCATATGTGAATCCAGTATCAAATACATCGCATCACACTTTAAAGACGGGATACATTGTGGAATACAATACATCATCTCACGGACTGTATTGCATTTGAGAAGCTCGTATTCCAGGGAAAATACTTCATCCTCAAACCGTGCTGTCTCAATTCCATACATGACCTGCCCTTTTAAATATTCTGCCTGATCCGGCACTTCTCCCGGCATACAGCCACAGCTGTCCCAGAAAATGCCTTCTGTATCCGTATAATAAAACCGGTCCGGTTTTTCCCCTTTCCAGATGTGAAGGAACAGATCTACACATGCGATTCCGACATTTTCCCGGATATGACTGATTGTAGAGATCCTCGGTTCATAATATGCCGCTTTGTCAAAATTATCAAAACCTGTCACACAAAAATCTTCCGGCACCTGGTATCCGTGCGCCTTGGCTGCCTCGCACACGCCGACTGCAATATTATCATTTCCACAGATAATCGCCTGTGGCAGCCTGCCTTTATCGTGTGTTTCAAGCAATTTTTCAAATCCGTTGACTCCACACTGATATTCAAAGCTCTCACAATAAAAATCAGACTCCGAATATGTAAGCTGCTTTTCATCCATATATGCCTTTAAGGCAGCAATTCTTTTTACATTCTCATAATTATCTTCCGGACCCATGACAAACCAGTATTTTTTACATCCGTGTTTCTCATAAAGATGTTCGATCATCATCCGCATTGCTTTTTCATTGTTGATCCCGACGTAATAAAAATCTTCCATCTCATTTGCAATTGAAATGACAGGTACACCGGACTCTTTTGCCCGCCGTATCACATCTTCCCGCACTTTCGGGTAGCCAATGTTATTGAGATCAAGAATGATTCCGTCAAACTCATGCAGATCCGGAAGCCGGTATATATTATATTCACCGGTATTATACTCCTCATCGCAGCTCCATCCCCCCGAACTGTTAAAGATGTACAGACTCACTTCCTCGCCGGTCTGTCTGATTCTCTGAAGAATTCCTGCCGGCCATGCAAAAGTAAACCACCTTTTCCAGCCATCCATAATCAGTGCAATTTTCTTCATGACTCTCTCCTGTCCACCTTAATCCTGATAGGGTACTATACTAGTACATCGTTTTCAAAATAACTACACCATTCACTTGCCTGCGAATTGGTATCGTTATTTACGAAACGATGTACCAGACGAAAAAACCCCGGAAACAAAATGCTTCCGGGGTCTTCTATGCCAAATCAGCACTCGCACCCATTAAACTCTGGATAAGTACTCACCTGTTCTTGTATCGATCTTGATCACATCATCCTGCTCAACGAATAATGGAACAGATACAGTTGCACCAGTTTCAACAACTGCAGGTTTTGTAGCACCTGTTGCTGTATCGCCTTTGAATCCTGGCTCTGTATCAGTAATTCTTAACTCTACGAACAGAGGTGGCTCTACTGCGAATACGCTTCCGTTGTGGGAGCACATTTTAACCATTTCGTTCTCTTTTACGAATTTTAAGGCATCACCGATATCGTCTTTGGATAAAGCGATCTGGTCATATGTCTCAACATCCATGAAGTAGAATAAATCTCCATCTGCATACAGATACTGATAATCTTTTCTGTCAATACGTGCCTGTGGGCATTTCTCTGTAGGACGGAATGTTTTCTCAACAACACCGCCACTCTTAATATTTTTTAACTTAGTTCTAACAAACGCTGCACCTTTACCTGGTTTAACGTGCTGGAATTCAATGATCTGGTAAATGTTACCCTCTAACTCGATGGTAATACCATTTCTGAAATCTCCTGCTGAAATCATGTAACTTCCTCCTTAAACATACGCCCGGATTTTGGACTCTCTGATTTCTCTATTTTATAATAAATGCCTGTACATTTCAAGCTTTTTTTCGTTTTGCCCCATCAAATTGACAAAAAAACTGCGGCTTTATTCATTTCGCTCCTCAATCTCATGGATCAGGTCAATTCTCGTCTGGTGTCTTCCGCCTGAAAACTCTGCATCTAAATATGCTTTTACGATGTCTTTTGCAAGCTCTGTTCCTACGATTCTTGCACCGAATGCAATAATGTTTGCATTATTATGCTCTTTGACAAGTCTTGCAGTTGCACAGTCAGAACATACAGCCGCACGTACTCCCTTTACTTTATTCGCAGCAATCGAAATACCAACTCCGGTTCCGCAGATCAGCACTCCGCAGTCTGCCTCCCCTGCCACAACAGCACGTCCGACTTTTTCACCGTACTCCGGATAATTGCAGCTGTCTAAGGTATCTGTTCCAAAATTAATGACCTCATGACCTAATTCTTTCAAATAATCCATGATGACAAATTTTAACTCTGTTGCTGCATGATCATTTCCAATCGCGATTTTCATTTTTTTCCTCATTTCTTTCTATTTTATTTACTCTTAAATGAGCATTTTATCCATGACAATAGCGCTGCCCAAAAATATGCTGTCTATTGTTTTTCTTTATTTTTTTTTTCCAGATCTCTTCTGTAGAAATACAGCACGATCTTTTCCAGATATCTTTTTAATACGATCTGTATCTCCTCTTTCGGATGAATCGGTTTTACCAGAATTGAGCGGATACCGGCGCGCTTTGCACCGTACACATCCGTAAAAATCTGATCTCCGACAAAAATGGTATTGCCGGTATCTGTCCCCAGTTTCTCCATCGCCTTTTTATAATTTGCCGGATTCGGTTTGCCCGCTTTATAGATATAAGAAACATTAACCGCGTCATTAAACATTTTCACGCGCGGTTCCTTGTTGTTTGACAACAGCATACACGCAAACCCCAGTTCTTTTAAATGTGTAAACAGGGCACAGGCACGCTCATCCGCCGGTGCTCCATGGCGTACCAGTGTATTGTCAATATCAAAAATCACACCGCGATACCCCTGTGCATACAGTTTATCAAAATCTATCTTGTAGGTTGAATCCAGATACTCATCCGGATAGAACTTTTCCATCATATTTTCTTATCCTCATTTTCATACAATTTTTTTGGGGGTATGTATATTTTTATTTGCCTGCAAATTTTTGTCTGCATACATATTTTTTCATGTAAATTTTCATACAAAGTACAGTGTACTATACTTTCAAAAAAATATCCAGTAAAAAAGAGAATCACCCACAGGCAATCCCCTTTCCATCATCAATGTTCTGTTTACAATGAGAAATTCTCATTCGGACGAATATATAATAATCCGGTCTGGCTCATACGCTCTCCAACAAAAAACTGATACTGCTGTAACACCTGATCCTTCTTCATATCGGAGATAGCTTTCTCGACATCCAGACTCGTAATATCACTCGCACTTCCTTTCAGATCATACTCTGCATCCGGCTGATACTGCTTTACATACTCTGCGGCACCATGATCCGGCTTGTTATCCCTCTCACTCTCTGTAACCTCAGCCACACGGGTATCTTCCCCCACCGCATCTATGACATTTGGTACACTTTCCTCCTGAATCTGAGTATTCTTTATGGTATTGTAATCATAAAACCCCGCCTGTATACGGATACCTGAAATATTCATACCACCCAATCCCATCCATCTGCATCTTCTACTTGACAAAAACTATATCGGTCTGCCTTTGTAAATACTTTAGCATATTTTTAGCGTTCCGTTACTTGTCTAACATCTTTTTCAATTCGCTCATAAATGTATTCACATCTTTAAACTCACGATATACCGAAGCAAACCTTACATATGCAACTGCCTCGAGATCTTTCAGCTTATCCATCACAAGCTCTCCGATCAGACTGCTCGGGATCTCCTTCTCCTCACGATTAAATATTTCTGTCTCAACCTCATCGACTAACTGATTGATCTGATTGACAGAAATCGGTCTCTTATGGCATGCCCGCAGTACACCCGCTTCAATCTTGGAACGGTCATACGGTTCCCTGTTATTGTCCTTTTTTATAACAATAAGTGGTATCGTCTCCACCTTCTCATATGTAGTAAAACGCTTTCCACATTCATCGCATAACCGTCTGCGGCGAATCGAATTGTTATCGTCTGCCGGTCTTGAATCAATGACTCTCGTATTCTCACTGCTGCAAAACGGACACTTCATAAGCTACCTCCTATGCACAGACCCCATTTATTAAAAGTATATCCATTGTTTTTGTAGTTGTCAACATGATTTTCCCTGTTATATCCACCTGTTTTTGGTTATTGTCACTGTTCACTCGTACCTCGTTCCAGTAAATGTTTTCGTTTTACTGTATTCTCTTACGAACTTCTTTTTCTTCTATATCAACCAGTATGATATCCGGTCCGATCTTTACGATCTTGCACCATGGAATATGCAGTTCAAATTCTCTTCCCACACATCCAAAAAACTTTGCCGGTCCAGGAACAATAATCGTCCGGATACATCCGTCATGCTCATTAAACTCCAGATCACAGACATTTCCAAGACACTTGCAGTCACAGACATTGATCACTTCTTTTTTCTGAAATTCACAAAAACGCATATAGTCTTCCAAATCCGTTCATTTAGAAAACCATATGCGTCCCAGTATATTTTTAGACTATTTTTTATACATTAAAGCGGAATAAGATTACATCTCCGTCCTTGACCACATAATCCTTTCCTTCCATTCCGACGATTCCTTTTTCACGCGCTGCGGAAAGACTTCCATTATCTAAAAGATCCTGATAGTTTACAACCTCAGCCTTGATAAATCCACGTTCAAAATCCGTGTGGATCTTTCCTGCTGCCTGTGGAGCTTTTGTGCCTTTTTTGATCGTCCATGCACGGCACTCATCTTCCCCGGCAGTGAGGAATGATATCAGTCCAAGAAGTGAATAGCTTGCAGCTACAAGCTTGTCAAGTCCGCTTGACTCAACGCCGAGATCCTCAAGATATTCTTTTTTCTCATCCTCATCAAGCTCTGCAAGTTCCTGCTCTATCTGCGCACAGATTACGAATACTTCTGCACCTTCTTCTTTTGCCAGCTCTCTGACTTTTGCAACATGCGGGTTTGATGCTCCGTCATCTGCAAGATCATCCTCTGCCACGTTTGCTGCATATATAACAGGTTTTGCTGTGAGAAGGTTGTATCCCTTAAACCAGATCTGGGCATCATCATCGTCCGGCACTTCAAACGTTCTTGCCATCTTTCCTTCTTCAAGATGCGCTTTTACTGCCTCTACAAGTTCAAGCTCTTTTGCAAGTGTCTTATCCATTCTTGCCTGCTTTGCAATTTTTGAGATTCTTCTGTCAAGGATCTCAATATCTGAGAAAATAAGTTCAAGATTGATCGTTTCAATATCTCTTGCCGGGTCAATGGATCCATCCACATGGATGATATTGGTATCCTCAAAGCAGCGTACGACATGAACGATTGCATCTACTTCACGAATGTTAGCAAGGAACTGGTTTCCTAATCCTTCCCCCTTACTTGCGCCCTTTACAAGTCCTGCAATATCAACAAATTCAATCGTTGCCGGTGTAACTTTTTTCGTGTGGTAGAGCTCACCAAGTTTTACGATTCTCTCATCCGGCACGGATACAATGCCCACATTCGGATCGATCGTAGCGAATGGATAATTCGCCGAAAGTGCGCCTGCCTTCGTAAGTGAATTAAATAATGTAGACTTTCCGACGTTTGGGAGTCCGACGATTCCAAGTTTCATTTTATTTTCCTTCTTTCTTATTTTTCTAGTGTTTCAAGGACTTTTCATGGGGTTGTCCCCCATCTTGTCCCCCATTTTTATATATTCCTTTTATGACCTTTCATGAACTTATGCAAAAACCATTCTATCCATATAATTGGAAAACTTATCTATCTCGGTTTTCACCGTTTCTTCGGTCAAGTGACTATATAAATCTAATGTGATTTTTATTGAGCTATGTCCCATCATTTGGGATAGCATTTTATAACTTTTTGTTTTTTCTCGCATAACGATATTCAAATGTCTTTTCTACTCTCAAAGTCTTGTTTTACAAATCAAAACAAATTGTTCATAGTATGCATAATCCATTTCTATGATTCATCCGCCATTGCCGCATCATCCCGCGATTCAATGACGATCAATATTCCATTTTCGAATGTAATCTCTGCCTGTTCACCGGTGATCTCATTACTCACTCCAATCGAACAGAAGCCCTTTAAGCAATAATCAGCAAGCGGATATTTAAATCCTGTGAGATACAAATGCTCCACCTGCATGGTATACGGAATCAGTGAAACATATTTTCCAAACTGTTCCTCTTTCTTTAATATCATGCCGCGGTCTGTCATACAGATACGGTTGTTTGCATCCAGCAGCTCAATTTTAATTCCCTGCCCTAAACCTATGCCCAGAAGTTCAATATTACCAAGCACATGATCTAATCTCGAACCGGTACCTCCAAGCACTGTAATGTGCTCCGCACCCATGGAAATTGCAAGCCGCAGTGCAAACTCTGTATCGGTATCATCCTTCACCGGATTTAATTTATGCCAGATAATCCCCTCTTTACATTGAAACCATTCGAGCGTTTCCCTGCTTACCGAATCAAAATCACCGATAATAACCTGTGGTATGATCCCATTTCTCCGAAGAAATTCCATTCCTGAATCTGCAGCGATTAATGTTTTTTCAGCAGCTTTTTCCAGTACTGACACTGCAAATGTATCTTTAATTTTTCCACCGGAAATAATAAAAAAATGTTTCACCCGCACTTCTCCCATCATGCATTGATAATATTTAAGAAGCGGATCGTATTTTCTGTCACATCCCCGGAAAAAACCGCGCTTCCTGCAACAATGATATTTGCTCCCGCATCCATCAGCTCTTCCACATTCGAAAGATTCACACCGCCATCTACTTCAATATCCGTCTTAAGTCCCTGTTTATCTACGATTTTTCTTAATTCCCGGACTTTCTCCACCGTATAAGGGATCAGCTTCTGTCCTCCGAATCCAGGATTTACAGTCATAATAAGAACCATATCTACTTTTTCAAGTACACAGGATATCGCAGAGACTGGTGTTGCAGGATTGATGGCAACGCCCGCTAAAAGTCCTTTTTCTTTGATTTTTTCGATCGTGCGGTCAAGATGCCTGCAGCTCTCTGCATGGACAGTGATAAGGTCTGCGCCCGCCTCGGCAAACTCATCAACATAACGTCCCGGTTCCTCGATCATCAGATGAACATCAAAAATACGGTCCGTGCACTCTCTTATAGAACGGATGACCGGCATTCCAAATGAAATACTCGGAACAAACATTCCGTCCATAACATCAATGTGGACATACTGTGCCCCGGCCTCATCAAGTTCTTTTATCTGTTCTCCAAGCCGGCAAAAATCTGCCGATAATATAGATGGTGATAAACAATTCATTTCTTCCTCCGTAACCTTAGTCCCTGATTTTAATACTTTCGAACAGCCTTTAATTCCTCATACAATAATTTATAGTTTTCATACCGCAGCGGACTGATGCTTCCCTCTTCTAATCCCTGTCTCACGCCACAGTCCGGCTCGCTGATATGATTACAGCCCTGAAATCTGCAATACGGCTCCCATTTCTGAAACTCCGGGTAAAATTCCTTTAAGTCTTCTTTTTCCATTCCCGGAATATAAAGTGTGGAAAATCCTGGAGTATCCATAATATAGGTATCCCCGCCGACCGGTATGATCTCGGAATGACGTGTAGTATGTCTTCCGCGCTCGATCTTGCGGCTAACCTCCCCTGTCTGCATGGTGATATTCGGCTGCAGACGGTTCACAAGAGAAGACTTCCCAACTCCGGACGGACCTGCAACTGCCGCTGTTTTTCCCTTCAAAAGTTCTAACAGTCCGTCCACACCCTTCTCCTCTTTTGCACTGACATAGAGTGTCTGGTACCCACATGATTCATAAACATCCGCAAACGCATGCAATTCCTCTTCTGTGACCAGATCTGTTTTGTTAAAGCAGATTGCAGCCGGCACATTCTGATATTCCATCATAACAAGAAAACGATCCAACAGATTAAAATTAGGCTGTGGTTTTGCAGCTGCAAAAATGATCAGTGCCAGATCAATATTTGCCACTGCAGGGCGCACCAGCTCATTTTCCCTCGGCAGTATTTTTTCGATATTTCCTTTTTTATGTTCCTCATCTAACACGGCAATCTCAACATTGTCCCCCACCAGAGGCTTGATATTCTGATTTCGGAATATGCCTTTTGCCTTACACTCATAGATTCCGGACTCTGCCACATGAATGTAGTAGAATCCGGAAATTCCTTTGATAATCTTTCCCCGCATAAATATTCCTATTGTTTTTATTCTTCCTGAAACTGTACATCAATTGTCTGGTCTTTTAAATCATTTCCATTTAAATCCAGCCAGGTCACTACAATCTTACCGTTTTCCGAAAGAATACCTGTTTTTGTCAGAAGCAGTCCGCTGCTTCCAAAATCTGAGACAGTCTTACCATACCAGGTCTGTAAAACATTGCCCTGATTATCATACAAAACAATATCCGCACCCGAAATATTTGATGTATCTGACGGGAGCTGCAGACTGACATTCAGCTTATAAGTCTTTGTCGTGATCTGCTGTGCCGGCTCCGGTCCAAGGCTGACGGTGATCGTGATGGATGCCCCCGGATCTGCCTGTGTTCCCTCAGCAAGCGACTGGCCGATTACGATTCCGGCATCCGTATCACTGTATTTTGTGGTCGTTGAAACATTAAACTGCGACAAAATTTCTTTTGCCTGTTCTTCTGATTTATAAGTACTGACCACATCCGGTACCGTGATCTTCTCAGAACCCAGACTGATCTCAAGTGTAATTGTATCTCCTTCTTTTCCCTGTGTATCTCCCCCTGGTGTCTGTGAAATCACATATCCTTCCGCAACAGAAGAACTATAGGAAGTTGTCTTTGAAACATTAAATCCCTTTGCTGCCAATGCCGCACTGGCATCGCTTTCGCTCTGTCCGACAACATTCGGTATATCTACTGCATTTTCGCTGTTCTCTGCCGGTCCGCTGCTTATGATAACCCCGATCGTAGTATTTTTTTCAACTGTCTTTCCATCCTGCGGATCCTGGCTTATGATCTGTCCCTTTTCTACGGTATCAGAAGATGCTGTCCCATTCTGCCTGATGCCAAGTCCTGTTCCGTTCAGCTCCTGTTTTGCCTGATCCATGGTTTTTCCTGTCAGAGCTGGTACTACCACACCGTCCTTGATCTGAGTACTCTGGGTACTTTGGGTACTCTGGCTGTCTTTCGTCTGTGTCTCCGTCTTTGCTGTCTCTGTATTAGAAGAATTGTTTCTTCCGGATTTCATGCCTCCGGCTAACGTAATGCACAGATAGATAATGATGATAATGATCACTACACCCGCTGCGATTCCCATGATTGTGATCGCTTTTTCCATCTTCGGATTGATATCGCCATCATCATCAATATCATCATCATCATCGTCGTCATCGTCATCATCGATCACCGGCTCCTGGATCCTGATCGATGCAGGGTCCACATAAACATTTGCCGTCTTCTTTTTAATCTGATTTAAATCATCTGCCCCGATCACTCTTGTCTTATCCTGATTTGCAAGCGGTACCATCACAACAAAATCTTCATTCGGACTGATCAGTGCTTTTCTTAAATCTGCCAGAAGCGCTGTCATGGAAGCATATCTTCTGTCAGGGTTCTTCTGTGTACACTTTAAGATGATCTTTTCCATACTGATTGGAAGATTCGGTGCATAAACACTTGGCGGTACCATCTCCTCCTGCAGATGCTGGATTGCCACTGCGACTGTTGTGTCCCCGTCAAACGGGACACGCCCCGTCACCATCTCATACATCACGATACCCAGTGAGTAGATATCACTCTTGCCATCCACAAATCCGTTTCTCGCCTGCTCCGGGGAAGAATAATGTACAGACCCCATCACATCTGAACTGATCGTATTTGATGTTGCCGCCCTCGCAATACCAAAATCTGTTACTTTTACTTTTCCCTCTGTAGAGATCATGATATTCTGCGGTTTGATATCGCGGTGAACGATATTTTTATTATGGGCAGCTTCGATGCCTCTGCCCACCTGGATTGCAATGCTGACTGCCTCCTTAAAAGAAAGCTGCCCTTTTTTCTCAATATAAGTTTTTAACGTGATTCCTTCCACATACTCCATTACAATATAATGCAGTCCATTCTCGCTGCCGACATCGTAAATATTTACAATATTCGGATGTTCTAACCCTGCGGCTGCCTGTGCCTCGGAACGGAATTTTGTCACAAAATTAATATCCTCGGAAAACTCTGCCTTTAATACCTTGATTGCTACAAATCTTCCCAGTGTAAGATCCTTCGCTTTATATACATCTGACATTCCGCCAGCGCCAACTTTACCTAAAATCTCATAGCGGTCTGCTATGTACATACCCTCTGTCAACATTCTTTCACCTCATCAGAAAATGGTTCTATCAATACAACCGTAATGTTATCTTTGCCACCATTTTGATTAGCAGTCTCAACTAGCTTTTCTGCTTTCTCAACAATATCCCTCTGTCCTAACACGATATGTCTGATCTCATCGTCTTCGATCATGTTTGTCAGTCCATCGGAACACATTAAAATCTCATCTCCCGGTTTTAAACTGATCTCAAAAAAATCAGCTGTCACTTCCGGCAATACACCGACTGCCCGTGTAATAATATTTTTATCCGGATGATCTTTCGCATCCTCTTTTCTTACTTCACCTAAACGAACCATTTCCTCAACCAGAGAATGATCCCTTGTAATCTGTGTAATATTTGCCTGATTGATCACATAAAGTCTGCTGTCTCCAACATTTGCAGCATAGAGTGTATTTCCGATCACCGTTGCTGCGACAATCGTTGTACCCATTCCACTTTTCGCCGGATCCGCATGTGCCTCTGTCAAAAGCATGCTGTTTGTCATTGATACAGCACTCTTCATAATTGCCACCGGCTCATTTTCATTGGATTTTCCAATCAGTTCCACAAGTTTTTCAACCGTAAATCTGGAAGCATAATCACCTGCAGCGTGACCGCCCATTCCATCCGCTACTAAAAAAAGATTCGGCAGATTTCCCACAGCGGTCTCTGATGTAAACATATAATCCTGATTCATTTCCCGTCGCTGCCCGATGTGCGTCATGGAAAACGTCTTCATCTTCTCTACTTCCTACCTTTCTGTATGACTGATATAACGTTTGCGCAGCTGTCCGCATGCACCGTCTATATCTCGGCCCATTTCCCTTCTAATTGTAACGTTAATCGCATTTTTTTCAAGCCTATTTTTAAAATTAAGAATTGCTTCATGATCCGGCTGCACATATGAGCGCTCTTTGATCGGATTGACCGGAATCAGATTTACATGACAGTTCATACCGTGGATCAAGTCGACAAGCCTTCTTACGTCCTCATCCGTGTCATTGACACCTCCGACTAAACTGTACTCAAATGTGACACGTCTTCCTGTCTGTTCAAAATAATAGCGGCATGCCTCGATCACCTCATGGATCTCATATTTATTGGCAACCGGCATCAGTTCAAGTCTCTTCTCCTGCGATGAAGCATGCAGCGAAAGTGCCAGTGTGATCTGCAGTTTTTTATCCGCTAATTCTCTCATTTTCGGGACAATACCGCAAGTCGACACTGTCACATTCCGCTGGCTGATGTTCAGTCCGTTTTCATCCGTCAGAAGTTCGATAAATTTAAGCAGATTATCAAAATTATCCATCGGCTCTCCGGTTCCCATCACAACAACATTTGCGACCCTCTCCCCGGTATCTCTTGTGATCCGGTAGATCTGGTCTAACATCTCCGACGGTGTCAGTCCGCGCACCAGACCATCTAATGTGGATGCGCAGAACCGGCAGCCCATCCGGCAGCCGACCTGTGATGAAATACAGACTGAATTGCCATGTTTATAACGCATCAAAACGCTCTCGATCACGTTTCTATCATCTAACGCAAACAGATATTTTCTGGTACCGTCTATCTTAGAAATCTGTACCGCCTCCTGCTTTAAACTTACAAAATGACATTCATTCTTTAATTTTTCCTGAAGGGATTTTGACAGATTTGTCATTTCATCGAAAGACACTGCCTGTTTTTCATGCATCCACTGATACAGCTGTTTTGCGCGAAACGGCTTTTCCCCGACAGATTCCATAAATGATTTTAATTCTTCCAGATTCATGGATTTGATATCTGTTTTTTTCTGCTGCATAACTTCCTCTTTTCATTTTTTTAAAGATGACTATGAAATACGTCTTAATCTGGCGTAAAAAAATCCATCTCCAACCCGTGCTCCCGGATAAAGCTGTTCCATATCAAGCAGTTTAAATTCAGGATGTTTTCCCAAAAACCATGCGACATTCTCCTGATTCTCTCCCGGATTGATCGTACAGGTAGAGTAGACCATGATCCCATCCTTTTTGACATAAGTACAGACCGTATCTAAAATACTGCGCTGAAGTGCTTCTAGCTCTTTCTGCTGTTCCCTGCTCATTTTATAGCGGATATCTGTCTTTTTGCGCAGCACACCAAGACCGGAGCATGGAAGATCTGCGATCAGCACGTCTGCTGTATCTTTTGCACTCCCGTCCGGCAACGTGGCATCCCACACTTTGGCTGTCATATTTTTTATCTGATAACGGCTGATATTTTCCTCGATCAGTCCGGTCTTATATTCGGTCAGGTCACGTGACTCCACGCTGCCAGTGCCGCCTAACATCTCCGCAAGATGAATGCTCTTGCCACCCGGAGCCGCACAGACATCGATCACATGCGCCCCTTTTTCCGGTGCCGCAGCCTCAGCCACCATCATGGAGCTGATATCCTGTACATAAAAAAGTCCGTCCCGAAATGATGGCAGTGCCATCAGATGATCAAAACCCGAAATTGCAAATGCATATTGATATGCATCTGGATACGGCAGACCGTCATAAGAAAGTTCTTCTAACGTCTGTACCGTCACACCTTCCGCTTTTAACCGTTCTTTTAGCAGCTCCGGTGTGATCTTTGTCACATTCGTGCGTATAGTGAGCGGCGCTTCCTTTGAAAAAGCATCTAAAATCGCTTTTGTCTGCTCCATGCCATACGCGTTAAGCCATTCTTCCACGATCCACTCCGGCATGGAATAACGCACACTTAATGCCAGAACCGGTTCCTTTTCTTCATCTGGATACCGGATGGAACCACTGTTTCTTGCAATATTTCGAAGCACACCGTTCACAAATCCGCTCAATGTGGAAAAACCGCTTTTTCTCGCCAGTTTTACCGCCTCATTGCAGGCTGCCGAATCCGGCACGGAATCCATATACTGTATCTGATACACACCCATTCTTAAAATATTGCGGATGACAGGTTTCATTTTTTTTACTTTCACTTTGGAGAACTGATCGATCACATAATCAAGTTCGATCATATGCTGGATCGTTCCCTCAACCAGCCTTGTCAGAAATGCCCGCTCGTATTTTTCCATATACTGATATTTCTCGAGTACGGCACGGAGCACCTGACTGCTGTATGCCCCGTGTTCCGTCACCTCAAGCAGAACATCAAGTGCAAGTCTTCTTGTATTTACGGTATCAGTCATCACGATTACGTCCTCCAAACAAAAGAACCAGCCTTAGCAGCTGTAAGATTGCTGCCGCAGCACTTGCAACATAGGTCAGTGCCGCAGCCTTTAATACTTTTCTGGTATAAGGCAGTTCACTGTCTGATAAAATTCCCTGCTCTCCTAAAATATGGAGTGCCCTGCGTGAAGCATTAAACTCTACCGGAAGTGTGACAAGCTGGAATAACACTGCAAATGAAAAACATAAGATTCCAAGGTTGATCAGCATTGCACCTGTGGAACGGTTGAAAAACAGACCGATCAGGATCAGCGGCCATGCCAGTGTAGAACCAATATTTGCAGCCGGAACGATCGCCGTGCGGAGTGTCAGCGGCACATAGTTTTTCTGATGCTGGATTGCATGTCCACACTCGTGCGCTGCGACGCCGATCGCTGCGACAGAATTGCTTCCATACACGGAATCCGACAGATTCAGCGTCTTTTTTGACGGGTTGTAGTGATCCGTCAGATTTCCCGCGATATGGCAGACTGTCACATCATAAATACCGGCTGAATTTAAAATGCGCTCCGCCGCCTGTGCCCCGGTCATACCGCTCATACTGCGGCACTGGGAATATTTATTGAAAGTACTCTTTACTCTCGCAGATGCGATCAGGCAGATCACTGCACCGATCAGAACTAAAACATAAGTCGGGTCAAAACCATAATAGTAATAAGGCATACCAGGTTACCTCCATTCGTTAACCACGTGTAAAATAAGTTCCCTCTTCCACCGTATAACCATTTAAAAATGCATCTGTGGTCATACGTTTTTTTCCTTCTAACTGTACTTCAAGAAGCTCTAAAATGCCATCTCCTGTCTGTATCAGTAAACTTCCTTTTTCCGCTTTTATAATACATCCCGGAGCTGCTTTCCTTTCATCCGGCAGCACATTTGCTCTCCATATCTTAAGTGTCTTTCCGTCAAGTCTCGTATATGCACTCGGCCACGGATTTAAACCGCGGATCAGACATTCAATCTCTTTTGCGCTCTTATTCCAGTCAATACTTCCTAACTCTTTGTGGATCTTTGCTGTATGTGTCGCTTTGCTGTTATCCTGCGGCGTATAGACAGCCGTGCCATTTTCGATCGCTTCGATTGTTTTCACGCAGAGTTTCGCTCCAACCTCTGCAAGACGGTCAAATAAACTTCCGCCTGTCTCATCCGGCCGGATCTCCACTTTTTCTTCTAAAATGATATCTCCCGTATCGATGCCTTCATCCATGCGCTGCGTGGACACTCCGGTATACGGATCACCGTTGATGACCGCCCACTGGATCGGTGCTGCGCCACGGTATTCAGGCAGCAGCGATGCATGTACATTCACACAGCCATATTTTGGCATATCTAACACCGCCTTTGGTATAATCTGCCCAAAAGCCACCACGATCATGATATCTGCATGGAAAGATTTCAGGTACTCGATACATGCGCTGTCCCTGACACGCTCCGGCTGATAGACCTCGATGCCGTGTGCTATGGCACATTCCTTCACCGGCGTATATTTTAATGCCTTGCTTCTTCCAACCGCTTTATCCGGCTGGGAGACAACCAGCACGACCTCATGTCCGGCTTTTATGATCTCTTCTAATGTTCCAACCGAAAAATCCGGTGTTCCCATAAAAATTACTCTCATTGTCTACTCCTCATTTCTACCCGTTTTTACATTATTCCTCCGGGTCATCATAAGTCACGTCATGTAACGGTCCTTCCACGAGTTCCGTATACATATGTCCGTCAAGGTGGTCTAACTCATGACAGATTGCACGTGCCATAAGCTCCGTTCCCTCGATCTCATATTCTTCCATGTTTTCGTCGAACGCGCGCGCCTTCACATAATTTGGTCTTGTAACGGTACCTGCTTTTCCCGGAAGACTTAAGCATCCCTCATCCCCGGTCTGCTCGCCTGATTTTTCCAGGATCACCGGGTTGATCATGACAACCGGGCCTTCCCCGATGTCGATGACTACGATTCTTTTTAAAACACCGACCTGCGGTCCTGCAAGTCCGACTCCGTTTGCCTCATACATGGTATCGAGCATATCGTCGATCAGTTCTTTGATCTTTGGTGTCATCTCGGTAATTTCCCTGCATTTTTTGGTAAGTACAGGATCGCCCTGTATTCTGATTGTTCTAAGTGCCATTTTTTTATCCTCCATTTTACATTTTACAATTTTAAAATCCGTTGACCGGGTTAAAGTCAAATCCTACTGCCACATTCTGATACAGGCGGTTATCTTTCATAAAAGCTTCCAGATCATCCTTTAATGAAACAAGTGTCTGATACTCTCCGGTTTTCACATAGATCACTTTGCGGTAGACATCGGAAATTTTTGCAACCGGCGCATCTGACGGTCCGATTGGGAAAATCATTTCGCTGCTTTCTTTCGCGATCTGATTGATTTTTCCCATCAATGCCGCCGCCGATTCGCCTGCTGCCGCATCATTTTTCGACGCACACAAAATGTAAAGCATGTTCCACACCGGCGGATACCGCATCATTTTGCGGTACTCAATCTCATGCCCGTAAAAAGCCTCATAATTCTGCTCTTTTGCAGTTGTAATGCTGTAATGACCCGGATCATATGTCTGTATAATAACATTGCCTGGAACATCGCCCCTGCCGGCACGCCCCGCCGCCTGTGTCAGAAGCTGAAAAGTCCGCTCTGACGCACGATAGTCACTGATATAAAGCGAAAGATCTGCCGCAAGCACACCCACTAACGTAACTCCCGGAAAATCATGTCCCTTTACGATCATCTGTGTTCCGATCAATATATCTGCATCATGATTCGAAAATGCAGATAATATCTGCTCATACCCATCTTTGGTTCTGGTGGTATCCATGTCCATCCGGAGTACACGCGCCTGTGGGAAACGAGCCTTTACCACCTGTTCTATTTTCTGCGTGCCCGCCTTAAAGCCGCTGATATATTTAGAGCCACACACCGGGCACAGAGCGGGCTGTGCGGTCGTATATCCGCAGTAGTGGCATACTAAGCGTGCTGCCCTGCCGCTTCCATGCTGGCTTAAAGAAACATCGCAATGCGGACATTTTATCACATGACCGCAGGCTCTGCAAGAGACAAAGCCTGCCATACCGCGCCGGTTGATAAAAAGCATCGTCTGTTCTCCCTTTTTCAGGCGCTCCTCCATCAGTTCATTTAGGCGGTCACTTAAGATTGAACGGTTGCCCCTTCGTAACTCTTCACGCAGATCGATGATCTCACAGGAAGGCATGGGGCGCTTTTGTACCCTGTGTTTTAATTCCAGGAGACAATATTCATTGTTTTCTGCTTTATAATAGCTCTCCAGCGATGGTGTAGCGGAACCAAGCACCACGATCGCACCTGTCATTTCCGCCCGCTGTATCGCGGTTTCCCTCGCATGATATCTTGGCACAGTCTCACTCTTATAGGAAGCTTCGTGTTCCTCATCAATGATAATGATCCCAAGGTCTGGAAACGGTGTAAAAAGCGCGGACCTTGGGCCTATCATGACTGAAATCTCTCCGTTTTTTGCACGCTCAAACTGATCATAACGCTCACCCGCCGATAGTTTTGAATTAATGATAGATACCTGCGCACCAAACCGGTTGTAAAATCGCCGCACTGTCTGGTAAGTCAAAGCAATTTCCGGGATCAGTACGATCGCCTGTTTTCCCTGCGCAAGTATATGTGCAATCAGTTCCATGTAAACTTCCGTCTTTCCGCTTCCGGTAACTCCCTTGATCAAATAGGTTCTTCGCTCACCCGCATCATACTCCATCGTAATTTTTGAGACAACATTCTGCTGCTCCTCATTCAGCTTTTTTGGCTCCCCGCCCATATCAAGACCGCCGACCGGATTGCGGTATGTGGTCTTACTCACCACTTTTACAATGCCGGCTTCTTCCATTGAACGGATCACGGACGCAGAAACCGACATCTGCTGCGTTGCTGTCTCCCACTCTAACTCCCGCTGTTCTAACAATGCCACAAGGAGTTTTGCCCTCGCCGTCTTATGCTTTCTCTCACACTCCGCGAGCTCATTTTGGGCTTCGACCGGATGCAGGGCTAGCCTTATCGTTTTCTGTTCTTTTGCCTTCTTTTTTTCTTTGACCGGCAGTACTGTCTTTAATGCATGATTCATGGTGCCGCCATAATTTTCCCGCATCCATCCTGCAAGTGCGATCATCTGCGACTCGATCAGAACACCGCCTTTTACGATTGAAAGGATCTCTTTGATCTTATTTTCCTCATACTCGCAGACGTCTGTCAGTTCTATCACATATCCCTGCATTTTTCTCGGTCCAAATGGAACCGCTACCAGCATGCCAACTGCGATCGTACTCTTTAGTCTTTCCGGCACCCGGTATTGAAACGTCTTATCTAATTTTCCCTGATAAATATCTACAATGATATTTGCATATTCTGCCATTCCGGTTACCATGCCTTTCTGTCTATCTGCCTAAGCCTTCTGCAGCTTTCTTTACAAGTTCTTTATCTTCCATTGGATAACGGACTCCACAGATCTCCTGATAGTCCTCATGCCCTTTTCCTGCAAGAACGATAATATCGCCCTCCCTTGCATGATCAATTGCATATGCCACCGCTGCCCTCCGGTCTGCAATGCGTATGTATGCCCCTGAAGTTCCCTTTATGCCGCCCTCAATGTCATCTAAGATCAGCTCCGGATCTTCCCACCTTGGATTGTCTGATGTCAGGATCGTAAAATCTGCGAGTCTTCCTGCCGTCTCACCCATCCTGCCTCTCCTTAATTTCGAGCGGTTGCCCCCACAGCCAAAAATCGCGACAATCCGCCGCGGCTCAAATTTCCGCAATGTCTCAAGCAGATTACGCAGGCTCATCTCATTGTGTGCATAGTCGATCAGAAATACAAATTTGTCTGATATCCTGACATTTTCACACCGCCCCGGCACGTTCTGTCTCTGCAGTGCATCTTTTACCACATCCTGCGCGATTTTAAAATGCCTCGCCACAAGGATCGCAGCTAACGCATTGGAAACATTAAAGATTCCAGGCATCTGCAATCGGATTTCTTCTCTTCCATCCGTAAAAAAATGGCTGTATAATCTTCCTTCTTTCATGGAAAATCTGATTCCTTCCGCCACGATATCCGCCTTTAGCCATGATTCATCCGCACCGTTTTCTCCCTGCACGGAAAAAGTCTCTATACTGCAGGTATGACCGAACAGTATTTTTTCTGCATTCCGGTCATCACGGTTAACAATCCCTGCCTTACACTGCCGGAACAGCCGGCTTTTACAGTAGAGATACTCTGCAAATGATGCGTGCTCTCCCGGTCCGATATGATCCGGCTCGATATTTAAAAACACCCCGATATCAAAAAAAATCCCTTCCACACGCTGCATTTTAATTCCCTGGGAGGATACCTCCATCACGCAGCACACGCAGCCGTTACTTACCATCTGTGCTAATTCTTTTTGCAGGTCGCTTGATTCCGGTGTCGTATGTCCGGCCTTTTTTACATCTTTCCCGTCATACGTCCATATCGTACCTACCATTCCGGTCTTGTATCCGGCTTCTTTTAAGATCCCTGCCGTAAGAAATGCCGTTGTCGTCTTTCCCTTTGTCCCGGTGATCCCGATCATCTTAAGTTTTTTTGCCGGATAATCGTAAAATGCTGCAGAAATCTGTGCAAGCACCTGCCTGGTGTCCTTCACACCGATCACAGCCATGCCGTAATTGCGCACAAGTTCATACACACGCACTTTTCCATGTCCTGTGTAAATAAAACATTCCCAGCGCACATTTACCATACAGTTTTCATCCACCACCACCGCAAATGCTCCCGCATTTACCGCATCCATAATATAATCATGTCCATCCGTGCACTGTCCCTTTATACAGACAAACAGGGACCCCCGCTTTACTTTTCCGGAATGATAACAGATATCCGTAATGATAAGGTCGTGGCTCCCCTGCACGCTTTCGTATGAAAAATGTCCGAGTAATTGATCTAACCGCATTCTCTTTCCTTAAGAATACACTTTTTTTATTATATGACAGAACGTCTGTTTTTACAAGTTTTCCGCTTTTATTTTAGAAAAATGTTACATATTTTCCGATGCAGCGCGGCATACTGATACCATGATTTTAGAAAAAAGGACATGCGAATATGATTGCAAAAAACTTCTTTGTCTGTGGACTGACCGGCTGGTGCATGGAGATTCTCTTTACCTCCACAGGTTCTTTTTTAAAACATGATAAACGTCTGATCGGACGGACATCGGTATGGATGTTTCCCATCTACGGAACCGCTGCCATGATCGAACCGCTATACCACCATATCAAAAATCTTCCGGCACTTCTTCGCGGCAGTATCTATTCCGTCGGTATCTTTTCTTTTGAATATATCAGTGGCACACTTTTAAAACGCCACGGCATGTGCCCCTGGGATTACAGCCATGCCAAAGCCAACATAGACGGCGTCATCAGGCTCGATTATGCTCCCTTATGGATAGCTGCCGGTCTTTTATTCGAACGCATTCTCATCCGGTGTAACAAATCGGTATCCTCCTGAAATTTTTATTTTCAATTACTGATATATATCCTTTCCTGTCTGAAAATATCTGAAAACGGATGCATATTTTATCAATATAACGTAAATTTTTTTCTTCTTGAAATCAGATAGTGATTATTATATGATAAAAAAAATGCTGAAAAAAGTCAGCACCAAAGGAGGATTTATATGCGTCATTTAATGAGCCCATTGGACTTCTCCGTCGATGAATTAGACAAGCTTTTAGACCTTGCCAATGATATCGAGAAGTACCCGAACAAATATGCACACGCATGTGAAGGCAAAAAATTAGCCACCTGTTTTTATGAACCAAGTACACGAACCCGGTTAAGTTTTGAAGCTGCCATGTTAAATCTCGGCGGTTCTGTTTTAGGTTTCGCCAGTGCTGATTCAAGTTCCGCATCCAAAGGCGAAAGTGTTTCCGATACAATCCGAGTTATCTCCTGTTACGCAGACATCTGCGCAATGCGTCATCCAAAAGAAGGTGCACCTCTCGTAGCTTCCCAGAAATCACGAATTCCAGTTATCAATGCCGGCGACGGCGGTCATCAGCATCCAACCCAGACATTAGCCGATTTACTTACCATCCGTTCCTTAAAAGGACGTCTTGACAATATGACGATCGGACTCTGCGGTGATTTAAAATTTGGCCGTACCGTTCATTCCCTCATCAGTGCCCTGATCCGTTATCCAGGCATTAAATTTGTACTGATCTCACCGGAAGAACTGCGTATTCCAAGCTATATCCGCGAAGATGTCCTGCGTGCCAACAACGTTCCTTTTACTGAGGTTGAGCGTTTAGAGGATGCCATCCCGCAGCTTGATGTCCTCTACATGACCAGAGTCCAGAAGGAACGTTTCTTCAACGAGGAAGATTATGTCCGCTTAAAAGATTTCTATATCTTAACCAAAGCAAAAATGGAGCTTGCTCCAGAAGACATGATCGTATTACATCCGCTGCCACGTGTCAACGAAATTTCCGTAGAAGTAGATGACGATCCAAGAGCCGTTTATTTCAAACAGGCACAGTATGCTGTCTATGTGCGCATGGCGCTGATCTTAACGCTGCTTGAAATTAAGGTTGAATAAGGAGGAGAACAATGTTAAATATCAGTGGAATCCATGAGGGATTTGTCCTTGATCATATTCAGGCTGGCATGAGCCTGCAGATTTATCATGATTTGAAGTTAGACCAGCTCGACTGCCCGGTTGCCATCATTAAAAATGCAAAGAGCAGTAAAATGGGAAAAAAAGATATCTTAAAGGTAGAATGTCCGATCGATGCACTCGACTTTGATATTTTAGGTTTCATTGACCATAATATTACTGTCAATGTGATCCAGAATGATAAGATCGTCTCCAAAAAAGAACTTTTTCTTCCAAAACAGGTCAAAAACGTGATCAAATGTAAAAATCCACGCTGCATCACTTCAATCGAACAGGAATTAGATCAGATTTTTATTCTGACCGACCCGGAAAAAGAAGTATACCGCTGCAAATACTGTGAGGAGAAATATACAAATCCAAACCGCCGTTAACAATAAAATACTGAAATAAAAAATACTGCCGGATCCATCAATCCGGCAGTATTTTTCGTTCCAGTATTTTATGTTTTTCCGTGGCAAGACTTTAGCCCGCTTCTAAAACGGCCTTAAACAACAGCAGTTACAGAGCATATTTAAAAACAGCATGCTAAGACACCAGCTCCCCGCACTCGAATAAGGTCTGTCATAGCTGCTTCCCATATTCGTATACCATGTTCCGCCATACTCTAAATGCTGCAGGAACTGCCGGTATTCAAAATTGCTTGGTTCCATCTCCACTGCACGCGCGGCATGCTCTTTTGCGATGATATTATTTCCTGCCCCCTGATTTGCCATGGCACTGTAATAATACCAGCGTGCACTTCTCTCAGAGAAAGGAATTCCGTTTAAAACATTAAGTGCCTCTGCATAACAGCGGTTTGCTATGTAATTTGCAGCAGCCTGCAGCTTCGGATTTTCAGTACTCTGATTATAATGGTAACTCTGTCCGCCCCCATATCCGTAACTGTTTCCTGAATTATATCCATAGCCGCTTCCCTGCTGCTTTTCTTTCATAATCTGGTCATACGCCTGCTGTACTTCTTTGAACTTTTCCTCTGCCTGTGCCTTGTTCGGATTATTGACATTGGCATCCGGATGATACTTGCGGCTTAGGGAACGATATGCTTTTTTTATTTCTTCATCGGAGGCACTTCGTGACACACCAAGTACCTGATATGGATCCATCATAAATCAAACCTCATTGTTTATGCTCTTTTTTCTTTGCTTTTTCCTCAATCCTGCGTTTTTTGATCTGCAGATATTCATATTTTGACCACACACCCGAATACAGGATATTGCGCAGAATATCCGCATGTAAAAGAATCGGCAGACGCTCAAATGATTTTGCACACTCTGACATCATACTTGTCAAAAGCAGCCGGCACCAGGTATCAAGATCCTGTGCCTGTTCTTCCCGAACAAATACGAGCGGATTATAGCAGTTTTTCTTCTTATCCCTGTCATAATCCTCGTACGCATCCATCAGGTAGATAAACTTTCCCATGTAAAATCCCATCGTACGGAGTTCCTCTGCCCATTCGTCTTCCTTCCAGCAAAACACCTCCGCAATCATCTCTCCGGTCAGACCGGCAACGAGATCAAGATTTGTCTCCTGGTGTTTCTCAACATCCCCGGTCTTTTTCATATATTCCTCAATGGCACCTGCCTGTCTCGGATATTTTGACATGATACGAGTATAATCCTTATCCAGCATTTTTGCAAATGCCTTCTTGGTATACGACCTGTCATCATTCCAGTCGTCAATCAGATTGTGGTACGCTAAGATCAGATTCATATCCGCCGCATATTTTGTAGCGTCATTGATCCATGCAATACGCTTCTGCGCCGGATGCAGCGCACATGTAAACTTCGTTTTTTCATTCGGAAGTTCATACAAACCGGTCAGCAGAACGATCAGAAACGTCATATCATATGCAAGCATCATCTGTCCCTTGGTTCCACAATTTGATTTCAGTTGTCTGCAAAGTCCACAATAATATGCCTGATACGCTTTTTTGCCTTCTTCCGTCAGCTCTTTTTGATTGATATTGATATAACCAAACACAAGGCAGTTCTCCTTTGTCAGCTTTTTTTAATAAATTCTGTTTTACATTTTGGACAGGTGATACAGATTTTTCCTCTTCCTTTCGGTACCCTGACTGTCTGCTTACACTGCGGACATTTAAAGAAACGGTAAGTGCCGCGCTGTGCCCAGCGTTTTTTCAGGTTATTTTTCTTTACCACTGCCCGGTATTTTGCATTTAAATATCTCTGGTTCTCTTCGTAACGCTTTGACACATTCCGTGAGAGTATTCTGAAATAGGAATAAATTAACAATGCAAGACCAAGCCAGTATAAAATATTTACCCGGAAAAACGCAGATAAAAATGTGGATAAAAGCAGCAGAACCATCGATACGATAATCTGTGCCCGTGAAAGTTCATCCACTCCGTATCTGCCAATCATAAACTGTCGTAATTTTTCTTTCATCTATGACATTCCTTTCCATCCAGATGCAGCTGCGTGTAATTTCATACAATCGTGTATCACTGTATGTATTTCCCTGCAGATTGCATTTTTTTATTTATGTACGGAAAAACGGCACCCTTCTGGCACCGTTTTTTGTCCATGACGCTATGGTAAACCCAATACTCACAAACGTCAATATTCCTATCGTCTTTTAAGAAACATTTTAGATTTTGGTTATATTTCCATATATTGATATATTTTTATCTATTAATATTTTTATATCTATTGATATCTGATTTAAGCAGGACGATAAGCCGGGTTATGTCTAAACTGCAGCAAGCCGCAGTCGGAATGATCATCTATCTAGGACGACTGTTACCAGCCGCCTCAAGCAACCTACCTAAAGCTGGCGGGCCACGTCAACGCTTTTGTTCGGTCTTGCTTCGGATGGGGTTTACATATGCCCTCTCTGTTACCAGAGAGGCGGTAGTCTCTTACACTGCCCTTCCAACCTTACCCGGTACACGCCGGGCGGTATATTTCTGTTGCACTATCCTTAGAGTCGCCTCTACCGGACGTTATCCGGCATCCTGCCCTGTGAAGCCCGGACTTTCCTCACCCCGATAAACGGGCCGCGATCATTTGTCCTACTTAAATCCATCATCTGTCTTCCGGCACATCCTGCCGGCATGACACCCGATTAACTATACACTTTTTTTCTTATTTGTGCAAGCCTGATTTTCTTATTTTCTCTGATACATGCAGATACAAGATTTTTCCATGTTTTATACATTAAAACACGAGCCCCCGATAAATTCGCGGATGATGGAATTCTGTCCGATTCCATCCGGGGACATCGGAAGAAAATAATCCAGGAATTTTAAGAGACGCTTTGCCTCAAGGTATTCCGGGGAGTCCTTATTGATTGCAAAAAGAAGCGGTTCGGCATATATTTTTAATACTGCCAGCTCATAGATCAATGCGGAATTAAACATCACATCCGCCCCTTCCTGGAACGGGAAAATATTCTTTTCTTCCCCACGGCGTACAGAATCCCACATGGCGATCGTCTCTTTTGCTGATGTTCCTCTGGTTCTTGCATCGCGCACAATACGGCGGATCATCCTTCCATCTGTGGTCGGCAGATAGTTGTGCTCGTCGATATTCAGCTGTGTCAATGCGCTGATATAGATCTTAAATTTGCTCTCTACCGGAAGGGAATAGGACAATTTATCATTCAGTCCGTGGATTCCCTCAATGACCAGCACATCATCTTTTCCTAACTGCATAATCTTATCTTTATATTCTCTTTTTCCGGTCTTAAAATTAAAGATCGGCAGATTGACTGCTTTTCCTGCCAGAAGTTCATTCATGTCATGGTTGAAAAGCTCTACATCCAGTGATTCCAGACATTCAAAGTCAAGTTCACCATTTTCATCACGCGGACATTTGTCACGGTCAACATAATAATCATCGAGCGGGAACGGATGTGGTTTTAATCCCTTTGCGGCAAGCTGTATGGAAAGCCGGTGTGAAAAAGTTGTTTTTCCGGATGAAGATGGTCCGGCGATCATAATAAACTTCTTTCCATCTTCCTTAACGATCATTTCCGCAAGTGCACCGATGCGCTCTTCAAACAATGCTTCCTGCGTCAGGATCATTTCCTGCGTTTTTCCTGCTGCAATGGCATCATTGAGCGCACCGATCGTATCGATCTGCTGCAGTTTTCCCCAGTCTCTTGAACGTTTTAATGTAGAAAACAATTTATCTGACGGCACAAACTCTGAAACTTTTTTTGCATCTTTTCCAGGAAACAAAAGTACAAAACCATCCTGATATGCTGTCACATCGTAATATCTTAAATATCCCGTCGACGGCACCATAAAACCGTAAAAATAATCCTTATAGTGATCCAGCTCGTAAATATTTACTCTGGAACTGCGGCGGTAACAAAACAGTTTTTCTTTGTCTTTCATCCCAAGTTCATGGAATAAAGCTACTGCCTCATCCGTATTCATACTGTATTTTTCAATTGGCAGATCCGCCATCACAAGACGGTACATTTCTTTTTTCAATGCTCCGATCATTGTCCCGGTGATCTCACAGCTTTCCCCGTCTTTCCTCAGTTCACAGTAATATCCCTGACCGATGGCATATCTGACATGCACACCAACATGCTCTTTCCCCCACAGATTATAAACTGCTTTTTGCATCAGCAGCGTAACACTTCTGCGGTATGCACGCTTTCCTGTCTTGTCGGACGTTGTAAGAAAAGACAATTCGCCGTCTTTTTTTATGGTCTTTTTTAATTCGCGCAGCCTGTTATTATACAGTGCAAGCACGATATCATCCTCATACTGATTCTGATATTCCTGCGCGATATTTAAAAAACTGATTCCTGTCGGATACGTTTTTTCTTTCTCCCCAATTTTTACAACGATCTGTTCTTCTCCCATATACAAGTTCTCCATTCTCTTCGCCTGCTGTCATTTTTCCTGTCCGCCCCTTCCGACAGAAACCGGCTTTTCTACGCAGCCTCGTTTCCATCAATGACAGCTCACGTTCTATAATATGCAAGCGCAGCTTCATTATAACCAAGCGCTTCCTTTACCTCTTCCACACGCGCGGCTATTTTTTCTGATTCAGGCTGTTTGAAAAGATTATCCAGAATGTTTTCAAACACCTGGTGTTCTTTCTCCAGATACTGATGCAGTACAGGATTTTTTTCCATAAGCAGATGTCTGCCGTATAAACATTCAACCTTATATCTGCTTTTTGTCTGCTCTTTACTGTTCTCCGTATTTTTTATTGCCATATCTGCATTTTCTTTTTTCCCTGCCTGATAGTGTACGCGCATCATCGGATAATATTTGCCATCCTCAAATACCATGCGCTCTGCTTCCGTCACATATCCATTTTCGGCAAGATACTCCCTGACACTGCACAGTTCCGATTGTGGCTGCAGGATCAGTTCTCCTGCCGCCTGACAGATATCTTTTCCATCTTCTAAAATATGCATCACAAGTCCGCCGCCCATACCGGCAACCAGTATGGAGTCCGCCTCACCCTTTTCCAGTGCTGCGACTCCATCCGAAAGCCTGGTCTGTATGTATGCATCCATACCATATAAATGAATATGTTCCCTTGCGCGTTCCAGTGGTCCCTTATTGATATCCATTGCGATCGCGCTCTTGATCTTCTTTTGCTCTAACAGATAGATTGGAACATAACCATGATCTGTCCCCACGTCTGCAAGTGCCGCACCTTCACGGATCAGGGAAGCCGCCGTTTTTAATCTGTCTGATATCTTTACCATCTTACTCCAGATAATCCTTTAACTTGCGGCTTCTGCTCGGATGACGCAGCTTACGCAGTGCCTTCGCCTCAATCTGACGAATACGTTCACGGGTGACATTAAATTCTTTTCCAACTTCTTCAAGTGTTCTTGCGCGTCCATCTTCAAGGCCAAAACGAAGTGTGAGTACTTTCTGCTCACGCTCTGTCAGTGTACCAAGAACCTCCTCTAACTGCTCTTTTAACAAAGTAAATGCAGCCGCATCTGCCGGAACAGGTACATTGTCATCCTGGATAAAATCTCCAAGGTGGCTGTCCTCCTCCTCACCGATCGGTGTCTCTAAGGAAACCGGCTCCTGGGAAATCTTTAAAATCTCACGCACACGCTCCACCGGCATGTTCATCTCTGCTGCAATCTCCTCCGGGGTCGGTTCACGTCCTAACTCCTGCAGTAACTGTCTGCTCACGCGGATCAGCTTGTTGATCGTCTCAACCATGTGTACCGGGATACGGATGGTACGTGCCTGGTCAGCGATTGCTCTGGTGATTGCCTGACGGATCCACCATGTCGCATATGTTGAGAATTTATATCCCTTGCGGTAATCAAACTTCTCGACTGCCTTGATCAGACCAAGATTTCCCTCCTGGATCAGATCAAGGAATAACATGCCGCGTCCCACATAACGTTTTGCAATGCTGACTACCAGACGTAAGTTTGCCTCGGCAAGACGTTTTTTTGCCTCCTGGTCACCAAGCTCCATGCGCTTTGCAAGTTCGATCTCCTCCTCTGCGGAAAGCAGCGGTACTTTACCGATTTCTTTTAAGTACATACGTACCGGATCTTCAATGGATACACCGTCCGGAACGGAAAGGTCAATTTTTTCCACCTCGATTTCGTCATCATCATCCACATCAAGCAGAATGTCATCATCCGCATCGTCATCTGTGATCCTTAAAACATCGATATTATTTGCCTCAAGGAAATCAAGGATTTTCTCAAATTTATCAGAGTCAAGCTGCATATCTGCAAAGAAATCACTGATTTCCTGGTACTCTAACATATTCTTTTTCTTTTTCGCGAGATTTAACAGCTCTTTTAATTTTTCCTGAAATTTTTCTCTTGCTGCTTCTGCTTCCGCATTATTTGCTGCAGATGCCTCCGCTTTTTTTCCGGAAACCTTCGTATTTTCGTTGTTTTCTTTCTTTTTTGCTGCCATTTTGTTTCATCCTCTCAGGTTTTCTACTATTTTGTCCTTAATCAATGGAAATATGCACTTTCTCTAATTCTTCAAGTGCCTTCTTATCCGCCACTGACCGTTGCAGCGCCGCCATATCGGTCGGTGCCATGTTCTTCAAGTGATACTCAATGCTGTTTTGTTTTACCCGGACAATGGTTTCTTTTAGCGCTTTTTCAAACGTTTCTTTGGAATATCCACCGTTTTCTTTGTCTCCTTCTGTCTCTACGCCGCGGATCGTGGCATGAAAAAGCCCTGCGATCTCGCGCTGTTCTTCTTCATTTTGAAACATACTGACAATTTTTGCCGGGTTGACGGTACCGGTATCCCGATACTGTTCATATAATATTTCCGCCGCTTTGTGATAAATTTCTTCTGTAAAATCTTCCGGCGAAATATATTTCTCAATCTTAGGAAACAGTCCGGTATGTTCGATCAGCCAGGTCAAAAGCAGTTTCTGTGACTGTATCATACCGTTTTCTTTTTTCTTTTCGCTGCCCTGTTCTCTCCGAAGTTCTGATCTTTCACGCACAGGAGGTGCACCGCCTGCCGCCATGCCGATCTTTGCACCATACTGGTTTACCAGTCTGCGCAGATCTTCGATACCGATCATATACTTATCCGCTACCGCAGCAATATAATTATCACGCTCTAATTTTTCTCCAAACGTGCAGAGTTTTTCTGCAGCTGCGTTGTAAAACTTTGTCTTGCTCTCGGGATCATGCATATCATACTGCTGCTCTAAGATACGGATTTCAAACATAAAACTGTTTTCCGCCGTATCGATCCGCTTCTGGTATTCCTCCGCGCCGAGTGCCTTGATAAACTCATCCGGATCCTTGTAAGGCTTCATATTGATAACCTTCGTGGTAATCCCCACTTCCTTTAAGATCGGGATTGCACGTAGTGCCGCCTTCACTCCTGCGCCGTCACTGTCATAAGTCAGATAGACGTTTTTCGTGTAACGCTTTAACAGGCTGGCATGTCCGCTTGTGAGCGCCGTTCCCAAAGAAGCAACCGCGTTGTCAAACCCTGCCTGATGCAGGGCGATCACATCCATATAACCCTCACACAGAAGAAGCTGTGGTTTCCTGGTGCTCCTTGCAAAATTTAATCCGTAGAGATTCCGGCTCTTATCAAAGATTTTTGTCTCCGGTGAATTCAGATATTTCGGCTCACCATCCCCCATGACACGTCCACCAAAACCAATAACTTTGTTGTGGACATCCATGATCGGGAACATCGCCCGGTTCCAGAACTTATCATACCCGCCGCGCCGCTCATCGATGCTGACTAAACCGGATTCTTTTAGGATGTCATCCTCGTATCCTTTTTTGCGGAGATACCGGTAAAGATCATCGCTGTACTGGTCAGAACAGCCGAGACCGAATTTCTGCATGGTCTCATCCGACAGTTCCCGTTTTCGGAAATAGGAGAGTGCACGCGCACCTCTCTCACTTCTCAGCAGCATGTAAAAATACTTTGCTGCTTCTTTATTAATTTCAAGCAGTCTCGCACGTCTGTCCGCTTCCTGCCTCTGTGCGCTGGTGTATTCCTGTTTTGGCAGTTCCACACCGGCACGGTCGGCTAACGCTTCCATTGCCTCGCCAAATGTAAAATTTTCATACTCCATCAGAAATGTAAA
Source organism: uncultured Roseburia sp. (assembly GCA_934317215.1). Lineage (GTDB taxonomy): Bacteria > Bacillota > Clostridia > Lachnospirales > Lachnospiraceae > Roseburia. The sequence continues at coordinate 102,523 of CAKREH010000005.1, forward strand.
TACGTTTCCACCCGCGCCGCATCCGAAGCAGTAGTACATCTGCTTGTTCGGCGACACGGAAAAGGAGCCTGTTTTCTCATTATGAAACGGACAGAGTCCAAAATAGGTACTGCCCTTTTTCGAAAGACGCACATATTGGGAAATAACATCAACAATGTCATTCCTGGAACGCACTTCTTCTATGATGTCATCAGAATAATACGGCATCTTTTTCTCCTTTCGTTACTTTATTCCTCCTGTAATTGCGAAATTTAATTTTATTTTCTCAAAGGCTGTGACAGATTGGCAGTTAAAACGAAAGCACGCTTGCGCTGCGTGTCGCTCGCAACGGTACTAAGCGACCAAAATACGGTCGCTAAGTGCCGGCGGCTCCCCAGCACTTTCTTATTTATCTGCCAATCTGTCACAACCACTTTAGATATACAATAAATTTCGCAATTACAGTATTAATAACCATCCACCTGCCATGCCATGCGGCATGCCGCAGGCTTTTACTTTCTAATAACCATCTACCTGCCATGCCTGCGGCATAAAGTATTCACTGAATTTCGTGATCGCATACTGGTCTGTCATACCGGAGATGTAATCGCAGACGATGCGCTGCTCTGTTTCACCGGCGTCACGCATGCGCAGATATTTTTCAGGGAGAAGATCGATATGTTCCATATAATAAAAGAACAACTGCTCAATCATTGCTTTTGCCTTTGTCTCTTCCCCTTTTGCCACAGGATTTTTGTAAACATGATCAAACATGAATTTGCGCAGTTCGATCATCGCCTGTTCCACTTCCTCTGACATAATGATATCATCTTTTCCAACACTGTTGCTGATGATGTTATGTATCAGGGTATTTAAACGCTGTCTTGTCGAAAATCCCAGTGTTTTCCGAAGCTCTGACGGGATATTTTCCTCTGTCAGTATCTGTGCCCTGATCGCATCGTCAATATCGTGGTTAATATAGGCGATCTTATCCGACAGACGGACGATCTTTCCCTCTAAAGTATGCGGCATCAGCCTTGTCTGATGGTTTAAGATACCATCCCTTACCTCCCAGGTCAGATTCAATCCCTTACCATCTTTTTCTAACTTTTCCACGATTCTCACGCTCTGTTCATTGTGATGGAAACCCTCATCACACAGTTCGTTCAGCATAAACTCCCCCGCATGCCCAAACGGCGTATGTCCCAGGTCATGCCCTAAGGCGATCGCCTCAACAAGATCTTCATTGAGCCGCAGTGCCTTTGCGATCGTGCGTGCATTCTGTGACACCTCTAACGTATGGGAAAGTCTGGTTCTGTAATGATCCCCTTTGGGTGTCAGAAACACCTGTGTTTTATTCTTCAACCGGCGAAATGCCTTACAGTGTAAAATCCGGTCTCTGTCACGCTGGAATACAGGTCTTATATCGCACTGCTCCTCCGGATCATCACGTCCTCTTGAATGTATACTAAGTGCAGCATACGGACTTAACGTCTCGCATTCCATCCGTTCAATATCTTCCCGTATCGACATGTTGTTCCTCCTCTTTGGATAACCTGCCACACAGTAATTACAATACATATATTCCGCGTCTTTTTCCGATTTCCTTTTTTTATTACGAATTACTGACAAATTTTTATTATTTTTTCATTTAATCATTCTGGAAACGCGATAAATGCTCATATGGCAGGATCAGCCTGCCGCGGTAAAGACCACAGCCGTCATTGATCAGACTGTTGTCAATCGCCGCAAACATATTCACATCCAGTTTTGATAATTCAAGCTGCTGCAGTTTCATTCCTCTTTCATATGCCTCATCAAAATAAATGCATTCTCCTACCGGAATGGCATCACGTCTTGCACGCTCACTTTCCTGTTTCTTCTCGTATCCTAAATGATTTGCCGGTCCAATTTCCGCTATATCATCCATTGTTTTGGTACGAAGCTGCACTTCCATATAACAATGTGCACTATTGTCAAAAAAAGTAATATGCAGCGACCGGTATCCATCGCATTCCTCATTCACAATATAATCCCTGTAGTACGGTTTCACATCTTCACTCATCAAAGGAGAATCACTCAGTTTCACACCGCCTGCCGGCTCTGCTGTAAATCCCCGCTCCTCTAAAAACACTTTAAGTACATTTGCAATTTCATATAGATGCCGGATTTCTTCCTGTTCTCTTTCCATTGCATCCCTCACATGACATTTTGGCATTGATATCACAATGCGGTAAGCGATCAGATCCCTGAAACGGGTCAGCCGCTCTTTTAATTCATCCACCGGCGGATATGCATGATTTTTCAGATAGTAATCATAAACATACTCTACAATATATCCGTTAAATTTTGCCTCCGCGCGGATCAGTGATTTGATCCGCCCTTTAAATGTAAAGGAAAGATACGGATACTGTTTTGCCATATACTGATAAAATTCCCGAATTTTCTGTGACTGTGCTGTCAGGAAATCATTGTGCTCTAACAATTCCATGATCTGCATCAGAAAATGATAGTGCAGCAGATCCATTTCACTGTGATTTTCCTCTGCCACACGTTTTAAATCTCCCGAATATTTTTTCAAAATTCGAAATACCGTATCCCCTGAATAAAGATAATCATTTAACGTAATCATTTTTTCATCCTCTGTTTTTGCATTCTGCACCGCATTGGTATCTATTATAAATGATTTCTCCATAAATGCAAACAGCGCGGCATTTTTTCTGCCGCGCCACTTTCTGATCTTTTATTTGCTGATCTTTACTGATTTTGATTCACTCCATGTACCATCCACTCTGTTGTCATCCTCATCTACTCTGTAAGCTCTGACACGAACATAATATTTCCTGCCCTTTTTGAGTTTGGTTAAGGTAACTTTTGTTGTTTTTGCATTTACTTTTTTGACTTTAACATCTTTTTTAAAGTTCTTATCTGTGGAATACTGTACCTCATATCCCTTTGCATTGCTTACTTTTTTATATGTAACCTGTGCTTTCTTTCCCTTTACATTGGAAAATTTGGAAACTGCTGCTTTTTTCACTGTGGTAATCTTTAAGTTTACCACACCCATATTGTTCACGCCGGTTTTGTTGAGCTTCGTCGTCATGCTGCCCAAACTGTTTTTATAAGCTTCACTGCCTGCAATTTCAATATAGTAAGTACCACTCTTTAATGTGACTTCTTTAGAGCAGGCAGAAGTATAATAATTCTCCGAAATGTTCATACGCTCTAAAACATTATGATTAGAACGATATACAGTAACACCTGTCTTATCACTCTTAAACACGCTTTCTCCCAGCGGATTCTCCAGTGAAAGATTCAGTCTTGCTGCTGTATCACCTGACACCTTAAATTTAAACCAGCTTTTTCTGGTGTTGGAGCTTAAAAATCCGGTTACTTTCTTATCCGTAGAAATCTGTGCTGCACGTGCCCAGGAACCATTTTTTGTTCCTGTTACATCCAGATACTGTGCTGCAACCGAAAGGCGGAACTGTCCCTTGCTGTCTCTATTATAAGAGTCTCCCTCTCTTTTTCCATAATAAATCCAGTAGCTGCCCGCATCCAGGCATAAATATTTTGTCACACTCTCATTTCCGTCAACTCCGACTACTTTATCTCCGGTAACCAGGTTTGAACAGTTTGCATCTGAATATACGGCAAATTGATCGATTGCACCAAGAGAGGTCCAATTCTCATGCATAATCGTGGAATACGCAGATACATATACATACGCCGGTTTATTCAAAGTGAACTGTACCGCATTACTGTAATCTCCAACCGGAACATCATAATTTGTAGACCCAACAGACATCACATCCGTGATATCCTCCACCTGTGTCACCGCAATCTGCGTTGCTGCTGATACATTCTGTGGAAGCAGGATCATGGCAAATGCCAGAACCATTCCAAGAACATACGTCTTCATTTTCTTCATATAGATTTTCTCCTTTTCCTCTTTACTTCTCTAATGTAAAGAAACAATACGATCTCATTTTAGCATATTCTTTTTGTATTTTCTCTATGGAAAAGGTACTATTTTCGCGGTTTTTAATTTTCTCTGAGGATTCATGTGTCAAAAAGTGGTTTTCAAATTCTTGACTGTCAAATTGTGATCCACCTTTTGACACCCATGTCTTCTGCGAGAGAGAAAAAAAGAAGCACTGAACTCTCAGCGCTTCTTTCATCTCAACATATAAAATGCAGGAGATGGGACTTGAACCCACACGATATTGCTACCACAGGCACCTGAAGCCTGCGCGTCTGCCAATTCCGCCACTCCTGCGAACCGTCATTCAAAGAAATCTTTTGATGCGGAAGATGGGACTTGAACCCACACGTTCGCAATGAACACAAGATCCTTAGTCTTGCTCGTCTGCCAATTCCGACACTTCCGCGTATCAATCACTCTCTCGCGACGACTCATTTATAATAACAGATAAAAATATATATGTCAACAGTTTTTTTGATATTTTTTTAATTTTTATGACAGTGATATATTTTTATTACATTAAATTTATTTTTCTACAGATACTGTCTCTCAAACATTTCCGCCTTCATCGGCTTTCCAAAATAGAATCCCTGGATCAGCTGAACCTTTGAGCCCATCAGCGCATCTAACTGCTCTTTTGTCTCCACGCCTTCCACACAGACATTCACATGGATCGCTGTTGCCAGTTCCCCGACCATCTTTACAAACGCATTGGAAAAATCATCTTTTCCGATATCAATGATAAAGCATCGGTCGATCTTTATGACATCGATCGGCATCTCCCTGATATGATTTAATGATGAATACCCCGTACCAAAATCATCAAGAGCGACACGCACGCCCAGCTGCCTGATATCAGCAAGGATCCGTTTCATCCGGCTCATATCGTTGACCGCAAGACTCTCTGTTACTTCCAGTGTCAGATTCTGTGGGGTGATCCTCGTCTCCTCGATCACATGCGCGATCCGATCCACGATATCATTCTGTAAAAGCTGCACAACGGACAGATTGACATTTACCTTATACTCCGGGTGTCCCATATCATTCCAGTATTTACAGTGAATGCATGCCTCCCGCAGGACAAATTCCCCGATTGGATTGATCAGTCCTAAATATTCCGCAAGCGGGATAAAATCTGCCGGCGGAATCAGTCCAAGTTCTCCCGAATTCCAGCGGATCAGTGCCTCCGCGCCGGCACATGGATTTCCCTCTTTTGTGATATTTACGATCGGCTGAAAATATACCTCAAACTCACTGAAAGCATTCCTCGTCGCATTGCGCATGTTTTTTTCAAGATCAAGCCGCTTATAGGAAGTCGACTCCACATTATCATCATAAAACTCTATCCGGTTCTTTCCCGCACACTTTGCAGCATAAAGAGCAATATCAGCTTTTTTGATCAGTTCTTCCACCGTATCCCCGTCTGCCGGGAAGCGAACGACTCCCATACTCATCGTACAGTAATAATCTGTCCCTTTTAACATCCATGGTCTGGTAAAAAGCGCTTTGATCTCATCTAAGATCTGCTGGAGCATTGCCATATGATGATGTGCCAGTATGATAATAAACTCATCTCCACCCATACGGTAACAGTTATTCTCCACACCAGGGATCCTCTGCAGACTGCCGGAAATATTCTTAAGCAGCACATCTCCATACTGGTGTCCAAGCCCATCATTGATATGCTTAAAGTCATCCAGATCGATGTAAAGAAGTGCTCCCTCACCGCCAAACTCTTTCGTCTGACGGATATAACGTTCCAGATCCTGCTCGCAGCGCATTCTGTTGTACAGACCTGTCAGAAAGTCATTGTTTGCCTGGCGCTCGATCTTCTGCTGATACAGTTTTTTATCTGTCACATCATAAATGGTACAGAGCAGGACTTTTCTTCCATCAACCCAGTTGATCCTGGTACTGTGCAGATCAAACCAGCGGTTCTCCTCCTTCGAATAAACTTCCCTGAAATAAAGGCTGTCCTCCGACTTTGCTCCCTGTCTTAAGCATTCTTCAATACCGGTGCTCTGCACATCCCCTCCAAATGCTTTGCGGAAACGCTGGTTTGTATACAAAATCGTATTTTCCTGTGAATCCATCACATAAATTCCGCATCCCACATTTTCAAGGATTGCTTCTAACGATGCATACGAACTGGCAAGTGAATTTTTTGCAATGCGTTTTACCAGTATCGTCTGTATGATTCTTCGAACATCATTGACAAACTTGATTTCTCCGCCATCCCAGATACGCTCTTTTTCATCCTCACAAAAGCAGACATACATCTCCGTTTTTCCACTGACATCAATTGGAAGAAACAGTCCTGCTTTCATTTTCTGTGTTTCAAACATCCGGCGGAATGATTCCGGCATCATCGAATCTGCCGAGATCATATACGGCTTTCCATTAAAAAACGGCAGTTCTTCTTTCGGAATACCCTGTGACGATTCCATCCGCGGTTGTCCTCCCTCAGAACAATACTCGCTGATCATATTGACTGTTGTGCCATCTATATTTTCCCGGAATAAAACAGCTGCCGAAATTTTAAGATACCCGCATGCTTCTTTTAAGATATCATGGACGATCTTATCAAAACTCTCCTCCGACTCGAGCATACGGACGACCGCTGTCATTGCCTCATTGCGTTTCAATTCCGTCTCCATCTGGACTTCCGACTCGCGGCTCTTTAAAAATGCCTCCTGTGCGAGAAGCTCCTCTAATTTGACGGCAAACATCTGCTTTGACAGCGTCTCTAAAAACTCGATCGACTTATAGTAGCGTTCCGGGGTTGTCCGCATCATGTAATCCGGTACCTTGCAGCCGGCATCTCCCATAATGCCTGTTACAATCCAGATTGCAGACACCTCTCCGCTCACCTTCACCGCTACCCCGCACATCCGGATTCCATCTGCACCACAATCTTCCTCAACGACACTCTCAATCCTGCTGCCAAGCAGCCGCTCTAACAGCCCGATATGCCTGTCCATGTCGATCACACCGTCCAGATACTCAAGTTCTTCCTTTGAACCGTATGTTTTCGTCACTTCCGTGCAATTTTTATCAAAACATCTTAAATACAGGTTATTTGCGTCGCAAAACCGATCCTGCAGATTTTGCATCAATGATGCATCCAAAAGCATCTGTTCTGATTTCAAAGAATCATCTTCCTTTTTCCTACTTAAAAATGCCATTTTCTTTACCCCTTTATTCCAACAATATACAGACTAAAATGACGTTTTTCGGAAATCATAAATTCCTGTATCAGCCTGTATTCTGTATGCAGACGAAGCTGTTTCTTTACCATACCTTCCTCATTTGAATAAAAAATCATCACTCCGCCCGGTGCTAAAATTTCTTTCGACTTTTCAAAAAAAGAAGCATACAGTGCGTCCATCTCACTTCGTGACTGTTTCCCCCGCACCGGCATATTAGTAATAATCTCATCAAACAGATAATCGTGTTTAAAATCAAAATAATCTCTATGGATAAAATTGATCTTTTCTCCTGCTAAAGAAGCGTTCTCCCTTGCGCCTTCGATTGCCGGTCCAAAAATATCAATTCCGTACTTTTCTCTTGCCGGTTGAGCAATATCCCTCTCAATGAGCATCGTACCGACTCCGCAAAACGGATCTAAGATCTGTGCATTTTCTTTCAGATATGGTTTTGCCAACGACACAAGCATTGCTGCCAGCGACGGATGAATAGATGCCGCCACTGCATTTTTCCGGTAGGAAAAACGCCGCATCGGAATGGTATATAGTTTTAAAAACGGAGCAAAACTGCCATCTTTTTTCCTGATCAGACGGATCTCCGTCTCATAATCACCAGTTGAATTGATCAGCCATCTCGACGACACACGTTCTAACTGCAGAGCAAACTTTTTCGCAAAAGAAGCTCTTTTGTCATTCTCCATATCCGCCCGTATCTCCACCCGGAAGCGAAACGGCGTATCCTGTTTATGGCACTCTTTCAGGAAATCCCTCATACCGCTCTGCCAGATTTCATCTGCCAGCGCCTCCGCCCGGTCATCCTGTACTTCACGTTTTAAGCGGACAGGAAACAAAAGTTCACGGTATGTTCTCAAATTGGCCATAGCACGCACATCTCGGGTATACACTGCCACTCCAAGCGGATGTTTTGCCGTTTTTCTGCGGACATCTGCCGGAAGTTCCCCAATTTCCTTTAAAGTTACATCCGTGCGGGTATGTCCGGTCACAAGCAGCATCTCATGCGGGTTTTTTAATCCGGTAAAAGTGTGTTCTGTATTCTCTTCTGCTTTTTCCAACAGCCTGCCAAGTGCACGGACTTCCTCATCGATATGTTTCTTTTCTTCCGCTGCCGGGGTATAGGAAAGAAGTTCTTCCATCCTGGTTTTAAACTGCTCCTGATATGCAGTGATATCAAGATAGGCAAGTGCCTTTAAATACGCGCTTTTTACAAAAAGAGTCTGCTCCCTTTCATATGCCGTAACAAGTGCATCTGCAGCACCCGTCCACTCCATCTCACCCAGAATCATTGCCGCATTTTTGCGCACTTTCGGATCTTCTTCCTCCAATAACTCCAACAGCAGACTGCCATCTCCGATCAATAACATAAGCTGCTCTTTTGCCGCCGCATCTTTGATTTTTTTACGCAATTCCACAAGGTTTTCGCGGAGATTTTCTCTTTTTTGTAATGCTTCGTAATATTTCTCTATCATACTGCTTCCTTTGACATAATTGATACTTTCATTCTACTGTATTTCCTCTGTTTTTGCAATACCGTTGACCTCTATGTAATCGACAAGATCTGACTTAAACTGCTCCCATGCAGTCTGATTTTCCACATAATATTTCGGGCACGCTTTTCCGGTGACATCATAATGCCTGATCACATCATCTGCTGTCAGATCATAGCGTCCCATCAGCCACGTCACCAGATGGATCAGTGACTGATAAGTTGCATCCGTAAATTTTCCTGTGTCATCCGGAATACAGCACTCAATGGAAATTGTATCGTTGTTCCTGTCATTCGAGGCATATGCGATCTCATTGCACGGAATACACTGAATGATCTCACCGCTGATCCCGATCACAAAATGACTGCTCGCATGTGTCTCGCCGGATTGTGCCAGTCCTTCAAAATAATCCCGGTTCTGCTGCGCCGTCGTCCCCGGATTTGCCGTATAATGCACGACAATCCCATTTACTTTCTCAAGCGCCGTTCCCGGTCTTGAGTATTCATTGTAATCTAAAAGTTCCACAGAAAAGTCCGGACGGTCTGCAATATACTTCGTTTCCTCCGCTATGATTTCTTCCTGTGCGTGCACCGTTCTGTGTTTTATATGCCAGCCCCCGTACAAAACAACTCCCACAAACACAGCCCCTGTCAAAACCATCACACTTTGTGCAAACATCTGCTGTCTTTTCCGTTTCTTCTGTCTTCTTTTTCTTGCTTCACGTTTTCTTTTTTCCGCTTCACGTCTGCGGTCTTCCTCTCCCTGTCCCATATTCTCCCCTTTTTCTTACGTCAGAAATTTTTTGTATAATTTTTTTATTTTACCTGTTCCTTATAATAAAAAATGTTTATTTTTCATTTCTTAAGTAATATTATACAATTTTATTCTATAAAAATTGGTAAAAATACATACTTGTTATTTTTCTGCTTTTGTGGATTTTTTCATTCATTCAATCAGTTTTTGTATATATTAGACAATCTCTGTTATTGTTTTTTGTTGATTTTCCCGATATATTGTGCTATATTTATAGAAAACATATAAGGAGGTGCGTTGTATGACTTATGCAATTGATCCGGCAATGTCTTTTTGCGAAGTTGTTTCTTTCTATGAGAAATATATTGATGAGACAAAAGCCGCCGGAAAAAAACCTGTATCTTTCCTGCATTTTCTCACAGGCAGATACTAAAAGCCGGTTGATCAGGCCGTCAGCTTATGAAAGCTGTCCGGTGTCCTGTCACCCGGCTTATTTTTTACATGATCTGTGCAAGCAGACCTTTTACGGAAAATACGTCTTCAAACAAAAATGATTCCCCTAACATTTCAATATTTTCTTCCGAATGCTCCACTTCTTTTGCATAAACTTTCGTAGTACCTATGCGATCCTGCAAATCAAATTTCTGTCCGTTTTTCATCCAGACCATGACATCCATATCACGCACCATCAAAAATGAGGCAGCTGCAAACTGAGCTTTTTCAAGCAGATTATTGTCATAAAATGCCCTCATAAAATAACGGAAAGTATAATATACCATCAGATGTTCATACTGATATTCATTTTCCTTCTGTGCCTCCATGAAAGCACGATGTGTCTTTTCATAATTTTCTTCATTATAAAAAGATTTGAGTTTCTCTTCCATATCAGACCATGCATCACCGATGGATTCAAGCTCCTCGTACTGGGACAGACGCTGCAAAAATGCCTCATACAGGCTGATTTGTTCTGGTTCTTCCTCTTTCGGTACTGTCTCAAATAATTCTTTCTGCATCTGGCAGCAATAATCAAGATACATTTTGATACGCTCTGCAATGGAGTGACTGCGGTCCTGGAGCACTCCGATTGCGTGTTTCCTTACTGCTTCGAGCTTCTCTGCAAGTTCATCATCACCATCCTCCCACTCATATTCATCATAATCCTCCGAGAGGATCTGCTCGTCAAATCCAATTTTGTCCGTATCCGAAAAGACAATTCTCCCAACCTCTCCACATGAGAGACATAAAACTTTTTCTCTTGTTCTCGGATACTCTGTCGTAAATCTCGGATACTCCGTACATACTTCTGAAAGCGAATCCTCCCCTAAAGTCAGGCACACCTCGCAAAGTCCCTTTTCATTCAGGAGTGGACACCATCCCTCCTCATTCAATATAAAACTGCCATCTGCACGGATCGATGCACGGATTTTCTCTGCCATCGGTCCCTTCAGGTCTTTATAATAATCCAGTGTATCTTCATCAATATCGATTTCCCATCCTCTGCAGCAATTATCCGGACACTTGTCCGCAATACACCGAAACTCCTTATAATATGAAGGTACTCTAAAAACCATATCTCTTTTTGTTCCTCTCTATGTATTTATCACTCTTCCCTGAAATGACTGCTCAACATATACCCAACGCACCAGACCCCGCCTGCCAGTGAAAGATATATAAATCCCTCGATCAGGGCTTCCACCAGTCGTCCCAAAGACATGCTTCCTGCCATCTGTGCAAGGATCAGTCCTTTTACCGGACCAGTCAGAATCTTATAACCTCCTACATAGCACCAGCCTAATACACCTAATGCGTAACTGAAAGCCGCAGCAATCATTCTCCATGAAAACTTCATTTTACTCTCCATTTCTAGCCCGTTCCTCAGGGCATCTCAAGTTTGTGCGCAAGCACAAATCTTGTGTGTGAAAAATCTTATTTTTCACACTACTCTCCATTTCATTTCCTTTTATTCCATCAGCAATACAATTTCCTGTTTCTTTCTTGTTTTCGGTACATCAATGATCCTCTGATTTGAAGATCCTCTGAATTTCAGGGAAATATCCTTTTTTTCAAGAATAAAGGGACCGTCCACCATAACATCGATCATCGACAAAAAAGTCTCTGACGCCTCACAATATACTTTTCCTCCCGGAAGAAAATCCTCATACAGATATCCACTGTACGCCCAGATATTTTTATCCGGCAGTTCTTTTTTTATTCTCTGTAAAAGAGGCAGCAGCCCCTGCTGGTTCTCCGGCTCGCCCGGATCTCCGCCAAGCAGTGTCAGTCCCGCAATGTAGGACGGTTCTAGTGCTCTCATGATCTCATTCTCCGTTGTTTTTGTAAACGGCTTACCATACGCAAAATCCCATGTTTCCTCATTAAAGCACTCTTTGCAGTGATGTCTGCATCCGGACACAAACAAAGACACCCTCACACCTGTACCATTCTCAATGGAACAGGGTTTGATCTGTGCATAGTTCATCTTTTATTCCTCCTTTTTCCTGGATATGCAGGATTCCCGGATCACTAATTCCGGTTTCACAAGGATCTGTTTTTCCGACTCCGGAATATTTCCCTCTTTCAGCAGTCCTAAAAGAAGTTCCGCTGCCATTTCACCTAATTTTTCCTGCGGGTGTGTCACCGTAGTAAGCGGTACTTTTCCACTTGATGCAAGATAGGAATCATCATATCCCGTCACCGACACATCATCCGGAACTTGCAGTCCGGCATCCTCTAACGCCCGTATGACTTCAAGTGCGATCTGGTCATTATAGGATACCACACTGTCAAAAAATTGTTCACTCCGCATTCCGGCCATATGAAACATCTGCTCATAAGGATGTGTCTTCCGGTCCTCCGTATAAAACCATACCACTTTATCGGGGTCATATGCAATCCCCGCCTCCTGCATGGCCTGCACATATCCCTTGTGGCGCTGCTGCCCCTGCGTGTCATCTGCCTTAAATACCCCTATGATATGACGATGTCCCAGCGAGATCAGATATTTTGTGACCAGATATCCACCCAGACAATCATCTAATAAAATATGAGGTTTCCCGGCAAGCTGTGCATAGCTTCCCTGAATAAACACATAAGGGATCCGGTATTCATCCAGCGTCTGATATAAGTTGATATGTTTACAGAAAATCTGGCTTTTGCTTGGTTCTATGATCAGTCCGTCGATTCCTTTCTGCAGCAGTTCTTCTAAACATTTCGCTTCCATATTTCTGGAATTTCTTGTATTTTTCAAAAGAATGCTATAACCATTTTCTGTAAGGACTTTATCGATTCCCTGAATCACTCTTGGAAATATATAATCGGACAGATACGTTGTGACCACCGCAATGTTTTTTGTTTCACCTGTGCGTCTCGCCATCTCGGAACAAAATGTCCCGCGCCCATGCTCTGCATAAATATATCCCTCATTCTGAAGAATCTGCAATGCCTTTCGCACAGTCTGTCTGCTTACCTGATATGTCCCGGAAAGTTCATTTTCCGATGGCAGTTTTTCTCCCGGTTTTATTTTTCCCGAAACGATCTGCTTTCTCAAGTTCTCCATCAGATCATAATATTTTAACTTTTTATCCATATATCCGCCCCCGGATCTTATGTTCAGATCTCATTGCCCACTGCCTGCTTTGCCAGCATATCTGCTTCCTCATTGCCATCGATACCGGAATGTCCTTTTACCTTTACAAAATGAATGCGTATCATACCACGCACCGAGGCCACATAATCACGATATGCCGCAGTTCCTTTTTTATTACATTTCCATGCTCCGTCCGCCCACATTTCGATTCCCATGTAATCATAATAAATCGTAATTTCCGGCAGTCCTAATTCGACCGCTTTTCTGATTGCAGCCATGCTGCCACAGATCTCTCCCGCAACATTTCGCATTGCAGCCATCTCTGCGTCCGTATCGTTTCCCTGCAGTACCTCTTTTTGTCCGTCATGGATCAAAAAGCCGCCATACCCGTAAACATGGGTCGCTACATTGTAAGAACCATCCACAAATGCATAGACAGACGGCATCGCTCCGTCTTCCTGCTGCAAAGTATTTTTCTGTTTCTTTGACAGGTCATCTGCTCCTCCTGTAAAAGTCACCGCTTCCTCTCTGGTTTTAAAGCTCTTATATACTGCCCCCGGAAAGCCGTCCACCATCGCTTTGCATTCTGCCCAGCTTTGATACACTCCCGGAGTTCTTCCTTTTTTTACTGCATAATATTTTCCCGGCATTTTTCTCTCTCCTGCATCCTGTTTCTTCTCACTGTCATCCATGGCGTAATTCATAGTATAAAATGCCATACAGTTCTCTCACATAATACGTCGGAAGATAGACAAAAAACGTATGCGCAGGCGTACTGTAGCTTTTCATTTCCAGTCTGCCTGCCATCTGATTTGCACGATATTCATGAAATTCACTGGTGACTAGTGTTACCGTCGTATCATATCCGCGTTCCTTTAAAATTTCCCTGGTATATCTTAAATTTTCTTCCGTTGTTGTGGATCGTTCTTCTAAGATCAGACGGTTTTTATTAATTCCACGCTTTGTCAGCATTTCATACATACACTGCGCTTCCGTGATATCTTCTCCCGGTCCCTGCCCTCCGGACAGAACACATACTGCATCTTTATTTTCAGTCAGATATTCATATGCTGTATCGATACGTTCCTCTAAAATCCTGCTCGGTTTTGTACCTTTTACACTGCATCCTAAGACAACAGCTGTCGTATTTTCCGGCGGGACACAAAAGAAAGCCGAACGAATGATCAGAAACGTCTCGACCAGCACCGTTACAGTCATTGCAATAACAATGACAAGCAGGGCAACACATACAAAGTGTGTTCCCCTGCCATTCCACAACAACAGAATCCTGTCGTTTATGCGCTCAAAAAACACCCCATAAACTGACAGCAATAACGAGATCAGCATCCCTGTCGCCGTGCCTATATTAAAAATTCCTTTAAATAATAACGGTCCAATGAACCAGTAGAAGAAAATACTTCCTGTCACTGTGATAATTATCTGCACACTGCGCATAAAATTCCTTTCTACATCACTTCCAGTTTACAATTTGCACGCATTTTCAACGGGCATTCATAAACATTTTCATTTTTTTCTTTCGCAATGTAGGAAAGTGGACATTTTCTGCAGTCTCCCTTTGTGAAATCTCCTGCCACCTCAAACTTCAACACCGCTGTCATAGTTCCTTTTTTCTGGTTTTCCCTGCGGATATGATCCCATGCAAGCACCTGTCCGCATCCCGGACATTTATCAGTTCCCACTGTTATTGCCCTCTTACACGTCGGACAGCCATAATAATTTTTTCCACTCTGATCAGTCATCTCCACCACATCTGAAGGAAATTGTTTGATCAGCTGTTCTCTTATATCTTCCTGCATATTTATTTTCTCCTTTATCCTAATGCGACATCTAATATCATCATGATCAGAAATCCTGCCGCAAATCCAATCGTATTAATATTGGAATGTTCTCCTTCTGATGCTTCCGGAAGAAGTTCTTCCACTACCACATAAATCATTGCCCCTGCCGCAAATGCAAGCAGGTATGGCAGCATATGTGTGATGATTCCGGCTAAAATAATCGTAATTCCCGCCGCGATCGGTTCTACCACACCGGATGCCACACCGTACCAGAATGCCTTTTTTGTACTGCCGCCCTCACTTTTCAGCGGAAGCGATATAATGGCACCTTCCGGAAAATTCTGGATCGCAATTCCTATGGACAGCGAGAATGCTCCTGCCAGTGTAATTCCGCTGTTACCTGATAAAAGTCCGGCAAACACAACACCGACTGCCATCCCCTCCGGTATATTGTGAAGAGTGACAGCTAGTACCAGCATGGTTGTTTTTTTTAGGTGGCTTGGCAGACCTTCCGGTTTGTCTTCATTCATATGAAGATGTGGAATAATCTTATCCATCAGAAGTAAAAACAGGATTCCAAATACAAATCCCACTGCTGCCGGCACAAAAGCAAATCTTCCCATCCCTTCTGACATATCAATTGATGGTATCAGTAACGACCACACAGACGCCGCCACCATGACACCTGATGCAAAACCAAGCAGTGCTTTCTGTACCAGACGGTTCAACCCGTTTCTCATAAAGAAAACACATGCTGCCCCCAGTGAGGTCCCCAGAAATGGAACCAGTAACCCAATAACTAAATTCAATGTTCCCTCCTATCTATTTAACTTGGCGTCCGCCTTATTCTGGAATTTTTCCGCCTGTACGATAAAGCGTTCATGTGTTCCCTCTCCGACTTTTCCGGTCTCATCCTCTACTTCTACGGAAAATACAAGGCGTCTTCCATCCACTTCCATCAAAGTGGTGTTGCAGGTCACCTTCATTCCTACCGGTGATGCGGCAAGATGTTTCACATTAAGGCTCGTTCCCACAGTCACACATCCTTCCTCGAGTTCATCTGCAACACTCTTCCATGCGGTCTCTTCAATCAGTGCGATCATTGCCGGCGTCGCAAATACTGCTAATGTACCGCTTTTCATCACTGCTGCTGTATTTTCTTTCTCTACTAAAATGGTATGCTGTCCTTTGATTCCTGTTTCTAACATTTTATCCTCCAAAGTTAAATTTTTATTTTAGTGATTTAGTACTACTACAGTTTATCATAAAAAGAACCGCACATCAATGTTGATATACGGTTCTTTTTCGCAATATGCTATTTATAAATGAAGTACCCTGTCTTTGATCTCCTGTGTTCTGCCCTGATTCCAGAACTGTGTTCCGATGTAGCCGCAGGTTCTTCTGGCTACGCTCATCTTATTCTGGTCACGATTGCCGCAGTTTGGGCACTCCCAGACAAGTTTTCCATCTTTATCGTTGACGATCTTGATTTCTCCGGAATAACCGCACTCCATACAGTAATCGCTCTTGGTATTTAATTCCGCATACATGATGTTATCATAAATATACTGCATTACTGCGAGTACCGCATCAATATTATTCTGCATGTTTGGTACTTCCACATAGCTGATCGCACCTCCCGGAGACAATTCCTGGAATTGTGATTCGAATTTCAGCTTTTCGAATGCACTGATCTCTTCTGTCACATGAACATGATAGCTGTTTGTGATGTAGTTTTTATCTGTCACTCCTGGAATGATGCCAAAACGTTTCTGGAGACATTTTGAAAATTTATAAGTTGTCGACTCAAGCGGTGTTCCATACAGGCTGAAATCGATATTGTGTTTCTCTTTCCATTCCGTGCAGGCATCGTTTAAACGGCGCATTACCTTTAATGCGAATTCCGTTCCCTCCGGTTCTGTATGGGAGACACCCTTCATATATCTGGTACACTCACAGAGGCCTGCATAGCCGAGGGAAATCGTGGAATAGCCGTCATATAAAAGCTTATCGATCGTCTCACCTTTTTTCAGACGTGCCAGTGCCCCGTTCTGCCAGAGGATCGGTGCCACATCGGAAGGTGTGCCGAGCAGTCTCTTATGGCGGATGATCAATGCTCTGTAACAGAGGTCTAATCTTTCATCCAGAAGCTCCCAGAATTTATCCATATCTTTTCCAGAAGAACACGCGACGTCCACAAGGTTTAAAGTTACAACGCCCTGATTAAATCTTCCGTAATATTTCTTACCCGGAACATAATTTCTTGCATTTGCATAATTTTCTTTTGTACGGTCAACGGTCAGGAAAGATCTGCATCCCATGCATGTGTAGCAGTTGCCATCTTTTAATTTTTTCATGATCTTTTCTGAAATATAGTCCGGAACCATTCTCTTTGCCGTACACTCTGCTGCAAGTTTTGTCAGGTACCAGTATTTTGTACCCTCACGGATGTTATCTGCCTCTAACACATAAATCAGTTTCGGGAATGCCGGTGTAATATATACTCCCTGCTCATTCTTTACTCCAAGGATTCTCTGGTGGAGCATTTCCTCGATCACTGCGGCAAGATCATCACGAAGCTGACCCTCCGGTACTTCATCAAGATACATAAATACCGTAATAAACGGTGCCTGTCCGTTTGTTGTCATCAATGTGATCACCTGATACTGGATCATCTGTACACCACGGTTGATCTCCTCTTTCACACGGATCTCCGCAATTTTATTAACTTTATCCTCAGTCGGATTCACGCCGATTGCTTCAAGTTCTGCACGAACCTGTTTGCGGTATTTTTCACGGCTGACCTGTACAAACGGTGCCAGATGTGAAAGTGATATGCTCTGTCCACCATACTGTGAACTTGCAATCTGTGCGATTGCCTGTGTTGCAATATTGCACGCGGTAGAAAAACTCTTCGGACGGTCGATCATCGTCTCGCTGATAACCGTTCCGTTCTGCAGCATATCCTCTAAGTTGACCAGACAGCAGTTGTGCATATGCTGTGCGAAATAATCCGCATCATGGAAGTGGATGATTCCCTGCTCATGTGCTTCCACAATATCAGGCGGCAGTAAAAATCTCTTTGTGATATCCTTGCTGACCTCACCTGCCATGTAATCTCTCTGCACGCTGTTTACTGTCGGGTTTTTATTTGAATTTTCCTGTTTTACTTCCTCATTGTTACACTCTAATAAACTTAAGATCTGTTCATCCGTTGAGTTGGACTTACGCACCAGTTCCTGTTTATAACGGTATGTAATATAGTTACGCGCCACATTAAATGCACGCTGATTCATGATCTGGTTCTCCACCATATCCTGAATTTCCTCTACACTTGGGGAACGCTTCATATTCTCACAGGCAACTTCCACATTTTTTGATATCTCGTCAATCTGCTTGTCTGTCAGCTTTTCATAATCAATAACGCTGTTGTTAGCCCTGCGGATCGCCGCCTCGATTTTTTTAATATCAAAAGTATCCTCCATACCGCTTCTTTTAATAATTTTCATTTCCGATCAAATCCCTTTCTATTCTGACTGATGGCTGCCTGCCATACCCATACGGCCGCATAACCTACGAGTATTTATTATACAATATATTGTGTCTTTGTCAATGCGTTTTGCTAACAGCCAAAAGTCCCATTTTATGGGCACTTTAGCAAAAGCAGATTCCGCAAACCCAGTAAATATGCGGTCTTTATTCACTATTACCAAATTTAATGTGATATCTTCGTCATTTTTTTCACTTGTATCTGACTTTCCACCAACCACAACATCTAGTATTTCTACTTTTTCATGCCACCACAGAAAGAATTCTTCGGACACTCGATGTCCACGTCTAAATTAGAAAGCATCTGGTCTAAATATCTCTTCAGATCCCGTATCTCTTCTTCACTCAGTCCTTTCGCTAAAAGTGCTTCCATATCGCGCATATCCTGTTCCGATCTGTCCACTAAGGCATGCGCTTTCTCTGTCAGCACCAGCTTTTTTAATCGTGCATCCTGCTCCACCGCCTCACGGCGCACAAGCCCTTTCCGTTCCATGACTGCAAGCATATTTGATGCAGTTGCCCTCGATACGGAAAACTCTGTTTCAATATCCTTCTGGTAGATTTCCTCCCCGTCATGTTCCCTTAAAAAACCAAGTGTCCATCGCTGCATTCCTGTCAGTGGTTCTTTTTCATTTTCCTGCTTTTTCACTTCCATCCGCTTGTGAATCTGATTGTGAAGCAGTCGTATTTTATAACCGATCGTATCCGTATGCATTTATAATCTCCCGCTGAAATAAAATTATTTTTACATTGACATTCTTTTTTTTATGTCTTATAACTATATTGTTAGCACACTAACAAACAAAAATCAATTATTTTTTGAAAAGGATGTGATGTTATGTTAAAAACTTTGGGAGCCCAGATCAAAGAATTTAAAAAGGATTCTTTCCTCACTCCCGTTTTCATGATCTTAGAAGTGCTCATGGAAACGATCATCCCACTGATGATGGCATCGATCATCGATAACGGCGTAGAGGCCGGGGATATCCACCATATTTACGTCATGGGCGGATGTATGGTCATTGTCGCATGCATTTCCCTGTTTGCAGGAACGATGGGTGGTAAATACGGAGCCCGCGCTTCCGCAGGATTTGCGCGCAACTTACGAAAAGCAATGTATGAAAATATACAGACTTTTTCTTTTTCCAACATTGACAAATTCAGCACCGCAGGTCTTGTCACCCGTCTTACCACCGACGTGACCAACCTGCAGAATGCCTATCAGATGCTTTTGCGTATGTGCGTCCGCGCGCCGATCTCTTTAATCTGCGCAATGATCATGGCATTTTTCATCAATGCAAAACTTGCTTCGGTTTATCTGGCCGCCGTCATCGTACTTGGTGTGATCCTCGCAATTATCACTGTGCGGGCACATCATTATTTTATGGAAGTATTTCCAAAATACGATGACTTAAACGCATCCGTGCAGGAAAATGTCTCCGCAATCCGCGTAGTCAAAGCCTATGTCCGCGAGGATTACGAGAAGAAGAAATTTACACAGGCAAGCAAAAATATTTACAACATGTTTGTCAAAGCGGAAGGCGTACTTGCCTTTAACTCTCCGGTCATGCAGATCGCCGTATATAGCTGCATCATTGCATTAAGCTGGCTGGGTGCCAAAATGATCGTCGCAGGTTCCCTTACCACCGGAGAGCTGATGAGCCTTCTTACCTATTGTATGAACATCATGATGAGTCTGATGATGCTCTCCATGGTTTTCGTCATGTTAGCCATGAGTATCGCAAGTGCCGAGCGTATCTGTGAAGTCTTAAATGAAAAGAGTGATATCACGAACCCGGAAGATCCGGTCTATGAGGTTGCCGACGGCAGTGTTACCTTCGACCATGTGACCTTCCGTTACAACAAGACTTCGGATAAACCGATCCTTGATGATGTCAATCTTTCCATCCGCTCCGGGGAAACGATCGGTGTCATCGGCGGCACAGGAAGTTCAAAATCCTCGCTCGTCAACTTAATCAGCCGTCTCTATGACGTCTCAGAGGGCGCAGTCCTTGTCGGCGGCAAAGACGTCCGCTCCTACGATCTGGATACGCTGCGCGATGAGGTTTCCGTGGTACTGCAGAACAACGTGCTTTTCTCAGGAACCATTTACGAAAATCTGCGCTGGGGTGATAAAAATGCGACCGACGAAGAATGCCGCCACGCATGCCGCCTTGCATGCGCAGATGAATTTATCGACCGTTTCCCGGACGGCTGCAACACTTACATTGAACAGGGCGGAACCAACGTATCCGGCGGTCAGAAACAGCGTTTATGTATCGCAAGAGCCCTGTTAAAGAAACCAAAAATCCTTATTTTAGACGACAGTACCAGTGCTGTCGACACTGCAACCGATGCTAAGATCCGCAAGGCTTTTGCCAAAGAGATCCCGGATACGACAAAATTTATCATTGCGCAGCGAATCTCCTCCGTCCAGAATGCAGACCGCATCATCGTTTTAGATAACGGTGTTGTAAACGGTTTTGGAACCCACGAAGAAATGTTAACGTCCAATGATATCTACCGCGACGTCTACGAATCACAGACCAGCGGAAGCGGTGATTTTGATGAAGGAGGTGCTGCATAATGGCAGAAAAGAATACCAAACCGGTTCCGGGACCGGGCGGCAGAGGTCCAAAAGGTCCGCGCCCGAAAGTTGAAAATCCGGGAAAATTATTTATGCGTCTGCTCGCTTATATCATGAAAAATTATGCAGTGCACTGTATTCTCGTCGTGATCTGCATCTTTATTACCGTACTCGCCAGTGTACAGGGTACCTGGTTTATGCAGACTCTGATCGACGGCTATATCCTGCTGCTCATCGGTCAGGCAGATCCTGACTTTTCCGGTCTGCTGCACGCTATCATGCGCGTTGCCATTTTCTACCTGATCGGAGCACTTGCTTCCTATATATACACACGCATCATGGTAAATGTTTCCCAGGGTACCTTAAAGAATCTGCGTGATGACATGTTCACCCATATGGAAGAACTTCCGATCCGCTACTTTGACACGCACTATCACGGAGATATCATGTCCACTTATACGAACGATATCGATACGCTCCGCCAGATGATCAGCCAGAGTATGCCGCAGTTTTTAAACAGTATCATCACCATTGTCAGCGTATTTGTCAGCATGCTGCTCTTAAATGTTCCCCTGACGATCGTAACACTCCTGATGATCGGTGTCACACTGTTTGCCACCAAAAAGATCGGTGCACTCAGTGCCAAATACTTTATCGCACAGCAGAAGGATATCGCAGCCGTCAATGGCTATATCGAAGAAATGATGAACGGTCAGAAAGTTGTAAAGGTCTTTACGCATGAGGAAGAAAGTATTGAAAACTTTAACAAATTAAATGACCAGCTTTTCCACAGTGCGGACAATGCCAATAAGTTTGGTAACATTCTTATGCCGGTCAACGCACAGATCGGTAACATCAGCTATGTGCTCTGCGCTTTAGTCGGCGGCGTGCTCGCCTTAAACGGTGTTGGCGGCTTTACCCTTGGCAAACTTGCAAGTTTCCTTACCTATAATAAGAGTTTCAGCCAGCCGGTCAACCAGCTTAGTATGCAGCTCAACAATATCGTCATGGCACTTGCCGGTTCCGAGCGTATCTTTAAACTGCTCGACGAAAAACCGGAAACGGACGACGGCTACGTTACTCTTGTTCGCGCCAGAAAAGAAAACGGTCAGATCGTTGAATCAAAAGAACGCACCGGTATGTGGGCATGGAAACATACCCATCAGGCAGACGGCAGTGTCGATTATATCGAGCTGAAAGGTGACGTGGTCTTTGATGATGTCGATTTCGGTTATAATCCGGATAAGATCGTGCTCCACAATGTAGATCTCTACGCAACACCGGGTCAGAAGATCGCATTTGTCGGAAGTACCGGTGCCGGAAAGACAACGATCACAAATCTGATTAACCGATTCTACGATATCCAGGATGGTAAGATCCGCTACGACGGCATCAACATCAATAAAATCAAAAAAGATGACCTGCGCCACTCTCTCGGTATCGTACTACAGGATACACACCTGTTTACCGCAACTGTCATGGAAAACATCCGTTATGGAAAACTTGATGCCACCGATGAAGAGGTCATTGCAGCGGCAAAACTTGCCAACGCCGACACCTTTATCCATCAACTTCCGGACGGCTACAACACACTTTTAACCGGTGACGGTGCCAACTTAAGTCAGGGACAGCGACAGCTTCTCGCCATTGCGCGTGCTGCGATTGCAGATCCGCCGGTACTGATTCTCGACGAAGCAACCAGTTCGATTGATACCAGAACCGAAAAGATTGTTCAAGATGGTATGGATAAACTGATGGCAGGACGCACTACATTCGTGATCGCCCACCGCCTCTCCACAGTCAAAAACAGTGACTGCATCATCGTATTAGAGCAGGGACGCGTCATCGAGCGTGGCAGCCATGACAAACTCATGGAAGAAAAAGGAAAATATTATCAGCTTTACACGGGAAATCTTGCAGAGGGCTAAGTATACTATTAATAAGGTGCTTTCATCATTTTGGGCATATAGATAATTTTCTTTCGCTGTATGCCCAAAATTAAAGTCAAAATCCAGATTTTTTATGATTTTGTACAAAAAACGGGCATATATAAAGCAAGAACTTTATATATGCCCATTTTAGTCTCCATTTTTGGTCATAATTACAACTTTTTCTTTCTATATGCCCAATCGCCTGCAGCTTCCCACACAAACCCTCTGGTATCCGTAGATAAAACAGGATACAGACACGACAGTCATCTTATGCACCCGGACTCACCTGTTTTTTCTTCCACGGCAGAACGATATGCTCCGGCAGGTGTCCTTTCACAGTCTCTGCTCCGGAACAGATCTTGTCTGCACAGCACAGGATCCAGCCTTCCATATATTTTGGCGGAACGATATTTAATGGAAACATGTGGCATTTTATCATATCTTTCTCTATCTCGTTCAGATCTGGGATATCACGGACGGCATTCTCACATGCCTTTTTTGCGTGATGGAATCCATGCCATTTATGTGACGCATCCTTCTCATGCCAGTCGTACAAAAAATAATCATGTAACAGTGCACCGCGGATCAGCGAATGGATATCCACCGGTGCGTTCATTTTCAGTGCCAGATAATAGCTGAAATATGCAACCGAGACACTGTGGCGGAACACGCTGGTGTCCCCGTGCTGTATATAGCGGTGAGACTCTAACAGACGGGACTGTCTGCAGAGTTCCTCAAGGGTGTCGTAAAAATATTTTTCCTGTTCTTCGGATAAATAATAGGACATTCTGCTCCTTCTTTCCAATGATATACCTTAGTATACGCACAGAAATATTTCATTGTCAAGCTACAACAATTCTTTTAAAATCTTGTTTACCATTGCCGGATTTGCTTTGCCTTTCATTGCTTTCATAGTCTGTCCAACCAGGAATCCGATCGCCTTTTCTTTGCCGTTATGATAATCCTCTACGGACTGTGGATTGTCTGCGAGTACCTTCTGCACTGTCTCACGGAGTGCTCCCTCATCGTTGACCGTCTTTAATCCTTTTTCCTCGACATATTTTTCCGGATCAATGTCGTCTTTAAAAATCAGTTCAAATACTTCTTTTGCAACCGTATTCGTGATGGAACCGGAATCGGCGAGGTTAATCAATTTTGCAAGGTTAACTGGAGAGAAACGGATGTCTTCCGGATCCATATTGTTTTCCTTTAAGAGTCGCATGGTTTCGACCATAATCCAGTTGGACACTTTTTTCGGTTTGCCGCAAAGCTCAGTCGCCGCCTCAAACAGATCTGCAAATTTCTTGTGACCGGTGATGATCTCGGCATCGTATTTTGGAAGATCAAATTCTCTCTGGTAGCGCTCTAATTTTTCCGTGCGCAGCTCCGGCTGGTCTGCTTTTACCTTTGCGATCCACTCGTCGCTGATCACGATCGGGACAAGATCCGGCTCCGGGAAATAACGGTAATCCTGTGCATCCTCTTTCGAACGCATTGCATGGGAAGATTCCTTATTGTCATCCCAGCGGCGTGTCTCCTGCACGATCTTCTTTCCTGATTCGAGCAGTTCAATCTGACGTGCACGCTCTCCCTCGATAGCTCTTGCGATCGCTTTAAAGGAGTTTAAGTTTTTCATCTCGGTACGGGTTCCAAATTTCTTTGCGCCTGCCTCACGGACTGACAGGTTGACATCGGCACGCATGGATCCCTCGTTTAATTTACAGTCGGAAGCTCCAAGATACTGGATGATCATGCGCAGTTTTTCAAGATATGCAATAACCTCCTCCGCGGAACGCATATCCGGCTCGGATACGATTTCAATCAGCGGCACACCGGAACGGTTGTAATCTACGATGGAGACATCCTCCCACTCGTCATGCACCAGTTTTCCGGCATCCTCCTCCATATGAATCTCATGGATACCAATGATCTTCTTTCCGGCTGCCGTCTCGATCTCGACACCGCCATTTCTGCAGATTGGCAAATACAGCTGAGAAATCTGGTAGTTCTGCGGATTATCCGGGTAAAAATAGTTTTTACGGTCAAATTTACAGTACTGGGTAATGCTGCAGTTTGTGGCGATTCCCACTGCCATCGCATATTCCACTACCTGACGGTTCAGCACCGGAAGGGAACCCGGCATACCGGTACAGACCGGACAGGTATGTGTGTTTGGTGCACCGCCGAATGCCGTGGAACAGCCGCAGAAGATTTTTGTTTTCGTTGCTAACTCAACATGGACCTCAAGTCCAATGACAGTTTCATATATTTTACTCATGTCTATTCCTCCATTTTCGGACTATGCAAGCGGGCTGTGCTCATAGGTTCTTGTCTGTTCAAACGCATATGCCGCGCGGATGATCTTCTTCTCTTCAAAACAGTTTCCAATGAGCTGTAACCCGATTGGCAGGCCATTTTTATCTTTGCCGCATGGCAGTGAAATACCCGGCAATCCGGCGAGGTTTACAGAGATCGTGTAAATATCCCCTAAATACATCTTGATCGGATCACTTAAGGACTGTCCCAGTTTCGGTGCGGTGGTCGGCGCTGCCGGTCCTAAAATGACATCATATTTTTCAAATGCTTTATCAAATGCCTGTTTGATCAGTGCCTTCGTGCGGAGTGCTTTCAGATAATATGCATCGTAATAACCACTGCTCAGCACGAAAGAGCCAAGCATAATACGGCGTTTTACCTCTGGTCCAAATCCTTCGGAACGGGATTTTTTGTACATGTTGTGAAGCCCCTCGTATTCTTTGGTACGGTAACCATATTTGACACCGTCAAATCTTGCTAAGTTAGAACTTGCCTCTGCACAGGCAATCACATAATAAGCAGGAATTGCATATTCTACCAGACTTAAATCAAACTCTTCCACGATGGCGCCCTTTTTCTTTAATTCCTCTGCTGCCTGCAAAACTGCTGCTTTTACCTCCGGGTTTAAGCCTTCCCCGAAATAATCGCGCGGGATACCGATCTTCATTCCGGCGACATCATCCACCAGTGCTTTCGTAAAATCATAATCTTCTCTTTTCACGGAAGTAGAGTCCTTCGTATCATAAGAAGCGATCGCCTCTAAAATCGTGGCACAGTCTGTCACATCTTTTGCGACCGGTCCGATCTGGTCTAAGGAAGAACCGTAGGCGATCAGCCCATAACGTGATACCGTTCCATAGGTCGGCTTGATTCCAGTCACACCACAGAAAGAACTCGGCTGCCGGATGGAACCGCCGGTATCTGATCCAAGTGCAAAAACACACTCTTCTGCCGCAACTGCTGCACAGGAACCGCCGGAAGACCCCCCCGGCACATGTTCTGTGTTCCACGGGTTTTTTGTCTCGCCGTAAGCGGATGTCTCTGTCGTGCTTCCCATGGCAAATTCATCCATGTTTGTCTTTCCTAAAACAACTGCCCCTGCTTTTTCCAGATTCAAAACTGCCTCCGCCGTGTAGGTCGGAATAAAGTTATATAAAATCTTAGAAGAACAGGTGGTAAGCAGATCTTTCGTACACATATTGTCTTTGATGGCAACCGGTACACCTGCAAGTGGGCCTGTCAATGTGCCGTCATTGATCTGTTTCTGCACTTCCTTTGCACGTTTCAGTGCTCCTTCTCTATCTACTGTCACAAAGCTGTTTACGAGTTTTTCTTTTTTCTCAATCGCGTCAAGCGCCGCCGTAACAGCTTCCTCTACTGAGATTTCTTTTGCTTTTATCTTTTTGCCGAGTTCCACGGCAGTCAAACTCATAATGTTCATATAAATCTCCATTCCTGCGCAATTTTTTGCGCATATCAGGTTTGTGCACAGGCACAAATCTTGTATACTATCCTCTTTGCCTGCTGCGTTAAATGTTATCCGGGCAATCTGATTAATCTCCAATCGTCTTTGGCACTTTAAATCCACCGTCCTTCTGTTCCGGTGCATTCGAAAGTGTCTCTTTGCTGCCGTCCCCGTTTGTCACTACATCTTCTCGAAATACATTGTTTACTGGGAACACATGTGACATCGGCTCCACTCCTGTGGTGTCAAGTTCGTTTAATTTATCAATATAGTTGAGCATTTCTTCCATATCTTTCCTGGCATGCTCTTTCTCTTCCTCATTTAATTCTAATTTTGCAAGGATTCCGACATACTCGATCGTTTCATCTGAGATCTCATTTTTTCGTCCTGTTTTGATGACTTTCGGCTCTTTCTCCTCGATCTCCGGTTCTTCGGCTTCCTCCGGCTCTTCGACAACGACCGGTCCGACAACCAATCCGTAATAAGCAATATCTCCTGCCCCAGAGTTATTCCACTCTGCCTGAACCGCAGTTCCTTCATATTTTAATCCACACTTTTCCATCACTTTTGCAGAGTATGGATTTCTGGTATCACATCTCGCCTGAATCCTGCGTGCGCCGACTTCATTGGTCAGATATTCCACAACGGCTGAAAGTGCCTCTGTCATGATCCCCTTATGCCAGTAATCACAGCTTAAACAATAGCCGACTTCCATGGACTGTACTTTTTCATTGACCATCACCACACCGATGCTGCCGATTGCCTCACCGATCTCTTTTAATTCGATACACCACTCATATTTTTCCGGCTTATCATAAGCGGCAATCCAGCCCTTTAAAATACCTTTTGTCTCCTCTTCGCTCTCATGTGCCGGCCACAGCAGATATCTCGTCACTTCCGGGTCAGATGCCCAGTTACGGTACATCGGCTCTGCATCGGAAAGTGTAAATCTTCTTAAAACAAGACGTCTTGTCTCGATAGTTTTTGTTCCCAAATGTTTCACGGCTGTTCTCCTTTTTCATTCATATGATGTCTGTTTAGGACAAAGAGTCGCTTGCGACTCTTTCGCGCCCTGGCGGTGCTGTTTACAGCTAACTTCTGCTCCGCGAGATGCGCATCCCGCCCGGAGGGCTTTTTAATTCATAGGACGTA
>CAKREH010000006.1 GCA_934317215.1 uncultured Roseburia sp.
CCTTCGGCTATATCCTTCCCACTACCGGGTGGATTCGGGACTTTAACCCGTTAGAAACGTGCGCCGCTAGGCGCACCGCAAAAAAGGAACCCCGCAACCCAGGATTCCTTTCTCAACGCCAAACGAATCCCTACTTTAAAAGTAAGGATTTTCGCCTCAGTTTTCTACCATATTTATTCGCCCACTTTTACCCGAAAAATCCGCTTTTACTCTGTGTCATAATCATCCAGGAAATTGTGGTACACGCCATCTTTTTTATATCCAATGATGGTCTTTAAGTTCACATTGCTGACACTGTTGAAAATGTTGCTGTCAATGAACTCGCTTTTTTTGCGGAGTTCGGTCACAAGGTCTTTCATCTCCTCACGTTTCGAACCTTTTGCCCCGCCACAGCTTGTACAGTTTTCAGTAAAACGGCATGCACACTGGATAAACTGCAGGCGGTTGTAATCGCGCCATGCCTTGATGTCCTCTTCCTTTACCAGATACAGCGGACGGATCAGCTCCATGCCTTCAAAGTTCTGGCTGTGAAGTTTTGGCATCATGGTCTCCACTTTGCCGCTGTACAACATTCCCATCAGGATCGTCTCGATCACATCGTCAAAATGATGTCCCAGCGCGATCTTGTTACAGCCTGACTCTTTTGCCTTGGAGTACAGATATCCTCTTCTCATTCTTGCACACAGGTAACACGGATTCTTATCCACCTCCGCAACAGAATCAAAGATCTGTGTCTCAAATGTCGTGAGCGGAATATCAAGAAGTTTTGCATTTTCCTGAATAATACGCCAGTTTTCCTCGTTGTAACCCGGATTCATGCACAAAAAAACAAGTTCAAAATTGCGTTTTCCGTGTCGGTATAATTCCTGAAACAGTTTTGCCAGAAGCATGGAATCTTTTCCACCGGAAATACACACCGCGATCTTGTCGCCGTCCTTTATCATTTCATAGTCATGCAGTGCTTTTGTAAATCGGCTCCAAATTGACTTTCTGAATTTTTTGATCAGGCTTTTTTCAATCTGTTCGGTGCGCTCTTTTCTCGAATCGTCCTCCATCGTCACGCGCGTGAGCTGATATCTTAACCATGCACGGTAACCACCCTCTAAATTGACAGTTGTAAAACCATCATCCTCTAATATTTCAGCAGCATCACGGCTGTTTTCTCCAACATGACAGTACAAATAGACCGGCTGATTCTTCTTTAAAATATCAGTCTCACCCGCCTCAATTTTTTCTAATGGAAGATTCACGGCACCATCGATCGCTCCGCGTAAAAAATCATTTTCCGGGCGGACATCAATAAGCTGCAATCCTTCTGTTCCGTTCTGTGCCAGTTCTTCTACGGTAATTGTATTCAAAATATTTCCTCCAATTTCGTTCATTTTGTGTGATATTCCATCAGAAACAGATTTCACACTTTTCAGGCATTCTCATTCTCCAAAAATTAACTGCATGTTCCACACACTTTCTATTACCGGCAATTATACTTACACTGTGTGTGAACGCTTTCCTTCTTTGATCTCCTCTAAGATCTCAGCCACTGCTTCACGCTCATCAAAATGGTACTTCACACCACGAATCTCCTGATAATCCTCATGCCCTTTTCCAAGCAGTACGATCATATCTCCCGGCCGGGCATTTACCATGCAGTAAGCGATTGCTTCTTTTCTATCATCAATTTCAATATATTTTCCGTTGCTCTTTGCAAGTCCGACCTTAATATCATTATTGATATCACGGATCTCCTCATCCCTTGGATTATCACAGGTCAGCACGCAGAGATCTGCCATCTCACCGGTCACCTCTCCCATATCATAACGGCGCAGTTTTGAACGGTTTCCACCGCCGCCATACACACAGATCAGGCGTTTCGGATGATATTCCATCAATGTTGTAAGCACGCTTCTGGTGCTGACTTCGTTGTGTGCATAGTCAATGATCAGGTAATAATCTTTTGATACCGGAAGCATTTCC
Organism: uncultured Roseburia sp.; assembly: GCA_934317215.1. GTDB lineage: Bacteria > Bacillota > Clostridia > Lachnospirales > Lachnospiraceae > Roseburia. The sequence goes on from CAKREH010000006.1 coordinate 1,975, forward strand.
ACACGGCCTTTAACCTGTACCTTGTTTAAACCATCTAAGATCGCCTGATCCGAAATTCCTGCCAGATGACATACCAACATGGTCACCAGTGAATTGTATACCGAAAATCTACCCGGAATGTGCACTCTTACCTCACAGTCCATGCAGCCTTTTACATGAAAATGCATACCGAGTTTTCCATTCTCCTTAATAAATCCAAGATCCGCTGCAACCAGATCAAGCGGCTTCCCAAGAAATGTTTTTTCATTGTTATCTTCTACGCCAAAACTGTGGATCTCACAGGTATGGTTTGCTGCAACTGCCTCGCTGTGCTCATCATCCGCATTTAAAATACCAATCTTACACTGGCGGAATAGCATGCTCTTACATTCTAAATATTCCTCAAAAGATGCATGTTCATTTGGTCCGATATGATCCGGGGAAAGGTTGGTAAACACACCATAGTCAAACAGGATTCCCGCTGTGCGGTCCATCTTAAGTCCCTGGGATGATACCTCCATTACCGCATACTCGCAGCCTGCCTCCACCATAGATGCAAACATGCGGTGCAGTTCGTAGGATTCCGGCGTTGTGTTTTTCGACGGGATCTTTTCCTCTCCGATCATTGCACCGATTGTTCCGATAAGGCCAACTTTTTTACCGGCTGCCTCTAACACATTTTTGATCATATAGGTTGTCGTCGTCTTTCCTTTTGTACCTGTCAGACCGATCGTGATCAGTTTTTCTGCCGGATAATCAAACAATGCTGCTGACATCAATGCCAGTGCATAACGCGTGGACTCCACTTTTAACACCGTGATCGTATCCGGAATCTGTACCGTTTCCTCAGTACGCTCCACAACAATGACGCTTGCCCCTTTTTCCACCGCATCCGGGATATATTTATGACCATCCGTCACTGCTCCCACCATGCAGACAAACATGGTTTCCTTTGCAATCTTTCTCGAATCATAGATGATGTCCCTGACCTCTGCATCCATGCTTCCCTGTAAACATTCATATTTTATCTTTTCACAAATCTTACTTAACTTCATTTTTCCTCCGGTTCCGGACAATTTAAAACTGCAAAAATACCGTTTTTTCAAAATTTTCATTTTCGGCAGACCCTATTATAAATCGTCCCTGTTTCTTAATGTATGACTTCAAACCACGAAAAGCCGCCGTACATTCTGCACGGCAGCCCCGATATCAAATCTTTTTATTTTTCTAAAATATGTGATGCATCGATCTCCGCTTCAAACACAGTGTGTGACGGTCCCGTCATAAATAAGTGGTTCGTTTTTTCATCCCACTCGATCAAAAGCGGCCCACCGATCTGCTCCACTGTAACTTTGCGGTCTGTCCTTCCAGTTAAAACCCCTGCGACAACCGCTGTCGAACAGCCTGTCCCACATCCGATCGTCTCGCCGGTTCCACGTTCCCACTCACGAATCTTGATATAATCACGCTTTACAAACTCAGCAAATGTGACATTCGTCTTGTTTGGAAACAGGGATGTCATATGCTCGATCGTCTTTCCGTAACGCTCCACATCAAGATCAGCAACGGAATCTACAAACATTGCACAGTGTGGATTGCCCCAGGATACTGCTGTAATATGGAATGTTTTATCTAAGACCTCCACCTGCTGTTCCACAAACTGATCCAGATTTGTGTTTACCGGAATTATTTTCGTATCCAGTCTCGGCTCCCCGATATCTGCACGGATATTAGATACCAGTCCATCTGTCACTGTCAGTTCCAGATGCTGCATTCCACCGAGTGTCTCGATCACAAGCTCTGTCTTATCCGTCAGTTTATGGTCATAGACATATTTCCCGACAGAACGAAGTGCGTTGCCACACATTTCGCCTTCTGAGCCGTCCGGATTAAACATCCGCATCCGGAAATCCCCTTTATCAGATGGGCAGATCAAAACCATTCCGTCCGATCCGATTGCAAAATGTCTGTCACTGACAAAACGTGCCAGCTCCGGTAAATTTGTAATATTCTGATGAATGGCATCAATGTATACATAATCATTTCCAAATGCCTGCATTTTTGTAAATTTCATAGTAATCCTCATTTCTGCGCCGCGTTTTTACGCATTCATTGCGCGGTCAAGATCTGCAATGATATCGTCTGCATTTTCGATTCCGACTGACATACGAAGGAAACAGTCTGTGATTCCAAGTTTTTCCTTGATATCAAGCGGTGTATCCTCATGTGTCTGCGTGGTCGGATAAGTGATCAGTGTCTCTGTTCCGCCAAGGCTCTCTGCAAACATGATCATATCAACACCCTTTAAGATTTTCTTTACTGTTTCAAAGCTGTCAACGGTAAATGAGATCATACCTCCAAAACCAGTCGTCTGTTTTTTGGTCACCGCATAATCCTTGTGATCCTCAAATCCCACATAGTATACTTTCTGTACTTTCGGCTGTGTCCTGAGCCACTCCGCAACTTTCTTTGCATTTTCATTATGTCTGTCCATACGGACTGCCAGAGTCTTAATTCCTCTTAAAATCAGCCAGCTGTCAAGCGGTGCAAGCTGACTGCCATGGGATTTAATGTGGACATGGATCTTTTCTGCGATCTCCTCGTTATCCTTTACAACTACGATACCGGAAATCGTATCATTGTGTCCTCCTAAATATTTCGTGGAACTGTGTGTCACGATATCTGCTCCAAGCTGTAACGGTTTCTGGAAATACGGTGTCAAAAACGTATTATCTACAACCGTAAGTGCCTCGATACCCTTTGCGATCTCAGAAAGTGCATGGATATCTGCTACCTTCATCATCGGGTTGGTTGGTGTCTCAATGAAAAACATCTTTGTATTCGGGCGGATTGCTGCCTTTACCTCATTAAGTTCCGACATATCCACATAAGTGTGCTCGATTCCATATTTTCCAAAAACATCGCCGATGATACGGAATGTTCCACCATAGATATCGTCAGATAAGATCACATGATCTCCCGGATTTAACAGGGAAAATACTGCCATATTAGCTGCCTGTCCGCTGGAAAATGCAAATCCCTTAATCCCCCCCTCTAAGATTGCCATGGTACGCTCTAATTCCTGTCTGGTCGGATTCTCAAGACGGCTGTATGCAAATCCTGTGGATTCTCCAAGTTCCGGATGACGGAAAGTTGCCGTCTGGAAGATCGGCATGCTGACGGCTCCGGTAAGCGGCTCCGTACCAAGTGCTCCGTGTACTGCTTTTGATTCAAAATGTAACTCTTCTTTTGTGCTGTAATCGTTGTAATTGCTGAAATTCTTCATGCCGTTCTCCTTCTTTTCTATCTTATTATTTCAAGTTTATAAATCATTTATTTCTGTAACTGGTCTCTTTCATATGTTTCTATTATATAAAACACTTTTTAAAATATATACTCGTCCAGTGCTGTGTATATTGCAAATTGTGCTTTTTTATGTTAGGGTTGGATTGATGTCAGGGGAAAAGGTGGATTAAAGTTCCCCAAATGGCAGTTTGTTTTCCTGACAACATTTTATTCATTGAATTCGGAAGGAGTGCCTATATGCCGGAATATAAAAAAGTCGGTTATCTGACATCAAGTTTTAAATTATTTCACCTGAAAGACCAGAATAAAAAGGAATTTTCCTATCACTATCACGATTTTCACAAGATCCTGATCCTGTTGAATGGTGATATCACTTATTGTATTGAGGGACGTTCTTATCAGCTTGCCCCGAATGATATCGTACTGGTTCACGCGGGGGAGGTACACCGGCCGATCATCCAGTCGGAGTCTCCTTATGAGCGTATTATCATCTATGTTTCGCCGGACTTTTTAAAAAAATACAAGGAACCGGACTGTGATCTTTCACATTGTCTGAAACAGGCTGCTGCGGAGCAGTCCCACGTCCTGCGTTTTCACGGCTCGCGTGCTGCAAAGTTAAAGACAGCGATACAGGCACTTGACCATGCTAAAAACGATAAAGATTTTGCAGCTTCGCTGCATCAGGAAATTTTGTTTCTGGAATTTATGATACAGTTAAACCGTGCCGCCATGCATGATGGCATTGAATTTATCAATGATTCTGCCTCCGATGAAAAAATTATCGCCGTGTTAAATTATCTTGGCGAACATCTGACGGAAGACCTCTCCATTGATACTTTATCTGCGCATTTTTTCTTAAGCCGCTCTTATCTGATGCACACATTCAAAGAGCAGACCGGTTACACGATCGGCAGTTATCTCTCGACCAAAAGACTGCTTCTCGCAAAGGATCTGATTGCGGAAGGGGTACCGATCACCGAGGTCTGCTATGCATGCGGTTTTAAGAATTATTCGACATTTTCGCGCGCATACAAAAAAAGTTTTGGAGAGGCCCCACGCGAGTCTCTCCAAAACCTGAAATCCTAACATCTTACTTTTTCTCACACTTATTGTGTGAACAACAGCGTTTGCATCTTACTGGCGCTCTGCCATCTCATTCATGAGCGTCGGTATGAACTGTTTCTTTCTTGAAACGATTCCCTCTAATAAAATGCCCTCACTGCGTTCTTCTTTGCGGAACGCAGCTCCTAAAATTTTGCCTGCATTTTCCCCGTCAAAAATAATCTTTGAAGATTCCTCTAAGATATCTGTCAGCATAACATAGACCATATCGATCTTCTTTTCTGCAAGCACCTGCACCATAAACGGACGTATCTGCTCTGCTACTTTGTCTAACTCTTCCCGGCTCATGGCACTGATCTGCGCTACGCCAAAATCACAGTCGTCGGTATGGAAAATTTTGAAATCCTGATAAAAAATCTCTTCTGTCGTTTTCCCACTGAAATTACTGCCCGCCTGGAACATATTTTTCGCATAAGTCTCAATATCCACTTCTGCGATCACTGCAAGAGCCTCCGCAACTGATTTATCTAACGGAGTACATGTCGGTGAACGGAACATCAGCGTATCGGAAATAATTGCAGACAATAAAAGACCTGCAATCTGTTTCGGCACATCCACACCCTTTTCCTGATACATCTGGTAAATGATCGTGGAAGTACATCCAAGCGGCTGGTTTCTAAAATATACCGGTGAAACTGTCTCTAGACTGCCGAGACGATGGTGATCAATGATCTCTAAGATCTCAGCCTCGTCAATCCCGTCTACCGCCTGCGCCTTCTCATTATGATCAACAAGTATCACCTGTTTTTTCTGCATATTCATCAAATTACGGCGTGAAACCATTCCGGCATAATTACCGTTTTCATTTAAGATTGGGAAATCACGGTGTCTGATTTTTGACATCGTCTCCCGCACTTCATCGACATAGTCTTCAATTCCGAATGTGATGATATTTTTCCGCGTCATAAACTGTTTGATCGGCATACTCTGATTAATAAGACGCGCCACAGAAAAAGTATCAAACGGTGTCGTAATAATGATGCAGTCATGTTTTTCTGCCAAAGTGCGCACATCCTCGCCGACTTCGATTCCTCCACCGATGATCAGACAGCTCGCATTTGACTCGATTGCCTGCTTCTGCGCCTCTTCCCGGTCTCCTAAAATGACCATATCATCATCCTCGATATAGTCTGCCATATATTCCGGATTTGAAGTAGCTACCACTACCTTTCCCCTTACAAAATAGGCATGCTCATTTCCTACAATAATCGTTCCATCTAATGTTGCGGCAATATTTTTATACTGTGTTCGTGCCTGGGATAACACATGATTATCAAAAACGTCCATGTAAGACGTTGCAATATCCTTCGTAACAATGATTCCTTCGAGTTTTCCAAACTGATTGGTTACTGGAAGTGTTACAACCTCTAATTTTTTCATGGTCTCCCATGCACGTCTTAAGGAAATCTGGCTGCTTACGCCTGCCGTTCTTCTGAAATTGATATCCTTGATCTGTGTTCCCGCATAGGTGACTAACTCCGGCTCCTGTGCTCCAAAATAATCCAGCACATAATGTGTCTCCGCATTTACTGCTCCGGCACGTTTTGCCACATAGGTTTTATCGTTTTCTGTCTGATTTTTTAAATATGCATAAGAGAGAGCTGCACAAACAGAATCCGTATCAGGATTTTTGTGCCCTACAACCCAAACTTTTCTCTTTTCTGCGCTCATGAAATTCCTCTCTTTACCTAAAAATTAGCAGCTATTATATAGATTGCTGCAAAATTCACTTTTCTTTTTTCAAAAAAGAAAGAAACAGACGCTGGCAATGCCGGCGTCATGTTGTATACCATTAAAAGTGAAATACTCCCATAGAGTATAAAATAAAAATAATCAATACTACAAAATTTAAGATTGAAAACCAGGACAACAGCTTCACATAACCTTTGACAGAGTCCACACCACCCTCCATCTCGTCCATTTTTTCGATCTTGGAATCAAACTCATTGAACAGATCCTGTATGTTGCGATAACATTTGACATTTTCCGTGTGTACTTTTTCAGAAAGATCCGTCTTAATGGACTCCAACTGTGACGTTGCATTCTCTAACAGTTCTTTGACCTCCGCAATCTGTCCCTCGCTGAGCTTCTTATTTGCAATCGCCTGTTCCTCTAAGAACTGCTTGTTCGCCGCGATCTGTTCTTCATTTAATTTCCGGTTAGAAGCTGTCTGTTCCTCATTCATCCTGCGATTTAAGGCAATCTGTTCTTCACTGGTCTTTCGGATATCAGCCACCTGTCCGCTAAGATCTGCCTCAATCTCAGCCATTTTCGTCGTCACTTTATCCGCAAGCGCATCTACCTTTCTTCCAAACTCAGTAACGATCTTGTCCGCCTCTTCCTGACGTTCTGTTAAAATATGTTCTAACTCCTGTGCTTTGCCGGCTCTCTCATCCACAAGTGACTGCAGTTCCGCTGCCTTGCTCTCCTTTGCCTCTAAAAGCACCTGAAGCTGTTTTGCTTTTTCGCGAAACTCATCGATCTGACTGATCAGTAAATCCTCATTTTCCACGTCCTTTTGTGTCCTTTCCTGTTCCTGCGTGTGCATCTGTCCACTCTCTTCCGGCTTATTCCGGTTCAAAAGTCGTACATTCTGCGGCACCATCCGCTTTTTCCGGGGTTGAAGCTGTCTGAATACCATCTGCCATAAACCAGCCATCTGTGTTCACTTCTTCCCCCTTTCTGATTTTTTCGCAATATATCATGGTTATTCTATCATTATCGTTTTTCTTTGTAAACAATAAATTATTTTCTATTATGTTAAACATGTGGACTGTGAAACTTTATATTTTCATTAAAGATCGCATAGATGACAAAGAAGCGATTCCATCCGGAACCGCCTCTGTCAAAAAAGGGATTATTTTTTCTTAAATATGATTTCATTTCATAAATATTATGTTTTTGATTATCTACATAATTTTTTGAACTCATCAGCTACGAACTGGACTTTTGTTCCAATGACAACCTGAACAGCTGTTTTACTTGGTCTGATAACACCAGCAGCCCCTGCTGATTTAATTTTCTTCTCATCTACTAAAGAACTGTCTTTTACTTCAAGCCGAAGTCTTGTAATACAGTTATCAATACTTTTAATATTTGCTGCACCACCAACGCCTTCTAAAATTGTTGCCGCTACAGTTGTATAATCACTGCTCCCAAGGTCGACATTTTTCTCTGCTTCCACATCATCGTCTTCTCTACCAGGAGTTTTCAGATCAAACTTTGTGATAGCGAAACGGAATACAACATAAAATACAATAAATGCTGCAATACCAAGTGGAATGATCATCCAGGTATTCTTCGCTGCCGGAAGGGTTGCAGAGAAAAGAAGGTCTGTTGCTCCAGCAGAGAAACTAAAACCTGCTCTAAATCCAACTAATACCGTGATTACTGTGAAGATACCATATAATAATGCGTATACAACATAAAGTGCCGGTGCAAGGAACATGAATCCAAACTCAAATGGCTCTGTAACACCACAGACAAATGCACAGACAGCTGCGGAGGCTACAAGACCGATTGCAACTTTCTTCTTATTACTCTTAGCAGTCTGAATCATAGCAAGAGCTGCACCCGGAATACCGAACATCATACATGGGAAGAATCCAGACATATACATACCTAAATCCCATGTTACATCTGCAGACGTCTCGCCTGCCCAGAAATGTTGTAAATCCCCAAGTCCGATCGTATCGAACCAGAATACATTGTTCAGTGCATGATGTAATCCGGTTGGAATCAGCAATCTGTTTAAGAATGCATAAATACCTGCACCAACAGGACCAAATCCAACAATTCCTTCACCGATTGAAACTAATGCTCCAAATAATAAAGGCCAGATGAATAATAAGATTGCGGATACAATGATAGAAACAACACCTGAAACGATTGCTACACAACGCTTACCACTGAAGAATGATAACCAGTCAGGTAATTTTGTACCTTTGAATTTGTTGTAGCATGTTGCACCGATGATACCGGCAAGGATACCGATAAATGGGTTTGCAATCTTGCTGAATGCAAGCACTTTTGTCTCATTCTCTGCAATTACCGGCATTAATGTTGTAACAACACCTGTGGAAAGAAGGTTTGTCATCATTAACCATGATGCCAAAGCTGCAAGAGCTGCTGTACCATCATTATCATCTGCCATACCAACGCCGACACCGATAACAAAAAGAATTGCCATGTTATCGATCAAAGCTCCTCCTGCTTTTACAAGGAAGAAACCGATCATCTGTACGATACCGGAAACATCGCCCCCCTGCATGGTAGATGGACATAGTGCATATCCAATACCCATTAAGATACCACAGATTGGAAGACACGCTACAGGAAGCATTAATGCTTTTCCCAATTTCTGTAAATACTTCATCATAATAAAAGCTCCTCCTTTTTTTAATCCCTTTTCGTTTTATTTTATGCCGTTATAAGTACGGCTAAAATACATTTTAATCTCCATTCTTGCGCTTTATTTATTCAGGATCAATACTGTGTCGCCAGGTTCTACTTCCTGATCTGTCACTGTTTCCACTGTCTGATAATCTGATGTATTGCACACAACCACAGGTGTGATCACGTCATAACCGGCTTTTTTTACTGCATCAAGATCAGCCTCTATCAACAGTTCTCCCTTTTTCACAGAATCACCATTGCCTTTATATGCAGTAAAATGTTCTCCCTTTAATGCAACCGTATCAAGTCCTATATGTATGAGCAGTTCTACACCTTCTGAAGTTGTCATACTTACTGCATGCATCGTATCAAATAACATCTCAATCGTACCATCGGCTGGTGCATATATCCTGCCTTCCGTAGGAATAATTGCAACACCTTTTCCTAAAATCTCCTCTCCAAAAGTTGGATCACTTACATTACTGATCGCAGTCGTTTTTCCTTTTACTGGTGAACCTATCTCAATCCCTTTTTCTTTTTTCTTAAAAAAATCAAACATTTCCATACCTCTTTTCTGCTGTATTATTGTCAGGTTTATCCTGCCATACACACACGTTTTATATGTATCGCCAGAAACATGATTTCCTCGCTGGCAATTTTGCTGCCATATTCCTTTTCAATATATTCAGCAATATGATTACTGCATTCATATTCCTTCGGATACTTATTTTCCATCATCCTTGCAAATTCAATCTCCTCATCTTTCAACAATTCATGCCGGTAAAGGCGCTGTACCAAAAACTTAAGATGAGTGATAAATCTCTCATAATGCAGGGATTCCTCATCAAACTCAATTCCCATTTCCAGCCTGACCAGTTCTAAAATCTTCTGAATCATATTCGTCATTTCAAATGTATCATTGATCGTCGTGTTGTATTCTGCATTCACAAAATGCAGGGCTATAAATCCTGCTTCATCTTCCGTAAACTCTGTACCCAGCTTCTCATTCAAAAGATCAACTGCATATTTTCCCATCAGATATTCCTGATGGTAAAACTTCTTAGTCTCCCAAAGTAATGCATTCTTCAATTGAATCCCCTGCGACTGTCTCTGGATTGCAAAATTAATATGATCTGTCAAAGTGATGTATATATTCTGATTCAGCTGTACGTTCAGATTCTTTATTGCGTAGGATATAATATCACTGGTAAGCTGCATATGCTCTAATGGAATATTTTCTAAAAGTTCCTGAAACTGTCTGGAAAGCTTCTCATTCTCAATACGAAAAACCTTCTCGATTTTGCTTTCATCAATCAGTTCTCCCGTATGCGCCTTAAACCCGATTCCCTTACCCATGATAACAATTTCCTGCTGATTCACATCATATGCTGATATTACATTGTTATTAATCACTTTCTGGATAACCATATTCCACTCCGTTTTTGTCCCTAAAAATTTAAAAAACCAAATTTTACAAAATCCAAGTCAGATATGTAAAATTTGGTTTTGCCTGCTTACCAGTAACAATCCAATATGCTCTGTTTCTATCTAAATAAATTGTAGCATTCATTGTTTATTATGTCAAGTTTTATTCTTATTATTTTTGTTTTTTTGTTAATATCCACCATACTTTTTTCAAAAACCTGTACACAATAACTAATTATCTCACAAATTTGTTTCAAAGAAAGATTTTAATGCATCATATGCCGCATCTTCGTCAGCACCTTCCACTGTTATAGTCACAGTCTGGTCTTTTTTTACTCCCATACTCATAACTGCCATCAGACGGGATGCATCAATTACTTTTCCGTCTTTTTCGAGAGTTACTTTACTTTTAAAATTTTTAACCTCTTTTACGAGCATTCCCGCCGGTCTTGCATGAATACCCAACTCGTCCTTTACTGTGTAACTGAATGATTTCATTTTAATTTCCTCCTATGCTTAGATTATGCATTTATTATCTTATTTCTTACAGGCAGCACCATTGCAGGTGATACCGATAATTCATCAATGCCCATTTTCACAAATGTTTCTGTCAAAGTCAGATCTGCTCCAAGTTCTCCGCAAATTCCTGCCCAGATTCCTTCTTCATGGGCACTGTCAATAACCATCTGGATCATTTTGAGTACTGCCGGATGATGTGAATCATAGAAACGGTCAAGTTTTGCATTCTGCCTGTCAATAGCAAGCGTATACTGTGTCAGGTCATTGGTTCCAATACTAAAGAAATCCACCTCTTTTGCGAGATCATCTGCGATCATAACTGCTGCCGGAGTCTCGATCATAACTCCAAATTCAACTTCTTTATATGGCAATCCCTCTGTTGACAATTCCGTTTTCACTTCTTCCATGATTTCTTTTACTTTTTTCACTTCCCATACAGATGCGATCATAGGAACCATAATGGAAATATTGCCAAACATGCTTGCACGCAGCAACGCTCTTAACTGTGTTTTAAAAATTTCCGGCTGGTTCAGGCAGATTCTTACTGCACGATATCCCAATGCCGGATTATCCTCACGATCAAGTCCAAAATAATCTATCTGCTTGTCTGCTCCGATATCTAATGTGCGGATGATCACCTTTTTTCCAGCCATCACTTCTGCAACCGTTTTATAAGCCTGGAACTGTTCTTCCTCTGTTGGAAAATGATCACTCTGCAAATATAAAAACTCACTTCTGAAAAGTCCGATTCCGGCTGCATCATTCTGTAAAACAGCTCCTAAATCTTTTACCTCACCAATATTAGCATAGAGTTTGATCTCTTTTCCATCTTTTGTAACAGTCGGTTTTCCCTTTAACTGCTGTAATAATTCCTGACGTTTCTTCTCATTCTGCTGTTTTTTCTCGTATTCTTTTAATATTTCTTCCTCTGGATCAAGGATCAAAATACCCTTAAATCCATCTATAATTGCATACTTTCCATTCACTTCTTTTGGAATTGCCGCTGATACCAATGCCGGAATATTCATCGTTCTGGCAAGAATGGCTGTATGAGAATTGGTAGAACCTTGTCTTGTCACAAATGCAAGCACTCTCTCACGTTCTAACTGAATTGTCTCGCTTGGAGCAAGGTCGTCCGCTGCTATAATATATTTTTCTTCATCGTCCGCATGCACAGTTTCTTCTTTCCGGGATAAAATACGGATCACACGTTCAGAAATATCTTTTACATCTGCTGCACGTTCTTTCATATAATCATCATCCATATCCGCAAACATCCTTGCAAAATTATCTCCCGTCGTTGCTACAGCAAATTCTGCGTTCACAGACTGCACTTCTATGATATTACAAATAGAATCCAGATAATCTTCATCCTCTAACATCATCTGATGTACTTCAAAAATTGCTGCGTTTGCTTCACCAACTTCTTTGACTGCCTTGTCATAAAGTGCCTTTAATTCTTCTGTTGCCTGATCTTTGGCTGCTCTAAAACGTGAAATTTCTGCCTGTGTGTCATCAATTTTCACACGTCTTACCACATTGTTTTCTTTAAAAACTTCTTTGATTTTTCCAATCGCAATTCCTCCGAATGCAATCTTTCCATTAATTTGCTGCATTTGGTTTCCCCCCTCTAAACAACAAGTCACATTGCTCCACAGCATCTGCATTCAAAATCAAAAAAACCGAAAAAGCACACGCAGTCATAAGCGTCTTACTTTTTCGGTTTAGTACATTTGCATGTGAACTACCCTCAATATTTATTTTTATTATACATTTTTACCCTGTTTTTGTCAATACACAATTTTGCATTATGCTAATTATATACTTTGTATACAATTATGATATGATTTTCGACATATTTTCACAGATATATCTTATTCTTATTGGAACGCCTGCTATCTGTTCCATGCTCCAGTTATAATCCTGTATTCAAAAGTTTATCTTATCACCCAGCTTCTGACTTAGAACAAAGGGTCGCTTGCGACTCTTTCGCGCTCGAGCGGTGCTGTTTACAGCTAACTTCTACTCCGCGAGATGCGCATCCCGCCCGGAGGGCTTTTTCATTCATAGGACGTAATTTCCTATGAATGAAAAAAGCCCGAAAAGGCTTATACCTTTCCGGGCTTTGGAAATTCACATCAATTCAGACAAGATCTGCAGCTTATTTGTAAAGCTCAACCAGTCTCTGTAAGTGCTCATAACGAGCCTTTGCAGCTTCCTCAGATGCAGCAAAGAGTTTCTGTGCTCTCTCTGGGAAAGATCTTGTCAGACGGCTGTAACGTGTTTCGTTGTTCAGGAAATCCTGGTAAGAACCATCGCCTGGCTTGGATGTCAGAGTGAATGGGTTCTTTCCTTCTGCTTTCAGTTCAGGATTGAAAGAGAATAAGTTCCAGTAACCAGCAGCTACTGCTTTCTTCATCTCATCCTGGCAGTGGTTCATTCCACCTTTTACACCGTGTAACTCACATGGAGCATAACCGATGATCAAGGACGGTCCGTTGTAAGCTTCTGCCTCTGCTAAAACTTTAACAGCCTGAGCCATGTTTGCACCAAGAGCGATCTGTGCTACGTATACATAACCATAGCTCATAGCGATCTCTGCAAGACTCTTCTTGCCGATGTCTTTACCAGCAGCAGCGAACTGACAAACTTCACCGATGTTGGAAGCTTTAGAAGCCTGACCACCTGTATTGGAGTACATCTCAGTATCGAATACCATAACGTTTACGTTATGTCCGGAAGCAAGGACATGGTCTAATCCGCCGAATCCGATATCATATGCCCAGCCATCACCACCGAAGATCCATACGGATTTCTTAGCGAGGTAATCTTTCTTATCAAGAGCTGCCTTAGCGTCTGGGCATCCAGCTGCTGCAGCTTTCTCTAACTCTGCTACAAGAGCTTCTGTTGCAGGTGTATTTGCCTTTGTATCGTTCTTTGTCTCAACAAATTTATCAAATGCAGCCTTTAACTCAGCGCTTGCTTTGTCAGAAGCAGCACATTTCTCAGCGCTTGCGATAGCCTGATCACGTAATACTTCCTGACCGATCTGCATACCTAAACCATGCTCAGCGTTATCCTCGAATAAGGAGTTAGCCCAAGCCGGTCCTTTTTTGCTGTCTTTGTTTACTGTATATGGTGATGTAGCAGCCGGACCACCCCAGATAGAGGAACATCCTGTTGCGTTGGAGATATACATATGCTCACCAAATAACTGAGTGATCAAACGAGCGTATGATGTCTCTGCACATCCTGCACAAGAACCTGAGAACTCAAGTAATGGCTGGTTGAACTGAGAACCTTTTACAGTGTTGTCTGCCGGCATACCAGGTTTCTTGCTTACGTTAGCAACTAAGTAATCGAATACTGGCTGCTCGTCTGCCTGAGATTCCTGTGGAACCATCTCGATAGCGCCAACCGGACATACTGTGATACACTCGCCGCATCCCATACAGTCTAATGGAGATACACTCATTGTGTATTTGTACTCGCTTGCCTTTGGTTTTGTATCAGCAACTTTGATGTTAGAAGGAGCTGCTTTTACTTCATCCTCACTTAACATGAATGGACGGATTGTTGCATGAGAACATACAAATGCACACTGGTTACACTGGATACATTTCTCTGCATTCCATGTAGGAACTGTTACAGCGGTACCACGTTTCTCGTATGCTGCTGCACCATGCTCGAACTGACCATCCGGGTTGCCCATGAATGCGGAAACTGGTAATGAATCACCATCCATTAAGGAAATCGGGTTCATTAAGTCTTCTACCATCTTAACTGTCTCTGGACGACCTGTTAATTTCTTAGGAGCCGGATCTGCTGCCGGGTTAGACCAGGAAGCCGGAACCTCTACTTTATGAACTGCATCAACACCAGCGTCGATTGCTTTGTAGTTCATCTCTACGACTGCATCACCCTTCTTACCATAGGATTTCTTAGCAGCCTGTTTCATGAAATCTACAGCCTCTTCGATCGGCATTACGTTTGCTAATTTGAAGAATGCGGACTGTAAGATTGTGTTTGTACGTTTACCCATACCGATCTCGATAGCTTTATCGATAGCGTTGATGGTGTATAACTGAATGTTGTTGTCAGCGATGTATTTCTTAGCAGCAGCATTTAAATGATGCTCTAATTCTTCATCTGACCACTGGCAGTTGATCATGAATACTCCGCCTGGTTTTACATCCTGTACCATCTTGAATCCTTTTGTTACATAAGATGGGTTGTGGCATGCTACGAAGTCAGCCTGATTGATGTAATACGGGCTTCTGATCGGTTTGTCACCAAATCTTAAGTGAGAAATTGTGATACCACCAGTTTTCTTAGAGTCATACTGGAAGTATGCCTGGATGTATTTATCTGTGTGGTCACCGATGATCTTGGTAGAGTTCTTGTTAGCACCTACAGTACCATCTCCACCGAGACCCCAGAATTTACACTCAACTGTACCTTCTGCTGCAGTGATCGGAGCCGGTTTTACTTCCGGTAAGCTTAAGTTTGTAACATCATCAACGATACCGATAGTAAATCTGCTCTTTGGAGCATCTTTCTCTAACTCTTTGTATACTGCGAATAAGCTTGAAGGTGGTGTATCTTTAGAACCTAATCCGTAACGGCCGCCTGTTAATACGATCGTATCAAGACCTGCCTCACGAAGTGTGGTTGCTACGTCTAAGTATAACGGATCACCAAGTGCACCTGGCTCTTTTGTTCTGTCAAGAACAGCAACTTTCTTAGCTGTCTTAGGAAGAACTTTTAAGAATGCCTCAGATACCCATGGACGATATAAACGAACTTTGATAAGACCGACTTTCTCGCCCTTAGCTGTCAAGTAATCAATTACCTCTTCAGCTACATCATTAACAGAACCCATAGCTACGATAACACGGTCAGCATCTTCTGCTCCGTAGTAGTTGAATAAATCGTAGTTTGTTCCTAATTTCTCGTTGATCTTAGCCATGTATTTTTCAACGATTGCCGGTAACTCGTTGTAAGCTGTGTTACAAGCCTCACGATGCTGGAAGAAAACGTCTCCGTTCTCATGAGAACCACGCATAGCCGGATGCTCCGGATTTAATGCATGTGCACGGAATGCTTCAACTGCGTCCATATTGCACATTTCTTTTAAGTCAGCGTAATCCCATTTCTCGATCTTCTGGATCTCGTGGGATGTACGGAAACCATCGAAGAAGTTGATGAATGGAACTTTTCCTTCGATTGTTGCAAGATGTGCAACCGGGCTTAAGTCCATAACTTCCTGTGGGTTGGTCTCACATAACATAGCGAAACCTGTCTGACGGCAGGCATATACGTCACTGTGATCACCAAAAATATTTAAAGACTGTGTAGCAACTGTACGTGCAGATACATCGAATACACATGGAAGCTGCTCACCTGCGATTTTGTACATGTTCGGGATCATTAATAAAAGACCCTGTGAAGCTGTAAATGTAGTTGTTAAAGCACCTGCAGCAAGAGAACCGTGAACGGCACCTGCAGCACCTGCCTCAGACTCCATCTCTACGACTTTTACCTGATTACCAAAAATGTTCTCCTGTCCTGCTGCAGACCACTGATCTACGGTATCTGCCATCGGGCTGGATGGTGTAATTGGGTAAATAGCTGCAACATCAGTAAACGCATAAGCTACATGAGCTGCGGCTGTATTACCGTCCATTGACTGTTTTGCTCTGGACATTACTTATTCCTCCTTATTTTTGAAAAAATAAATGTGATACTGCATCACCCCATACTCCTGTGTGAAAAGCACAAAATGATACAATTTATCGACTTGAGTCATATTTTAGCATAGAATTCACCAAAAGAAAAGGTCTTTGACTGTACAAAAACAAGTGCAATCTCACATATATTTTCTTTCAAATTCTTCCAGTGGAATCGGTCTGTCAAATAAGTATCCCTGTCCGTACAAAAATCCACAGCCACGCAAAAACTGAAGCTGCTCTTCCGTTTCAATCCCTTCAAATATCACTTCTTCTTTTGCAGAGTGGATAAAATTTCCCATCTGTGAAACGAAATTCCGCTGTTCTTTTAAATTAATGCGGTCGGTAAAACTTTTATCGATTTTCACCACATCCGCCGGTATCTCAAGCAGCACGCCAAGCGAGGAGTATCCTGTTCCAAAATCATCGATCGCAATGCGGAAACCGAATTTTTCAAGTTCTGAAAGCACCATTTTTAACTCATCTACATTTTCTACCACAACGCTCTCCGTAACCTCCACCTCAATATACTGCGGGTCGATTCCATAATGATCCGCCATGCGTTTTAAGCGTCCGGCAAAATTTTTTCCACCGCTTTCAAAGTTGCGTCTCGAAAAATTGGTAGATATCGTAAACAGTTCTTTTCCTGCCTTTTTCCATCTTTTCATCGCACGCAGAAGCTGCTCATAAATATAAAAATCAAGATCCACCACATATCCGATGTTCTCGAGCGGAGGTACAAATCTTCCCGGCATGATCATCTCACCGGTCTTTGTACGCCATCTTGCTAATGCTTCTGCCCCATATATCTTACGTTCTTCCAGATTAAATTTCGGCTGCAGATAAACTTCAAGTTCCCCTTGCTGCATGGCACCATAAAAACGTCCTGTAATCTGGATCGCGTCATCACGTTTCGCGCGCATCTCTTCCTTATATACACAGATTCCGGAGCCACCCTGTTCTTTTACCAGTTTACGCGCCATGTTAGCGCTCTCCAATATCGTATCAAATTTTTCATTCAGATTTTCAATGTGACAAATTCCAACCGAAAGTCTCAGTGTTCCGGAAGGATAGCGTTTTTTTAATTTTTCCTCGTAATGTTCTGTGCTCCATGCAACGAGTTTTTCTATTTCACTCTGATCTTTTCCTTTTAAAAGAAGGATAAAATAGTCAGAATACATCCGGCATGCCAAAAGCACTCTTTCATTTGTCTGTATACCCCCAGCAAAATCTTTTAAGATGGCATCTCCGGTCTGTTGTCCGTAGTTTTCATTTACATATGAAAACTTATCAATATCTATATGGACGATAGCATAGTGTTCCTGCCCCTGTTTTGCATCTGCTAAAATATTTTTCAGTCTGTATTTAAACGCCTCTAAATTGTACAGTCCGGTAAGCTGGTCACGATCCTGCAGATGACGGATTTCTTTCTGATCATCCCTTAACTCATTGCGCAGTGATACAAAAACGGATGTTACTCTGGCAAGTTCACAAAACGTTGTTCTGTCCGCACTCTCAAAATAGTTCTGTCTGTTTTGCACACCAAAATACAATCCTCCTGTCTTGCTGCCGGAATATTCAAATTTTGCTACTGCAATCTGCGTGATACGGTTTTCTCCTGTATTCCAGTTTTCAAACGACAATCTTTTATAATGTGTTTCATCCGTATCATTCAGTATGACAAAATCTCCGCTGCCCGCTTCCACAACTTCGGTACGAATCGGCTTTATAACATTTTTTTCATAAATCTGTCCAAATGTACTCCAGTAATTGGTCAGCGTCATCTGCGGAATTTTTTCATCATATTCAAAAACTGCCACCATATCCAGATGATACCGCCTGCCGATTCTTTCAAGCAGCACATTCAGGGAACCATTCATATCCCTCGCATGAGATAAAAGCAGAAATGCCGTATTTAAAAATTCTTTGTCCATCCCCTGCTTTTTTTCATAATCTACATCTTCCCCACAGGTATCAATATTGCGTTTCGTATGAACTGTCTTATTTTTCCCCGCAAATGCATAATTGCTTTTTCCACTACGTTTGATTGCGTACATTGCACGGTCTGCCTGGTCAAAAAGCTCTGTATAACATTTTCCATCCTGCCCGGACACCGCAAGTCCCACACTCATCGTCACATGTATGACCGCATCATCCCCGACCAGTTTCTTTTCTCCATGTCTGCAGAGTTCTTTTGCCTTTTGTTCCGCCTGTTTTAAAGTCGTATTATCCATCAGAACCAGAAATTCATCCCCGCCGACTCTTCCCACCAGTTTATGATCCGGAAACTGTTCTTCTAAAGTCGAAGCAATATCTGAAATCACAGTGTCCCCCACCGTATGTCCGAACGTATCGTTTATACTCTTAAAATTATCGATATCGATCAAAAACAATACATGCGTTCCCTCAGGGTACTCATTTAATATTCTCTCCGCTTCCTCACCGGTTGCAACTTTATTGTAAAGATGTGTCAGCGGATCTCTGCGCATCTCTTCGGAAAGCTGTTCCTGTATCTTTCTGTCAGAACTGATATCATAACTTCTTCCAATGATCTTTAAAATTTTTCCGTTTGTGCCCCGGATACTCCGGTACACGGTCCGGTACCAGCAATATTGTGACACTCTGCCTCCAAGGGCAGTATTCATCCGGTAGTCAAATGAACCAGACATCTCCTTTACGGATGCATTCAAAATCACCTCCCGGTATAATGGCTGTTCATCTTGATGGATAAAGGCAAGCCACTCTTCGATTCCCATATAATCCTGTCCGTCTTTTTTCAGATGCCCGTTTATATGATATTTATGCGGTATCCTAAACCTTTTTTCTTCCACGTCATACTCAAAAGGTACATCATCCGTCACTTCTTCTAACATGGAATATTGTTCATTTAACAAAAGCAGTTCGTCTTCCAGTTCCTTTTTGTCACTGGTATCCTTGCAGATCAAAAGATAATATGGCACTGCATCCTTATAATAATAGATACTGCACCAGAATTTTACCCAGCAAAGCTGCCCCTGCCCTGAAATAATCCTTACCTCTGTCTCTTCCGCCCTATTCTGCTCACGGCATTTTTCGATCATGTCTTCAAAGACACCTGCATCCTGCAGGTAAACGCAATCATAAAAGTCTCTGTTTCTGTCCGGTTCTGTCTGTTCTCCCTGTCCTATCGCCCTCATAAACTCCGCATTTGCGATATCGATCTGCAATGAATTTCCACCTTTTAATACTGCAACCCCCATCGGGAACTCATAGATCAGTCCCTTTCTGTTTTCCTTCTCCATCTTTTCTCCATTCACGTATGTAAAAACCTGTTTTCAAGTATGTTGACTCGCTTGCGCTCATTATATCATGTGCAAAATCAGCACATGACCCAATTCGCCGTTCGTCAATCATGCACGCGTGTTGACTCGCTTGCGCTCATTATATATCATCTTTCTTCTAAAATCCATGTAATTTCCAAAACTTGGTGTTTTCCCATAAAAATAGGAAGTTTCGGTTGCAATCTCCCCACTTTTCTAGTATGATACGAATTGGTGCAATTACGGTATAATGGCGGTTTGCAACAGCATCCGCACAATCAATATTAACAAATCAGGAGAATAACAACTATGATCAGTGCAAATAACGTTACACTTCGGATCGGCAAAAAAGCTCTGTTCGAGGACGTCAATATCAAGTTTACTGAGGGAAACTGTTACGGTCTTATCGGTGCAAACGGTGCCGGAAAGTCCACATTTTTGAAAATTTTATCCGGTCAGTTAGAGCCGACCGGAGGTGATGTTACGATCACGCCCGGACAGCGTCTTTCTTTCCTGCAGCAGGATCACTTCAAATATGATGAATATACGGTTCTTGATACTGTCATCATGGGCAACAAACGCCTCTATGACATTATGAAAGAAAAAGATGCCATTTACATGAAAGAGGATTTTACAGATGAGGACGGCATCCGTGCAAGTGAACTTGAAGCAGAGTTTGCCGACATGGACGGATGGAATGCAGAATCTGACGCTGCAACACTTCTCAACGGTCTTGGCATCCCGACCGAAGAACACTATACACAGATGGGAGATATGCCTGGTCCTTTAAAAGTTAAAGTCCTGCTCGCACAGGCATTGTTCGGCAATCCTGACATTCTGCTTCTCGACGAGCCGACCAACCATTTAGATCTTGATGCGATCAACTGGTTAGAGGAGTTTTTGATCAACTTTGAAAATACTGTCATCGTGGTATCCCATGACCGTTATTTCTTAAACAAAGTCTGCACCAACATTGCAGATATTGATTATGGCAAGATCCAGCTGTATGCAGGTAACTACGATTTCTGGTATGAATCCAGCCAGCTCCTTGTAAAACAGATGAAGGAAGCCAACAAGAAGAAAGAAGAAAAGATCAAAGAGTTACAGGACTTCATCTCCCGTTTCTCTGCAAACGCTTCCAAATCCAAACAGGCTACCTCAAGAAAACGTGCCTTAGAGAAGATCCAGTTAGATGAGATCCGCCCTTCCAGCCGTAAATACCCGTACATTGATTTCCGTCCAGGCCGCGAGATCGGTAATGAGGTTCTGTCGGTAGAAGGCATCACAAAAACGATCGACGGCGTGAAAGTTCTCGACAATGTTTCCTTTATCGTAGGACACGATGATAAGATTGCCTTTGTCGGCGGCAACGAACTTGCAAAAACGACACTCTTTAAGATCCTTACCGGTGAGATGGAACCGGATTCCGGTTCTTACAAATGGGGTGTTACCACAAGCCAGTCCTATTTTCCGAAGGACAATACAGAGATTTTCGATACCGATCTTCTGATTGTTGACTGGCTGACACAGTACTCTGAGATCAAAGATGCTACTTATGTGCGTGGCTTCCTCGGCCGTATGCTTTTCGCAGGAGAAGACGGAACAAAAAAAATGCGTGTTCTCTCCGGTGGTGAGAAAGTGCGTGTACTTCTCTCCCGCATGATGATCATGGCTACGAATGTTCTGATCTTAGATGAGCCGACTGACCATCTGGATATGGAATCGATCACCGCATTAAACAACGGTCTGATCAAATTCCCGGGTGTTGTGCTTTTTGCTTCCCGTGACCATCAGGTTGTACAGACTACAGCAAACCGTATTATTGAATTTCTGCCGGATGGAACATTCATCGATAAAGTTTCTACTTATGATGAGTATCTCGAGAATGACGAGATGGCAAGAAAACGTCAGGTATACAATATGTCTTCTGACGATGAGAACGATAACTAAAAAATCTGTGTTGCCAGACACACACTAAAAAACAGCACTGCCGTATTTTCCGGTCAGTGCTGTTTTTCAGTAAAAAAGAAACTGCCCTTTGTCAGAGCAGTTTCTTTGAATGCTATTTTAATTTATTCCTAGAATGTGGTCCATTTTAATGTGTAGGAACCGGATGATGCTTTGCTCATACGCTCTACTTTAATATAATATGTACCAGATGGAAGATCAAATTTTGTTCCGCCACTTCCTAAGCTGATATACCATCCATCTTCCGGATATAATCTGGTTACTTTTGAAACAGCAGAAACTTTCTTGCCATTGTTATTACCGGAAAATACTTTTCCGTCTTTATTATAGAAAGTAATCTTGAAACCATTTTTCTCATTTGTTCCATTTGTATTTGCAAGATAATACAGATCTAATTTGGCACTCTGCGTGAGCTTGATTTTATACCAGTCTGCCTTGCTGTCACCGTATGCAATCACACCGGTTACTTTCTTTCCTTTTGAAAGTGTTTTTGCTTTTGATTTCGAACTTGCAGATGAATCTTTAACAGCTTTTGTCGTAGCTGTAATTTTTGTGCCTGCATTACACTGTACTGCAAAATAGTATGTAGTATTCTTCTTTACACCATAAGTTGTGGTATTGTAAATCTTTCCGGAATAATCATTTCTCCAGACTTCATTTTTCTGTCCGATCGTCTTTTTATTCTTGTCACAGAAAGCAACATATCCCAAAGAACTGTTAGAGTAACTTGAGCTGCAGTCAAATTTTAACGTTACTGTTCCAGTTACTGATGGTTTATACTTGATATAATTTACAGCCATCTTTGTGTTGCTTACCCAACATTTTGAATCTGTAATCTTAACCGTAGACTTTCCATTTCCTTTAAATGAAAGTCCGGCTGCCTGTGCCTCTGCCGGAGCTGCTATTGTAAACAAAGTAACTACCATAGCTGCTGTTAACAGCATGCTCAAGGCTCTGTGAAACATCGTTTTTCTGGTTTTCATAACCAATCCTCCTTGTTTTGCGGAGCAAAATGCGACTGCCTTTGCAGGAGCAGAGGATTTTCCTCCTTGTTTTGTGGAGCAAAATGCGACTGCCCTTGCAGGAGCAGAGGATTTTTCTCCTTGTTTTTCGAAGAAAAATGCGACTGCTTTACAGGAGCAGAGGCTTTTTCTTCTTCTTTTGCATTAGTCGAGTTATTTTAGCATATTACTCCGCTGTCAGCAAGCTATTTTTTCTATTTTCTTCCAAGCTTCTTTCAGCCCAATACTATTTCCTATTTTTTAGTCATCTATATAACCAATTTTTCTTATAAGCTGATTAATTTTTCTTTCAATTCTTCCACATCGGTGACGATACAGTCTGCCCCTGCGATTTCGAGTTCCTTTCTGTCCCCATAACCATAAAGAACTCCAATCGAATACAATCCATTTTCTTTTGCTCCGATCACGTCATGTTTTCTGTCTCCGACCATCACTGCCTGGTCAGCTCTGATTTTCAATGAATCCAGCGCATAGCGTATCACATCGCCTTTTTTACTCCGGCTGCCGTCTAAGGTACTGCCTGCTGCAAATAAAAAATATTTTTCAATATCAAAATACTTTAAAATCTTTTCCGTATATACTTCCGGTTTTGAGGTAGCGATCACAAGTTTTTTCCCCAGCGATACAGTTTCCGAAAGCAGTTCTCTCATCCCGTCATACAAAACATTTTCAAAAAGTCCCTGTCTGCCAAAATATTCTCTGTATTTTTCGACTGCTCCCCTGCTGCGTTCCTCTGAAAAACCATAAAAATCCTGAAATGAATCCATAAGCGGCGGTCCAATAAACTTCTCTAACATATCCAGATTTTCAACCCGGATCCCATAATACGAAAGCGCATGTGCCACCGCCTTTGTGATTCCTTCTTTTGGATCTGAAATCGTTCCATCCAGATCCATAAAAATATATTCCGTTCTCATTATATCCTCTTTTCCGAGCAGAACTCTTTTGTTTTTTCTATTGTAACATACCCTGCTTTTTTCTGCCCGCTTTTTTCATTTTAATCCGTGGTACATCGTTTTGTAAATAACTATACCTATCGGATTCGCAGGCAAGTGAATGGTGTAGTTATTTTGAAAACAATGTACTAGTCTCTCAGTCTTTCTATATTGCGCTTTAAAGACTCTACTGCCGCATCGATATCCGCCCGTCTCGTATCTCTGCTGAGTGTCATCCGGACCGTTCCAGCCGCATAATCTTCCGGCACTCCAAGTTCCTTTATCACATAGGAGATTCTGCTCTCACCTGTATTGCACGCAGAACCTCCGGAAGCACAGATCCCATCTTCATCTAAGAGGATCAGTAAGGACGCCCCGTCCACTCCCTTGAAACTGACAGACACATTTCCGGGAAGTCTTTTTGTTCTGTGACCGTTGACACGGACATCCGGGATCTCATGCACGATCTTTTCGATCAGATAATTGCGCAGCATCGTCTCTCGGTACATTCCGGCGCGCATGCCTTTCGCGGCGATCTCCGCCGCCTTTCCCATCCCGACGATCCCTGCAATATTCTCCGTCCCGGCACGCTTCCCCTTTTCCTGCGAACCTCCGTGGATAAAGGATGGGATCTGCACACCCTCCCTGATATATAAAAATCCTACACCTTTTGGTCCATGAAATTTGTGTGCACTCGCGCTTAAAAGATCCACCGGATAATAGTGCACGGAAATCGGTATCTGCGCATATGCCTGCACTGCGTCCGTATGAAACAGTACACCCTTTTCCCGCGCTATTTTACCAATAGAAAAAACCGGTTCGATCGTTCCCACCTCATTATTTCCAAACATGATCGTGATCAGCGTCGTGTCCTCCCGGATTGCATGATATACCGCTTCCGGCGATACCATCCCATATTCATCCACATCCAGATAAGTCACTTCATACCCGAGTTCCTCCAAATATTTACAGGAATTTAAAATCGCGTGATGCTCTATTTTGCTTGTAATGATATGTTTTCCCTTGTGCTTATACTCGCCTGCAATACATTTTACTGCCCAGTTGTCCGACTCCGAACCACCGGATGTAAAAAAAATCTCTGAAGGTTTTGCCTCCAGTGTACCGGCAATTGTTTTTCTCGCCTTTTCCAACGCCTGTCTTGACGTTTCCCCATAGCCATACATTGTGGATGCGTTACCGAATTTTTCCTCCAGATACGGATTCATCGCCTCTTTTACTTCCTCTGACATCCTTGTTGTCGCGGCATTATCTAAATAAATTACCTTCCCTTTATTTTCAATCGAACTCATTTTCTCTCCACTCCCTTCATATATTAAAATGAACTAAGTCCGGATTTCCCGGCAGTCTCTGGAGGTTTCTATTGAAAAAAATATCTTCCACCAAAAGTACGCTTTTAACCGGAACCCTCTTTCTCACCCTCGCCGGAATCCTCACCCGCATCATAGGTTTCTTCTATAGGATATTCTTATCGCGTACCATTGGTGCAGAAGGTCTCGGCATTTATCAGCTCATCGCTCCTGTAACCGCTATTTGTTTTGCATTTACCGCTGCCGGAATCCAGACTTCCATATCCAAATTTGTTTCCATGGAAGTTGGCAGGAAAAATGATGCCGGTGCAAAAACCTATCTCTCGATCGGACTTTTCATTTCCTTATGTCTTTCTGCGCTTTGTGGACTTTTTCTTTATCATTACGCAGATTTCATCGCTGTTTCCCTTCTGGGCGATAAACGGTGCGTGCCACTCCTTACCGTGCTCTCCTTTTCCTTTGTTCCATGCTGTATCCACGCCTGTATCAACGGCTATTATTATGGGCTGAAAAAAACTGCTGTCCCTTCACTCTGCCAGTTGACCGAACAGTCAGCACGCGTTGGAAGCGTTTATCTGATGTACCAGATTGCCATCAGCGAAGGAAAATCTTTAACACTTTCCATGGTCGTCTGGGGAATCGTCTGCGGCGAGGCAGCGAGCACGCTGGTATCATTAAGCGTTTTCCGTATCTCCGATGAAAACCGTCGCACTTCTGCAAAAAGCAGGAAAAATCTCTATTTCTGCACCAAAAACCTGCTCTCCATGGCAATTCCTTTAACCTCAAACAGAATCGTTTTGAATTTATTCGCCGGATTTGAAAACGTCATGCTGCCAAACCGCCTGTTAGCTTTCGGCTATACCCAGTCGGAAGCACTCAGCGTGTATGGGATCCTCACCGGAATGGCAATGTCTGTCATCATGTTTCCGTCCGTGATCACAAACTCCGTGTCTGTTCTTCTGCTCCCGACGATATCAGAGGCACAGGCCGCCGGGAAAAGAGATAAGATCCTCTACACCATAAAAAAAACGATCGAGTCCTGCCTTTTACTTGGCTTTCTCTCGACCGCAGGATTTCTTGTCACCGGAAATTTTCTCGGCAATTTTTTATTTAACAATGCTCTTGCTGGGACATTTATCGCAACGCTCGGCTGGCTCTGTCCGTTTCTGTATCTCAGTTCTACCTTAAGCAGTATCCTGCATGGGCTTGGTCATCCCGGCATCACCTTTGAATTAAACCTGGTCTCCTGCACGATCCGGATCCTGTTTGTCCTGCTCGCTGTCCCGGTCTGGGGAATCAGGAGCTATCTTTGGGGAATCCTTGTCAGTCAGGCGGTCACGGCACTGTTGTCCATCTTTATACTTTTAAGAAAAACTGCCGGATACACATTCGGCAGGAATAATATAAAGACACAAAAATAACCGCACAGTCTGGTAAACCGTGCGGCATTTTTGTCAAATCATATGTCGGACTAACAGCTGTTTTCTTTAACACATCATGCTGTATTCCTGTAATTTTTTCTTCGCCTCCGGGCTTAAGTATTTTGGAACCTGGATCTGTACTTTCACATACTGGTCTCCGTGTACAGACGGATTCTTTCTGGAAACAATTCCTTTCCCGCGCAGCCTGATCTTGCTGCCATCCTGTGTTCCGCCTTTGATATTGCAGTCCACATCCCCGTAGAGTGTATGGATTCTTGCTTTTCCGCCAAGTGCTGCTGTCGCATACGGGATTGTGACAGTCGTATACACATCAAGTCCTTTTCGCTCGCATCCATTCTTTGGACGTATCTTTATCTTCAAGAACAGATCTCCACCGGTGCCATCTGTGCCGGTATGCCCTTTGCCTTTCAATCTTAACTGTTCCCCATCGTCCATGCCTGCCGGTATGCGCACTTTAAATGACTGGATTTTTCCGTCACTGCCGCTTAATCTTATGACCTTCTCACAGCCAAGCGCTGCCTCGTCAAAATCCACCGTCACCTCCGCTTCCACATCGCGTCCTCCGCTAAAGTGACTGCCTCCTCCGGTAAATTCCTGATAAAAATGTCCGCCGCCAAAGCCATGCCCCGCCGTACTGCCTCTGCTGTTTCCGCCAAAAAACTGGCCAAACATATCATCCCAGAAGTCACCTGCTTCGCCGTTTTCAAAATGAAACCCGGAAAATCCTCCTCCGTTTGCAGCACGCTTTGCCTGCTCTTCCGAGAATCCTTCCTCAAATGCAGCCATTCCGTACTGATCGTAAAGTTTCTTTTTCTCCGGATCGTTTAATACAGAGTATGCCTCCGTGACTTCCTTAAACTTCTGTTCCGCTTTCGGATCCCCCGCATTCGTATCTGGATGATATTTTTTTGCAAGTTTTCGATATGCTTTTTTTATCGCGGATGCATCCGCATTTTTATCAATTCCAAGTACCTCATAATAATCTCTTTTCATGATCGCACTACCTCCAATCAAAACAAAAACAGAGAGACATCACGCATCGCCTCTCTGTTCTATCTCCGGTCATCCCGGTAATCTATCTCTCCCATGGCGATGTGCTTCGCTTTCCTGTTTGGGATTTTAGTTTTAGTTTTATTTTTACTGCATTCATACTATAGCACTTGTTTTAGCACTCGTCAATAAGGAGTGCTAACAATTTATAAATATTTTATTCATAATTTTTTCTTACTTCATCCGCACCCATATAGATCACATTTCTCTGCGGGACAATGCCGCTCTTTTGAAACAGATCCCTGACCGTGACAAATTCGTATCCCTGTTCTTTCAAAGCTGGAATGATCGTCTTTATCGCCTCGACCGTCTGTGTATTCTCTTCCATATCGTGCAGTAAGATAATAAATCCGGGCTTTGCATCGTGAAGAATCCGATCTGTCCGCTCTCCTGCCGTCACGGAAGGTTCCCAGTCTTCACATCCATATCCGCAGATAAAAGTAAGATTGATCAGATCATACATTTTCTGGTTATAACTGATATACGGAGGCCGGAAAAACTCCGGTTTTTCCCCTGTGATACGCACAATCTGTTCTGTCGTATAGCTGATCTCGTCTAAAATCTCCTGATCCTTAAGTTCCGGCATTCCAGGATGTGTTTTAGAATGATTTTCAATCGAGCATCCCATATCATATGCACGCCTGATCAGGTACTCTGACTGCTCTGTAATTTTCTGTCCGATCAGAAAAAAACTTGCCACAACATCATTTTCCTTAAGCACATCCAATACCTGATCCGTGATCCCAGGTGTCGGTCCGTCATCAAAGGTCAGTGCCACTAATTTTTGCTCCATTATACTGCTGCCTCGCTCTCATCTTTTCTATACAGCATTTTAACGCAGACACAGGCAGACCGCAATAGATTCCTTAGAAAAGCAGAGCAACCCCATGCACAATAAATGCTGCCACCCAGGCGACAAAACACTGCCATACGATCACACCTGCTACCCATTTTCTTCCAAGTTCACGACGAATTGATGCAAGTGCAGCAATACATGGTGTATAAAGCAGACTGAATACCAGAAGAGATGCTGCTGCCGCATTTGATAACGCCGCCTGTATATTACCTCCGAATAAGATCTCAAGTGTCGAGATCACACTCTCCTTTGCCATCACACCACTGATCAGAGAGGTACAGATACGCCAGTCTCCCAGTCCCAATGGAACAAACAGCGGTACAAGTCCGTTCGATATCAGCGCAAGCATACTGTCCTTTGAATCGACCACGATATTAAAATGAATATCAAATTTCTGTAAGAACCAGATACAGATCGTTGCAAGGAAAATAACCGTAAATGCTTTCTGTAAAAAGTCTTTTGCTTTTTCCCATAAAAGCTGCATGACATTTTTTAATCCCGGCAGACGGTAATTCGGCAGTTCCATGACAAAAGGAACCGCATCCCCTCGAAACAGCGTTTTGCGGTAAAGCAGTGCCACCAGAATACCGATCACAATTCCACCTAAATACAGTGCACACATCACAAGTGCTCCATACTCCGGGAAAAATGCACTGACAAAAAACGCATAAATCGGAAGTTTTGCTGAACAGCTCATAAACGGTGTAAGTAAGATCGTCATTTTTCTGTCACGCTCACTTGGCAGTGTACGTGTTGCCATTACAGCTGGAACCGTACATCCAAAACCGATCAGCATCGGTACAATACTTCGTCCGGACAGACCGATCTTTCTTAACAGTTTGTCCATAAAAAAAGCGACACGGGCAATGTATCCGCTGTCCTCCATCAAAGACAAAAAGAAAAATAATGTCACAACGATCGGCAGAAAACTTAAAATGCTTCCGACTCCTGTAAAAATACCATTGATCACAAGATCATGCAGCACCTCATTCACACCCGTAGCAGAAAGAAGCCCATCCACCGATGCGGTAAGTGCATCGATCCCCATCTGCAGCAGATTCTGAAGTCCGGCGCCTATCACATGAAACGTCAGATAAAAAACGATCATCATGATACCGATAAAGCACGGAATCGCTGTATATTTTCCAGTCAGAATCCTGTCAATCTTCTCACTTCGTATCCGTTCCCTGCTCTCTTTTGGTTTCACCACCGTCTTTTCACAGACTTTTTCAATAAATGTAAAACGCATATCGGCGATAGCAGCGCTCCGGTCAAGTCCACGCTCTTTTTCCATCTGCACGATCAGATGTTCGATGGTTTCTTTTTCGTTTTCATCCAGGTGCAGTTTTTCCAGGATCAGGTGATCTCCCTCGATAATTTTTGATGCTGCAAAACGGATCGGGATCTGCGCCTCTTTTGCATGATCCTCGATCAGGTGCGCGACTGCATGGATACAGCGGTGCACAGCTCCTCCAAAATCACTCTCGTCACAGAAATCCTGTCTTCCCGGATGTTCCTGATATTTTGCAATGTGGAGTGCATGGCGCACCAGCTCATCCACCCCTTCGTTTTTTGCCGCTGAGATCGGCACAACCGGCACACCAAGCATTGCCTCCATCCCGTTGACATCCACTGAACCCGAGTTTCCGGTCATCTCATCCATCATATTTAATGCGATGACCATCGGAATATCCATCTCTAACAGCTGCATGGTCAGATACAGGTTTCGCTCAATGTTTGTCGCATCAATAATATTGATCATCGCCTTCGGCTTATCATCAAGTACAAAATTTCTCGAAACGATCTCCTCGCTGCTGTATGGCGACATCGAATAAATGCCCGGAAGATCTGTCACCGAAGTATTCGGATGCCCTTTTATCGCTCCGTCCTTTCTGTCGACCGTCACTCCCGGGAAATTTCCGATATGCTGGTTTGAACCAGTTAACTGGTTAAATAATGTAGTTTTTCCACAATTCTGGTTTCCGACAAGCGCATACGTCAGTTTTTCCTGCTCCGGGAGCGGCTTTCCATCTCCCTTCACATGATATTTTCCTTCCTCCCCGAGTCCCGGGTGCACAGACTGATTGATGTTTTTTGCCCCTTCATGTCTGCGTGAGCGCTCACTGATCAGTTCAATCTCAATCTGCTCCGCATCCGAAAGCCGCAGCGTCAGCTCATATCCGTGAATCTGCAGTTCCATCGGATCCCCCATCGGCGCAAATTTAATGACGGTTACCTCTGCCCCCGGTATCACTCCCATATCTAAAAAATGCTGTCTTAATGCCCCTTCTCCTCCGACCGCTTTAATCACAGCACTTTTTCCGATTTCTAATTCTTTTAGCGTCATTTTCCTTTATCCTTTGTTTTGATATTGATAATCTTTATCGATTATACACTGTTTCCAGAAAAAATCCAATTTTTTTTCAAAAAACAAAGAACTGTTTCTCAGCAAAATATACAAAATTTTTTCAGAGAAAACAAAAACACATTTTTCTAATTTAAGTGGAAAAATCGTGACTAAGGTGCTAGAATAACCTTCGGAAAATATATCATATGGAGATTTTTATGAAAACGAATACATCTGTTACACATTTATACAGCAATCAGGATCTGCGGAAACTTTTAGTTCCGATTATTGTAGAGCAGCTGCTCTCATCCCTGATGGGAACCGCCGACACGATGATGGTCAGCAATGTCGGCTCTGCCGCTATTTCTGCAGTTTCCCTCGTGGATTCCATCAATATCTTAGTCATTCAGGCACTCTCAGCACTCGCGGCAGGCGGTGCGATCCTTTGTTCACAGTATCTTGGAAGCAGTAATAAAAAAGCTGCCAATGAATCTGCCAGACAGGTGCTCTTTGTCATGACCGTTTTATCCGTGACTTTGTCTGCCATCTGCCTTTTATTCCGCGGCCCGCTGCTTCGCACCATTTTCGGCGCCGTTGAGACGGATGTTATGGCAAACTCGCAGATTTACTTTTTGTTTACCCTTCTATCCTTTCCTTTTATCGGACTGTATGATGCCGGGGCTTCGATCATGCGCGCCCAGAATAACAGCAGGGAGCCGATGATCATTTCCATCATTTCCAATTTTTTAAATATCGGCGGAAATGCCATTTTAATTTTTGTTTTCAGGATGGGCGTGGAAGGTGCAGCAATTTCAACCCTCGTCTCCCGTATCTTCTGCGCTGTCGTCGTGATCTATAAGCTGCGCAGTGAAGATGAACCGATCTTTATTAAAAACTATGCTTCAATCCGTCCTGATTTTTCGCTCATTAAAAAAATACTGTTCATCGGTGTCCCATCCGGGATTGAGAACAGTATGTTTCAGTTCGGTAAACTTGCGATCCAGTCTACAGTCTCCACACTCGGAACCGTTGCCATCGCAGCTCAGGCAATGACAAATATCCTTGAGAATCTAAACGGTGTTGCTGCGATCGGTATCGGTATTGGTCTTATGACTGTGGTCGGCCAGTGTCTCGGTGCTGGCAGAAAAGACGAGGTCATTTACTATATCAAAAAACTTTCCTGGCTCGCCGAGGCAGCGATCGTGATCAGCTGTCTTACCGTGCTTGCACTGACAAAACCGATCACCATGTTAGGCGGTATGGAAGCAGAAAGTGCCAGTCTGTGTTTTAAAATGGCCATTTTCATCACGATCACAAAGCCGATCTCCTGGGTATTATCTTTTATCCCGGCATACGGCATGCGTGCAGCCGGAGATGTGAAATTTTCCATGATCACCTCCTGCTGTACCATGTGGCTGTGCCGCGTAAGCCTCTGCATCTACCTCTGCCGTGTGTGGGGTTTTGGACCGATTGCAGTCTGGATCGGTATGTTTGCTGACTGGACGCTCCGCGCCATCGTATTTTCACTGCGTTTCCACGGAAGGAAATGGTTAAATCATCACATCATCGACTAGGCGAAAGCCTGTCTGATGCTGTCATAGTGAAGGAATTTTCCTTCCTCCCCGAGTTTTTTGATCTCCTCTGCGGAAGCTAACAGATATCCATCTGTTTCTTCCTCCTGAAGTTTAATATCTGATTCATCAAAATCTGCGGAAAAACGGTATACATCCACAAAATAGTTATCCCCTTCTCCCGGATTGTCTCTGCGGTAGGTAAACAGATATCCGCCATCCCATGCAGAGACATCTAGTCCGGTCTCCTCCCTGATCTCGCGAAGTATTGCTGTCTTAGAATCCTCTCCCGCCAGCGCAGCACCGCCGGAAACCTCCCAGCAGCCCGGAGCCCACGCTTTTGTCATAACGCGTTTTGTGATGAGAAAACGTCCATCTGTTCTTTTTATCACACCGAGTACCGTCAGATGATATTCGCCATCCTTTAAACACCAGTCATTCCGTTTCATCGTTCTGCCGGTGCACTCTTTTTTTTCATTGTAAATATCCCAGAATTCCTGTTTTTCTGCCATCTGTATTTTCCTCATTTCATATTTTTTCGTGCTGTTTTGATATTTTTAACATAACAAATCTCATGTTTCTCAGGCAGTTCTGTTATGTTATATTCGTCACTGTCACACAGTAACACATCAAAGTATCTTTGTTTCTATTATAAACAAAAATCCATTTTCGGCAACTTATTTTAAAAAACAAATTCACCGATCAGATAAAAAATACCACACAGCCAGAACACAATACCTAAAATAAAGGTAAGCAGATCTTCCAACTGAAAATTTTTCCGCAGATAACACAGCTTTTTCGGATTTTCCTTATTGATCCTGATCATATAAACTTTCCCTTTTTCCAGTGATTTTTTTTCTTTCCGTGTGATCCGCTCCATCGTACACTGGCGGAATTTTTTTCCCTGATAATGATAAGAAAACAGCGCATATGCCCTGACACGATCGCCCATTTTCTTTGTCACGATTTTCTCAAAAACTGCCTCCACAGGCACCATGCACTGGATACGTTTTCTCCATTTGCTAAATCCAATCCCAACTAACAGTGTCCCATACACTACCCCGATTATCCCCAGTAAAATAAATGTCATATTCATACTGGTCTCCCTTTCCAAAACCTGCCTATCACTCCGGCAGACTCTGTGACACACAGAGTGCGCCCCATCCAAGCACCGGATTCGGATAATCCCGCATCGCCGGAAGTCTTCTTGCACCCTTGATCAGATACGCTTTCACTTTTTCCCCATACAGATATGGATCATTTTTATCCACGATCCCCCACTGCATCAGAAGTGCTGTCCCGCCGGTCACAAACGGGGTTGCCATTGAGGTTCCGCTTCTTACCACATACCCGCCGCCCGGTGCACAGGAAGTGATATCCACGCCCGGTGCAGCCAGATCCGGTTTGACCTGATTGGTCTCCCGCGTATACCCGCGCCCGGAAAATGCCGCCGCGCGGTCAAAATATCCGTCATAGGCTCCAACAGTGATCACCCGCGCCGCCGTCGACGGGATCGTCAGTGTCGTCTTCTCCGACGGCAGCAAAAATCCTGTTCCCACATTTAAAACTCCGCCCGCCGGGAGCCACATATCGTAATTTCCGGCTGCAATTTTCTGTGGCACAAGCTGTATCGTCCAGATGCCGCTGTCAATGTAATCATTTACTGGGAGCAGGTCAAAATAGATTTCCTGATAAGGGCTGTAGGGACTTGGCTCCCCGTAATAGAGCAGAATATCCGTATTCCCCAGTCTGAAACGCTGCGGTCCTAAAATCTGCTGGACCGGTCCCACTCTCCTGCCATTCGGATGAATCAGCGAGACGGCGATCTCATCAGAATAATTTTTCCAGATCTGAACATTTAAAGAAGGCTCATAACTGCTCACGGCTATCTCCACATCTTTCGTGACATTTTCCCGCATGGTTCCAGATGCATGTACCGCAGATGCTCCCTCATTTCCGCTGCCGACAACAATCGATGTCCGCCAGTAATTTGCCATATCATCGAGATAACTCTCCAACAGGGAATTGCCGGAATGTGATCCATAATTATTTCCAAAACTCAAATTTAAAACAACCGGCATCCCATATTCCTGCGCTTTTCTGATGCAGTAATCTACCGCCTGCATCAGCTCTGTCGTCCTTGGAAAAGAACTTTCTCCCGGTGTTCCTGATTTCACGACAAGAAGCGGACTCTCATACGCCACCCCACGGTACCGTCCCTGTGAAGCAGCACCATTTCCCGCCGCAATCCCCGTCACATGCGTTCCATGCCCGGATATGTCACGGCTGGGACATATTTCATACCGTTCTCGTTCCGTCGTCTGCTCCAGGGCACAATTTATCACCGCCTGGGAAAATTCTGTTCCAGTAAAATATCTTGCCGGTGCCTCTAAAAATGCCTGGTTTTCTTTCTCCACAGACAACGGATCTGCCACACTGCCTGACGGTATCGTCTGATCCCAGAGATTTAAAATTCTTGTTGTTCCATCTGCGTTCCGAAAATCCGGGTGGCTGTAATCAATCCCGGAATCGATCACTGCAACGATCACGCCCGCACCGCTCAAATTCCTGCCGGATGACACCACTCCCTGCACTGTTCCCACCGTCTGCACCTGATCGATGCACGACACACGTCTTCCGTTATTGACCGCAAAAAATAAAAGTTTTGGTTTTTCCATATATTCGATCTCTGTCAATGCCGCCACCAGCTCCACAATGTGCTCCGGCAAAAGCAGGATCGCATATTCATTCCGCAGATTCGTGATTCTGATCCGGTCATATTCCACCGGAAATTTTTCCGCAAGCAGTTTCTTTAATGCTGCCTCCGTGCCTCCAAATTTCACGATCACCTCCCAGGTCCGCTCCTCTCTGTCATACCCGGTATCGAGATCTAATGATTTTTCCCGTTCCTGTTCTGTCGCATCGAGTGCAAGGTTTAACAGATTCTCCATTTTTTCATTGGACATAAAAATTCCCCCCAAACGCACTCCTTTACTTATTAGAAATGCGGCTTGGGGGGATTTTATGACTCTTTTTTGATAAATTTAAAATTCTACCGATTTATTTTCATTTTTTAATGCGTGATACAGTTCGGCATGTGTCAGATATATGTATGGTTCTACATAAAAAACAAGAAGAATACCAAATGTGCAAATACCTAACAGCGTCCAGCCGATAAATGAAAGGTCTAAAACAAATGCATCCCATTTGTTTCCATCCATCATTCGTCTGCTCTCTGCAAAAGCTTCCTGTCTGCTCATCTCCGGATGCTCTGCTAAAAGATACGGAATCATCATGTACTCATAACTTTTTACGATACCCGGAATGATAAACAATAACGACCAGAGTCCTGTAAACAGTCCGCGCAGGAACATGATCATGCCGATGTGTGCATATCCGTTTTTAAATCCGTATGCCATATCGCCTAATTCCGCGTTACCATACTTACAGTTGATGAAAAATTTCTGACATCCCACTTCAAGCGGATTCCAGATAAAAATACTGAGCAGAATGCTGATCACCATGGCAACAAATACTGCCGCCAGTATAATCCCGATCAAAGTAAATACCATTAACGGATCTATATCCGTCAATCCATCCGTTGATGACCTTGCCGAATTTTGGGCAGCTGTCGAGCCTGAACCTAAAATAAATGACAGAATCAGTCCCACCAGCACTGCTTTCCAGTAATTCGCCTTCAATGCCAGCTTTGCATTGCTTTTTAAATCACTTCTGTTCCACATGTTAAACTCCTCCTAATAAAAACATTTTGTACTTTTGCAGTTTAACATGTTAACGTTTTATTGTCATCCCTCAAACAAAAATCCTCAGAAAATCTTAAGAATTAAACCTCGATTTTTCCTTCTTGTAATAATTCAATAAACGCCTCTGCCAATTTGGGATCAAACTGAGTTCCCTTATTGCGTTCTAACTCTCCAATTGCGTATTCGACCGACATTGCTTCCTTGTAGGTACGCTTTGTTGTCATCGCATCAAATGAATCACAGACCGCAAGAATACGCCCTAATAGTGGAATATCTTCCCCTTTTAGTCCTCTCGGATATCCTTTTCCATCATATCTCTCATGATGCGATAATACCGCCGGTATCACATAGTTCATATTCGGCAGGAAATGTATCATCTCAATAGAGTTCGTGACATGCGTTTTCATAATCTCATATTCCTCATCATTTAACCTGCCCTGTTTTTTTAAGATACTCTCAGGAATGCCGATCTTTCCAATATCATGAAGCAGTCCAGCCTCTTTTGCGATTTCAATATCATTCGGCCCAAGTCCTGTTTTTTTTGTGAGAAGAACCGCATAATCCGATACATGGCAGGAATGTTCAAAGGTATAAGAATCCTTTGCATCGATTGCTGCCGTCAGTGCGTAAATTGTTGGTGCGATCTGTTCATAATGCTTTTGTACCTGCTGATCCTCCAGCTCATCTTCTGTATGTTCTCCATAAATTTTAATGCAGTTCTTTCCATCTCTTTTTGCATAAAAATTCGCACGCTCTGCCTGACTGAGCAGCTCATCCGCCCCCGAAGCCGTATCCGAGTAAAATGCGATACCAATACTTACCGTAATTGGCTGGAGCACGTCCGGTTTTTCTTCGTCCGTGTTCAAAAAATTTTTCTGGATCTTTCCCGCAATCTGTGCCACCTTTTTCTTTTCATCCGAATTTATCAGCACCACATATTCATTCGATCCAAACCGGAACGTATTTCCCTGGCATCCTACAGTATTCTCTATGATATGCCCGCACCATTTTAAGATACGATCCCCACATTCTTCCCCGTACAGCTCATTAAAAAGCTTAAAATCATCCAGATCAAGATACATCAGGGCTATCTTCTGCTCTTCTTTCCAGTTCTCCGCCAGAAACTTTTTAAAATATCCCCTGTTATAAAGTCCTGTCAGTTCATCATGGATCGATATCTGATATACTTCCTGATAAGTACGGATATTCTTAAGGCACACACCCGCATACACACCAATTCTCCAGTAATAATCTCTCTCTAAATAATTTAATCTGGTTCTTTTCTCCGATTTTATATAGATAAATCCCTGTATCTCATCATCATACTTCATCAATGAAATCTCAGAGCACTCACCTGCCCCCGATCTTTCCAGCATAGCCGTGATTTCATCCTGCTCTGCCTGATCCGGCACCTGTCCACCGGCTGTTTTTACAACCGTAAACTTTTCTCCATCTTTGATAAAAACAAAGACGTCCTTTACCGAAAACATCTCGTTTACCACACCAACCAGCAGCTTAAACAAATCTTCCTGCCGTAATATAAACGCCGACTCATTCTGAAAATGACGTAACACTTCGATCTGCTTTCTGTTCTGCCTCTGCATGATTCCCTCTGCCATTTTTCTTGCCAGATAAAATACAAACAACGACCATCCTGTAAATCCAAGCACGAGCACTATAACTTTTTGCTGTATTTCCGGCAATACACTGCCAAGATACCACTCCGCATTGTGATTAAAATTGAACACAGGAAGAATACTGACCGCCAGTGCAACCGAGTAGATACATCCGATCACGATACGGTTCGAGATATCAAACAGATACTTGTGCCACATGATATATAACAGGCACAATGCCATAAAAATACCACCCAGCATATCATACGGGAAAAAATTACCCGGCAGTGCAACAAAAAGATTGCCTGTCAAAATTGCAACTG
Organism: uncultured Roseburia sp.; assembly: GCA_934317215.1. Lineage (GTDB taxonomy): Bacteria > Bacillota > Clostridia > Lachnospirales > Lachnospiraceae > Roseburia. The sequence continues at coordinate 39,971 of CAKREH010000006.1, forward strand.
TTCCAAGCAGCAGTGGAAATAATTTCTTTCTTTTTTCAAATTTATTGCCGATTGCCCTGTGCGCTAAAACTGTCGTATAGACGATCACACCTGCCTCCGCAGCTGCAAATAAATAACTTCCCCAAGACAGATGATAGGCATATCCAATGCTTCCATCTGCATACCGGATAATATCCGGTTCCGGGATAAATACTTCTGTGACAACATTGATCCCCATTGCCACCGCAGCAGCTATGCAATATCCGGTCAGGAAACCATTCTTTTTGATCTCCAACATATAAAATAAAAATGCATACATAAAAATCGGTACCGTTAAAAGTCCGAATACCGACACATGAAACCAGAACCGCATCCCCGGCATGATCTGCATACGCATCATTACCACACCGCCAGTCCAGATCAGACAGGATAAAAGAATCTGTCTGAAATACCTGACCGGTTTTGCATCCCCTGCATTCAGGAATGAAAAAAATATAAATAAAAAACAGAAAAAAGCTCCGATTGGAACTCCAATATATAAACTATCCAACGTCAAAGCCGTTTCCTCCAAATTGAATGTATAATTTTTCAGAATTAATCATTATATTCATGTGCAAAACCGGCACATGATCCAATTCACAATTCGTCAATCATGCAAGCATGTCGACTCGCGCGCGTTCATTATAGCATATTTTAACCTGCAATTCCATTTTTTTCCACTATCCATCATCTTTTTGATGGGAATCCATCATCTTTTTGATGGATTTGCATACACTAACAGGGATTAAATCTGTTTTTTAATGGAGTTGACCTTATGTGCGGAATTGCAGGATTTTGCAGCCTGAAACGCTGCTATACGGACAGACAGTCCTTTTGGGAAAACATACTGGTGTCCATGCACGAAAAACTTATCCACCGCGGCGGTGATGCTTCCGGATTTTATCTGACACCGCATGCCGGTCTGTCACATCAGAGGCTTTCTATCCGTGATATCACGCACGGTGCACAGCCTATGGTACGCCGCAAAAACGGGGCAGATTACGCCATCGTCTACAACGGAGAAATCTATAATACCGATGAACTGATCCCGGAGCTTACCGCTGCCGGATATGATTTTCTCACAACATCCGACACGGAAGTGATCTTATATGCCTACATGCATTTCGGTGCATCCTTCGTTTCCCGCTTAAATGGGATCTTTTCTTTTGCCATCTGGGACGGCTCCATGGAACAGCTTTTTCTCTACCGCGACAGAGTCGGGACAAAGCCGCTTTTTTATCATGTAAAAGACGGTGAGCTTGTCTTTGCCTCAGAGCCGAAAGCACTGTTCTGCTTTCCGGATCTTTCACCCGCTATTACCGAAAACAGCCTGAGAGAACTGCTTGCAGTCGGACCGGCGCGCACCCCCGGATGTGGTGTTTTTCAGGATATCTATGAAGTTCTCCCCGGACATTACCTGTGTTTTGATGCCATGGGACTCTCAGATACCACCTACTGGGATCTGAAATGTCTGCCCCACACGGACTCCTACGAGGACACCGTGGCACATGTATCTTTTCTCACGCGCGATACCATAAAACGGCAGATGGTCTCCGATGTACCGGTCTGTACCTTTTTATCCGGCGGCATCGATTCAAGCATCGTCACAGTTCTTGCCGCCGCGTACCAAAAAGAACACGATGAAGTCTTAAATACATTTTCCTTTGACTTTACAGAAAATGATATTTATTTTAAGTCCAATGCCTTTCAGCCGGAACGCGATCTTCCCTATGTAAACTGCATGCTGGAACACTGTAAAACAAATCATACTTATCTGGAATGTACCCAGGAGACGCTCGCCGACATGCTCTATGCTGCCGTGGACGCAAAGGATATGCCTGGTATGACTGACGTGGATGCCTCTTTACTTTACTTCTGCTCTCTGGTAAAAAAGCAGAATAAAGTAACACTGACCGGTGAATGTGCAGACGAGATCTTCGGCGGTTATCCATGGTTTTACCGCACGGAACTGATGAACCGGGATGGTTTTCCGTGGTCTGCAGACACCGATGCCCGTACCGCTTTTCTGGATGATGATGTGATACAAAAGCTCGACCTTTCGTCCTATTCCCATGCACGATACGAAGAATCCTTAAAAAAAGTCACCCATCTTCCCGATGAAACGGATGAGGAATACAGACGCCGTGAGATTGCCTACCTGAATATCAAATGGTTTATGCAGACACTGCTCGACCGCATGGACCGCACCAGTATGTATTCCGGTCTTGAGGCGAGAGTCCCCTTTGCAGACCACCGCATCATCGACTATGTGTACAATGTTCCCTGGAAAATGAAATACCAGAACGGTGTGGAAAAGGCTCTGCTTCGTGATGCCTTCCGCGATCTTCTGCCGCCGGAACTATTGCACCGCAAAAAAAGTCCTTACCCGAAAACCTACCATCCGGGTTATGAAAAGATCCTGATCGCGCGGATGACGGATATTTTAGCAGACAGCAATGCTCCTATCCTTCCGCTTATCGATAAAAAGAAAGCAAAAAAATTCATGGAAGCACCAAAAGAATACGGAAAGCCGTGGTTCGGGCAGCTTATGGCTGGTCCACAGCTTTTGGCTTACTTTATCCAGTTTAATTACTGGATGCAAAAATATCATCTTTCTGTGTGACAAAAAAACACCCCGGTGCTTTTACTTTGGCCTGGGTGTTTTTTATATTATGATTCTAAAACTTTTCTATGCATTTTCTGATACACCCTGCATACCAGCACTGCGATCAGTGTCCCCATGATCATTCCGGCAAGAACATCCGTCGGGTAATGCACTCCGACATAGAGTCTTGAAAACATGATCAAAAATGCAAGAATCAGAGCCGGCACCCCGATCTTACGCGGACACATAAGAAAGATCACAACAGCCGCTGCAAACGAACTGCCGGTATGCCCGGATGGGAACGACAGATCCCGCTGCGCTCCTATGATGCGCTGCAGCCCATCTACCGCCTCATAAGGTCTTACTCTTGCGACCAGATTTTTTAAAATAAGATTATTGATGATCAGCGATCCTGTCAGGGAGCATGCCATGAGCACACCTGTTCTCCTCATCTTTTTTACAAGTAAAAATACGAGCGCAAGAGCGATCCAGATCCATCCCGCATCTCCTGAATGTGTAATAAATTTCATAACCGGCGTCAGCGCATCATTTCTCACATGCTCCTGTATCCACAATAAAATATTTCCATCTAACTGCAATAAAGCATCCATCTTATGTATTACCCCGTTTTATGTTTTTACATACATTTTATGTTTCTACTGCTGCCCCGTCAATACTTTGTTGAGCAGATCGGCAAGCGGTACCATCGCATTTTTCGCTTCTTCCAGAGTATTTGTCTGCGCCCCTACCTCGATCAGAAGTGTCTTTGGGCAATAGTGCATATTGTAGCGGTATCCCTTCAGATAGATCCTTCTGGTAAATCCCGGATAATATTCTGCCGCCTTTAACTGCATCTGGAACGATATCGCCAGATTGTCTGCAATATAAGGATTATAAAGATATTCGATATCGCCTGTTTTCGTTGTACGGCTCAATCCATTAAAAAACATGACCTGCGCCATCGGCACACCATTTTGTTCCGTAACCAGCCTCGTATTATTTCCGACTCCGTCGCGGTGCAGATCGATCACAACCTCAATGCTTTTATTTTCCGCTAAAATCTGTTCTAACGCAGGACCTGCTTTTGCATAGGCATGATCGCGGTCTCCAACATCATACTGCCCGGTGTGATGGATCACGGAAAAGCCATATTTTTGTGTCAGAAGCTCCGTCAGATAATCACCGACACCGACGACCGACATGGATGCATCACCCGGAACGGAATCTGCATACCCTTCCTGTGAATGCGTATGATAGATCAGTATCTGCGGTGTGGACGCATCATGGCTCAAACGTACATCCTTTCCGAGCAGGGCATCCGCATTGAGCTGCGCGCTCCCGATCGTCGTCGTATTGTCCACCTGATAAAAATTCTGGATCAGATAATCAAAATCGTTCAGCTTTTCCCTTGCAAATGTCACTGCTTTGATGTCTGCCACAGCGGAAGCTGCCTGACTGTCTGCTGCACCTGCCTCTGCAATCTGTGCCTGCTGATTTTCTGCTGCATCTGCCTCTGCCGGCTGCCCTCCGGTGTTCTCTGCCGCACCTGCATCCACCGTCTGTCCTCCTGCATCTTTTTCATCTGACAGGCTCGTACCATCTGCGCTTCCGACAGATGGTATCACTTCCCCCGTCTTTTCATCCACATAATTTTCATCTGCAGCCTCCCGCGCCAGAATTGCCTCATAAGAGAGATCACTCTCGATCTGCGTCTGGTATGATCCACTTTCAGGTTCATAGTTTTCCCCGGAAAAAAACACATCGATCACTTTTTCTACAAAAGACCACTCCGTCTCATCTTTTACACTGTAAGACAAACCGGGCAGATAAAAATCAAGTACTTTTTCGCAGCAGCTTTTTGCCCCCTCTTCTCCAAGCTTTGCAAAGAAAGATCTGTTTGTCTGTAAAAGTATTCCAATGACAGCCAGCAGCAATCCCCCCAGCCAGACGGCACCATTTATTTTTTTCTTTTTTAAATGTCGATAACGATAAGCATACATACTACACTGTATGCACTTCTATTTTTCATTATACCATGAAGCTTTGTTTCCTGATCGTGATCTGCATGAGTTTCGCCCGGCAGTCTTATTTTACTATAATCCTGCCTGTCTATTATGCCGGCAGTCCTTCCCCCATAAATGCAATATTGATGCCTTCCGAGATCGTGTAGCTTAATCTTTTGACCGACTCATCAATATCTTTTGGCGTCACAAACATCGCATTTAAATTCGGTGAGAGAAGTTCCCGGATCAGTTCATATTTTTCTCCATCGTTTAACTCTTTTAACGAATCCCCAAGCATATCAAATGCCCTGCTCTGGCTCATCGCAGCGATCAGATTAAACATCGTATCATTGACAATCGTTGCAGCATCCACAACTGTCGGTATCCCGATTGATATCACGGGAATCCCAAGGCTTTTTTTATTCAGTCCGTGTCTATGGTTTCCAACCCCGCTGCCCGGATTGATCCCGGTATCCGTGACCTGGATCGTCCGGTTTAACCGCTTGGTGCTGCGCGCCGCCAACGCATCAATGACAATGACCAGATCAGGTTTTGTCTCATCGATGATTCCATGAATGATCTCAAGACTTTCCATTCCCGTCTGCGCCATAACTCCCGGGACAATACTGCTGATCCGGTTCACATTTTTTTCTCCGAAAGCATACTTTCCATACTCTTTTACAATGTGTCTTGTGATAAAAAGATTGTCCACCACACGCGGGCCTAGTGCATCCGGCGTAACTTCACGGTTTCCAAGTCCAACGACCAGCACCGACAGCTCCTCATTTTTTTTCTGGATCAACTGACGGATGATCTTCGCAAGCTGTACGGATATCTCTCTGTGATAGTCTTCATCCTCCTCATCCATATTTCCCGCCTCGATCGTTATATAGGTTCCCTTGGGTTTTCCCATCGTCTTTGCACCGTTTTCCGTCTCAATGACCACTGTGCTGACCGTGATATTTTTGTCAACTTTCTCTTCTAAGAAACGGACTCCCTTCAGATCAACATGATCTTCCTGCATTTTTTCCTGCGTTTCAAGCGCTAAATCCGTTCGTATCTGATACATAAATTTTCCCCCATATTCCAATGCCCTGCTCCGGCATCTGTTATCTTTTCCTATATTATTTCTGGTCTGAAAAAAAATTATCCATAATTTCTCATTATTTTACTGTTTTACACTTGACAACCACAAAAACCTGCCCTATAATATACCAGTATGTTTACATTGAACTGTCCGTGTCCGGCTTTAATGTAACAATCATGAACAATAACGATTACAAATTGGAGGTGTACGGATTGGCTAACATTAAATCTGCAAAAAAAAGAATTTTAGTAACAGAGACAAGAGCTGCTAGAAACAAAGCGATCAGAAGCGAAGTGAAAACTTCTATTAAAAAAGTTGAGGCTGCAGTAGCTGCAAACGATAAAGAGGCTGCAAAAGCTGCTTTAACAGTTGCTATCTCAACTATCGAGAGCGCTTCTTCTAAAGGAATTTACCACAAGAACAATTCTGCCAGAAAAGTTTCCCGTTTAACAAAACTTGTTAACGGTTTAGCTTAATTTTTGAAACATAGATAAAAACATATATGCGGTCTTAACCCAGCCGCATAATAAAAACACCAGTACCGTCATACTGGTGTTTTTTTGATTCACAGGAATTTACGTCCTATGAATCAAAAAGCCCTCCGGGCGGGATCACACTGCGTCGGAGATGAATTATGTCGCGAGGCGCCCCGCCGCAGGCGGGGAATCCTGTGAAACAGGATTCTTTTTATGTTATTTTTCTGACCGGCTGTACTTCATGATAAAAAGTTCTACCGCCATCTGATCATTCATGCGTCCCGTTTTTACGGACTCCTCTAAGTCAGCTCCATCATAAAGCGCCCTCTTTAACTGCGTCATTGTAAATCCTTTTGCCTGTGAAATATTCCGTTTTACCGCAAACGGCGGGATTCCCGCATTTTTTGCAATCGACGGATTGTCCATTCCACGCCCCGCCATATCGCGCACATTTAAAAGGATCTGAAACTGTCTGGTAATCAGAAACATAATGCGCATCGGAGGTTCTTTTAATGTCAGAAGATCATAATACAGATCCAGTGCCTTCCGCTGGTTATGCTCGGCGATTGCATTGACCATCTCAAATATCTTGTTGGTCGTCTGTTCCGTCGTGACTGCCATCACATCTTCCGCCGTGATCACATCCCGGTCTAAGGCATAACAGATCAGCTTTTCTAACTCCCTGTCAATATTTCCCATATCAGTTCCTGTCCTGCTCAAAAAAAGCTGCATCACGGATCCGGTGATATTTTTTCCTTCTTTTTTTAATCTTGTTAAGATCCAGCGTGTTAAAAGTTCCTCGCTCTGCGCTGAAAACTCTACGATCTTCCCATTATTCTTGACCGTTTTATACATCTTCGAACGCTTGTCCACTTCCTCTTCCACAAAAATAAAATGTGTCGCCGGTGCCACCTGCATGAGATATTCGGCAAGATCCTCACAGGAACTTTTAAAAAATCCGCTGTCCTCGATCAATATCACTCTCCGGTCTGCAAAAAAAGGCAGTGTTTCGGCAAGATCAATCACTTCTTTCGGATTGATATTCTTTCCCTCAAATGTCGTAAAATTCATGTTGTCATCCGGCGCTGCCATTGCATTTTTCAATTTGTCTTTATACTGCTTTTTTAAATATGCTTCCGTTCCATACAGCAGGTAGATCTGTTTGAAATTTCCGCTTCTGATATCATCATTGATCGTTTTCATTTTATCTGATTCCTTTTTATCACTTATCCGGATACAAAGCACTGACATTGCATTACACTTCGCTGCATTTACCCTGCATCGAATTACGCAGCACTGCACTACGCGGCTTTGTACTAAGCTGCATACCACAGTATAACATACATTACCTTACAAATACAAACCGCTTGTCCGGAAGTAAAAATTTTTGTACTGCCAGCTTATTTTTCTTTAACCGGATCACTGTAATCTGTCCACCCTCCATCGTGTAAAACAGTGCACTCCCCGTATCACGGATATTTTCAACCGCAACCCTGCCCGGATGTCCGTATCGGTTCTTTTCTGCGCAGGAAATAACGGAGATCCGCGGTGATACCGCATCCAGAAAGCTTTTTGTGTTCGAATATTTTGAACCATGGTGTGCCGCCTTGTAAAAATCTATGTCATTGATTCCACCCCATTTTAAAATTTGTTTTTCCTGCTCCTCCCCGATATCTCCGGTAAATAATGCCGAAAAACCTTTTTCCTCATACAATAACACCAGTGATTCCCCATTCTTATCGGTACTTATTTCACTTCTCTGTTCATCTCCCACATGGTACTCCGGCGAAATGGCTGTTATCTTTGCACTTCCAGAAAAAAGTGCATCTTTCCGGCTCATCATACAGATTTCTGTTCCATGTTCTTTTGCCAGTGAAACCAGCTTTTCATAGCTCTCATCCCGCATCATCCCCCGGAAGATCACCAGATTCCTGATCCGGTATCCCTCATCAAAAATCTCCGACAGACCGGAGATATGATCCTGATCCGTATGGGAAACAAACCAGTAGTCAATCTCTTTCACACCGTTTGACTTTAAATACGGCAGGATCCGGTACTTCCCCACGCTCTGCACATTTGTGCTTCCGCCATCTATAAAAATATCATAGCCGCTGTCTGTATGCAGATAAATCCCGTCTCCCTGTCCGACATCAAGCACGGTAAGTTTCATGCCTCTGGGAACTGGCATAAACAAAAAAACAAGCAGTCCCAACCCACAGGCAAACAAACTCCACTCCATTCCCCGGTAACTCTTTCTTCTCTTTTTCCTTCCGTTTTCTTCCGTCATCTGCTGCATTTCTTTCTGCCGCTTTGTCACATGAGAAAGTAAAAAAAGTCCCGCGGCAAGCAGCAGATAGTATACGGTAATTTTTACTGCGGATGGTTTTCCGGTAATCAGCAACGCATGGGGCAGACCCGATGCGATCGTACAAATTTTTTCATAACCGCTTAAAATCACATGGCACGGCATCAATACGATCTGCACCAGTACCGCCTTCGGCATCACCGCACACCCCAGCAGACCACCGGCAATTCCGGATGCCAGTGCGATTCCGACGAGTGGCAGCACAAGCAGATTCAATAGAATTGCATATACCGGGATTTCATAAAAATGCCATGCCGTAACCGGCAGTACCACAAGCTGAAGCACGAATCCTGTACCGATTTTATCAAGCACCGCATGACCCTGGTATGCGCTCTGCACAATTTTTCCAGCCCATACCACACCAGTCACCGCAATAAAAGAAAGCTGAAATCCCGCATCATATAACGCAAACGGCTGCTTCCATAAAATGAGCAGTGCGGTAAAACCCATTGCATTTAGGGAATCATAACTTCGCCCCACCGCCTGTCCAAGCAGGAGAATGCAAAACATACTGACCGCACGGAACGACGAATATCCCATTCCGGTCATCATGCCATATAAGATCATAAACACTGCCGCAAAAATTCCCGATCCCCAGAAACCAAAGCTCCCTTTTCGCAGCAATCGGTACAATGTCATGCCGATCACTGCGATATGCAATCCCGATATCGCCAGAATATGTGAGATCCCGGCAGTGCGGTAAAGCTGTTTTATCTCCGCATCCAGAAGATTTTTTTCTCCAAGCAGCATCGTACTTAAAACTCCGCCCTCCCGTGCTCCAAGTGCCTGTTCATACACCCCTGCCAGATGATATTTCCATTCATACATTGTCTCCGCAATAAGATTTCCTTTTCCGTATGCAGACACCGTATCCACATCATTTATGGCAAATACGGTCCCACGCGCCTTATAATAAGCCGCTTGATCAAAGTTTCCCTCATTGCGTGCCCGGTTAAATAATTTTATTTTTCCATGTAAAACAAGCGTTTGTCCGATAGAACAGGTGTCGGACTCACAATAGATGATGACGTTTGCAGAGATACTCTGCCATTCTCTGAATTTTGAACCCTGTCTGATCTGACAGGATGATAGATTGTATAAATACTGTTCGTTTTTTTGCTCTTTACCGGTAAGTTTCCCATTTAAAAGGATCTCTTCCCCATCTTCCAAATACGGCAGATATTGATTTTGTTCTGCCTGCACAACCCCGCAGTGATGCCAGCCCAAAAATAGTGCTGCGGCAGAACATACCGCCATACACCACCGCCATTTCCGAACCGGATATCTTTCACTCTCCGGCATCCCTCTGTCATGTCCTGTCATGATCACAGTCCAGAGCAGAACTCCAAAAAATAAAAGCCAGAGCATCCACAGCTTTCCATTCACGGCAATGGAAATACCGCAGATAAACCCGGCTGCCATTTCAAGAAATGGTCTTTTCCCCAATTTATTCCTCCTCTGTTACTCCTGTTTCTTCCAATGAAACGACGTAATCAAAATTTCTGTCATACATGTCGCTTAATTTAAAATTATCACGGTAAGTGCCACTGGTATCCCCATTGACCGAGATCTGTACTTTACTGATCGTAGACAATTCTGTCAGAGAATCCACGATTGAATAGATGACAACCGCCTCATTCACCTGATAATCCTGATTTTTAAAGTTTTCATCCAGACTCACATAGCAGACACCATCCACCACGGATACATTGATCAGTTTCGTTCCCGCCGGAATTGCAGATTTTGCCCCCTCTGTCTGCGGTCCCTCCAAAAGCTGTTCCATGATCAGTTTTTCCATAGAAACGTTACTGCTGTAATAGACATCACTTCTTGTCTCCTCCACCAGTCCGTCACCGGTTTCATTTGCAAAATAAAGTTTTAACGTCGTACACTGGATAGAATTGATCTGTTCTCCCGGATTCTCAATAAAACTATCCTGATTCATGCTTCCGACAATATTGCCCCTGATATCCGTAAGCGGTGCATCTGCCACATAAAATGATACACAGTCCACCCCCGGAATCTGTGTCATGGTAAGAACTACCGCAGCACGGCACAATACTTCTTCTACCTCCGCCATACTGCTGTAATCCGCATCAAAATGGATCGAGAGCATCACGCCGTCAAGCGAATAATCGGTAACCTCCACCCCGTTTGGTATCGGTTTGCGGTACTCAACATTGTCAGAATCTGAGCTTAACTTTGCTAAAAACTCTTTGATCATCCCATCCGTATCCGAAGCCTCCGGCTCATAGGGAACATCTAAGATCTTTGTTTTGTCCTTATTCAGATATTCGATATTATATTCGCTGCTCACTTCTTCATTTCCGCATCCAGCCAGCAAAAAGACTGCCAGGATACATCCTGACAACAGCATAATTATTTTTTTATCCATAATCTGACCTTTCATTTTCAACAGATCCAATCTGTTATGAAATATAGTTGAGCGGAATACGAACATTAAAGATCGTTCCCTCTCCCTCTGTACTGAATACCTTGATCGCGCCACGGTGCATCAGTACCGCATTCCGCGTGATGGCAAGACCAAGTCCGGTTCCACCGATCTCCCTGGAGTGTGACTTATCCACACGGTAAAAACGTTCATAAATATGTTCTAACGAATCTTCCGGTATTCCGATTCCGGAATCTTCTACTTTCAGGTAAAAATATTGATGGTCCGCATTCAGCGAAACATGCACCCAGCCATCTTCCTTGTTATACTTGATCGCATTTTCGATCAGGTTGGTAAACGCAAGGGTGATCTTTACCTCGTCAACATCTGCACTGACCGGACGGAAACTTTCAAGCACAAGCTCCACTTTCTGCCTGTCTGCGATCGGACGCAGACGTTTTAAGATCTGCTCTAACAGTTCATTGATATTGATATTTGTGATATTCAGATCTCCCGCAGCCTTGTCCATCTTGACTAACGAAAGCAGGTCATTGATGATCTTCGTCTCACGGTCCACCTCATTGCCAATATCTCCCATAAACTCTTTGTAGAGTTCGATCGGGGCATCCTCCATACTGTTGATGGAATCCGCCAGCACCTTCATGGAAGTAAGCGGTGTTTTTAATTCATGTGACACATTCGACACAAACTCCTGTCTTGAATCATCTAACACCTTCATTCTTCCAAGCATTTTATTAAATTTCTCACTGATCAGCTTTGTCTCTGTATAATCATTGACAGAAAGCGCATCCTCTCCATAACCTGTCTGGATCTCATCAATTGATTTTGACATCTTATGAAACGGTCTTACCATCTGTCCTGCAATGATGACGCTTGCGAAAATAACTGTAAAAACGCATATCAGTTCAATGATCCTCGTGTTCGTTGCAAGATAATCCAGGTTCAGGCTGATACTGTCCGTTGACACGCTTACCATCATGACACCGATCACCTGTCTGCTTTCATTTTCCTGATCCGTGCGCACAAGTGGTATCGTCATCTCAATATAGCGGTATTTTGAATCATATTTCGTGATCTCTTCCCCATAAAAGCTTTTGATGACTTCCTCTGAGATGATCGTCTTTTTTTCATCCAGCTTATAAGTATCTTTCACTACCTGAAAGGTGTCACTGATGATCATGACACGCCCGTCATAGATAGTGGAAAGCTGCTCGAGCTGTGCATTGATGGTAGGAGAACCGGAATTTTCCAGATAATCATTTGACACGATCTGATTCGCTAAAATCTTTGCCTGGCTTAAGATTTCGCTGGTTCTAAGTGAAACAGCCCTGTTTTCATAAGAATTGAGCATCCCGATCCGCAGCAGGACACACGGTATCACGCCTATAAGAATAAGTAAAAGAATCAGCCTGAATCTCAGGCTGTTCATAAAATCCGTAAATTTTTTTAATTTTGTCATGGCTGCACCTTACTAATTCTGAGAATAATAATATCCAACGCCCCATTTGGTATGCACATATTTCGGCTCGCTCGGATTGTTCTCAATCTTTTCTCTCAGACGCCGCACATGAACATCTACCGTACGCACATCTCCCGGATATTCATATCCCCATACAAGATTCAAAAGATTCTCCCTGCTATAGACTTTGTTCGGGTTGTTGACAAGAAGCTCTAACAGATCAAACTCTTTCGCGGTAAGATTCACTTCTTTTCCTAAAATAAAGAGTCTTCTGCTCTCACAGTCTAATTTCAGATCACCTGCTTCTATGACTTTGCTGTCCTCTTTTTTCGGCTGGCTCGCCGCAGTACGGCGCATGATCGCTTTAATTCTTGCCTTTACCTCAAGGATATTAAACGGTTTTGTGATGTAATCATCCGCACCGTACTCTAACCCTAAGATCTTATCCATGTCATCTCCCTTTGCGGTGAGCATGACGATCGGCATATTCGAAAACTCCCTGATATGCTGGCATACTTCAAATCCATCCATCTTCGGAAGCATGATATCAAGAAGCACCATATCATAGGCATTTTCCGTTGCCATTTTCAGTGCTTCCTCCCCATCATATGCGCAGTCCACTTCCATTCCGTCCTGCTCGAGACTGAACCGGATTCCCTTTACAATTAACTTTTCATCATCTACAACAAGAACCTTTTTTGCCATTTTACTTCACCTTTATATGATCTTTTATTCGATTATAAACGCCCTCTTTGATTCCTTCTACCTGCTTAATCTCCTCCACAGAGGAAAAGCTGCCATTTTTCTCACGATAACGGATAATGCTGTCCGCCTTAGACTGACCGATTCCGGAAAGCGTCATGAGTTCCGCCGCAGTTGCCAGATTAAGATTTATCCTGCCATCCGCTTCTTCTGCTGTTTTGCCATCCGTTCCCGTCCCTGGCTGTTCCCCTGTTTCTTCCAGACCAGTCCCGGCTGCTTCCTCCCGTGTCAGAATGCGTATCATCTCTCCATCTACGATCTCACGCGCCTGATTGACAGACTCCGCCGCTGCTTCAGCGGTCAGGCCACCGGCCGCCTCAACCACCTCATAAATCCTCGCATTTTGCCCAACCTCGTAAACACCTGGTGACCTTACCGCCCCGCAGATATATACAAAGCATTTTTCAGACTGCACCTTTTGTACAGACTGCGTATCTGGTTCAGTCTGTGTACTGTTCTCCTCCGATATCTGCGTGGAATCAGTCACAGGTGTTTCCTCATTTTGCTGTGCTTCGGTCACAGACGTCTCCGATTGAAAATAGACGTTTTCTTTCTCTCCACATGCAGCTGCCAACAGGCAAATGCATGAAAAACATAGTACTTTTATAAATTTTTTCGTCATAAGCATCTCCTTCTTCATGATTCCAGAAGGAGTCCTCAATGCCCACTCTCTATATTTTAACGAAATTTTTCATTTATTACAAGAGTGTATAAAATTTATTTCATTTATTTTTACAAAATTTAAAAATATTCGGCAATTTTTTCTTTTAACCCTACCCAGAAATCTTTTGCATCCTGGGAATCCGGCAGTAAAACGGCATCCTCGTATGCCTGATAAGCGGTTTTTTCTGCATCATCTGCAGTCTGTGATAAAAATACCGAATAATGACCGCTCATATCATGCAGTCTGTCTGCAAGCCGCACTGTTACAAAATCTGCAAAATCCGCTGCCTGATCCGTATTTTTTGAAAAATCATTGACAACAAACATATCCGTGGATGCACAGGCGATCGAAGGAAGTTCCTCATTCAATGCCGGGATTTCCATCACGGAATAAGATGTATCATCTAATTTTTGCAGGGAATCTGTGTTTACAAACGCGCAGAGTGTTTTTCCGGCTTTAAAATGTTCTAAAATGCTGTCCATGGAAACCGAATTGATATCTAAGGAAAATGATCCTAAAATGGTTTCAAAATATTCAAGATCTTTCTGATACAGATCTTCGTCATAGGTCACATTCATCGTTTCCGGCGCCGTTTTTTCAAACGTCACACTGTTTCCAACGAACGGAAAATCGTAAAATGCATCATTGACATCCCACTCTAACAGGTATTCCACATTTTCTCCCGGTTCATTCTCATTGGAATAATCAATGATCGCCTGCAGGGACTCCGGCTGGTTTTCAAAATATCCGTTCTGGTAAACAAACACATTTGCGTCGTAACTGAGCGGATATCCAATCATTTTATCCTCATAGGTAGAAGCGTTCACTGATTTTGGGGATGCCCCCTCATAAGATCCTCCATCCTCATTTACCATGGCAAGACCATATAAATACGCCTCCTCAAGCTCATCGCCATTTAACAGATAAACATCCGGATAATCCTCTCCCTGCACGGTATTGTCGTAAATCATCCCGATATAATCCAGAGTATCCTGACATTTGAATGCTGCCTTCACACCCGTCTGTTCAAAATACTGTCTGGCTGCATATTCAAAAAAATCTTCATAAGATGGATCTTCATACCACACGGTCAGGTCTGTATCCGCCAGATCGTATGCATCTGCTTTCACGTCCGGCTGTTTTTCTTCTGTCCCAGGTTCTTCTGCCTGCAAATGAAATGTCGTCTCTTTTTCAGGCTGTTTTGAAACGACACCAGCCATAATGGCTGCTCCTGCGCAAACCACTATGGCTGCAATTACATTTCTCTTTTGTATGTTCTTCATAATTCCATTTTCCTATTCCTCGTTTTACGACAACAGACTGCACGCATCCGCGTGCAGTCTATGATTCCTTACATCTGATCCAATGCTTTTTTCAGTTTTTCGATCATCTCATCCACATGTTTCTTCTCGATGATAAGAGGTGGTACAAAACGGATTACATCTGAACCTGCCGTAATTACAATCAGCCCTTCCTCCAATGCCTTTGCAGCGATCTGTCCGACCGGCTTTTCCGATACCACACCCTGCATCAGACCAAGTCCTCTGCGCGCTGTCAGGAAATCATAGGAAGCAGCCAGTTCATCTAATTTTTCTTCCAGATACGGTGCAATTTCTTTGACATGGTCTGTGATGTGGTCGCGCTCCATCATCTCAAGTACCTTGTCAACTGCAGCGCCGACAAACGGATTTCCGCCGTAGGTCGTTCCATGATCGCCCGGTTTTAAGGATTTTTCTGCCACTTTTTCGGTCATCAGAAATGCTCCGACCGGTACTCCGCAGCCAAGTGCTTTTGCGCTTGTCATGATATCCGGTTTCACACCGTAATGCTGCCATGCAAACATCTCACCGGTCCGTCCCATACCGCACTGGATCTCATCTAAAATCAGAAGGATATCATGCTCGTCACAGAGTTTCCGGACACCTTCCATAAATCCTTTTGTCGCCGGATAAATACCGCCCTCGCCCTGTACTGTCTCAAACAGGATTGCACAGGTCTTGTCCGTGACCAGTTTTTTCACGCTGTCAAGATCGTTGTAATCTGCAAATTTTACACCCGGCATTAACGGTTCAAACGGCTCCTGATAATGTTTATTTCCGGTAACAGACAGTGCTCCGATACTTCTTCCATGGAAAGAATGATTCATCGCAATGATCTCATGTCCTGCATGTCCGTCTCTCGTGTAAGCGTATTTTTTTGCTGCCTTGATCGCACCTTCGATTGCCTCCGTACCGCTGTTGGTAAAGAACACACGATCCATCCCGCTCGCTTTTTTCACACGCTCTGCCGCATGGATGATCGGCACATTGTAATACAGGTTTGATGTATGCATGATCTTATCGATCTGCGTCTTTAAGGCATCCCCATACTCTTTGTTGCCGTATCCAAATGCCTGCACTGCGATGCCTGCCGCAAAATCCAGATATTCTTTTCCGTCTGTATCATACAGATAAACACCCTCACCGTGGTCTAATACCAGTGAAAAACGATTGTATGTGTGGAGGATATTTTCCTCCGCCTCATTGATATATCCTTCTTTATTCATGATAAAACTTCGTCTCCTTATCTCCTAAAATGGCAGTTCCAATTCCACGGTTCGTAAAGATTTCAAGAAGCAGGCAGTGTGCGATACGACCATCTAAGATATGTACTCTTGAAACACCGTTCTCGATCGCATCAATACAGTTGTTTAACTTCGGAAGCATGCCTCCGCCGATAAATCCGTCCCCGATCAGGTTTCTCGCCTCTGATACACGAAGTTCGGAGATCAGTGTATCTTTGTTTTTCGGATCTTTGTAAACACCCTCGATATCGGTTAAAAATGCAAGTTTTTCAGCTTTTACCGCTTTTGCGATTGCACATGCCGCATCATCGGCATTGATATTATAGCTGTTGTATTCTGCATCCATTCCTACCGGGCAGATGATCGGGAGAAAATCTTTTTCCAGCAGATCGTATAAAATCTGCGGATTTACCTCTGTGATCTCACCAACAAAACCGATATCCTCACCGTTTGAGTATTTCTTTTCTACTTTTAACAGCCCACCGTCTTTTCCGCTGATGCCGACTGCATTGACGCCAAGTTCCTGTACCAGTGTCACCAGTGATTTATTGACCTTATTTAACACCATCTCGGCGATCTCCATGGTTGCCTCGTCCGTTTTGCGGAGTCCGTTGATAAATACAGGCTCCATGCCGACTTTGCCAACCCATTTACTGATTTCTTTGCCGCCGCCATGCACGATGATCGGCTTGAATCCAACCAGTTTTAACAGGGTGACATCCTGGATGACGTGTTTTTTTAATTCTTCATCTACCATAGCGCTTCCACCATATTTTACCACAATGATCTTGCGGTTGAAACGCTGTATGTATGGAAGTGCTTCGATGAGCACTTCGGCTTTCTGTAAAATTTCCTTCATATTGTTTTCTTCCATTGCTTTGGTTCTCCTCTATAAATTTACGAGCGGTAGTCGGCGTTGATCTTTACATAGTCGTAGGTTAAGTCGCAGCCCCAGGCGGCAGCCTGTGCATCGCCCATCTTGATGTCGGCGATGGCGGTGACTGCGGGTTCGGATAAGATTTTGGTTGCTTCCTCTTCGCTGTAGTCGACGGCGACTCCGTCTTTGATGATCTGCATTCTGCCTGCGGCACTCTCGAAGAATAAATCTACTTTTTCCGGATCAAACTGTGCGCCGGAGTAGCCCATGGCACAGAGGATTCTGCCCCAGTTTGCATCGTGTCCGTAGATGGCTGCTTTGGTAAGGCTTGATGTGATGACGGATTTGCTTAAGATCTTTGCCTGCTCTTTTGTCTCGGCACCGATTACTTTTACCTCAAACAACGCAGTTGCTCCCTCTCCATCTCCTGCCATCTGTTTTGCGAGTGTCTCATTGACAAATCGGAGAGCCTTTGTAAAGGTCTCATAGTCCGCATTTTTCTCTGTGATTTTTGTATTTTCTGCCATTCCGTTTGCCAACAGGAGACAGGTATCATTTGTGGAGGTATCGCCGTCCACGGAGATCATGTTATAGGTATCTTCCACATCCGCTTTTAATGCCTCTAACAGCAGCTCCTGTGAAATTGCAGCATCGGTTGTCACAAAACTTAACATGGTACACATATTCGGATGGATCATGCCGGAACCTTTGCACATGCCGCCGATTGTAACGGTTTTGCCGGAAAGCTCGATTTCCACAGCCACTTCTTTCTCATGTGTATCTGTTGTCATGATTGCGAGTGCTGCCTGATGTCCGCTCTCGATATCGCCATTTAATTGTGGAACCATCGTTTCAACTCCCGCACAGATACGGTCGATTGGAAGCTGCATACCGATGACTCCGGTCGATGCCACAAGCACCTCATCGGTTGGGATCTGAAGCAGTTTGTTTACTTTTTCCGCAGTTGCTTTGCAGTAACCCATCCCCTCTTCTCCGGTACATGCATTTGCAATCCCTGCATTGACAACAACTGCCTGCGCCTTTTTACTGTCGTATACTACATGCTGGTCCCATTTGACCGGGGCAGCTTTTACAATGTTTGTGGTAAATGTTCCCGCCACTGCACATGGTACTTCACTGTAGATCATTGCCATGTCTGTTCTGTCTTTATATTTGATTCCTGCTGCTGTACTTGCTGCTTTGAATCCTTTTGCTGCGGTCACGCCGCCTTTGATCTGTTTCATTGTAACCTCCATTCCTGCACTGCTTTCTAATGTAAACAAAATTTTCATTTGCATCTCAAGTTTGTGCATAACTCAAATCCTTCGTGTAAAAATTGTATTTTTCGCACTGTCTGTTCCTGTGTTTTACGGATTAAATACGGTCTGGTTTTCTTCGTTTGTCACATACTCATAATAATTGACATCCGCGCGGAACGTCCATCCCATTCCCTGCCAGAAGTGGTTTCCGATGTCATTTTTCTTAAATGCAATCAGATTGACCTTGTTGACATGTTCACGCTTTAAAGCCGCAAGGCACGCTTCCACCATCTTCTGTCCGATGCCCTGCTTTCTGTAACTCTCATGAACGCAGACATGATATAAACATCCGCGTCTGCCGTCATGACCGCACAGGATCGCACCGATGATTCTGCCGTTTTCACACGCCACCATACTCGTGGTCGGATTGCGTCTGATAAAGCGTTCCACACCTTCTTTCGAATCATCAATACTCCGGATTCCAAACCCGTGAATCCCCATCCACAGTGCATGTACCTCCTCAAAATCCTCCATTGTCATCTCACGGATGTTTACTTTTTTCTCTTCCATGTCTTTGATTCCTTTTCCAGCATAACTGTTTCGTCCAGTTACTTTTTACCTCTTATTAAAAATATAATTCAGTGTATTACTATATAATCTTTATTACTATGTAATCTTTATTACTATGTAATCTTTATTACTATGTAATCTTCAATTACTATGCAGCCATCTATGATGCTTACGGGAACATCGGAACCATATTTAAGCCCTCTGCCTCATCAAAACCGAACAACAGGTTCATATTCTGTACCGCCTGTCCTGCTGCACCTTTTACCAGGTTGTCAAGTGCGCCCATCATCACGATACGTCCGGTTCTCTCGTCAATCTTAAAATTAACATCTACATAATTACTGCCCTCTACCCATTTTGTCTCCGGGCAGACATCTTTTTCCAGCACACGGACAAATTTTTCTTTGCCATAATATTTATCATAGACTGCCTTTACTTCCTCATAAGAAGGAAGGCTGCCATCTGCTTTTTTTACCAGTGCTGCATACTCGGTTGCGAGGATACCGCGGTTCATCGGAACAAGATGCGGTGTAAAATTAACAACGATCTCTTTGCCTGCCGCATAACCGAGCTGCTCCTCAATCTCTGGCGTATGACGGTGATTTGTCACTCCGTACGCTTTCATATTTTCATTGACCTCACAGAACAGGTTCGGCAGCTTTGCGCCCCGCCCTGCACCGGAAGTTCCTGATTTTGCATCAATGATCAGCGTATTCGGGTCGATCAGTCCCTCTTTGACCAGCGGATAAGCGGTCAGAATGGAACAGGTCGTATAGCAGCCCGGATTGGCGATAAGTCTTGCCCCTTTTACTTTATCACGATTGATCTCGCAGAGACCATAGACAGCTTCCTCTATAAACTGCGGACTCTTGTGCTTGATCTTGTACCATTTCTCATAGACGGAAACATCTTTGATTCTGAAATCAGCACTCAAATCTATGATTTTTACTTTATTTAATATATCCTCTGTCAGTACACCTGCCAAAAATCCCTGCGGGGTTGCAGTAAAGATCACATCCACCTGGCTTGCAAGCTCATCCATATTATCATCTAAGCATACGTCATCCACGATCTCAAACATATTCTGGTAAACTTCTGCATATTTTTTATCTATGTAGCTGCGGGATCCATACCATTTAATCTCCACTTCTTTATGTCCCATTAAAATACGGACCAGTTCATTTCCTGCATATCCGGTTGCACCGATGATTCCTGCTTTTATCATTTTTCTCATCCTTTCCGCTCATGCTTATCTCACATGATTTCTGCCCATTATTGTATACAGGCATACCTGCATAAGCATCTTTCTTCCTATATTAATACACCTCATCGCAGTCGTAAAGTATCTTTTTTCGTGCGCTGTTTGATATTGCATAATTATACATTCATTTTGTTTTTTATGCAATACCGTTTTTTGTCTTTTTCCTATAATATGTATTATAGTTAACTGTTTTCTCCATTTTGTATAATCTTTATGCATTTTTATGAATAATGAATGTATAATTTTTCACTTGCGTTTCTACATTTTTTGTTGTATATTGTCTTTAGTTAATGATCCGGCATACAAATGGGTCAAATATACATAACAGAAAGGGCTGTATCACATGAAGGAAAAAGTTATTTTAGCGTACTCCGGCGGACTTGATACCACCGCCATTATTCCATGGTTAAAGGAAAATTATGATTATGAAGTTATCTGCTGCTGTATCGACTGCGGTCAGGAAGAAGAGTTAGACGGTCTTGAAGAAAGAGCCATCTCCTGTGGAGCTTCCAAATTATACATCGTAGATATCATCGATGAATTCTGTGACGATTACATCATGCCATGTGTTCAGGCAAATGCCATTTATGAAAACAAATACTTACTCGGAACCTCTATGGCACGTCCTCTGATCGCTAAGAAGTTAGTTGAGATTGCAAGAAAAGAAGGTGCTACTGCAATCTGCCACGGTGCTACCGGCAAAGGAAACGATCAGATCCGTTTTGAGCTCGGCATCAAAGCACTTGCTCCTGACTTAAAGATCATCGCTGCATGGAGAGATTCAAAATGGACCATGGATTCCCGTGAGTCAGAAATCGAATACTGCAAAGCACATGGTATCCATCTTCCATTCTCCGCTGACACAAGCTACAGCCGTGACCGTAACATCTGGCACATCAGCCATGAAGGCCTTGAGTTAGAGGATCCTGCATGTGAGCCAAACTATGATCATCTGTTAGTTCTCGGTGTTTCCCCGGAAAAAGCTCCGGAAGAAGGCGAATATGTAACCATGACATTTGAGAAAGGTGTTCCGACTTCTGTAAACGGAAAAGAGATGAAAGTTTCCGATATCATCCGTGAGTTAAACCGTCTTGGCGGTAAACATGGTGTTGGCATCATCGATATCGTAGAGAACCGTGTTGTTGGTATGAAATCCCGCGGTGTATATGAGACTCCTGGCGGAACGATCTTAATGGAAGCCCACCAGCAGTTAGAGGAACTCGTTTTAGACCGTGCCACCATGGAAGTGAAGAAAGATATGGGTAACAAACTTGCCCAGATCGTTTACGAAGGAAAATGGTTCACACCTTTATGTGATGCAGTCAGAGCTTTCGTTACTTCCACACAGGAATATGTAACCGGCGAAGTTAAATTCAAATTATACAAAGGCAACATCATCAAAGCCGGAACAACTTCTAAATACTCTCTGTACAGTGAATCACTCGCAAGCTTCACAACCGGTGATCTTTACGATCATCACGATGCTTCCGGATTTATCACACTGTTCGGACTTCCATTAAAAGTTCGTGCTATGAAGATGCAGGAGATCGGCGAGAAAAATAAATATGAGGACTAATCACAGGCTGTGATTATGGTTCTATTACTTCATAGCGGACAATTTCCTATGAAGTAAAAAAACAGGAGCTTATGCTCCTGTTTTTTTACTTTATACTGCCTTGTTCTGCCATCCATGAAAGAACCTGACTGTGACTGTGCCTCTGACATCTATGATTCTCACTGTTTCAGTGCTTCTACCAACAATTTTGCAAGATACTCTGCTGCCGGCGTAAGTGCCGCCTCATCCGCATAAAACTTTGGATGATGGTTCGGATAACCGACTCCCGTTCCCACGTTGATAAAACAGCCCGGAATCTTTTCCAGATAAAAAGCAAAATCCTCTCCACCTGTCGAATTACGCTGTGGAACAACCTCAAATCCACTCTCTTCCGCCACTTTTTGTGCAAACGCACTCCACGATTCCTCATTGACAGTTGCAGGCGGCCCCGGATACCATAACAGTTCCGCCTTTGCGCCATATGCTGCTGCTGTGTGTTCTGCAATCTCACGCATGCGTTTTTCTATAAAGATACGATCGTCTTTTTCCATGGAACGCACGGTACCCTCCAGTTCCACCTTATCCGGGATCACATTCCAGGTATTGCCGCCATCAATCCTCGTCACACTGACAACACCTGTATGGAACGGATTTAAGTTTCTGCCGACAATACTCTGGAACGCCTGTATCACAGATGCAGCTGCCAGGATCGTGTCCACGCCCTCATCCGGGTGTCCTCCATGGCAGCCCGTTCCCGTGATATTTAACTCAAACCGGTCTACCGCAGCCATGACACTGCCCGCACGGATTCCCAGCGTTCCAACCGGAAGATATGCCGCCGTATGCAGTCCAAAGATCGCTGTTATATCCGAGAGCACACCGGTTTCAAGAACTGTCTCCGCACCATGGGAAGATTCCTCTGCCGGTTGGAACAGAATTTTTACATTTCCCTGTAACTCCTCTTTCCGCTCCTGTAACAGCAATGCTGCTCCAAGCACCGCCGCCGTATGAAAATCATGTCCGCAGGCATGCATTTTCCCCGGAATTTTTGATTTATAAGGAATATCTGTTTCCTCCGCGATCGGCAGTGCATCAATGTCACAGCGCAGTCCATAAGTTTTTCCCGGTTTTGCGCCGCGCACAATGGCGGCCACACCAGTCTTTAGCGGTGTCTGTAAAATCTCAATGCCTGCCGCCACAAGTTCACATTTGATCCGCTCTGTCGTCTCATATTCCTCATAGGACAGCTCCGGATGCATATGAAGTTCCTCAAAAAAACCGGTAAGTTTCTGTTCTAATGCCTTTCGTTCCATACTCTTCTCCATTTCTACACATTCTCACGTTCTGCCCACAGCTCTGTCTATTATAACAAACGATTGCTTGCATGCTCCGCAAACGTTCTATCTGTTATCCCTCTCATCATTTCTGTGGTTTAAATTTTTATTCGCTTTCATCCGCCGCCTACCTGCGTCCACCGGATGGATCAAATGCATCACGCAATGCATCACCGACAAAGTTGATGGAAATTACCAGCACCACAATCATGATTCCCGGCGGCAGCCAGAGCCACGGCTGTGAAGTCAATACTGTGATAGACTGCGCCCCGTTTAACATATTTCCAAGGCTTGCCATCGGCGGCTGTACACCCATGCCAAGGAAACTCAAAGCCGCCTCATCCAGCATGGAGATTGCCATAACAGATGTTGCATATACGAGGATCGGTGCAACTGTGTTTGGTAAGATTTCTGAAAATAAGATATGACGAAGCGGCATCCCTGCCACCACATTTCCCTTGACAAAATTTGCTTCACGCAGACTCAAAACATTTCCACGCACCAGTCTTGCCACACCCGGCCAGTCTACAAATCCAAGGATCAGGATAATGCTCCACAAACCCGGTTTAAAGATTGCCGCCGCAACAAGCACAAGAAGGATATAAGGAAATGACATCACCATATCCGTAAAACGCATCAGGATCATATCCGCCACACCGCCAAAATATCCCGCGATCAGACCGAGCACCACTCCGATTACCGTGGAGATCACCGTTGCAAGGATTCCTACAAGCAGAGAGATCCTGGTTGCATATAAAAGTCTGCTGAACACGTCCCTGCCAATCTGATCCGTTCCAAGGATAAATTCCTTACACGGTGCACCGCTGAAAGTTCCGACGATCGCATCCGGATCATAAGGCGCAACAACCGGCGCAAACAGCGCTGCCAGACCGACAACCACCAGTATCACAAGGCTGATCTTTGCAAGATGATGTGCACGGAAACGCCGCATCACAGTCTGCATGTATGTTTCATTTGCATTAACTTTTTTCTTTTTTCTCATATAAGTTCAACCTCTTTACTGAAGTTTTATCGTCGGATCTACCACCGCATATAAAATATCCGTCAGAAGATTACCGAGCAGTACCACGATCGCCGAGAGCAGACAGACGCCCATGATGACCGGATAGTCACGGTTCGTGATCGCACTCATTGTCATAAGCCCTAGCCCCGGCCAGGAAAATACCTGTTCCACGATGATCGACCCGCCAAACAGTACCGGGATCTCCATTCCAATGACTGTCACGATCGGAACTAAAGCGTTGCGCAGCGCATGTTTATTGATGACCAGGAAATGACCGATTCCCTTTGCCCGCGCTGTGCGCAGATAATCCTGCTGTAAAATTTCAAGCACCGCGCTGCGGATATATCGGATATTGGTTCCTGCCATGGAAACTGCAAGCACAATGACCGGCATAACCATGTGTGCCGCCACGTCCGCCGCTCCCCCGGATGTTCCAAGTGTCGTCATTCCTCCGGAAGGCAGCCAGCCCAATTTTACCGTAAACAGATAGATCAGAAGCATGGCAAGGAAAAATCCCGGAATACTGCTGCCAAGGAACGATAATGTTACCACCGTATAATCACCTTTCGAATACTGATGGATTGCGCTGTAGATCCCTGCCGGAACCGCAAGCAGGATACTGACAAGCAGTGACACTCCCATCAGAAGCAGTGTCGGTCCAAGATGACTCGTGATCATAGCAGCGACCGGCTGGTAATTTTTAATGGAATATCCCATATTTCCATGCAGAAGCTGCCCCAGCCATACAAAATACTGCACATAAAATGGTTTGTCGATTCCTAATGCTATCGCTTTTGCCTGTACCGCAGCCTCCGAAACGCGTGGTCCCTGCAGCATTTCAAGCGGACTCCCCGCCATGCACATGATCGCATAATCGATCACGGTAATGCCGAGTAAAACCGGAATTGCGATCAGGATACGTTTGATAATATATTTCGTCATAATATTCCTCATTCCTGGATGAAAAAATGTATGTTACGCAGTTTCTGTCCCCTCGTAATAAGGACACGCCACCAGATGATCCGGTTTTTCCGCCATCGGCAGAAGCATCGGCTCACTCACACTGCAGTCTTCTCTCGCATACGGACATCTCGGATGAAACCTGCAGCCCTTCGGCGGATGTACCGCAGAGGCAACCTCCCCTGTCAAAACGGCTGATTTTTCTTCCCGCCGTCCCGGATCTGCAGCCGGTGCTGCCTGTGTCAGTGCTTTCGTATACGGATGTGCCGGATGCCTAAACACTTCACCGGCATCTGCAATCTCAACAATCTTTCCAAGATACATAACTGCGATCCGGTCACTGACATAACGGACTGCACCAAGCCCATGACCGACAAACAGGCTCGTCAGTCCCAGCTCGTTCTGTAATTCCCGGATCAGATTCAATATCTGCGCCTGGATCGACACATCAAGTGCACTGACCGGTTCGTCACACACAATAAACTCCGGTTTTAAGGACAACGCTTTTGCAATTCCGATACGCTGTCTCTGTCCACCCGAAAACTCATGCGGATATTTTAAAAGTGCACTTTGAGGCAGACCAACCATATCCAAAAGCTGTTTTAAATCCGTGTCGATCGTTTTCTTATCTGATACACCATGATACAACATCGGCTGTGCTAAAATGTCATAAATATGTTTCCGCGGGTTGAGGGATGAATAGGAATCCTGAAAGATCATCTGAAGATTGGTTCCCGCCTGTTTTCGTGCCTTTTTTTCACCGCGTGTAAGAGATCTTCCACCTATTTTTTCCCCATGATAATAAATCGCACCGTCAGTCGGCGAGAGCAGTCCCACCAAAAGCTGGCCGATCGTGGACTTTCCACAGCCTGACTCTCCAACCAGTCCAAGGGTCTCGCCCTTTTTTATTGAAAAATCAACGCCGTCAACGGCCTGTATCTGACTGACGGTATGGGTAATGATGCCGCCCTTGATATCATAATATTTTTTTAAATTCCCTACTCTGATCAGTTCTTTATCCATTCCTGTTTTAACTCCTGTCAGCCTTATGGCAGCGCACGAAATGATCCTTTTCTATCTCTCTCATCTCCTGCTTCTTTTCACAGCCTTCCCCGGCAAATGCACAGCGGTCCGCAAACCTGCATCCCGTAATCTGGTCATAATTTTCCGGTACGATTCCCGGAATCGATGCAAGCGTCCTTCCGCCCTCATCGTAAATGCCCGGAACCGTATCAAGCAGTGCTTTCGTATACGGATGTGCCGGATGATAAAAAAGATCTTTCACAGATGCCATCTCTATGATCTGTCCCGCATACATGACAAACACACGGTCCGCCATCTGCGCCACAAGACCGATATCGTGTGTGATCAGGATCACCGACATTCCGATTTCTTTTTGCAGATCCCGTATCAGTTCCATGATCTGCGCCTGGATCGTCACGTCAAGTGCCGTCGTCGGCTCATCTGCGATCAGGAGTTTGGGATTACAGCAAAGTGCCATCGCGATCATCACTCGCTGACGCATCCCGCCGGAAAGCATATGCGGATATTTTTTCATTGCAGCACGCGCATCCGGCATACCGACTTTCTCTAAGATCGTGACCGCACGCTCTCCTGCTTCTTTTTTTGACAGATGCATATGAATGCGGATGCTCTCTGTGATCTGGCTTCCGATCGTAAACACCGGGTTTAACGATGTTAATGGATCCTGAAAAATCATCGTCATCTGATTTCCGCGGATCGTATCTAACTGTTTTTCATCCATATCCAGCAGATTTTTGTTTGCAAAGAGGACAGAGCCGTCAACGACAGCTCCGCCCTTTCCTAATAATCCCATAATAGACAGTGATGTCACACTCTTGCCACAGCCGGACTCGCCAACGATACAAACCGTCTCTCCCTCTGCAACATCAAAACTGACATGATCCACACTGGTCTTTTTTCCAAAATCCCCGGTAAACTCTGTGGTCAGATCATTTACCTGTAATAATTTTGACATTGATTTTCCCGTTCCTTATTTCGTAATTTCCCACTGTTCCACATTGTTAAAGAAACCGTACACACTTGGTGTGGCATTTGAAAGACGTTTGTTGACAGCAGCCTGTGCGCTGACAATATAAGCAGAGAACATCGGAACATCTTCCTGTACCTTCTGATCCACAACGGAGTAAAGCCCTTTGATCTCATCCATATCACTTGTTGTCTGTGTCTTTGCAAGTGCTTCATTGACGCTGTCATCCCCGTATCCGGTCCAGCTGTCTTCGCCGCCTAACAGCCATGCCACATCCGGATATGGATCAACCGGTGCATAGGTGTACTGCACTGCTAAAATATCATAGTCATTGGTGCCTGCGACAGACATCAGTGTTGCAAAATCTACAGTCTGCACTTCCACTTTAATGCCGACTGCAGCCCACTGTGCCACAAATACATTCGCCGCATTTACAAACGCGCTGTCACCGGAGTTCACATAGAAGCGCAGAGTCTGTGATCCATCCCATCCGGCTTCTGCTAAAAGTTCTTTTGCTTTCTCTACATCCTGCTCTGCCGGAATGATACTGTCATCATAGAAAGGACTTGCAGAAGACAGAAATCCATCTACAACTTCCCCTTTTCCTTTTAAAAGCTGTTCTAATACCATCTTACGGTCGATTGCATATAACATTGCCTGACGCACACGCACATCCGGAACATTTTTTGTCTGGATAAATACGGACTGGTTGGTCACCGGTTCTCCATATACAACATTTACATTGGAAAGTGCCTCAACACTGTCATAATCTTCCTCCGGGATGACACCCATTGTCGGCTGTGTAATATCGATCTCGCCGGACTGTAATCCTGCATAAAGCTGGCTTCCACTCACGATCTTAATATTGAGTTTTGCGATCTTCGGTGCACCTTTCCAGTAATTTTCATTTGCTTTATAAGAAATATAATGGTCGACATCGAAATCTGTTACCATATATGGCCCGCTGACGACATCCGGATGATTGAACCATTCTGCAGTCTTTAACTCTTCTTCCGTGTACTGCTCGATCACATGTTTTGGAAGTGTCATCAGATAACGCGCATAAGAATTCTCAAATGTGGTCAGAGACATCTCCTCTTTTGTGGTGAACTGTACGGTTGCATCATCGATCGCTTTGATACCATCAATGCTCTCTGCCCCCTCCTCGGTAAAGCCGTCATCGCCCACACCCTCAAATACATAATACATCATGGAAGTATTGCCAATGACCGGGGATGTCAGGCGCAGTGCCGTGTATACGACATCATCTGCCGTGATCTTCTCGCCATCCGACCAGGATGCTTTCTCATCGATATGCACGATAAAATTTTTGTTATCTTCCGTCGTAACAGAATCCGCGATTTCTCCCTCAAATTCCAGATTCGAATTTAATTCCACCAGTGGAAGAAACATCAGGCTGGTCGCATATTTATTGACCTCTCCGCCATCCATCAAAAGCGGATTTAATGTTCCAAGTGTATTGGTCACACCGATATTTACAATATCATCCGAAGCCTCTGCTGTCTCTGTTGCCGCCGCATTTTCCCCCTGCGGCTGACTGCCTGTATTGCTGCCGGAAGTTCCACATCCAACAGCCGTAACTCCCATCGCAGCCGCGAGTGCCAGTGCTGACAGGACCTTTTTCCATCTTCTTTCTTTTCTCATAATTTCCTCACTTTCTGCGAAAAACTCCCGTATGCCCGCTTTTCGCATATTATTTCTAGTAATCCACTAGGAATTAGGTAAATTATATTTTTTCTGTCTTAAATTGTCAATCCTTTTTTGTTGAAAGATTGACAAAAAATTCATGGCTGATTATAGTATTGCATAGAATAAAGAAAAGAGGCTCTACATATGAAGAATCTGCTAATTTACCAATCCACCGAATATGACTGCGGTCCGACCACACTGACAAATGCCATCCGCTATCTCTTTGACCGCGAAGAAATTTACCCGGATATCGTCAAATATATTATGCTCTATTGTCTTGATTCTTATAATGAAGCAGGCGAAGTTGGAAAACGCGGTACATCTGCATCTGCCATGATGTTTTTGAGTAACTGGCTCACACAGTTCGGACAAGTAAAAAACTTCCCGATTTCCTGCAATTTTCTCGCTAAGGACGAGGTTGTACTCTCTGAAAACAGCCTCATTGTCGGTGCCTTACAGCAGGGCGGTGCCGTTTTGCTGCGTGTTTACCTGGAAGTTCCTCATTATATTCTCCTGACCGGTATTTCGGGCAGTGATATCTATGTGTTTGATCCTTATTATGAAGAACCGGATGATCCAGAACTCGACAAAGAATTCTTTGAGGAAGGCATCACCTTTATCACAGATCAGCCCAAACGCGCCAACCGCCTGATCTCCATCGCACGGCTTTCCGACACCGGTGTCGGTTTTTATGAAATGGGACCATATGAGGAACGAGAGGCAGTGATCCTGTTCAACACAAACACCAGAAAAACACCGGAAAACAGTATTGAATATATCATATAATAGTATCTAATATCAAAAGACCTTTCTGGATCTCATCTTCACCCAGTCTTCCATAGCCAAGTAAAAAAATCGGTTTATGTGGTACAGTTCCGGCAATATTGTTTTTTTCACTTTCTATGGAAGCATTTTTATTTCTCACAGTTTCATTACAGCTCTGCTCCGATTTCCGTACAACATATTCACTGATTCCATAGATACGGATTCCCTGTTTTTCCGCCAGATCACATATCTCTGTTTCTTTTTTTTCAGTGTTTACCTGTACTAAAACATGCAGTCCTGCATGATCTCCGTAAATTTTTTCTACCCAGTTTCTCTTTTTTAATTCTGCAAGCAGGAAATCATGTTTTGCACGGTAGATCCCCCTCATCTTATTCAAATGACGTTCAAAATGTCCCTCTTCAATAAAGGCACGCAATATCTCCTGCTGAATTTTTGGAACGGTCGTAGAATAAAATCCACATTTTTCATGATAACGTTTTAACAATTCCGGTGGAAGCACCATATAGCTGATTCGAAGTGACGGCGCAATGCTCTTAGAAAAAGTTCCAATATAAATTACTTTTTCAAAATGATCCACGCTTTGCAGCGACGGGATCGGCTTTCCACGGTAACGATACTCACTGTCGTGATCGTCCTCGATCAGATAGCGTTCCTCTTTCTCCGATGCCCATTTCAACAATTCCAGCCTTTGTTTTAACGGCATGACCGTTCCAAGAGGGAACTGATGGGAAGGCATGATATAGACAACATCCGGATCATAATTTCTGACCTTTTGCGGATCTATTCCATCTTCTTCCACCGAAACAAGCGTCATCTGATATCCCATATTTAGAAATGTATGATATGCCTGCAAATAGGTTGGATTTTCCATGAGAACCCGCTTATTTCTTCCTAAAATCTGTGTCAGTAAAATCTCAAGATATTCATTTCCTGCTCCGATGATCAGCTGATCGGGCTGACAGTCCACACCCCGCGCCTGATGCAGATATGCTGCAATCGCCTTTCGAAGTCCATAGTCCCCCTGTCCATCCCCGGATAACAGCAATTCTTCTCTGTCATCTAACAGTGCATTTTTGTTTAATTTTCTCCACACATTATATGGGAAATGCATGGTATCGATTGCATATGGGGAAAAATCAATAACGTGACTGCAAGCTGTCTCTTCCTGCTCTTTTTTTCCAAATGTAAATGTATGTTTGAAATCTTTTTCTATATGCCCAAACTCATACAGTTCTGTAATATCACACACAAAAAAACCCCTGCAAGGTTCTGCTTTGATGTATCCCTCTGCAAGGAGCTGTTCATATGCCATTTCGACGGTACTTCTGCTTACCGACAAATGCTTTGCCAAAAGTCTTGTCGACGGAAGCTTTTCCCCAACAGGAATTTTTCCCTCAATGACATCCCGTTTGATATATTCGTATATTTTTTCATAGAGGGGAGCTTTCGCTCCCCCCTGTAAATCAATCATTATTTCAATCATAATAATTTTGCCTATTTGCTGTTTTTGATCTCTGCCACGATCTTTTCTTTTAAATCGTATGCACGGTCTTTCATCTTTTTCGATGCAGAAGGTGCAGCCTGGATTCTTGAAATACACTTAGAAGCCACATCATATTTCTTGAAATGATATGCCATTGCCGCAAGAAGATAATCTACGGTACACTGATCCATTCCACACATTGGAAACATCTCTGTAGACATTGCTTTCATAAATCCCTCATATGCCTGCTGGTAAAATGCCTCTTCCTGCTCTTTTGCCTCTTTTTTCTTCTCTAAGGTCTCCGGATCTGTTCCTTTTAACTCCTCTGCCTTCCCACGATACAGCCAGGAAAGTTTTAAACATGAATAGGCCTTCTCACTGGTCTTTCCTTTTTTGACGATCGTATTGAAAAGTGCAAGCTTATAACGCTCGATTGCCTGATCATAGTCTAAGACGGCAGGTTCATCGGAACCTGTTGGTTTGAAATTGGCACAAACCTGTTCCTTGATCAGTTTGATCTGTCCTGATGTCACATGCTCGAAATAACGGTTCATCGCTGTATATCCGCAATACGGGCAGGATGCCACATCATATTTTAAAGTGTCAATGTATTCGAAACGCGGACGCAGATCCAGATCCGGCTCTAAACGTTTGATTCGTCCGTTCTTGATCATTTTGGTCTTAAATACCTTGTCACAGACAGTACAGCGGATTGCCTTGTCTAACAGAAAACTGTCCTCTGTCGGAGCAGCCTCTGTTTTTCCACCATCAGCGGATGCTGCCGGCTTTTTTTCATCCTCAAACAGATCTGTTGTTTTTTCTGCTTTGATACCAAATTTTTCCAATCCTGCAAATAAATTCATTTCTATTTCATATCCTTTCCTGTTACGCCCGTTTCAGGGCACCAATGCATATCACTACAATGCTATGCATTCGGCAGTTTAAATGAGCTCTTAAGTGAAACGATCCGGTTAAATACCAGATGATCTGCGGTCGAATCTTTCGCATCCACACAGAAAAATCCCTGTCTTACGAACTGGAAACTGTCATATGCTTTTGCATCTTTTAAATTTTCCTCAACAACACAGTTTTTTAAAACAGTGAGGGAATTTGGATTCAGATTCAGACTTCCGTCCTCATTATACACTCCTTTTTCCTCATCTACAATGTTTTCATAGAGACGAATTTCAGCCGGAACTGCCTGTGCTGCAGATACCCACTGGATGGTTCCTTTTACTTTACGTCCATCCGGGCTGTTTCCACCTTTGGATGCCGGATCATAAGTACAGTGGATCTCCGTCACCATGCCGTTTTCATCTTTTACGAAACTGTTGCAGGTCACAAAGTATGCGTTCATCAGACGTACTTCGTTGCCCGGAAACATACGGAAATATTTCTTTGGCGGCTCTTCCATAAAATCTTCACGGTCAATATAAAGTTCGCGTGAAAATGGAACTTTACGCACACCAAGTTCCTCATTTTCAAGGTTATTGACTACCTCAAGATACTCTGTCTCTCCCTCCGGATAGTTGTCGATCACAACTTTGACCGGATCTAAGATTGCCATCATACGGGGACGTTTCATCTTTAAATCTTCACGGATACAGTACTCTAACATGGCATAATCCACAGAACTGTTTGCCTTGGAAATACCGCAGAGTTCCACAAACATTTTTAAGGATTCCGGTGTAAATCCTCTTCTGCGGAGTGCTGCGATCGATACAAGGCGTGGATCATCCCATCCGTCTACGATACCTTCCTCCACAAGACGCTTGATATATCTTTTTCCTGTCACTACGTTTGTTAAATATAATTTTGCAAACTCGATCTGTCTCGGCGGCATCTCATCCTTATCCGGGATCATATCTTTGCCAACCTCATCGATCACCCAGTTATACAGCGGTCTGTGATCCTCAAACTCAAGTGTACAGATCGAATGGGTAATTCCCTCAATGGCATCCTCTAATGGATGTGCAAAATCGTACATCGGATAAATGCACCATTTGTCTCCGGTTCTGTGGTGTGTCATATGCGCCACACGGTAAATAACCGGATCTCTCATATTGATGTTTGAAGATGTCATATCGATCCTTGCGCGGAGAACTTTCTCTCCATCGGCAAATTTACCGTTTTTCATATCTTCAAATAAAGCAAGGTTCTCTTCCACACTTCTGCTGCCCGCCGGATCTTCTTTTCCCGGTTCTGTCAGTGTACCGCGGTACTCACGGATCTCATCTGCACTCAGATCAGAAACATATGCTTTTCCTTTTTTGATCAGCTTTACTGCTGCTTCATACATCTGATCAAAATAGTCGGATGCGAAGAACAGTCTGTCCTCCCAGTCAGCACCGAGCCATTTGATATCCTCTTTGATTGCCTCAACAAACTCTGTCTTTTCTTTTGTCGGGTTCGTATCGTCAAATCTTAAATTAAATTTTCCATTATATTTCTGCGCAAGACCTGAATTTAAAAGTATGGACTTGGCATGTCCGATATGAAGATATCCGTTCGGCTCCGGTGGAAATCTTGTATGGACGGTTTTGCAATGTCCTTCCTCTATATCCTGATCAATAAACTGTTCGATAAAATTCTTTGAGACATTCTCGTTTTCCATGATGTCTGTCCTCCTCTTAAATAAAGCAACTCATGCTATATCATACATGATACACCGTCTGGGTGCAAGTATAATATAGCATGAATTAGCGGTTTTAGGTAAGAAAATATTTTTTCGTCCGATTCGTTCCCCTGATATATACTTTTCTGCGTCATTCATTTATTTTCCAATAACCTTTTCTGTCTGATCCCACTCGTTCTATCACATTTTTTTCCTTCAATGACTTCAACCGTACCGCTATTGTTTTTCTGCTTATTTTCAATTTTTCTGCAAGTTGAGGCATGGTATAATTTGCATTCTCTAATAGCAATGCAAGAATCTCCTGCTCTTTTTCAGTCACCTTTTCAGTCACCTTTTCAGTCACCCTTTCAGTCACCTTTTTAACGTTGTCTGGTCCAACTTGCAAATCAGCAACAGATTCCATTGGTATCACTATTTGAAAAATATTATCTTCCAAAAAAATGGGGGTTCCACCAGAGTATAATTTCGTATATTTATTCGTATTTCTCATCCCAGAGCCCAATTCATCCGCATATCCAATTTCCCGGAACACTTTCGAAATCGGCGGGTTCTTTGGAAATGGCTCAAACTGATTCAATTTCAGTTCTCCATGACCATGTGGAAGATTACTGTTTTTCGTATAGATTCGGTTACTTTCAATTACAAATTGTGCCGTATATGCATTGGAATAATCCCGATGTGCCAAAATATTTGATATAATTTCACGCAAAATCTTATCTCTGGCACTCACGCTCTGATCTCCATCCAACACAAAAGTATCATTCAAATGTTTTTTTCCAAAATCCATCAATCTGCGGTAGCTATCTATTAAATTCGTGATAATAACTTCGCGGTCATCATAGCGGTCCAGATTTTTCACACGATAAATAGCGTCTGTCTTATATTGTGGCAACACAGACATAATCGTATTATCTTTTCCAAATAACAGAATCGCAGCAAGTGTTATTCCTTCCTTTCCCGTATCCGGGTCAGTCAGAATAAGTCCTGTGCTTCTAAGTATTTCTTTCTCATCCATATTTGCCCATGGGTGATTGTCTACTCTTGAAAGTGCCATCTGCTTCGCTCTTCGGATCACGTCAAGATCAAGATACTCCAGTCCAAGTCTTGGATAAACTTTATTCACAAAATAAGTGCTCTGCTTTCTCGCATACATCTTATACACTAATTCTGCATTATCTGTTATATCAATATCACCTTCATGTGTTCTATCCCAGATTCTGCCATTCAAACGTCTAAGCTGTGTTCCCTCAGGCACCCAGATATAGACAAGTATCTTTCCATCTATCTCAAAAACCTCTGGTGTAAGATACATCGGTGGATTCAGCTTATTTGCATTATTAATAGATGTCGTAAAATCTTTGAGGATCTTATCTACTTTTTGGAAATTAACACCCCGAATCTCTTTTGTCTTATCAACTACACCAAGAACAATATGTCCTCCATTGCGGTTATTAAACGAACAGACCGATTGATACACATCCTTTGTCAGATCATTTTCTGACTGTTTGAATTCCACATCTATTTTTTCGCCGGACTGAATTATCTTTTTCAACTCGTCTGCTGTCATACGCATACCACCTTTCCAAGACAAAATCCATTACACTGACTTTCCTTAAATCATTTAGCTAATAGTATCATAACTTCTCCTAATATATCTGATATCTCTACATAGTCTATATCATTCAATTTCACTATGTTTTTGTTACCATTCTATTATTCATGCTCTTCTACTTTTTCAATAATATAATCTATTTTCTCAATTCTTTCTTCTGCTATCTGTACTCTTTTCTTCTCAACTCCGTTTTTATCTGTAATCCTTATAAAATAATACTTCCCTCTTTTTACTGGTTCAAATAATGTTTTATATGTTTCTTTTTGTGTTATAACTATATACTTTACATTCCGTACTTTTTCAGCCTTAATATTTGCCAAAACTTGAAGAATAATGCAACTAATAACTACAAAATAAATATCTCTATCATACTGTTTGTTATATAAATTTTTTAAGATTGCTAAACCTTGCATTGAAATTACAAAGTAAACCACTATTCCAAAAAACATATTGACGACATATTTCTTTTTTTGTTTTTTTGTTTTTAATTTTACAATTAAATTTATACCAAAACTATATATTAATCCAATGACACTTAAAGCAAAAAAATATTCATTTATTATAATATTAGACCACGTCGATTTTCCAAATGCTACAATTAAAAATACAACCAATACCTGTGCTACAATAGTTCCTACTAATTCGTATTCCATCAAAAAAAAAAGATACTTCAAAATTATGATATTCATTTATAAAAATTTTTGTTTTCATATATGGAATAAATTTGTAAATAAAAAAACCATAAATTGCAATAGCAATTGGCCAAAACACTTCTAACATTTTCATAATGTTTTCAATTTTCATTATCTTCCCCCACTCGTCAATTATGTTTCCCCTATTCTTAAACACGAACGCACGTTCTATTTATAAAATATCATACTCCAGTTCTCATATCAAGAACATTTTTACATTTTCCATTTAAACATCAGAAACAATGAAATCTTCGTAGAAAGTTACATAAACTACACCGTTATTCACACCAGTCTGCAAAAAAGGGCAAAAATCAGAGCCAGCCTTCCGACTGACTCTGCTCCACTCTAATCATATTATAATTTACTCTGATAATTCTCTAACTGGTGAAAAATACCAACTATATTTACAACATCTATCCTTAATTCTCATTCATCTTCGCCAGCTTCGCTGCCTGGTCCGCTGCGATACATGCGTCAATGATCTCCTGGATATCTCCGTTCATGATCTTATCGAGTTTGTACAGTGTAAGGTTGATTCTGTGATCCGTCACACGTCCCTGTGGGAAGTTGTAGGTACGGATCTTCTCGGAACGG
This sequence comes from uncultured Roseburia sp., assembly GCA_934317215.1. Classification (GTDB taxonomy): domain Bacteria; phylum Bacillota; class Clostridia; order Lachnospirales; family Lachnospiraceae; genus Roseburia. The sequence goes on from CAKREH010000006.1 coordinate 76,749, forward strand.
TCACCGGTTCCGACCTGGCTCTTACGAAGTTCTGCTTCCGCATCGTGGGCTTTCTGCTGCTCTAAGTCGTACAATTTGGTACGCAGCAGGGCGAAAGCTTTCGCCTTGTTCTGGATCTGTGATTTTTCTGTCTGGCTGTAGATCACGATTCCGGTCGGGATATGTGTCAGACGCACAGCAGAGTCTGTCGTGTTGACACACTGGCCACCGGCACCGGATGCACGGCAGACATCGATACGGATATCTTTGTCATCAATCTGTACATCCACTTCCTCGGCCTCCGGCATCACAGCAACTGTGATGGTGGAAGTATGGATACGTCCGCCGGACTCTGTCTCCGGGACACGCTGTACACGGTGTACACCGGACTCATACTTCATAACAGAATAAGCACCCTGACCGCTCAGCATAAAAGTAACACTCTTCATACCGCCGATGCCGGTTTCATCTGCCTCCATGATCTCCGTCTTCCAGTTTCTGCTCTCCGCATAATGCAGATACATACGATAAATTTCAGCCGCAAATAAAGCAGCCTCGTCACCACCGGCGCCTGCGCGGATCTCAACGATAACGTTCTTGTCATCGTTCGGGTCTTTCGGGAGTAATAAGATCTTTAACTCTTTTTCCAACTCTTCCACTCTTGCCTTAGAATCGTTTAACTCTTCTTTTGCAAGCTCGCGCATCTCCTCATCAGACTCTTCCTCAAGTAAAGCAAGGGAATCCTCGATGTTCTGTTTGCACTGTTTATATTCCTTGTATGCATTTACGATCGGAGTCAGGTCACTCTGCTCCTTCATCAGCTTACGGAAACGCACCGGATCATTTGCCACATCCGGCTCACTTAACTCACTCATTAATTCCTCAAAACGGATCAGTAAATCCTCTAATTTATCAAACATATATCCTCCATTCCTGTCACAACACGATCATTGTGTGCCAAATCTTTGATAACCGTCACATTTTTAAATCCAGCTTCTTTTAAAAGCCCGGTCACTGCCTCGCCCTGATCGTACCCGATCTCAAACAAAATGCGTCCTCCCGGTTTTAAATATTCCTTACATTCTTTGATGATCTTCCTGTAAAAATATAAACCGTCCTCTTTGCCGTCTAAAGCCTCCATCGGTTCAAACTCCTGCACCTCCGGCATGAGTTTTACCACTTCCCCGGTTCTTATATAAGGCGGGTTTGAAACGATCACATCATATGTCCCTGTCACATTGTCAAACAGATCACTGCGCTCAAACGTGACCGAAACCTGGTTCAGCTTCGCATTTTCTTTTGCCACAAGAAGTGCCTGTTTGGAAATATCCGTCGCTGTCCCTTCCACCTCCGGTATATTATGCACGATACTGACAATAATACAGCCGGAACCGGTGCACATATCAAGTACTTTCATTCCCGGTTTTACAACTTTTAATGCCTCTTCCACCAAAGTCTCCGTGTCCTGTCTCGGAATCAGCACATTGGAATTGACTTTAAATTTCAGTCCCATAAACTCTGCTTCACCGACAATATACTGTAACGGCACATGTTCTGCACGTTTCCGCAATGCAATCTCATATTCACTTAACTGTTCCTCAGCGATTTCGTCATCCATATGCAGATAATAAAAACTGCGGTCAATCTTACAGACCATCTCCAAAAGCAGCCATGCATCAATTTTTGCATCTGCCACATCTGCCATATTTAAAACCTTCTCGCCGAGATTAATTGCTTCCCGATATGTCATGTTCTCTACTGTCCTCTTGTCTTATTTCTTTCACATAAGTTTTCCAGTCAAACACAGCTTCCACAGATGCAATACCCACCTCGATCATGTCATCCTCCGGCTCCTTTGTCGTGATATGCTGCAGCAGAAGTCCCGGTTTACTGAGCAGATTGATAAGCGCATTATCGCTGCGTCCTGCAAGTCTTATAAATTCAAAAGACACACCCGCGATCACCGGAATCAGCACAAGACGAAGCACCAGTCTTAACACTCTCGAATCCACATGGATGAACATAAAAAAGAAAATACTGATGATCATAACGATCAGCAGAAAACTGGTTCCGCAGCGCTTATGTAATCTGGAACTTTTTCTCACATTCTCCACCGTAAGATCCATACCATGCTCAATACAGTTAATACACTTATGCTCCGCACCATGATACATGTAAACCCGTTTGATATCAGGCATCAGCGAAATAGCTGCCACATACCCGATAAAAATTGCCAGACGGATCAGTCCCTCTAAAACAGCGATCAGCATATAGGAATCTGTAAACCTCTGAAAAAATACAGATATATAATATGGAAGAATCATAAAGATTGCAACAGCCAGAACAATGGAAAATGCAACCGTACCACCCATCATCAGGCTGTCCTGTCTTTCCTGCTGCTCTTTGGTCAGCACTTTCTTCTCGCGCTGTTTTTTTGATTTTTTTTCATGTTCCTGCTCTTCTTCCTCAAAAAAAGAAGCGGAAAATGTCAACGTAGAAACGCCAAGATACAATGACTCTATAAAACTGAACACACCGCGCAAAACCGGCATGTTTCTGATTTTCTTATTTTTTATAATACCCTTATATCCGGAAACCTCAAGTGCGATTTCCCTATCCGGCTTTCTGACAGCTACAGCGTATTTCTCCTGATTTTTCATCATCACGCCTTCCATGACTGCCTGTCCGCCAATCCCGGAATATCTCATGTTAATCTCCATTCTTATGTGTGAAAATCTTCTTTTTCACACTGTTTTCCATTCCTGTCGGTCTTCACAAAATTAACGAATAAAATCATCCCATGCTCTAAAAAAAGGTTGAGATTAAACAAACCTCAACCTTATCTTTAACCATGTTCACTTGCGTACTATTTGTTAATGCCGTACTTCTTATTGAACTTATCGATACGTCCGTCAGTTCTTGCAGATTTCTGCTGTCCTGTGTAGAACGGATGGCATTTTGAACAAATTTCTACGTGGATATCCTCTTTTGTAGAACCTGTTACGAATGTGTTACCGCAGTTACATGTAACTGTTGCCTGATAGTAATCTGGATGGATTCCTTCTCTCATGATTTTCACCTCTTTATGTTCTTATCGTTAATTAGTTTCGCCTGTTCAATCCTTTTATACCCGTATGCCCGATCCGCATATGGTACTTACTCCAAAGGAAAGTCCCGATAAACAGCTTAATCAGTGTAGCATACGATTTCAAAAAAATCAAGCTGTTTTTAAACAATTCTGTTCTTTTTTACCATATTAATATATTCGCGGTTATTTTTGGTACGCGCAAACATATTTAAGATATTCTCCACAGCATCATCTTTGCGCATTCCATTGATTGCCTTCCGCATGATGTCAACCGCTTCCTGTTCTTCGGAATCAAGCAGCAGATCTTCTCTTCTGGTTCCCGATTTTACGATATCGATTGCCGGAAATACACGTTTCTCGGAAAGCTTTCTGTCAAGTACGAGTTCCATATTACCGGTTCCCTTAAATTCCTCAAATACAACATCATCCATCTTGCTTCCGGTATCAACTAACGCTGTTGCAAGAATCGTAAGACTTCCTCCCTCACGCATGTTTCTTGCCGCACCAAAGAAGCGTTTCGGCATATGGAGTGCCGCCGGATCAAGACCGCCGGATAAGGTACGTCCACTTGGCGGAACCGTAAGATTATATGCCCTTGCAAGTCTTGTGATACTGTCAAGAAGAATCATGACATCTTTTCCGTGCTCTACTAAACGTTTTGCACGGCCAAGCACCATCTCCGATACACGTTTGTGATGTTCCGGAAGTTCATCAAAAGTAGAGTAAATTACCTCAACATTATCGCCCTCAATGGCTTCCTTGATATCTGTAACCTCCTCCGGTCTCTCATCGATCAGAAGGATGATCAGATGCATATCCGGATTACCTGCTGTCACTGATTTTGCAATCTCTTTTAAAAGTGTAGTCTTTCCTGCCTTTGGCTGGGAAACGATCATACCACGCTGCCCTTTTCCGATTGGGGAAACAAGATCTACAATGCGCATCGCAACACTGCATCCCGGGCGTTCTAAGCGTATCCGCTCATTCGGAAATATCGGTGTCAGATCTTCAAAACTCTTTCTCTTCTGTGCCACACTCGGGTGATAGCCGTTGATCGTAGTCACATATAAAAGTGCTGAAAACTTTTCCTGCTGTGTCTTGATTCTTGTATTACCGCAGACTATATCTCCCGTCTTTAAATTAAACTTACGGATCTGTGACGGTGAAACATACACATCATGTTCACCCGGAAGATAATTCTCACAACGGATAAATCCGTATCCATCCGGCATAACCTCTAAAATACCATTTGCCGTAATTCCACTGTCAAGACTCATCATGGTATCATCTGCCGCTGCAGATGCCGTCTGATTTTCCTGTGTTTCTACCTGCTCTTCTGCCTTTTCTTTTGTCTGACGATCTGCATCTGTTCCGCGCTCCCTTGGTGCATATTCCGTTCTTTTTCTGGAATATTCTTTCGGCTGTGCATGATCTTTTAAACGCTCCGTGCCCTCTTTTGCTTTCACACGCTCCCCACGCTCTTCCTGCGTCTGCATACTCTCCGTCTCTTTTTGTTTGCGTGCATCTTCTTCAAGCATACGATTGACCAAATCACTTTTCTTCATGGAAGAAATATTTTTCAGTCCCCGTGCCTTGGCCAGATCACGTAAAACGACTAATGATAAACTCTCATATTTTTCTCTCATTCATAAACTCCTTACTTCTTTCACCTGTTGGAATCGTCTGCGGAAATGATGTCTGATGTGACAATTGAATTTTTCGATGTGGCTATTATACTACATTTCTTTCCAAATAGGAAGTCCTAATTCCTGATTTTTCTTTTCCTCTCCATCATATCTTCCAAGTATCACTTTATTACCAAACGCCCCGTTTCATTGTGTCCGCAAGAAGTTTTAATGCCTCGTCACCACCGAGATGACCAAGCGTATCATTCACAGATTCAAAATTATCAATATCAGGAGATGATGCAGGAGCCTGCTCCAATTATTGCAACTGACTGATATTTCATTTTACTCCATTCCTGCGTGTGAAAAATCTTATTTTTTACACGCAGTCTCTTTTCATTCTATTTTTTCTTTTCATTTTGCATGACTGCACGGAAAACGCCCGATGCCGCAGCAAAAAGCACCCCTGCTACCGGCCAGATGATCCATGTAAAATCCCAACGCATTGTCCAGAAACTCCATCCCAGATAAATTGCAGTGGCAATACACCAGTAAGCTCCGCTGAATGCATCTGACTTCTTTTTCAGTTTCTTTTCTGAAATAGTATAATCTCCCTCCTGCAAAAGAATATCATAACTTCCTTTTATTATACCGACACGGATGATCATATACACGCCACATGCTACCAGAATTAAAAGCAGCGATACAAAGCTGGTACATACAACATCCGGTGCATCCATACATGCTGCCACCAAAAGCGGGATTGCCGCAACGATGCAGAGCACCACGCCAACGGCGATTCCTCTGGTAAATGTTCCCTCATAATTTTTTAATTTTTCCTTTGCAAGCCCTTTTACCCCATAGGAGGTTTCAAAACATTCGTTTTCCAGAAACTCGAATCTTTTTGTCTGCATACCGCAGAAAATAAATGTAAATACCGCTGCCGCCACAAATCCAAGCAGGCATACCAGTCCAACCGATGCAGCCACACCCTCGGAAATATTTCCAATCTGCGTCTCCGATAATCCTGCCAAAAATATCAGAACTGACGGACTGACGATACAGGCTGCTACTGCGGCCGCGATCTTCGGTGCATTTTTCTTCCGGACTTCCATAAAATCATTTGCCTCTTCCACCGAAACCTTTTTTAATGGAAAATCTTTATCGGAAAGTTCCACTCCCTCAATGGGCTGCGGTGACTCACATTCATCCTTTAAAAGATAGTCCGTACTCACCCCGAAAATCTCTGACAGCTGGATCACCTTCTGCAGATCCGGTATCGACTGGGCACTCTCCCATTTTGACACCGCCTGTCTGGAGACGGAAAGTTTCTCTGCAAGTTCTTCCTGCGACCATCCGTTCTTTTTTCGCTCTTCCATAATTTTTTCAGCTAAAATCATAACTCATCCTCTTTTCTTTTTCAATGATGTGATCTTTGTTACGCCTCCATCATACCCATTTTGACCGGTTGCAGGCTACCAAACGCGCCTGTCAATCCGTCAACTGATGGTTGCAATTCCCGCAATTTGGGCATTTTCCTGTATTCTTTATGATCCAGGAACTTTTTATCACTCTCACAAACGGCTGCCAACAGCAAATTTCGAAAAGCTCTTCGTTGTAAAGTTCACTGTCTGTTTCTTAGAATCATAATAAGATTTTGAAATCTTTTTGACATTTCCATTTTTGCTGATGTTGTATGCAAAAATATGCTTCTTATTTTCATTCTTAGAAATCTTATAATGGATCTTTACAGTGATTTTTCCCTTTTTCAGTCTGCCTAACTGTTTTTTCTTTGCGCCTGTAACTGAAATTTCATACATTGGACGTTTTTTGACAATTTTACCTGCCTTTGAAGAAAGAATGTGTTTATCTAATTTCTTAACGTTAAAATAAACATCTGAATTCATCTGTTTTTTCATTTCCTTTAAGGCATTGCGGTCCATGGTAACTGTAACATTTCCAAATTCCAATTGCAGCGCTTTTGCCTCTTTTTTGATAAGATAATTAATCGTTGATTTATCAAGTTTTAAAACCTGTTTTTTCCCTTTCCTGGATTTACATTTTATTGTGACGGTCTTATTCTTTATTGTTTTATCTGTCTTGCTTTTAAGTTCTGGCACAGGTGTTACATTTGGAACCACTTCTGTTCCTCCCGGATTCGGATTCTCCGGAGCTGGATTCTCTGGTGCCGGTTGTTCCGGGGCTGGTTCTTCTGGTGCCGGCTGTTCCGGGGCTGGTTTTTCTGGCTCTGGTTTCTCCGGGGCTGGATTCTCTGGTGCCGGTTGTTCCGGGGCTGGTTCTTCCGGTGCCGGCTGTTCCGGGGCTGGTTTTTCTGGCTCTGGTTTCTCCGGGGCTGGTTCTTCTGGTGCCGGTTTCTCCGGTGGGTTCAATGTCCCTCCCCCAGTTTGTGACTTCTTTTCTTTCACAGTAACCTGACAGGCATCTTCACTCCCCGTATAGTTTGCATTACCGTTATATCTGGCAGTAAATATATACGTCTTTGTCTTATTCGGAAGTGATGCCATCCACTGATCATTTTCCTTCTTAACCAGTGTTATGTCAAAATCGTTACAAGTAATGTCCACCGGTTCATCTGCACTGATGCCTTGTTTTAAAACCTCAAGTGTTATGTTGGCAGCACCCTCTGATTCTGCGGGTGCTGCAAGAAGTTTCAGTTCTGTGACAGCCTTTATAATTTCCAAAGATGCCTGCCCATAACAGGATTTTGCAGAATCCGAATACGCTTCATAGTAAATCGTATATTTACCAGCGTTTGTGTAGGCAGGGAGCTCTCCCATCGTATACGGTCCCTCCTCTTTCATACTGTATCGAAGGTTCACGCCCTCCCCTGGTATAATGTCAAATGTGTGCTGATTTGAATCATAAGGCACTGTCACCGGTCTTGTCGTACACTCTGCCATCTTCTGATCTTCATCCCCGGAAGGATCATTTTTCTCCTGATAATAATAAACAATATCCATACTTTTTTCCGTGATTGTTATCTTATCCTGATCCACACTGTTTCCCACACAGGCATAACCGGATAACTCAGGATTTCTTAAGGTATATGTAGAATTGCGTGGTGTATGGACAATAGATGTTTTTGCAGCAGGAAGATCTGTTTCCGTTCCGTCTTCCATCTTTAACCGGTAATGAATGTTGACGGTACTCCATGCCTGGTCAGCTGTTTTATCTGTAGCTAAGACTTCCTGCGTATCCATGTCCACGATTTTTCCATCCAGTCTGTCACCGTTTGTCAGACCATACACATCATTAAGTACAACGGAAAGAGACTCTCTTGCAGCATCCGGGTCATATGAATTTGTAAGGGCAGGAATGGTAAATTCTTTTTCTGCACTATATTTTACCGTTATTCCATCTGCGCCGATAATACGAAAACTCATTTTAAGATGCTGTTCTTTATTCACCATATTTTGTACTACCGTGCGAAATTCCAGATCATGATCATTGGCTTTTGTGACATTAGACTCGGTAATCCTGTATTTTTTACTGTCTCTGTCAAGTGTCGCGGTTTTGTTATGAGGAATGGAAACTTCAGGATCACTGATATAAAGAGCCGCCGGTTTACTGACATAATCCGTGTTATTCAGCTTTCTTGCCAATTCCATTTTGCAGACCTCGCAAAACGGCTGTCCGAGCCACCGCATCATACATTCGCGGCTGGGCGCAAATGCGGTATCCGTTCCTGCATTCGTGATTCCGATCCCGCGAAATCCTAACATTTTACTCCATTTGATTTTCTCCGGATCAGTAGTGTCGGACATATTTGGTTTGTTGGTATATCTCTCATATTCATCGCCGAGACCGCCTATACTATGGGCGGTCTCGTGAGCCATAACCATTCCATCACTATTATCCTCAGAATTTGTAGAAAAAGAAAATAATGGATTTACTGATGCACCATAGCTTCCTGTATCATTACAAAGTATATGAATCGTTCCAACATTTGCGCCTTCATCCAGATAATTTTCTTCCAGTTCTGTCCTTAACGCTTTGGCTCTTTCATCTCCGCCATTGGTAAATCCGGCTGCCTTTCCATATACTTTGACATGAAAATATGTATCCGGGCTCTTACCGCCATATACTCCAATGCCTGACTCGTTAGAAACTGCCTGCACAGCGTAAATATTAATACGGTCAGAATATTCCCTATATGGTGACCATGTCAGCATTCCACGTGCCTTTTGGGTGGCATCTTCCAAAAACTGATCCTGCTGACCGGCGGTATAGCCATCTCCCATGATCACGATCACAAAGTTTTCTTTATCATCACCAGTCTTATGAATTACCTGAACCGGAAATGTGGTTTTGGATTTTTCTGTATTTTTTGCCATTGCTGTTTGTGGCAAAAGCAGCAGTAATAATAACATCATATAAATACATACTGCTTGTATTCGTTTTGTTTTTCTTTTCATGTACTTTACCTTTTGTTGAATAAGTTTTCTCTTTGCTATCAGATTTTTTACGCAGTTTCCTCGGAATTGCGCTTGATGCCGTCCACAATGCTCATAATCCTTCTTGCCAAATCCATATCATCTTTAAACAAAGCTGTGATACTGCCCGCCGACCGGAACGGTTCGTCCATCAATACTCTGTTGTCATCAATATTTCCATTTACAAAGGTTGCTCCTCTGCCAAGAGAGTTTAAAACTACTGTATTTCCTTTCAAAAACCAATATAAATATCTATTATTTATGATGTCTGAACAAATCAAATTCTTATGCTTACAACGGAACTTTTTATAGCCATTATCAGCTTATGCATTACCTGTTTTACTCTTGGTTATACCGTTGGTTCTAAGAGCAATGACAAAACACAAAAATAACCGCCCCATGTCCTGCCAGACCGAGCGGTTATTTTTTACCAATTATCTACAGGGCTAACCGTCTATCGGTAGCACCTTTTGATATGCTCTGGCAATAATATAGGATGGTTCATAATATGCGCCACAATTATAATTATCTATTATATCACAAATATCACTATTATAAACCCTATATATTTCATCAACATAATTTTCATTTCAAAGAGCCGTATCAACAATCAATCGCTGATATACTTTCCCTTATCAATCGCCCTCGTTGCCATCGTTCGCCGGAACTTGTGCGGATGTATTCTCTCCATGCTTATTTTTCTGCCAGACTCACGAACCCGGATTTCCACACCGCTGATTTTTAATCTGTCATATGGAGCATCTAAAGTTGTAAATAATGCAGGATTATCGTCATGGCGGCTATTGATATTTAAATATGTTTCATTAGATGTCTGCTCTCTCTGCGGTGCTTCACTGGATAAATTTTTAAGCAGCACTTCCTGTAATTTTTTCATCTGTGCAATGCTCAAAAAATCTGCCATTTCATTTAATATGCATACTAATTTTTCATCCATGTTGGTACTCTATTCCTTTCATACCAACATTCTGCCCCAACATAACTGTCAAAATTTTCTTTTTTCGTTTTACAATTTTATAAAACAAACCTATGCAATTTTAAAATCACATAGGTTCTACATCATTTTAAGCCAACTAATTTTTTTATTGCTTCTTCATCCCAATTATCATTTGCCCATACAAAATATTCTGTTTTTCTCTTCTTAAAAATTCTATATGGAACAGACGTATTATCATAGATATGCATTACATCTGCTATCTCAACTAATTCAGGAATAAGTTTTAATGCTTTCGTATATCTGGAACGAATTTTATCTTCAGGTACTCCGTGTCCACCCGTTGCTTCTCTGGATTCCACTCGCATTACATTAATATTCACATTAGCAGTCAACACATATATACAACGAATAAAATATCCTTTTTCTTTTGCTTTTTTCAATAATTTAATATTTCTGTCTGTCGACATAACGGTTTCAAAAGTAAAACCATCATTATTAGTAATTGCCTGTTCTCTCATATGTTCTGCCAATTGCGCAGCCTCAAGATCAGAACAGTAATTCGTTCTTTTTATATCATCCGCATTAATATACGGTTCGATAACCTTTGCCATTTTTGTAATAGTCGACTTTCCGCTACCGTTAGGTCCTGCAAATACAATAATTTCAGGAAGTTTATCCCTATCCTTTGGCATATTTTCTCCTTCCATCCGGATATTCTAAAAATGCAGCTTTTTTCTCTGTATCATATCCTGCAATTGGAACACCTTTAATTTTTTTTATCTCATTATCAATTCGGATAGCTTCTTTGAAACGTTCTGTTAATTCATCATCGGTAATTCCACACATGGAATCTAATTCATTCGTTTCTAACATCTAAACTACCTCCCTTCATCAATAAACCTATTTTTATATACACATCTATTATATATAATTTGCTCATTTTATTCTAGCGTTTTCTTCAGATCGACGTTACTATCCAAATTTAATTTATAGAATTGTATTTTCCAAGTAGCACTCCAGCAAATAAGATGGATTTTCATAATAAAGGCTGCTGTTATAATCATCAATCTTTGCACTGAGAAAAGAATTATATACTTTTATCAGCGCATCCACGATACCAATTTGTTTTTCCTGTGCCACCTGTTTGATCAAACGTTTGTATACTTTTGCAATATCCCAATGCGAAGGAATCGCATATCTACAATCCGCTACATTATCAAATGTTCCATCCGGGATTTTCGCTTCTTCTATAAAATCTTCGCATACCCTGTCAATATTGTCACAATGATAAACATCTGCCAGATCATAGATTTCTGCAGCCGGTCTTTACCAAGCCAGTTTACAATATCAGCTCTCTTATTTTTTGTTTTTCTTGCAATATCATCAATCAGACCACATACAAAAAATAAATCATTATCCTTTGAATCTTCGCGCCCTTCTCCGATCATTAGAGTGTCACCTCCTCGCAGCCTCTATATGCCAGACATTTTAATGCTTCTTTTGTACAAAATGTAATTTGATGCGTTGGATATTTGAATTTTGCCAATACCCAGAATTGCTCTCTTGTAATCGTGCCATCCATATAATCAGAAATATAGTTATAAATCTGGTCATCTGCCATTGCACCGATCACAATATCATAATCATGAGTCTTTCCACTTCTGCACGAAACAATAAAATCCAGCCATTCATCTGTCATCTCACGAAATTCTTTGATGTTTAAATCCTGATTTAAACGCACGTCATAAATCGACACAATTTTTGCATCATAGCGTCTTGCCCACCTCTGCGCCTGTTCTTTTATGATCGTGCAATAAAAACCAATTCCAAAGTCTTTTGTATTGCGTCCTACGCGGATTTTCTGGGTTTCAACAGGTGTATAACCACCATGATAAACTGTCATTCTCGCCATAGTGTCTCTCCCCCTCTATCCAAAATATTTCTGCATCAGACTGTCAAATAGTGTTTGCGTTTCATCAAGAGATTTTTGGACTTCAACTTCTAAATTTTTTATATTCATTTAAACTCCCTTTTCTGCGCTGTTTTCTGGTAGATCTCAACCAATTTTTCACGGTTCTTTTCGCTGATAAAATAATAATCGCTCTGACTCCCCTCTGCCATGATATAAGGTCCAAAAGTCCGTATCCCACAAAACAGCACAGTTCCTTTCGATGCAATGGCAAGCCCGTATCCTTTCTCTGATAAAATAAGCGGCATTCTTAACTTTTTCCCACCATAGGAAATGTATTTTGCTTTTGCTGTCACATCCATAAAATCAGCGGCAAGCAGTCCCTTTGCTTTCAAATGTTCGGACTTTTCCCAGTCAAAAAATGTCCAGTTACATCTGCCTTCCTGAAACCTTGGCTCCTCCGCTTTTTCTGCAAGCAACAGTTGCTTTTTCTCATTGTAAAAACAGACCGCTCCATTATTTTTTGCAATGCGCACGGTAACTTTTTCCGTTGCGATTTCCACCAGTGTTTTGGATTCCTTTGCACTCCATGAAAATGCTATATCCGCCTTTCCTTTCCATGCGGTATCGCCAATTTTTTCCGTGACACCCTTCACGAAACTGACCCGGATCACCTCCGGTGTGATCGGCGTGATGCGTAAAAGTCCGTACATGCTGGAAAGTTCCACATAGCTTTTCGTCTTTTTGATCCATTTGATGGCAAAATTGTTTCGGGAATGGCCTTTAACACGGAGGATCTCATTATCCGGGATCGCGCCAAATTCGTACGGAGACAGGATGATTTCCTCCGTATGGTTTCCTTCGTTTTTTCCAGAGTTGTCTGCTGCTTTTCTGACTGGCGCTGCCACAGCTCTCTTATAGGCAGATGCCATTTTCTGCCCTGTCAATGTCTTTCCTCTTGCCTCAGCCTCATTCTCTTTCCCCTGCGGTTTAATGACGATGCGCTTCGGACCGATGTACTCGCGCTCTGCCATATCTTTTGCGCCCTCGATCCTGCGCTGCTGCTCAATTTCTTTTTCCGTGTGCTGCACCCGTTCAAATTCCGCTGCTTTGGTCAGTGTTTCCGCCGCAAACTCTTTCATATGTTTCCCTTCCGGGACTTTATCGGCAAGGATTCCGGTCAGCTTTTCCTGATATAAAACCACAAGTTCATGCAGTGCACGGGTCGCAGCCACATACAGAAGTTTGACATGCCCGTTATCTGACGGATATTTTTCTTCGGTCGGATCAAATAAAAGTACCGCATCAAATTCGAGTCCTTTCGTATAAGAAACAGGAAGCACCATGACGCCATCCCCGAACTCAGCTTTTTCCAGATCTGATTCTGCAATTTTTACATATTTCTTTAGTTCTTCCGCAGCCTGTGCCGCTTCCGTCTCATCACGACAGATCACGGCAATTGTCTCATAACCGTCCTGCTGCCATTTTTTGATCGTGGTGACGGTATCTGCCAGCAATTGTTTTTCATCCGGACATGCCACCGTCTGCACCGGATTTCCGTGACGGATAATCGGTTCTACTGGATAAATGGAAAAGTCTCCATGGCGCAGGATCTCGTTTGCATACTCTGAAATCTCCACCGTGTTGCGGTAACTTTTCCTGAGAAGTCCGAACGCATCAAATGTCCCTGTCAAAATCAGTTTTTTCAACTCTTCCCAGTCGTTTAAACCATACTCAAAATGAATATTCTGGGATGTATCACCCATAATCGTGTAAGTACAGCCATACAGACAGTAATGCAGGCATCTGTATGACATCATGCCAAAGTCCTGCGCCTCATCGATTACCACATGGCTCGCCTCGCGCACCGGATCTGTTTCTTTGATCCGCTTATAAATATATGCAAGTGCCGCAAGATCATAGACATCAAACGAGTTTTCCGGCACATCGACTTCTTTTCCTGCCTCCTGCTGCGCAAGTAAAAATTCTCTGTAAAAAGTAAATACAGATTCTCTCCATTTTCCATCCCCAAAATAAGACGCGTATTTTTTGTCTAAAATTTTTTTCTCTTTTGGCGGAAATGTCACGGACTTCCCGGAAACCTCATTTTCATATTTTGCATACAAAATCTCATTTAGCATGAGTATCTTGCTCTGCATGGAGACTTTCGGATTATTTTTTAAATAACGCCCGATCTGCTCCTTTGACAACAGGAGATTTCCAGTCTTTTCCATATAAATATTTTCTTTTGCGATCGACTGATTCTCATAGTTCTGGCAGAATTTTTCTAAATCCAGAAACCATGCCGTTCCGCCCCTGATGCTGTTTTTTGCATCTGTCTTGTCGATATTGTGGTAAGAAAACCGTGTCTCGTCCCAATCCTCATACAAAAGGCGGATAAAAAGCTGCTCCATCGTCATCTGACGGATTCCATACACATCGAGTTCCGGCAGAACACTTGTGATATAATTCAAAAGAATCCGGTTGCTTCCTATAATATAGAAGTCCTCCGGGCGGAAATCATCTTTGTAATTATATAGAATATAGGAAATGCGGTGCATCGCCACCGTCGTTTTTCCAGAACCAGCGACGCCCTGCACAATGATGTTTGTTTTCGGCGAACGGCGGATAATGAGGTTCTGCTCTTTCTGGATCGTCGCAATGATCTCGCCCAAAACTGCCTTTTTATTTTTGGCAAGGTATTTTGTCAGCAGTTCATCGTTGGCGACCACATCTGAATCAAAGAAATCTTTTAACCGGTCATTTTCAATCTCGTAAGTGCGCTTGCGTTTCAGATCAATCTCAAATGTCCCCTCAGAACTCACAGTATACTGGCACGCTCCCATCCTGCTCTCATAGTATACTGATGCGATCGGTGCTCTCCAGTCGAGCACGACCGGATCAGAGCTGCTGTCCGTGATGCCGACTCTTCCAATATAAAAAGCCTCAACCGCTTGCGTCTTTGGATCCCTGAAATCAATGCGCCCAAAATATGGCTTCTTACGCGCCTTTTCATAGCGCACCAGTTCCCGTTCATCCTCTTTTAACCTCGCAGCCGCATTGTTCCAGAGTGCCAGTCCTTCCTTATCCTTTGCATCGTAGACTTCGAGGAGATCGGCAAGATCTTCATTAATTTTCCGGATATCTTCTTTCGCATGATCTAAATTATCCTGCGCGATCTCTATGATTTTACTGAGCTGATGCTCCTCTTCTTCCTTTGTCAGACCGGGGAATTTCTCAAACAGCTTTATGATCTCATCTAACGAATCCACCCTCGCTGCCAGTTTCCCACGCAGTGTCTCATCCGGTTCGGTCTGATCCGGTACCATCACAACATTACAGCCTGCACCATAAGCACTGCATACACCGTTTGGGGAATCCTCAACCGCCATACATTCCTTCGGCAAAAGTGCAAGCTGTCTGCATGCATACTGATAGATATCCGGTGAAGGCTTTCCATGTTCCACCATCGTTGCACAGATGATCTGATCAAAATAATCGTAAAGACCAAGCTGCTTTAAATACTGTTCTGTACGCACCTGATCCGTCGCCGTCGCAATTGCACGGCGAATCCCCTGTACCTTTAAATAATCCAGCAGTTCGATTGCACCTTTTTTGATCTCAATTCCATTTTTTTTCAGACACTCTCCCATGATCTGCTTGCGATAATTTCGTATCGCCGTATAATCCAGATTCGGATCATGAAACATTTCTTTTAAATGCTGTGGTGCATACGGCTGCCCAAGTGACCGCATGGTAAGTGCCTGTTCATCCGTCATTTCATACCCAAAATGCGCCAATGCCTTTGGCCAGAACATGCGGTAATATTTTTCCGTATCGATCAGTGTACCGTCCATATCAAAAATTACGGCTTTTATGTTTTTTGTATTCATGCTTTTCCTCTTCTATCCCGAACCATTACCTCAATTGTACAGCAGCCGGCTGCATAAATCCCAGCCAGAACTATTGTCGTGAATTAGAATATTTTAACACATTTATTTTCACACGACAACGCTATTTCGAATGGCTGATACATTCTGCCGGATTGCAGAGCCAAAATCTTTTGAAAATGATTCTTTTCGCATACGAAACTGTCACAGAGGAAGCAAAAGATTATGTATCTTTATGATCTGCATACGATACAAACTATATTTCAGACGTTCCATCGTGGCTCTTTTGCATACCCCATAAACAGATCAAAGATTGCACGATAGCCTTCCTCCTTGATATGCATTCCCTCAATCGTATACTCTGCTTTGAGATTTCCATCCCGGTCTTTTAACGGATCATTGATATCTATATATTTTGCATGATGTCTTTCCGCAAGCTCCTGCACCGCCTTATTTGCCACCGCAATTTTCCCGTTCGTGCGGACACGCAGACATGGTTTCATCTCCTCGGCTGCTGCCTCATAATTAATCGGATAATATGCCATCATATAGATCTCAATATCAGGCAGTTTGTTTTCTACAATGGAAAGTATCCTGTCATAGTTTGTGATCATCCGGTCGATGGATATCGCCGGATCACTCAGATCATTTGTCCCGATATTGATAAAAAGGCGGGATGGTTTCAGATCCAGAATGCAGACATCTACATTTTCAAGCAGCTCGTCTGTGATAAAGCCGCCAATTCCGCGGTTATAGACCGTGATATCCAGATGATCTTCGTCAATAAATTTTTCGACTGGAAACATCTCCATCAGTGAGGAGCCTGCGCATACAATTTTCCCCGGTACCACTTCCTGATTCAATTTTCTGTAACGTGCAATTTTTTCTTCTTTCGTCATGTTAATCCTCCTTGAATTCCATTTCCTTAATAAATGCTTCCACTTCTGCCGGCAAACGTTCCTCGCGCCATGCTAACAATATCTCGGTTGTAAGATCAGCGTCCGTAATGCCATAAACACACATCGAGTCAGACACACGCATGGACTCTGGCAAAATTGCCACTCCAATCCCTTTTTCTGCAATTGTCATTGCTGTTCTTGCATCCTCACATTCATAATAGATATCGCAGGTCAGTCCAACAGCTTCAAACGCTGAAATAATATAATTCCGATACCGGTGTGATAATATCAGATGTTCCTTTGACAATTCTCTCAAACTAATCTGTGATCCATCCTTTTTCCTGAATCCCTCCATTCCCTTATATCCATCTGCTGCCACGGCAGCCAGTTTTTCCCGAATCAGCCTTTTTGTCTTACAACCGTTCAGTGTGATCGGCGTACGCAGTGTTGTGATATCTATCATGTGCTTTTCTAATTGTTCTTTTAAATTGAATGTCGATCCCTCATGAATATCAAAATGAATCCCCGGATATTGTTTTGAAAACCGCTCAATATATTCTGACATCATCAGAACCGTAGATGGTGTAATACCAATATGTATCGTTGCAGACTGGCTTGCCTTGACCACCTCACGCTTTGTAACATCTAACATTTTCAAAATACTGCCAGACCTTGCATACAACACCTTTCCAGCTTCTGTCAATGTGATTTTTTTTGTTCCACGAAAAAAAAGCTGTACATTAAGTTCTTCTTCAAGCATTTTCATCTGATAACTGACCGGTGGCTGTGTCATTTTAAGAACTTTCGCAGCACCACTCACCGTCCCCTCTTCCACCACTGCACGAAAATATTCCAGCTGTCTGATTTCCATGTTTCACTTCCTCTCCTGTTTTTGTCAGTACATATAAAAAATATTGTTTTATGATATAAAATAAATATTTTATATATATTATAATTTATGCTATACTGATTTTCAAGAATTAAATTTTCACAAAAATGAGGATTACCATGAAACGCATTGATTTTGAAAACGGAACCGTAACTGAAAATATATTAAGCGCTGCCCTCCCTATGCTTGCAGCCCAGATTTTAAGTCTGCTCTATAACATTGTAGACCGCATTTATATTGGTCGTATCCCGGATATCGGAACCACAGCGCTTGGTGCTGTCGGACTTTGTTTTCCGCTTATTATGATCATCACGGCCTGCAGCAATCTGTTCGGGAGCGGTGGCGCACCGCTTTTTTCGATCAACCGTGGGAAAGGTGATAAAGAACAGGCAAACAGGATCTTAAATACCTCTTTTTCCATGGTATGTGCCAGTGCACTCCTCCTGATGGGAACCGGTCTTCTCTTTGCAAAACCGCTTCTCATTCTTTTTGGTGCCTCAAAAAATGCTCTGACTTTTGCCAGACCCTATATGATGCTGTATCTGCTCGGTACACTTCCATCCATGATTGCTACCGGCATGAACCCTTTTATCAATGCACAGGGGTATTCCACAACCGGGATGTTTTCCGTAGCGATCGGTGCAATCGCAAACATTCTCCTGGATCCGCTCTTTATTTTCACCTTCCATCTGGGCGTAAACGGTGCAGCGGCCGCCACTGTATTGTCACAGATTTTATCTGCACTGTTTGTGTTTCATTTTCTGCGCCGCAAAGCGGAGATCAAAGTCCGCCTGCTTCGAAAAAATGAACTTTCCTCCTGCATTCCTCTCGCGAAAAGTATCATCAGCCTCGGTACATCCGGTTTTATCATGCAGCTCACCAATAGTCTCGTCTCCATCTGCTGCAATCATGTACTCTCCGTCACCGGTGGCGATGTGTACGTCTCTGTCATGACGATTGTCTCAAGTGTCCGCCAGATGGTGGAAACTCCGATCTATGCGATCACGGAAGGCTCCTCACCGATCATAAGCTACAACTATGGTGCTCTCCACCCCGCACGCGTCAAAAAAGCCGGTATCACGATGACTCTTATGGCATTCGTCTATACCGGCTTCATGTGGAGCGTGATCATTCTCGCCCCGGAATATTTAATTGGTGTTTTCAGTTCGGATACAGCACTGTCAGCAGATGCCGTTCCCGCATTAAAACTGTATTTTGCTGCATTTATCTTTATGGATCTGCAGTATATCGGTCAGACCATTTTTAAATCTTTAAACAAACGGAAACAGGCGATCTTCTTTTCCCTGCTGCGCAAGGTGTTTATCGTTGTACCGCTGACCTATCTTCTGCCATACACTTTCCACATGGGAACGGACGGCGTATTTCTTGCAGAACCCGTATCAAATGTGATCGGCGGCATCCTGTGTTTTATCACGATGCTGTTTACGGTTCTGCCGGAGCTGAACCGGATGGAAAATCAGTAAAATATGCTTTCAGCTCCGCCACGATCATCTCCTGACTCTCCCTCGTGTGGATCAGTGCATAATAATGCCCGCCGCTAAATTTTGACCGTCTTTCCTCTTCGCATATTCCCGCTGCAATGCCTTTTTCGGTCACTCGTCTGATACGGGTTCCGTCCTGTTCCTCTTCCTTCAAATAGCCTTTTTGTACGAGCAGATCATTGACAAAAGCAGCCGTCAGCTTTTTGCGGTCTTTTTCCTCACAGAGTGCATTGATCCGGTCGGTCAGTTCCGATACCATGCAGGCATCAGAAAACGTTACCTGATCTAATTTTTCTGGTGCAATATAAAACGGCTGTTTCTTTTTCCCCGCCGGGGGCTTCGACACAGTCTCTACTACCGCAGCTCTTTCTGTCTTTCCTGTCGTCATATTTCCGGATTCATGTGTCTGCAAAAACATCCGGATGATCTCTGCAAAACTTTCCCCGTAGCTTGCAATCTTCTGTGCACCCATTCCGTATACATCCGCCATCTGTATTTTATCTGCCGGACATTTGGCACACATATCTTTCAACGTCTTATCAGAACAGATGATAAACGGCGGTACACCCTGTTTTGCAGCAAGTTCTGACCGGCATTTGCGCAGTTTCTCAAACAGCTCCTGCCCTTCTTTCGTTAAATCTGCAAGTTCTGCTGTCTTTTTCTTTGCACGTCCGGTCTCGATATAATTTTCCTCCACCTCGTCCTCTGGCACAACACAGTTACTGCATTTTTCACAGATGCACGGACTGTGATCCCCAAAATAGTTCAGGATATACTGGCGCAGACACTCATCTGTCTCACAGTAGTGAATCATCTGATTCAGTTTCCGCTGTTCATTTGCCCGGACTGCCGGATCCCCCGACGTATATCCGCCCTCTGTTGCCTTATAGTCAAGCAGCCGTTTGTTGATCATGATATCCTGTTTGGAAAAGAAAAGCACACACTCCGCTTCCTCCCCGTCGCGCCCGGCTCTTCCCGCCTCCTGATAATAATATTCAAGGCTTTGCGGCATATTATAATGAAGCACATAACGCACATTGGATTTGTCGATCCCCATTCCAAATGCGTTGGTCGCAACCATCACACGGATCCTGTCATAGGTAAAATCATCCTGACTCTCTTTCCGTTCTTCCAAAGAAAGTCCCGCATGGTACCGCCCTGCCAGAATACCGTGCTGCAATAAAAGTTCACAGACACTGTCCACATTCTTTTTTGTCGCACAGTAGATGATCCCGCTCTCATCCTCATGCCTTTTGACATAATTTAAAATGCTGTTGTCCGTCTCTTTTCCACCTTTCCGCTTTACGACACGGAAGAAAAGATTCGGCCGGTCAAACCCGGTCACGACAGTCACCGGATTCTGCAGGTGCAGACTTCCCGTGATATCCTGTTTGACACGCTCGGTCGCTGTCGCCGTAAATGCGCTGACCACAGGACGCTTTGGCAGTCTTGCAAGGAAATCTGCGATTTCTAAATAGCTTGGCCTGAAATCCTGTCCCCACTGGGAAATACAGTGTGCCTCATCCACTGTCACCATCGAAATATCTGCCCGGCATGCAAAATCTAAAAAACGCATGGTATTTAACCGCTCCGGCGCGACGTAGATGATCTTGTACTGTCCCTGTGCCGCATACAAAAGTGCCGCCCGGATCTGATTTTCCGTCAGTGAGCTGTTGATATATGCCGCATGTACGCCTGCCTGGTTCAGTGCCTTGACCTGGTCAGACATCAGTGAGATAAGCGGTGAGATCACGATCGTGATACCGGGCAGCATCAGTGCAGGAACCTGATAGCAGAGTGATTTTCCGGCGCCGGTCGGCATGATACCGAGGACGTCGCTGCCGTTTAAGATGCCTTCCATCAAGTCCTGCTGACCGGGGCGGAGGGTGTCGTATCCAAAATAGTGTTTGAGTGTCTGATATAAATTCAAAATTTGTTTCTCCTTTTTACATTGCTATCCAGCCAAATGCATTTGCCACGGAACTGATCAGTATGATCAGCGCAAAGACCGGGCACAGATATTTGATCATTACAATAAAAATCTTTTTCCTGCGGAATGTGCTCTCCCCTTGCATGATCTCCTCTTCCATCCGCTTCATCCCGACGATTCTCGATACAAACAGGCTTGTGAGCATTGCTGCAATCGGCATCATCACAGAGTTCGTCAGGAAATCAAAGAAATCCAAAAACTGCATGCCTATGATCTTAATGCCAGCTAATGGTCCATATCCCAGTGAAGATAAACTTCCAAGCGCGATCATGATCACTCCGACTAAAACCGTTGATCTTCTTCTGCTCCATCCCAGCTCATCCTCAAAGGTGGAAACCGCGCTCTCAGTCAATGCGATAGAACTTGTTACTGCTGCAAACAGTACTAGAAGGAAAAATAAGATTCCAACTACCGTCCCAAATCCCATATTCTCAAACACTTTCGGGATCGTAATAAACATCAATGCCGGTCCTGCCTGCAGGGTATCCGGGTCGCCGCCCGAAAACGCAAACACCGCCGGAATGATCATCAGTCCCGCCATAATAGCGATCGCCGTGTCAAACACTTCCACATTTCTTGTGGAATCTTCCAGTGAGGTTTCTTTTTTCATATAGGATCCAAAGGTAATAAGGATTCCCATTGCGATCGACAGCGAATAAAACATCTGTCCCATCGCCGTTACCACCGTCATCCAGGAAAAGTTTTTCACATTTGGCACAAGAAAATATTTTACTCCCTCCATGGCGCCCGGTCTTGTCACGGAATACACCGCAATCAGGACGGATAACACGATCAGTATCGGCATCATAAATTTCGATACACGTTCGATTCCGTTTCGCACCCCTGCGAAAATGATTGTCAGAGTGAACAGACAGAACAGGATAAAACAGAGTTCCGTGGATACTCCATTTGAGATAAACTCCGAAAAATATCCGTCTGCCGCCAGCATTTTTCCATTTCCCCTGATATACTCGATCAGATATTTGATCACCCAGCCGCCGATCACGGAATAATACGGCACGATCAATACCGGGATGATCGCATTGATCCATCCACCGGCTGACAGCCATCCGGCTTTTCCAAATGCCTGAAACGCTCCCACCGGACTTTTCCTTGTCATGCGTCCAAGTGCCGACTCAGCCATGATCATCGTGTATCCAAACGTCAGTGCCAGTAAAATATAGATCAGAAGGAAAATCCCTCCACCGTATTTTGCTGCCAGATATGGGAATCTCCAGATATTTCCAAGTCCTACGGACGCCCCTGCGGCGGACAGTACATAACCCAGTTTTCCAGAAAAAGTACTTCTTTTGTTGTCGTGTGTGTGTAAATTGCTCATATCTTTCTATTCACGTTTTGTGAATCAGTCTCCCTTCGTTTTTCTTTCTGATTTTATTTCAATAACCAAATCTTTACCGCATCAGCCGGAATGTCTTTTCCACCATGAAAAACATTAACACAATGAAAATCAGCACATAGACCGGCAGCAATGTGATGGAAATATGATTTGCGATCAGTCCAAAAACCGGCGGCATAAATGTAGAGCCGACATAAGCACTCGCCATCTGGATACCGATGATCGCCTGGGAATTTTTCTCTCCAAAATTTGCCGGTGTTGCGTGAATGATCGATGGGTAGACCGGTGCACATCCAATCCCCATCACGACAAGTCCTGCCAAAGCCGCCGTGTCGGACGGAATCGGCAGAAGTACTGCAGCACAGCCAGCCAGTAAAATAGTTGTGCCAAGCCTTATCATCTTGTGATCCCCTAATTTTTCCGTCACAAATCCTGCCAAAAATCTTCCGAGCGTGATACCGCTGCAGAACAATGCCGCATATGCTGCCGCACGCTCCGCAGAGATGCCTTTTGCACCGACCAGATAACTGCTTGACCAGAGGATCAGTGTAGATTCCAATGCACAGTAAGAGAAAAATCCTAGCAAGAGCTGTGGTACGCCTTTGATTTTCACTGCACCACGTATTCCGATCACCTCGTGCTGCTCTTCCTGCTGTTCTGCCGTTTTGTTGACTTTCCAGACCGGAAGTGTCACAAACAGAATCATAGTGATCCCCATCTGAAGAAAAGATACCATGCGGTAACCGTTCTGCCAGGATGAGGTGGTCAGTGCATAGCTCATTATGTACGGGCTGATGATCGTTCCCACGCCCCAGAAACAATGCAGCCAGCTCATATGTTTTGATGAATAATGCAATGCAACATAGTTATTGAGTGCCGCATCGATAGCTCCTGCGCCAAGTCCATACGGAATCGCCCACAGGCACAACATGTAAAATGCACTCGACGTCGAAAAACCAAACAAGGCAGCTGCCGTTAACAGGACACTGCATACCGTAACGATCTGTGTTCCAAATTTCTTTGTCAGGCGTTCCGACATTAAACTTGAACAGATCGTCCCTGCAGAGATGATCATTGTGACCAGTCCCGCATAGGACAGCGGCACCGAAAATGCCTCATGCATGATCGGCCATGCCGAACCAAGCAGAGAGTCCGGTAAGCCAAGACTTATAAATGCCAGGTAAATTAACAGTAATAATAGTGTGTACATTTTTTGCTCCTTTATTTATCCAATTCGCCGTTTGCCAGTTATACAAGTATGTTGACTCGCTTCGCCCGGCAGTCTTATTATATCTTGAACGCCACCAAAAATCCACGTAATATTATAGAATATTATCCTATAACATGGTAAAATAAAGTAAAAGTATTATTTGTGGAGATCTGATCATAGATGAATTTAAGACAAAATAAAGAAAAAAACGCACAGCAAATGTTGGCAGGTGTAATTTTGACACGAGCGTGCAGATGAGATGATGTACCATAACAAAAAAGTGTTAAAGGGACTTATTTAAAAAAGATCCAGCATATTATCCAGATATATCTCCTCTCTGACCTGCAGCTGATACTCAGGTTTTGTCATATAATAGAGCAGAAACTCCAGAATCAGGGCACTGCCAAGTCCCCTGCCTTCGATTTTAAAATTGGAAAATCCCATCGGCAGATAGCTGTTTTTCATATCATCCACTCCAATAAAACCGGGATTTTCCATTGCCTTCGAAAAACGATAGCCATTCCCTGCATCCGGAGCCACACAGCGGTGATCCGGGCCATTTTCTCCAAGGTTTTTGCGGCTGACAGCTTCATAACAGATTTTCCTGTCCCCGCAGCCAAACCAGCAGCATTCATTACATAAGAATTCCACTTTGTCTTTCTGTGCCCCTGTCAATGTATTTAATTTATCAAAAACCTTATTCAACCGGAAATCCGGTACGACGTAAAGAAACTCTTCCCTGTTTACTTCCCTTACGAACTGCTCAAAATCCGTCAGGACCTTGGTGGTGGAGGAAACAAAATAAAATCCCGGATAATTTTTTTTCAGATATTCCAGTAACAGGTCCGAATAGATAATGACACCATTTCTGACACCCTCACTTTTCTCAAATAAAGTGCAGAGATGATTGCATTTCTTATCCCAAAGATGTTCCTGCCCAAGCAGGGAATTGCTGAATGTAAGCCGCGCTGAGATTCCGTATTCCTGCATCAATGCAAAAACCTCCTGCGGATCGTGATCCCCGAACGAAGTACGGCCTCCACCCCAGATACAATCTGACGGGGCACCATAGACAGAGCCTATCTCACACCAGTCGTAAAAGTATTCTCTGTGTTCCCGGAATAATGGCAGAAACACACGATATAATTCATAAAACTCAAACAAACCCGGAAGATGGTAGTATGCTGTGTTCTTTTTTATTTGGTCCATATCTGCATTCTCACTCCTCCTCAAATTCTGCAAGTTCTGTCTCCGTCTCAAGCATCCGCTCTAACAGACTCTCCTGATTCTTTTCCTCCGCGTCGAGTACATTCTGCAGTTCCATCAGCTTCGGATAGTCACTGGCAAGCTCCGGATCCATGAACTGCATTTTTATTTCTGCAAGTTTTTCCTCGCTCTCCTCTAACATTTTTTCATATTTTTCTAACTGACGCTGCAGTCTCGAACGGATCTTGCCCGGATTATAATATGTTTTTTTGTCAAATACATCCGTTAAAGTCGGCACATCTTTGCCTGTTTTGATACTACTCTGATTCTGATTTTGTTTCTCATTCCTCGCGGGGTTTTGTGTGTAATTTCCTGCCATATGCCGCGCACTCTGTGACATTACCTGCCCTTTTGGAGAAATCCCCATTTCTTTTTGTTTTTCTACAAGATACTCCTCATAATTCATCAGGTACTGTTTCACACCACTCTCGGAAAATTCTAAGATTCCGGTTGCGATCCTGCTGATAAAATAACGGTCATGTGAGACGAAAAGTACCGTTCCTTCGTACTCTCTTAACATCTGCTCTAACGCCTCTTTTCCAACAATATCCATATGGTTCGTCGGCTCATCTAAGATCAAAAGATTCGGTTTGGTCTGCAGCATTTTACAGAGTGCGAGACGGACTTTTTCTCCGCCGGAAAGCTGTCCCATCTTCTTTTCTACATCTTCTCCGGAAAATAAAAATCCCCCCAGTGCACTGCGGACTTCCTCCCTCATATAGGAAGGATATTCCTCCCAGAAATTTTCAAGCACGGTCTGATCTTCCCGGAAATGCTCCTGCACTGCTTTCTGCTGGTCAAAATAACTCCATTCTACATTTTGTCCAAATGAAAATTCACCACCTAACGCAGGCAGTTCGCCGACTAAGGTTTTCAAAAGTGTGGATTTTCCTTTACCGTTCTCCCCAATGATTGCAAGTCTGTCTTTCTTTTGAAGCAGAAATGAGACTTTATTTAAGACGGTATCGTAACCGATCTCAAGATTTTTGGCATGGATCACATTCGTGTAGCTTTCCATGCGCGGTACATATCTCGCATGAAATGCTTTCGTATCAAAATGTCTCGGCTTTTCGATTTTTACCATGTGTTCGATCGCCATGCGCTTTGAACGTGTCGCCGCCACTTTCGTCGGCGTATTTTTCCATTTTTCGATCCAGTCCGTCAGACGTTTGATCTCCTTTTGCTGCTCCTCATAGTCTTTTTCCTGTTTGATCAGTGCCTCTTCTTTTTGCTTCATAAATGCCGTGTAATTGCCGGCATAACGCTTGATCTCATGATATTCGATCTCGTAGGTCACATCGATCACTTTGTCTAAAAACATACGGTCATGTGAAACAATGATGACCGCCTTATCATAAGTCTTTAAATATCCTTCTAACCACTCGATTGTCGGAAGATCCAGATGGTTGGTCGGCTCATCGAGCAGCATGATATCCGGACGTTTTAACAGCAGTTTGATAAATGCCACTTTCGTCTGCTGTCCACCGGAAAAACTTCCGATCGGGCGTTTCAGATCTTCTAACGCAAACCCGAACCGCTGAAACATAGTCTCCATATCCTGCTGCCACGAATATCCCCGCATTGCCTCCATACGGCTTTGTAAGTTGTCATATTCGCGCAAAAGCTGTTTGTCCGCGGAAGTTTTCATCTCATTTTCAAGTTCCCGCATCCGCTTTTCACACGCAAACACCGGCTCAAATACTTTCTTGATTTCCTCTTCCACGGTCACATCTTTTTCCGTAAAATTAACCTGACGCAGGAAACCAATCTCCTGTTTTCCTGCCATCGTAATACCACATTCTTCATCGCTGTCTAAATTATTCATCGAAATATCGCCCGCGATCAGACGCAGCAGCGTGGTCTTTCCACAGCCGTTTCGTCCTACAATGGCGATTTTTTCTTTATCATGCACCTCAAAATTGACATCACGTAAAATCACATCTCCGCCAAACTGCACGAGGGCATGACTGATCTTATATCTCATGTTTATCTCCATTCCTGCGTAAAATCTTACTTTTACACTAACTCCTCTATCTTTGATAGACTACCTACCTTCTAACACCAGCCGAAGTAATTCATTTGCCCAGTACTTCGTCAATTCAAAGTGAAACACATCTATATATTTTGTTTTCGGATCCATGCCTTTTTCTTTAAAAAAATCCTGCAAGAAACTTTCTATGTTGTAATTCTTATGACTCATAATACTCTTTCTCTCCCCCGGTTTTCATTCATTTTAATATATTCGCTTTCAAACAGAGAACTTTCCCCTTTTCAAATCTCTATGTCAGCCATAAATTGCTCGTCTAATTTATACACAGCAACGATCTCGTCACCACAGTATTCTCCATTTTCCACAAACCCATATTTCTTGTATGTCTTTCTTCCATGCTCGTTTTCCGGTTCATAGGAAAGCCAGATATACTCTGCTTCTCCCGCTTTCTTACCTTTTGCAAATGCCACAACCTGATCTAAAATCTGCTTTGCATATCCTCTGTGCTGATATTTAACATCGATCATCAGACGCCACAGGCAGTAGTTATTCTCTGCTATTTCAGGATCATCTTCATCGCCGGTCTTCCCATAGCCCAGCATCACAAAACCAATCAAAAGACCATCATCATAAACTGCGAGCGGTTTTGCATAATATCCCTCATTCTTAACAGCATATGCCTCCGCAAGACTTTCAATATTTGCGGAGACAAAATCCTCCTGCTCTTTTGTCACTTTTAATCTACATACATCCCAGACATTTTTTGTTGTAATTTCTTCAAAACGAATCATATTAACCCTCTTTCTTGCGTGTGAAAAATTTTATTTTCACACGAATCTCCATTCTTTTCCCTCACAGCAGCCGAAATACCTGCTCTGCCGTGGCGGCTATATTTTCCATTGCATTTTCTTTTTTCATTGCTTCTTCTAATGTTGCCACGCCTCTTACGATCGGGAAAAAAGCATCGATTCCCGCCCGGTTACAGACTTTCGCTTCCGGTGCAACGCTCCCTGCAAATGCAATGACTTTCGCATTATATTTTTTTGCCAGAGCAGCAACACCGGCCGGTGCTTTCCCCATGACCGTCTGCGCATCCAGACGTCCTTCTCCGGTCACCACAACATCCGCATTTTTCATTTTTTCTTCCAGACCGGTTGCATGCAAAATCAGTTCCACACCCGGTATCAGTTCTCCCGCAAGATACGAAAGGAACGCGTATCCGAGTCCTCCCGCTGCACCGGCGCCCTCACAGTCCGCAAAGTCACAATCCAAACTTTCTTTGGTCACATCCGCATAATGTCTCATTGCTTCATCGACCTGCTCTTTCTGCTCTTCCGTCACACCTTTTTGTGGTCCAAATATGTAAGTTGCACCCTGTTTGCCGCAAAGCGGATTTTTCACATCACAGGCAATCTGAAATTTTGCACCGGAAAGCAGCGGATTTTTATTTTCTGTCCGGATCTCTGTTATCTTTGCAAGCGCTGCTGCGCCCTCTCCCACATCATTTCCATCTTCATCAAAAAATTCAAATCCAAGTGCCTTTAACATTCCGATGCCGCCATCGTTGGTTGCACTTCCACCAATTCCAATCATGAAATTTTTACATCCTCGTTTCAGGGCATCTGCAATCATCTCCCCCACTCCATAGGTAGATGCACGCAATGGATCTTTCTTTGTCACAAGCGTGATTCCTGCGGCAGATGCCATTTCCATGACAGCCGTTTTTGTCTCTTCTAAAAAACCGTAATAACACGACACTTTTTCTCCAAGCGGTCCTGCCACGGTAACCGGTATTTTTTCTGCTCCCAAGCCTTCGATCAGTGCATCCACGGTTCCTTCACCGCCATCTGCGAGTGGACTTAACCATACTTCTGCATCCGGTTTTGCTGCCAGAATTCCTTTCTTTACAGCATTTCCAGCCTCCATGGACGTCATGCTTCCCTTAAATGAATCGATTGCTGCTACTACTTTCATATAA
The DNA here is from genome assembly GCA_934317215.1 of uncultured Roseburia sp. Taxonomy (GTDB): domain Bacteria; phylum Bacillota; class Clostridia; order Lachnospirales; family Lachnospiraceae; genus Roseburia. Next base: position 105,730 of record CAKREH010000006.1, read on the forward strand.
TCACATCTTTCCGTGAAAATCACCTGTGTCATAAATATACCGGCTGACTTCCACTGTAAAATTCTCTTTCCCTGCCGTCACCTTATCGTCAGACGAAACAATAATCCGATCTATGCCTGTCATTCTAAGAAGTCAGTTTGTTACTGTTCGCACTTCATCCCAAGCTGCCAGAATGCCACCGCACTTGCAGCCGCCACGTTCAGTGAATCCACACCATGTGTCATCGGAATTTTCACCGTATAGTCACAGTCTGCGATCGTGTGATCTGCCAGCCCGTCACCTTCCGTTCCGAGAACGATTGCTAACTTTTCCTCCGCCATCATTTTTTCATCATCTATACTCACGGAGTCATCCCGAAGTGCCATTGCCGCCGTTTTATATCCCAGCTTATGCAGCACATCCATCGCACCGTCCGGCCAGGATACATTTTTATCAAAATATGTCCACGGTATCTGAAATACTGTTCCCATGCTGACACGGCTTGCTCTCCGGTACAGCGGATCTGCACAGGCCAGTGTCAAAAGAACTGCATCCATTCCAAGTGCCGCCGCAGAACGGAAAATTGCTCCGACATTTGTTGGATTTACCACATTTTCCAAAATTGCAACACGCCTTGCATTCTTGCAGAGCCGCTCCACCGAAGGCAGTGCCGGACGGTACATGGCACAGAGCATGCCGCGTGTCAGCTGATAACCTGTGATTTTTGCAAGTACTTCAACTTCTGCCACATAAACCGGGATTACATGCCCATCCTCCCTATAAACAAAAGACTCCTGTGTAAGATCTCGGCTTTGTAATTTATCACAGCGCGCAAGGATTTCTTTTGCCTGTGTCTCCACATGTTTTTTTTCCATCAAAAATGACATCGGCACACAGCCGGCATCTAAGGCACGCTCGATCACCTTCGGACTTTCCGCAATAAAAATCCCCTGCTTCGGCTCAAAATAGTGAAAAAGCTGTGCTTCATTTAAATTGTAATAAATCTGCAGCTCCGGGGCATTCAGATCTTTGATTTCTATAATATTTATCATCGTGTTCCTCTTTTCTTTCCTGTATCAGTGATTGGGCATATAGCAGATAAATCCATTGATTATGCCATGCACCAAACGGCACATGATCAAATTTCAAGCCGGAAAAGAATTCTTCCCTCCTCAAGCTCTCCCCAACAGTTTACCGGCAGCTCCTTCGTTTCTATAAATCCACAGTCAGAATGCATTTTTATTGATGATAAATTACTTTTTCCTATAATGCAATCTATCTTTTTTGCACCTGTACCTTTCAAGAACTCCGTCACATGACGTATCAGTTTTTTTCCATATCCTCTGTTTCTCTGCCCCGGCATCGTCTCAACTGCCTCAAGAAACCATTTCCCCTGCTCTGACTCAACTGCCCTGAGTCCGCATACCCACTGTTTTTCGGCAGTTTCAACGAACACCATCTGCTTGGGATTCTGGATAAATTCCTTTAAAAACGCCGTATATGATGCCTCCATTTCATCACGATCTTTAAATTCCCCCTCCATATCCGCCATGGATTCTGCATATAATAAAAACATTTTTTCTATTACCTGTTCATTTACATTTTCAATCCGTTCTAACATTTTTATCCTCCTCTTCTGACTGTCAAATTGCAAGATGTTGAGGGCAAATAGTGCCTTCACAACATAAAGACTGGCAAATTGCACAAAGTCGAGACTGCTTTTGTGACTTTGGGAGAAAATTAGAAAATCTTAGTTTGCCTGGTAATACACAGTGATGTTCTGCCACGGATGGCAGAACAAGACTTCACGAGCCATGGACGGCTCGTTGAACGCCGGTCACGTTCCTTTGAGAAAAAGTAAATCAGGCGGACTTAGATTTTCTTATTTCCGTACAACGGAACAAAACAGGCACGGCTTTATGCAATTTGTCAATCAAAAATCTTGTATGCACTATTTGCCCCCAACATCATTGCAAAAATGATTGGATCACAGCTTTACAGTTCCACGACACGCGTTGCGATTTTCTCCTGAAACCTGATATCATGATCGACAAGGATCATGGTCGGCTGATACCGAAGGATCAGCTGCTCGATCTGCATTCTTGAAAAAACATCAATATAGTTAAGCGGTTCATCCCAGATGTACACATGTGCCGGTGTCATCAGACTCGCGGCAATCAGTACTTTTTTCTTCTGACCCTCCGAAAATTCTTCGAGTCTTTTCTCAAATTGCGCCCGTTCCATGTCAAGCTGGCGCAGTAATGCAAAAAATAAACTTTCTTCTAAATTTCTTTCCCGGCAAAAATCTCTGATATCACCCCGCAGAAAGCTGGTATCCTGATTAATATATGACACCACCAGATTAGAAGCTGTGCGGATTTCTCCGTCTGTCACAAGCAATTTTGCATAACTGCTGCCTGACTGCTGTGTATTGATCTGCTGCACATTTTTCCTCTCATAACCTGCCTGTCCGATATTTACCTGCTGCAGAATCGTCTTGATCAGCGTCGATTTTCCACATCCGTTTTCTCCATGTAAAAAGACACGCTCCCCCTGCACCAGTTCAAAGGTCAGATTTTTCAATACATCGTCCTCTGCACCTTCATACCGCATCGAAAGTTCCTGGCAGGAGATCAGGCGTTCCTTATGATAAGACAGCGGCATAAGTTTTAAGCTGACCGGCTGCTCGATATCCTGCAAAAGTCCCTCTTTCTCCTGTATTTCCCGTTCCATCCGGCGTTCGTACTGTGTCACGCGGCTCTGCATCTTTTTTGTCTTCGCACCGATATATGCTCTCGTTGCAGCCGAGCGGTCATGCTCTTTGACGGGATCATAGCCTATTTTCGTCGCTTCGTTTTTATCCGCCCACTTCCGGCTTCTTGCCGCCGCCTGTTTTAAAGATGCGATTTCTTTCAAATGTTTTTCATTTTCCTCCATCGCAAAATGATCCATCCGCGTCTTGTTTTCCCACCAGCTTGAAAAATTGCCGCTCTGTACCTCGATCGTCTTTCGATTTAAAACCAGTACATGATCAATGCAGGCATCTAAAATATCTCTGTCATGCGATACTAGGATAAACCCTTTTTTCCCGCGCAGATATTCTTTCACACATTCTCTTGCGTGCATGTCCAAATGATTGGTCGGCTCATCGATCAGCAGGAAATCATTTTCCCCGGAAAACAGCACCGCAAGAAGTACTTTCGTCTGCTCCCCGTGGCTTAGACTTTGAAATGGACGGTACAATAACTCCGCATCTGCATGCAATTTTCCAAGTTCCACGATCACCCGCCATTCCTCACATCTGGGTTTTAATTCCTCCAAAAACACAGAGGCACAATTTTCTCTTTGTTTTTCGGATATCCGATATGGAAAATAATCAAACACTGCAGACGATGTAATATTTCCCTCATACTCATATTTTCCCCGCAGCAAATTTAAAAAAGTCGTTTTCCCTTTTCCATTTCTTCCGATCAGACCTAACTTCCAGTCTGTATCAATCCCAAACGATACGTTTTCAAAAATCGTATCAAAACTTCCCTCATAACCATATGTAAGATCTGTTACCTGAATCTGTGACATAAAATCCTCCCTTCTTGCGCTGTCTTTTGCGCATCCCGCCCGGAGGGCTTTTTCATTCATAGGACGTAATTTCCTATGAATGAAAAAATCCCATGCTGCCATGGGATTTTTTCTTACACCTCACATATTTTATGATCGTATCTGGCAGATGATCGAAAGCTATAACACCCGCCATTTTTTAACACAAAAAAGAGAGGATATGAGAATCAAATCCACTTTTGGCAACATGAATTACAGTACCGCACCCCCTGCCATACTGCTGTAATTTCAGATTTACACAACATATCCTGCACTTTATCTTTTATTATCAGTCCAAAATATGCCATATATCATCCATTGTTCCGAATCAGAAAATAAACACATTTCTGATTCTGTTTCATTTCATGTTTCAAAAGTAAATTATCTCCGCATTGTTTCCTCTCCTTTAAATTTCTATTGCCATGGTAGCACAATGCCATTTTAAATGCAACCAAAAATTTTTACGAAAAATCTTTCGTTACCAGTCACACAATAAGTATGCGCAGCAGCAATCTCTACTCCACATTTTTTAATGCCTGCTCCATCGGTATCCTCTTGATGCGCATAAAATCCAGTATCATGACAAACAGGTATCCGATCAGCACAAACGCAAACATTTTCACATATCCGGCCGGCTGGATCACAAATGAAAACCATCCGCTGTAGCTAAACATGATTGCTTTCCAGGCCTGTGCCATAACAAATGCTCCAAGTACAACACTAAGAAGATCTGCAATCACAACCACAATCGTTGTGGAAAGCAGATATAAACTTGCAATTTCCCCGTTCTCATATCCAAGTATCTTTGTCATGGAGATCGCATTTTCATTTTTCTCTATGATCAGTTTTGTCAGCAGATAGATCAATACTGCGGACAGAAGGATACACAATACCTGAAAATAGTTCATATAAGCTCCCATGGAATGATCTAACTGGTCGCACATTTTTGTAATGTCGCGCTCGGTAATGACTGTCGCAATATCATCTTCTGAAATATCCGTAAGTTCCGTGTTGGAAAAATAACCACTGAACGCTTCCTCATCCAGATCAAATACCGTCCGGTAATTTTCGATCGGCATAAATACCGCAATGCTTAAACACTGGTCAAAAATTCCCGCTACCGTAAAAGTATACTGCTTATTTTCATATTTTTCATCCAGTGCAATGGAATCTCCGACACCAAGTTCATATTTTTCTGAAAACGATTTGGAGATATAAACCCCTTTTTCCCGTAACGACTGCAGGTCTTTGATTTTTACATACCGGCTGTCATCTGAAATACCGTAAACAGATACCTCCTCGTCAAGTGCATCGCCCTTTTTCTGCAGGGAACTCATGCTGAATTTTTCTGCATCTTTATTGTCCGTAGTCAGTACGTCGCCGTCTTCATCCTCGTAGGATTTCAGCACATACTGGTACCTTGCAAATATCATATCCTTTGTATTTTCCTTGTAATAGGAAAGCGTATCCGGCATTCCCACCGCCATGGCAAGCATCACCATGATAAAGAAAATCCCCACAAACAGAATCAGATAATTCGCCACATTCTGAAACATGATACGCAGACGGAATCTGTTAAAAAATTTAAAGTGCGGCAGGCGCATTGCCTTTTTCCGTTTCGTTTTCTTCAGATCATGACGTAAAAACTGCAGCGGCGTATGCTGCATCATTTTGATAATGACGATCAGGTTGACAACAAACATCAGAACGACCGGGATCAGTGTTGTCTTAAAAAATGCATCTGCATTCCAGATCGTCTCGTAGGTTGGAAGGCTGTAGCTGTTATAATACATGGAAACCACTAAATTTTTAAACGCCGTGTAACCGAGCACATTTCCGACTAATGCAGAGATCAGCGTGACAATGACTGGCATGGACAGATAATGACGTACCAGTTCTCCTTTTGTATAACCGGATGCACGCAGCGTACCGATCGCCTGGGACTCTTTTGTGATCGTATTGCTGATCGTGACAGCAAAAATAAATGCAATGATGACGATTAAAATATCAAGCAGCACACCCCCCATCGCCTCATCCGAACCCATGTCATCGGTTGCAAAATTGATCGCCGGATTTGCATATTTCGGAACATAATCTTCGATCTCATCATCATTTACAACCACCTGTGTAAGCAGCGCCCGCATAAAATCATCCGACTGATTTTTTTCTTCTTTTTCATCTGCCGGCCCATTTTCATACTGCCATGCATAATCGTAATGGACTGCCTTATGTAACCGTGCAAATCCATCGTCTGTCACCATTGCCACATTAAATTTCAAGGCATCAAACATCAGATCCGTGCTCTTTTCATGCAGGGTAGCATAATTGACATACGCAATCAGACCAACGACCTGATAGTTTTCCCCTCCGACCGTGATCTCATCACCGACTTTGATCCCGACATTATCGGCATGCATACGGTCAATGGCGATCTCCGTTTCTTTTTCCGGGAAACTTCCCTCCATCAGACATGCAAGATTGATATCGTCTGTCTTTTGAAAAACACGGACGGTTCCATCGGAGGTGCCGTCATTGTCATGATCTTCCTCCTCGTTTCTGTAAAAGTTTTCATATATATGAACCGGTGTAGCTTTAAAATCAGGATCGTTCAGTTCATACTTTTCTTCTGCATCCGCATATTTTTCGTCAATTTCATCTAAAACTTTATTCCAGGCTTCCTCATATGCCTTCTCGTATGCCTCGTCGTGTGCCTCCTCAAATGCTGTCTCATACGCCTCATCATGCGCTGTCGGATATGCTTCATCAAATTCTTTTTTGAATTTTTCTTCAAATTCGCCATCGAACTTTTGATCCAGTTTCTTTTTTGCCTCGTCGATGTAATACTGTCTGACATCCGCTTTCTCACCTGTCTCGATCGCACGAAGCAGTGCCTCATCTGCTTTCTTTTTTAACTCAAAATGTCCGTCCTCTAACTTGTATTTGCTCACACCCTCATCGGCTGCTGTCATCATGCTCTCATTTGCGACATACATGCCGGACACAAATCCGATCATCAGAATCAGGAACAGGCTTACCACCAGATACTTTTTCCAGTCTCCTGTCAGTTCCCTTGGAATTCGTTTGATGAGCGGATTTTTGATTTTTTTCTGACTCATACTAATCCTCCATTTCTGCATTTCCAAGTTTGTGCCTGTGCACAAATCTTGTGTGTGAAAATCTTATTTTTCACACTGCCGCTCTCCTTACCATTCCAGATCTGCTGCTGAAATTTTGTGTTCATTGATCTCGTTATGACGGACTGCTCCGTCACGAAGTTTGATCACATGATCTGCCATGTGTCTGATTGCCTCATTATGTGTGACCATGATGACCGTATTTCCATATTTGACATTGACGTCCTCGATCAATTTTAAGATTTCCTTGGAAGTGTTGTAGTCGAGTGCTCCTGTCGGCTCGTCGCAAAGCAGGATATCCGGATTTTTCACAATGGCACGGCCGATGGAAACTCTCTGCTGCTGACCACCGGAAAGCTGATTCGGCAGTTTGTGTCTGTGCTCATAGAGTCCTAATGTATGTAACAGGTCATCAATATCAAGCGGACTGTCCGATAAATATGCACCGACCTCAATATTTTCTTTGACATTCAGATTTGCGATCAGGTTATACATCTGAAACACATAACCTAAATGCTTTCTGCGGTACTGTGTCAATTTCTTTTCCCCAAGTTCTTCCAGCTTATCACCGTTGATGGAAATATAGCCTGAGTCCGCACTGTCGATACCACCAATGATATTTAACAGGGTCGATTTACCGGAACCGGACGGTCCAAGCAGCACACAGAATTCTCCTTTTGCCACGGAAAAATTCATTCCACGCAATACCTCCTGGCGGGTCTCCCCACTTCCAAATCCCTTTTTCAGATCAACAATTTCCAAAAATTTTCTTTCTTCTTCTGACATATTCTCCCCTTTCCCATTACTGGATAATCAGTATCCTTTTGCTATCCTGAATGGTTTTAAAGTCTACGCTTACTTTTGTTAGTTTTTACTAACTTTTGTTTGTATTATAACACAAGAAATTCAGATTACAAGAAAAAGACGATTCCCTGGATCAGAATCGTCTTTTTGCCTTATGAATGTATGTTTATTGTTTGCTTGACTGTAAATATTTTTCCACTTCTTCTATAGTTTTATCAGCAGCTTCGGCAATCTTTTCTATAGAATACCCCAACCCATGCATATTTTGAATGATCTCTGCAATGCCTTCGCTTTTGCCATCTTCTTTACCAGCCTCATATTCTGCCTTTCGGAGTTTTTTCTCTTCCCACTCTTTATCATATTCCAAAATACTCACCATTTTTACCTCCGAACGATTCTTCCGAAGAAATTCCACCAAAATTCCCTCTTTGATACATTCATCGATTGCCCGTGCAACTGCATCGTTTAAGTTCATTTCTGATGTATATTTGCGGACTCTCGCTACATAAATGGCATATTCCTTCAATGTCTGACACTGCTCCATCAGCTCTTTGTTATGTCCTTCATTGACGTTTAACATCAGGACTTTTAACTCCAGGTCCGGCTCGCCAGCCAGATGCTCATAAGCGTTTGACAGTCGAAGTTCCACCCGGTCATCCACTGCATCCGTTCCATTATAAAATACCATAAATTTCGGTACCGGTATCTTCTGCAGGCGGGACGAATACAGGGACTTATCATCCACATACTGCTGATATTCAATTCCTATGTAAATCAGATCCCGCAGCGGTATGTTAGGATTTAACGTGGACTGGTGCTCGTAGAGATAAATATTCGTCTCTAACATAAATGCCAGGTCGTTTTTCATCCCCATGTAGATTGCATTTTCCAGCGTGACGATTTTCAGATCATCTGCGTTCTGATAAGTGTTCCCGGTTACTGCATTGTACAAAGATAAAAGATTCTCTTTCTCTGAAAACAGCATGCGGAATACCGTGTCTTTGTACTGCCGGTTGGCTGCCGGTATCTTTTCTGATACCTGTATACCCTTCTTCATATTCAATTCCTCCTATGTGCAGGAGGCTCATCCAGATCTCCTGCTTTTCATTTTGTGGATAAAAAGCATAGATTTCTGAAATGTTTTTGAAATGTAGACGGATGTGTCATCCTTATGGTCATGTGAAGCAAATGCAACTGTCTGAATAACACTGTTCACATGGTAGAAATATGCTTTGCTTTATCTTAGCATACGTCATTCTTCGTATGCAACTGATTTGAAATTTCTTGTGCAGTCTGCACAAAAAAGAAGGTTCATTTTTAATGAAAGACAGTGCCCGGACTGAATATCAATCCAGGCACTGCTTTCCCTGTCATTTCTCCTGACACATTATTTTTTATTTGCTGATTTTAACTTTTTTCACGGATGAATATTTCCCATACACCTTTTTGCCTGTGGAATCCATTTTGCAAGCCCGGATACGCACATAAAACCAGCCTGCAAATATTCGTCACTGCCGTCAGTTGCTGTAGCCCGAATTCTCGCCTCACCCTCCGATTTTGCAGTAACCGGCCCGCTTGCAAAAACTTCCGCCACTTTTTTGTCCGGGGAAGTGTATTTTAACTTCTTATTTGTGGCATTTTTCACTTTTCAACTTAAACTGCCCAACAAGATTTTTCAATGATTCCGCCTGACTATTTAATTCCTGACTGAGTGCAGAACTCTCTTCTGAGGTTGCTGCATTTGACTCCCCAACGGAAGAAATATTACTGATATTGGTGTCTAGCTCTCTCACTGCACCAGCCTGCTCTTCCGAAGCTTTTGCAATGACATTCACTTTATCATTGATACCTTTTACCTTATCGACCATACTGTTTAATTCTTCTGCCGTGCCATCTGCAATTTTCATTCCTTCCCCCACAGCATCGAGAGCCGCCTGTATCAGCTGCGTGGTATTCTGTGCTGCCTCAACGGTCTGCCCAGCAAGTGCACTGACTTCATTTGCGGCCACTGCAAATCCCTTTCCTGCTTCACCGGCTCTTGCCGCTTCAATCGAAGCATTAAGTGAAAGAAGATTTGTCTGGTCTGCAATATTGTTGATCGTGTCAATGATCTTACTGATTTCCTGGGATGCATTGCTAATCGTTCCCATGGCTTTTACCACGTCCTGCATACGGCTGTTTCCCTCTACAATACCATCGGAAACAATGTCCACCTCCCGGCTGATATTTGCAGCCTCACTGGCATTTTCTTCAATCTGACCGGTAATTCTCGTCACTGTTTTTGAGAGATCTTCCACAATATTTGCCTGATCTGTGCAGCTCTCTGCCAATGCCTGACCTGCTGCCGCAATCTGATCCGCGCCGCCTGACACCTGTTCTGAAACATTTGTGATTTCTTTCATACTATTTGAAATTTGCTCTGAAAATACAAGGATTGCCTCCTTAATATGAACGAAATCACCCATAAATTCTGTATCAAACTGAACATCAAAATTCCCATCTGCCATCGTTGACATAACACTCTGGATGTCATCAATATAAGCTCCCATTGTACCGAGTGTCTCCCGGAGCAATGCAGCTACTTTTCCAATCTCATTGTCATGATCGTACTCGATCATAACATGAACATTTCCCTTTGCTATCTCTTCTGATGCCTTTTCTAGTACCCCAAGATCATTGGATATCTGTCTGATCAGTTTTGCTGATTTCAGTTTTGTTATAATATTACAGAAAACATATACAATTACCGCAATGATCACAGCCGCAAGTGTGATGCACATGATCAGTTTATATTTTTCATCAACTGCCTGGTTTGCTTTCGTTCCTGCCACATCAAGTTCATTTGCAAGCGTTTCTGAAACATCATTATAGGAAGTATTATAAAATTCCAGTGCTTTGTCTAATTGTCCGTCCTCTACATATTTTAGAAACTCATTAGATGCCTCTTCAAAATCCTGCCATGCACTTAAAAGAGATGTCTTAAGTGAATTATCATTCAGGTTATCCGTAATTGTCTCGATATCAGATTCTATCTTTACAAATCGCTCAGAAAGATCATCTGCCTGCTCTTTTGTGACATCCGCATCATCGGATGCCAGTGCAAACAGCAGCCTCTTATTGATCGTCTGTACATCTTTTCGGATTTCCATCTGATAGGTTTCTGTTATGTACTGAACCCGGTAAAAATTAGAAACATTAAAAGCGATTATGATCAGAAAAATGACCATTATAATAGAATTGATTCCAAGCATACCATTGCTGAACGCAAACATTGATTTCAACTAATCTGATATTTTCATACTTTTTGCTTTTTTACTCATGTTATCCTCCTCTTACACTTACAAATGTCACAAAAAATGTATGTTACCATTTCCTGTGACCTTTTTCTTATTTTTCTGACAAACTGGATAAAAACCAGCCTTATGCCTGTTCGATATAGTCCTCCACTGTTTCCTAAAGAATGTTCCTATTTTCCGTTTTCTCTTTCTCCGCTTCCGTTGCTTTCATAATCTCGTACTGTGTTCTCATAACATAACTTCCAAAAATCGCTGCATAATTGATTTTCTTTTCTGCCATCATAATATCATCCTCCCTGTAAAATAACAGATTGCATTTTTTGAAAATCTGTTATCCCAAACCATGGTTACCTTTCCTTTTCTAATTACAGTATAACAGCACAGCACTTTGAAAATCTAATTCCAAAAGGCTATGCTGTCATTACAAAAAGCTATTGCAAAAATTTCATGCGATACGATAAATGCTGCATTTCACGAACAGACCTCCCCCAGGTTATGCACGGCTTCTGTTATAATTGATCAGGCAGCCTGCACGGACGATCTTCTTTTCATCCTCGGTCATCGATGCAATGTATAAAGAGATTTCTTTGATCTCATCCCCGATCACATAGGCTTTAATGTCTTTCATATCTCCATCTAAAGCCTTTTTTACATCCGGGATATAGATGTAATCATCCACCTCAAATTCCGGTTCCTGTTCCATTTGGAACGGAAGCATTCCCCAGTTCATGACATTGGAGCGGTAACGTTTTGTCGCATACTCGCGGCAGATATTTGCCAGACCGCCAAGCACTCTCTGACAGCTTGCTGCCTGCTCTCTCGCAGATCCATCGCCCGGTCTTACACAGTAGATCACACTGCCGACTTCTACATTCTGTATATCGACCGCACCAAATTTCTCCTGTATTTTCTTGTATACCCAGGCTAATTTCGGTTCTGCTTCTGTGACGGGCTTTCCTTCTGTTCTCGTCTTTTCGATCTTATCCACTTTTTTTGCTTTTCCAACATATGCCGGATCACGTCTGGAAAGTGCGAACTCCGCAAGTCCAAGCGGATTCGAACGGTAGGAAGATGTCTCGCCGGACGGGATCAGTTCATCTGTCGTTGTCACCGGATCCATGATCTTAGAGCACACTTTAAGAAGAATATTGTCTGTCAACGGACTCATCTTCGGCCAGTCCTTGATATTTGGTCCGTAAACCAGTTCTGCATCTTTTTCCGGTGCCTTGTATCCGTTATAGATCCTTGCCTGATAAGAACTGTCATCGTAAGCGTATTCCGGTACGGTATAGTCATCTGCATATTTTTCTGCGGAAGTCAAAATGCCACCGTTTGCTGCTGTTGCTGCAATAGAGCGGGCGTCCATAAGTGCCACTGCGGAAAGCTGTCCGACACCCGGTTTGGAGCCTTCACGGTTCGGGAAGTTTCTTGTGGTGTGGCGGATGGAAAGCGCATCGTTTGCCGGTGTATCACCTGCTCCAAAGCACGGTCCGCAGAATGCTGTTTTTAAGATCGCACCTGCTGCCATCAGATCGGACATCGCACCCTGTTTTACCAGTTCCATATAAACCGGCATGGATGACGGATAGACAGACAATGAAAATACATCATTTCCGGTCTTTGCATTCTTTAAAATATGTGCAGCCTCCATAATATTTGTATAGGTACCGCCTGCACATCCCGCAATGATTCCCTGCTGTACCATCAGTTTTCCGTCTCTGATTTTATCGATGAGACTGAAATGGATCTCCGGGTTGTCGGAAAGTTTTCTTACATTCTCTTCTGCCTCATGCAGAATATCCGGTAAATTGGCATTCAATTCATCGATCTCAAATGTATTGCTCGGGTGGCACGGCAGTGCGATCATCGGCTTTACGGTAGAAAGATCCACATAAACCATTCCGTCGTAGTAAGCACAGTCTGCCGGGTTTAATTCCTTATAATCTTCTTCCCTGCCATGCACACGAAGAAATTCTTTTGTTTTTTCATCCGTTTTCCAGATGGAGGACAGACAGGTCGTCTCTGTCGTCATAACATCAATGCCATTCCGGAAATCAGCTGTCATAGATGCGACGCCCGGTCCGACGAATTCCATCACTTTATTTTTTACATATCCATTTTTATAAACGGCACCGATGATTGCCAATGCAATATCCTGCGGTCCGACGCCCGGATTCGGTTTTCCGGTCAGGTAAATTCCAATCACACCTGGATATGCCACATCATAGGTATCACACAATAACTGTTTTACCAGCTCGCCTCCGCCTTCACCGATCGCCATGGTGCCGAGTGCACCGTAACGCGTATGGGAATCGGAACCTAAGATCATTTTTCCACATCCAGCCATGGTCTCACGCATATACTGATGGATGACTGCCATATGCGGCGGCACATAGATCCCGCCATATTTTTTCGCTGCGGAAAGCCCGAATACATGATCATCCTCGTTGATTGTTCCGCCGACTGCACAGAGACTGTTGTGGCAGTTAGTCAGTACATAAGGGATTGGAAACTGTTTTAGTCCCGATGCCTTTGCTGTCTGGATAATACCGACGAACGTGATATCGTGGCTTGTCATGGCGTCAAAACGGATTTTTAATTTCTCCATATTGTCTGACGTATTATGTGCTTTTAAAATGGAATAAGCGATCGTTCCTTTCTTTGCCTCCTCTTTTTTCATGGATGGCTCTGCCTCCGATGCCGGAATGATTGTTTCCCCTTTTACTAAAAATACACCCTCTTCATACAATTTAACCATATTCTTTCATCCTCCATTTCTGTTACATATAAATCCCATATACACCTGCAAACGCGAATATCGCCAGTACTGCAAGTGCGATAAAAGAAACTGCAAATAATTCGATAAATAACCGGTTCTGTGGAAAACGCTCCTCTGCATTTTCCTGCTGTGCAACACCTGCCATGATAAGTGCACCTGTTGTAGAGATCGGTGTAAACCCGGATACGGTACCACCGATCACAATCACTGTTACAAGCTGGATTGCACTTACACCAAGACCTGCTGCCAGACCGCTTGCTGTCGGTATCAGTGTCGGGAATACAACACCAAGACCTGAGCTGAAAAATGACATGATACCTGCTGCGATCGCCATGATCATAGCTGCCGTCCGCGCTCCCATGATTTTTTCAAGTGCCGCCACCATGATGTCAATTCCACCGGAGATTGATATGATATTCATCAGGATTCCAACACCCAGCACCATTAGGATCACGTTCCACGGAATCCCGGCGATTGCTTTCTTTTCCTTGGCATCCCCGATAACAACCAGGATACTTCCTACCAGAAATCCGGTAAAACCAACATTCCAGGAAAAGAACAGCGCCCCCACTGCAAGTACTAAAAGACCAATCAGGGAACACCACTGCTTTACCTTAAATTTTGGAAGTTCCTGTCTGCTTACAACTTCGGTATCTGCCTCGACTTTCCAGCCTTTGTAATAAATATAGACAAGCACCGCAACCACCAGCGCCGTGATCGTCATACCGATCATAATCGGAATCGTGTTTGCCTCTAATCCCTGCTCTGTCATGAGTTCCCTGACAACTGCACTCTCAGGCGTGAGTGGACTCATACGTCCCGACATCACACCGAGATCTCCAATAATCGCTGTCATGATCGGATTGATCCCTGCGGAAATTGCTACCGGAATCGCAATGACTGGAATAATTGCAAGACTCGGGATCGCACCGGGTCCAACTGCACAGATGACAAATCCCAGAATGTACATGACAAACGGTATCAGATGTTTCCGTTTTCCAACCATTGCCACCATTTTTCTTGCCAGAAGCTCTAATGTTCCGTTTCCATTGATAATAGAAAACAGGTAGGTAATACCGACCATCTGGATAAAAAGTGACGAGCTGAATCCTGCAATCACATCTTTTGTATTTATTTTGTATACGATCATTAAGATCATTGAAAATGCAATGCAGAGAATGCCGACATTGCTGTTCCGCCAGAACCCAATAATGATTGCTGCCAATAGCAGAATCAGTGATACTAACCCCAGATTCATCTCCTATACCTCCTTAAATGTAATGCAGACCGGACTTTCTGTCGCAATGATCCGCCCTGTGTAATTCATGCTGCCTGTCTCTGAATCCAGTTTCATCTCCACGATCGTGTCACTGTCCTCATTTGCCACATAAAATTTGCTGTAATCTAAGTTAAATGAAATAAATCTCGGTGTCAGTCCAAGTGTCGGATAATATCCGATCTCTTTCATATAACCGGTATTCTGATCAATACGGTAAAGTACGATGGACTCATGGATACGGTTTGAACCGATCAGGATCTTTCCCTCTTTATCCAGCACCGATGCACTCGCCTGACCTTCTCCGGTATATGTTTCCGGCAGTGACGGCAGATTCTGCTTTGCTGTCAGTTTTCCGGTCTTGTCATCAAATAACAGATATGTCATTTTGTTACCCTTTTCATTGATCAGGTAAACAAAACGGTTATTCGGATGAATCGAGACATGTCTCGGCTCGTCATAAGTTCTGGAATAATACGTGTCTGTCGTTGTAAGCGATCCATCTTTTTCATTAAACCGGAACACTCTCACCATGCCATACCCCTGCAGTCTCGCCTGCGTTACCACAAACAGATACTCTTTTTTCTGGTCCCAGATACACTGGTGTGCAAAAGAAATCTTTCCCTCTTCTTTTCCTTCCAAACAGGTTTTTGTAACAATCTCCCCTAAAGTACCATCCTTTTTTCTGCGGATCACATAAACGGCACCTCCCTGAAGAGTCGCTACGATCACATACTGGTTCGTCTTATCCACCGTGATAAATACCGGATTCTTTCCGCCGATATCGATCGTGTTTAAATGCTCTAACGTACCATCTTCCCTGATCCGATAGCTGCTTACCATAGTAAAATCGCCATGGACGGAATAAAGATAGTGTTCCTCGTTGTCCATCACCTGATAAGACGGGTTTTCCTCCGTCAGAAGGCACTGCAGCTCCCTCCAGTCGCCGGTAACATCATCAATGGAATATACCTTCAGTCCCTTTCCCCTCGCATTTCTCTCTCTTGTCGTTCTGCATCCTACATACGCAATACTCATATGAATCTCCTTTCGTGAACTGAAACTGTGCCGCCCTTTTTCATATAAAAAGACACTGGAATTTCTATAACTAAAGTATAGAAACTTCCAGTGTCAAAAGGAAATTCACGTATTGACTGTCCTGACATTCCAAAACAGAATATCATTTTTTTGCCATTAACAGCAGTTTACCCGATAATATTTCTCCACAAAAGAAACAAAATCCATGATTTCAGGGCTTTGGAAACATTCATCACTCACCATCATAAAAACACTTCTGTTTACCATCTTACCCTGATTATCATAAACTGCGAGTTTTTGCGCCTTTTCTTCATTTACTTTCCACTTGTCGCCAAATACAAAGGTAACACCAAGCCCGTTTTCCACCATCTCGATCGCTATATCCGCATACGGCACACGATGTGTTTCCTGTGGCATAACATTAAAATGGTTTCTCCACCACTGTGTGACTGTCAGTTTGACGATTGGATTAAAATAGGATTCGACGAGCGGCAGACGCTCGATCTCCTCCATTTTTACACCCTTTGGAGTCACCATATACATCTCCTCGTTAAACAGGCAGACTTTCTCACCAAGGAACGGGAAATCCCCGCAGATAATGCCGATATCTATACTTCCGTTCGTGAGCTGGTTGATGATCACATCACTCGGATTTGTAATTGTCTCGATCTGTATATTGCTGTATTCCTCAAAATACTCTTTTAAAAGTTCCGGCATGTGGATCCGTGCAAATGAATTTGGAACACCAAGTCTTAAAAGCTGCTTCTGGGAATGATTTTGGGCAAAATGTTCCTCAATTTCCTTCATAAAATCCAGCATGATATTCGCCTTATTTACGAGATATTTTCCCTCATCCGTAAACGAAACTCCCTGACTGTTCCTGCGCACCACCTCAATGTTCCATTCATTTTCAATTGCCCTGACATGCTTTGTGAGTGCGGACTGTGTCATAAAAAGCTCCTCGGCAGCCTTTGTCATGCTTTTCTTTTCATAAAGAGTTATCAGTATCTTCCAATCGATTTCTTTCATCTTTCACCATTTTCTTTAAGTTGTAATTGTCCTCTATGTAACTTACAAACTCTTCTAAAACCCTTGTCATTCTCTTGTTTTTTGAATAAAGAAACCATGTATTTCTCGTCACAGATGTCCCATCCTTATGTACCAGCGGCGTCAGACAGAGATCATATTCATTTTCATAATTATCCGGCAGAAAACAGAGTGTATATCCAAGTCCCTTTGCCACGACCTGCCATGCCACATCCACATAGCCGACCGTCATCCCCATCGGCAGTTCTGTGCAAAACTGACCTCTCCACCATTCCTCAATGATCTCTTTCGTCCGGTCGTTGGTTTTATAAGATATAAACTGCATGGATTGTCAACACTTTTTCAGACAAATTTTTTTAGGTTATTTTCCCGATATTGTACAGGCGTTTGATACCCTAGG
>CAKREH010000007.1 GCA_934317215.1 uncultured Roseburia sp.
TCTGTAATAAAGTTCCGTCTAAATCAAATAAAAGAAGTTTGCATTTCTTCATATCATTTTTTCCTTTTCATTCTTCTCAATAATTACATTTGCATCAATTACTCCGCCCACAAATAGAGCCAAACTAGAGTCATTTGATAAAACAAATGCCGGAAACCCGCATAAATACAGGCTTTCGGCATTTTAGTCCGTTATTCAAACTCAATCGTTCCCGGTGGCTTACTCGTCAAATCATACATTACCCTGTTGACGCCCTTCACCTCATTAATAATTCTGCTCATAACTCTCTGGAGCACTTCAAACGGGATCTCTGCTGACTCGGCGGTCATGAAATCTACCGTATTGACGGCACGCAGTGCCACGGCATAGTCGTAAGTACGCTCATCGCCCATGACGCCGACGGAACGCATATTGGTCAGTGCTGCAAAGTACTGGTTCGGCATCCAGGATGGTGCCTTGCCGTTTGCTTTGGTGTATTCCTCCACTGCCTTGTCCACTTCCTCGCGGTAGATGGCATCGGAATCCTGCACGATCTTGACTTTCTCAGCGTTTACTTCTCCGATGATACGGATACCGAGTCCCGGTCCCGGGAATGGCTGGCGGAAAACAAGTTTTTCCGGGATGCCAAGTTCAAGTCCGGCTTTTCTTACTTCGTCCTTGAAAAGGTTGCGGAGCGGCTCAATGATTTCTTTGAAATCAACGAAATCCGGCAGACCTCCTACGTTGTGGTGGGATTTGATGACGGCTGACTCTCCGCCAAGTCCGCTCTCAACGACATCCGGGTAAATGGTTCCCTGTGCAAGGAAATCAACGGCTCCGATCTTCTTTGCCTCTTCCTCAAAGACACGGATGAACTCCTCACCGATGATCTTACGTTTATGCTCCGGTTCTGTGACACCGGCTAATTTTCCATAATAACGATCCTGTGCGTTGACACGGATAAAGTTCAGATCAAACTGCCCGTTTGGTCCGAATACTTCTTCGACCTCATCGCCCTCATTTTTGCGTAGAAGACCGTGGTCTACAAATACGCAGGTAAGCTGTTTTCCGATTGCACGGGATAACAGACCTGCTGCAACGGAGGAATCCACGCCGCCAGATAAGGCAAGCAGTACTTTTCCGTCACCGACTTTTTCGCGGATTTCTTTTACCGTATTCTCCACAAAAGAATCCATTCTCCAGGTTCCCTCACAGCCGCAGATGCCGCGTACAAAGTTGTGAAGCATCTTTGTACCTTCCTGTGTGTGAAGTACTTCCGGGTGGAACTGGATTGCAAATAATCCTTTCTCCTGATTCTCTGCTGCAGCAACCGGACAATCCGCTGTGTGTGCAACGATGTTAAATCCTGGTGCAGCCTTTGAAATATAATCGAAATGACTCATCCAGCAGATCGTATTTTCTGATACGCCAGTAAATAACGGTGATGAAGTATCAACCATAACCTCGGTCTTACCATACTCACGGACAGGTGCTTTTTCCACCTTTCCTCCAAGTACGTGCATCATCAACTGCGCACCATAGCAGAGTCCTAAAACCGGAACGCCAAGTTCAAATAATTCTTTTGAACAGGTCGGTGAATCAGCCTCATAGCAGCTGTTCGGGCCGCCGGTAAGAATGATTCCCTTTGGATTCATTGCCTTGATCTGCGCGATATCCGTCTTGTAGGAATATATCTCACAGTAAACATTGCATTCTCTGACACGTCTCGCAACCAGCTGATTGTACTGACCGCCAAAATCAATGACAATTACTTTCTCATGATCCATTGATCTTCTTCCTCCTGATGTTTTCGTTGCCTGCAATCCGTTCGTGACAATGCCATTTTTCAAAAACATGCCCTTCCCTGATACCAGGCTTTAATGATATTTATTATAAGATACGTTCCGGAAGTTTACAAGGCGTTTTTCCCTCCATTACAGTATTTTGTCACTTTTATCAAAAAATACATATCTCTCTCCATCTCCGGTCATACTATTCACATGAAAAGACATTCAAATCTCCCGGATTTTTCACAACTCTGCGCACCGGAGCAGAACCCCATACAGGATATAGTTTCTCTGCTTATCCACTTTTTCTTTCTCGGAAGTTTTTGCGGATTTCTCTGGGAAATTCTCATCTTTCTTGTAAAGGACGGTACCTTTCGCAATCGCGGATTTTTTTACGGTCCATGGCTTCCCGTTTATGGCATCGGCGCAGTGATATTTTACTGCCTTTTTCATCATTCCGAAAAAAATATATCCACCAGATCCACCCCGTCTTTTCTTTTGAAAATAAAATACCACCCGATCACAATATTCGTAAAAACTGCTCTGCTCGGAACGGTTCTGGAACTTGTGATCGGATGGTTTCTTGATACTTTTTTTGATCTGCGTTACTGGAATTACAACAGTTATCCTTTTAATCTTCATGGATATATCTGCCTTTTGTCAGCAGTCGGATTTGGTGTTGCAGGCATGCTCTGGATCTGCGTGTTTTCTGAAATTTTCCGAAAACTCTGGTTTTCCCTGTCTCCGGGTTTCAGACACAGTTTCAACCGTGTGCTGATACTCTTATTTCTCGCAGACTGCGCTGCTGCACTGATTTTTCCCAATACCGGACATGGAATCACTTTTTAACATGTATCCGTTTTCTTCGTCTTTGTCCTCTCCATCCGTTTCATAACCTGCCTTAATGCCGGGTATTTTCAATCAATTGTCGTTCCAGTCTTTTATTCTCTCACACTTCCGCCCTCTAAAAATTCGCTTTCCTCTTCTATGACCTGTTCTTCTTTTTCTTTAAAGATCATTCCGAAAATGGCTCTCACAAGCGGACCTGCAAAAAAGATCTGCCAGAAAAATGCCATCGGAAAATTCAGTGCTGTTGTCTCAAGCCACACTGCAATCACTTCTTTTCCTGCATGTTTGAATAAAAGTGTTGCTGCGAGGCTCATCGTCGGGCACATCAGGCAGACCGTGATCGATGAGATGGCAAGGATCAGCATGATCGGTTTGTCCACCCCCGGTGTCACGATACGAAATGCAAGTTTTTTGGACAGTGATCCATAGAGGAAAAAATCAAGAATAAACGCAAGCGGTCCCATAATGATCAGTTCATGACATGCATTTAAAAATACAATGTTGCTCATTCCTCCCATGTTCAGTGCAATGTTGTAGCAGATCATTGCGTACACCATGACGAACACCATTAAAATAGTAAATACGACTTCCTGTAACTTTGTTTTTGGCATATTTTTCTCCTCATTCTTTTGATAAAATAATTATTTTTACCGACAAAAAAGCAGAGAAAGCAATTTTTGCGATCGCTTTCTCTGCTGCACGTCGTGTAATTATTATAGCGCATTCCACGAACTCACATAATAGTTTTAATTTCACAAATTTTTTACATAATTTGTGAAATTCATTGTGCAATTTCGTGAATTGTATTTTCCCATCTCATGAAATCTGTTTTACTGTTTTATGAAACGTGTTTTTTCGTTTTAATAAACTTTCATTTTATGAAATGCGCTTTTTGTTTTATGCATGCTGATGCAGATATTTCTCCCTTGTTGCAAGTCCACCGCGGATATGGCGCTCGGATTTATTAACATCTAACACCTTGCGTGCCTCCGCCGCAAGCGACGGATTGACCTGGACAAGGCGTTCTGTGACATCTTTATGTACCGTACTCTTGCTGATGCCAAAATGTTTCGCTGCCTGACGCACCGTCGTATTATTATCAATAATATATCTGGCTATTTCCATAGCTCTTTCCTCAATATAGGTTTTCACAAAAAAATCCCCTGCAATACTTTGTTTTTACATTGTATGCAGGGGATTTGTATACTATTCTTTCAAACATTTATTGCAGCAGCTCCTGTTGTGCATCCTGCTGCTGTTGATGATATGCATTTTTCTGTTCGTACATACACCGGTCAGCTTCCCTGACCTTCTCATTAAATTTTTTCCGTGTTCAGCCCAGGCAGCTCCCACTGAAATACTAATATTGTTGTTGTTCATCATTTCACAGACAGATCTTACATTATCATAAAATTGCGGTTCTGTTGTATCCGGATCAAGTACTACAAATTCATCGCCTCCGATACGATATATCTTATTTTCAAATACAGAATAGAGATATCAGCGTCAACGTAGCACTATAACTTAACTGTTCAAATATCTTCTTCTGTGTTTCAATTCTTTCTTTACTTTTTTCCAATTGATCCACTGTCATCAATGTCCAGACAAAGTATAAGGTCAAAAGAGCTGCCGTCCTTATAATCAATCAGACAGCTAAATGCTTCTCCACCGGGACAAAATAATATACAACCTCTTTGCCATTTTCAATATCTCTTTTTCTGGTGGCCAGATGTTCTCCTTCTGCTGCAACTTCATCACAAGAAAGCCCATCCCCGATCTTTATCTTCTCACCACTTTGCATCCGGTATTGTAATTTCCACACTGGTGCCATCAACTTTCATATTTACATCCGACATGTCAATTCCAATCTTGGCAAATCCGGTGTATTCGCTCCAGAATTTTCTTTCTTTTTCTCCCACATGTGCCAATCCGGTACCTTTTGTTTTCGTGGATTTTGCCACATTGTGATAATAGCATTCCAGTGCTGCAAGTTCACAGAGAGTTCACTGATTTCAAAAACTTCCTCCAACGATGATTTTGAGATTGTTGTTACGGTTCCTTCTTCTCCGATCACAGCATCTTTCGCATTTTGGAAAAGACTGGATAACGGATCTGTGTTCATGACTTTTAAAATAACAACCTCTGCAGCGACCGCCAAAATAACTCCTCCTGTGATACAAAAAAGAGTGCCCTTCCCAAAGAACCGGATAGAATATAATTTTCTATAAATCAAAAAAACAGAGTCTGAATTTTTACTCAACCCCTGTTCCTTTTTTTGCATATCCCCCTATGATAACATGCAATGCCTGTATCATAAGGGGCTTCCAATCATGTTTAATTATATTTTAATGCCTTTTTGAGGGCTACTGAAATCGCAGTTCCAACCACAAAGCAAACGATTGCCTCAACCAGTCCGTTGACACCTACAAATGCTAAAATGAACAGAAGTGCATTTTTTGCTCCAAGAGCTGACACAAATGACTGGATGTATTCCGTATGGTAAAATCCGATCACTAACATTCCCATAAAAAATGTTGTGTTCAGCAGCGGACAGCAAAGGTTACTGATCGTAACAGATGCACCTGATGGCAGTTTTGTTTTGCGAAGTCCTTTATAGATCAGACCCGTCAGCCAGCCCATCAAAATACGGGTAGGTACACATACCAAAAATGTTAAAAATCCGTTGATTCCAAGTAGTGCTGCACCAAACGGGCTCATGCCGAAGCACTGGATGAAACTTGTAATGCCGAACACGCCGCCTAAGATTGCGCCTGCCGCCGGTCCTAACGTAACAGCTCCTACCGCTACCGGAACAACGATCAGCGTGATCTCAAGACCAGCTGTTCTGATATATCCGATCGGGGTAAAAGCCATGATGAGAATGATAGCAACTAAAAGTGCCATCTCCACAAGATACTTTGTGGAAAACTTTTTCTGAGTCATAGTCTCTTCCTCTTTCCTTATAATATGTAATTTTTACAACGTTATTAAGTATAGCACTTGCATGCTCATTCCGCAATCCCGCCGCCATATTTACTTCGTAATGTCATGTTTTTATTTTCATCCAATTTTTACCATATTCTATCCAATTAACTATATTTCAATGCTTTCTTCAAAGCCGCGGAAATTGCGGTTCCGACGATAAAACATACCACTGCCTCAACCAGTCCGTTAATTCCGACAAATGCTATCACAAACAAAAATGGATTGCTGACACCAAACTTCTGAACAAACGACTGTATATACTCTGTCTGATAAAAACCAAATACCAGCATGCTCATAAAAAATGTGGTATTTAAAAGCGGACAGCACAGATTTGCGATCGTGAGCGATACATTTGATGGTATTTTTGTCCTGCGGATTCCCTGATAAATCAGTCCCGTCAGCCAGCCCGTCAGAATACGGGTCGGCACATACAGCAAAAATGCCAGAAACGGATTGATGCTAAGAAGCATCGCACCAAATGCATTCAGTCCAAAGCAGCGCAAAAAACTGGCAAGTCCAAACACTCCTCCTAGAATTGCACCAGCCACAGGTCCTAACGTAACAGCTCCTACCGCCACCGGAACAACGATCAGCGTAATCTCAATACCTGCCGTTTTAATATATCCGAGCGGGGTAAAAGCCATGATAAGAATGATGGCAACTAAAAGTGCCATTTCCACAAGAAACTTTGTGGAAAACTTTTTCCTGGTCATAGTCCCTTCCTCTTTTCTCGTTTTTATGTAATTTTTTTAGATACAGGATGATTAGTTTCTGAACCAATACAAATTCCTGTCATCCTGTTCCTTTGCAACGCCTTTAAGTATAACATCCGGAATCATTTTCCGCAATGCAGTGTTTTATATTTATTTGATGTAAAAAGCCCGTCCTTCCTGCCAGCTTCTTCACAGAAGCCGCACTCGAAAGACGGGCTTTCTATCTTACAGGTTATTCACCTATGTATTATTTGCCTAACTCAGCTTTTAATGCTGCTGTTAAAGCAGGAACGATCTTATTCAGATCACCAACCAGACCGTAATCAGCTACGTCGAAGATTGGAGCATCTTCATCTTTGTTGATTGCGATGATCAGGTCAGAATCTTCCATACCAGCTACGTGCTGGATTGCTCCGGAAATACCGATTGCAAAGTAGATCTGAGGACGAACAGTTTTACCTGTCTGACCTACCTGTAAATCAACAGGTAACCAGCCATTCTCTACAACTGCACGGGAGCAGCTTACAGTACCGCCAAGTACCTCTGCAAGATCTTCAAGAAGTTTGAAGTTCTCTTTGGAACCAACTCCACGACCACCGGAAACAAGGATCTTTGCTTCCATAATGTTTGCTGTGCTCTTAACAGCTTTTACGATGTTTAAGATCTCAACATATCTGTTGTTTGCTGTAAATCCCGGGTTGTACTCTACAACGTTTGCTTTTGCACCGCTGATCGGAGCGATCTTCTGCATAACACCTGGACGTACAGTTGCCATCTGAGGACGGTTGTCCGGGCAGGCAATTGTTGCGATGGTGTTACCACCAAATGCAGGACGTGTCATTAATAACTGATTGTGTTTCTGCTCTGATTCTTTACCAGGTGCAGCAACCAGTGGGAAATCACCGATCTCAAGAGATGTACAGTCTGCTGTCAGACCTGTTTTTACTCTTGCAGAAACAGTAGGTCCTAAATCACGGCCGATTGCAGTTGCACCAACTAACATGATTTCCGGTTTATACTCGTTAATTACAGATGCTAATGCATGAGCATACGGCTCTGTTCTGTAGTCTTTTAATTCAGGATCATCTACTACGATAACTCTGTCAGCACCATACTCAGCTAACTGATCTGCTAATTCTTTTACACCAGAACCAATTAATACAGCAGTTACGTCTGTACCTAAATCTTTTGCTAAGTCTTTGCCTTTTCCAAGTAACTCAAATGCAACGCCATCTAATACGTTATCTACCTGCTGTGCAAAGACAAATACTCCTTTATATTCTTCTAATGCCATGTTATTCACCACTTTTCCTTTTTTTATTAGATAATGTGTTTCTCTTTGAATTTACCGATCAAATATGCTACGGATTCTGCCGGATCAAGGTTTACTTTCTCACCCGCACCCTTTGCAACTTTATCAGATGCTTTTGCAATCTTAGTAGGAGATCCCTTTAAACCAAGATCAGAATCGTCAACATCCTTTAAGTCTGCTCTGCCCCAAACGGTTACTTCTTTGTCAAATGCATCGAAGATTCCGCCTGGTGTCATGTAACGCGGCTCGTTTAATTCAGAAAGAGCAGTTACCAGACAAGGCATTTTTGCTTTTAACTCATGATATCTGTCTTCGTACTGACGTTTTACAACAACAGAATCACCCTCTACTTTGATGTCAGCTGCGTAAGAGATAACCGGAAGTCCAAGATGCTCAGCGATCTGAGGACCAACCTGCGCAGTATCACCATCGATAGCCTGACGTCCTGTGATGATCAGGTCATAGTCTAAGTTACGAAGTGCACCAGCGATTGTGGTAGATGTTGCCCATGTATCAGCTCCACCTAATACGCGGTCTGTTACAAGAACTGCTTCATCAGCGCCCATTGCTAATGCTTCACGAAGAACTGCATCAGCCTTTGGAAGTCCCATGGTAAGAACTGTAACTTTTGCTCCTGTCTCATCTTTGATTCTAAGTGCTGCTTCAAGACCAGCTTTATCATCTGGGTTCATGATAGCAAGCATTGCTGCTCTGTCAAGCGTTCCATCCGGGTTGAACTTAACGCCGCCCTTTGTATCAGGAACCTGTTTAATACATACTACGATATTCATGTATTTTCCACTCCTTATGTTTTATATGTTTAATTTTATCGCGGATTGATTCGAAACACTACGTGTTTCTCATGCGCGTTGCGCTCTCAAATGTCTGAAAAAAATATTCCATTCACGCAAGCGTGATTCCATATTTTTTACAGCCATTCTCAATCCGCTAGATCACGACTATTTTAATAATGCACCGGAGATTACCATTCTCTGTACTTCGCTTGTACCCTCGTAGATCTCTGTGATCTTAGCATCACGCATCATACGCTCTACGTCGTACTCTCTGATATATCCGTATCCACCGAATAACTGAACAACCTCAGTTGTAACAGCCATTGCAGTCTCTGCTGCGAATAATTTCGCTTTTGCAGCTTCTACAGAATATACTTTCTGAGTAGCTTTTGCCATTGCTGCTTTGTAAACTAAAAGCTGTGCAGCTTCGATTCTTGCAGCCATATCAGCAAGTTTGAACTGTGTATTCTGCTGCTGTGCGATTGAACGGCCGAACTGTTTTCTCTCTTTTGTATAAGCGATAGCTCTGTCTAATGCACCCTCAGCGATACCAAGTGCCTGAGCAGCGATACCGATACGTCCACCATCAAGTGTGTGCATTGCGATCGGGAAACCTTTTCCTTCCGGTCCTAACAGATTCTCTTTCGGGATTCTGCAGTCTTCGAAGATCAGCTCATATGTAGATGATCCACGGATACCCATTTTCTTCTCTTTTGTTCCGAATGAGAAACCTGGAGCTCCCTTATCAACGATGAATGCAGAGAAGTTTTTCTTCTTTCTGCCTCTCTTGTCCTCTGTGATGCTTGTGATTGCGATTACGATATAAACGTCTGCAACTTTACCGTTGGTAATGAAGCATTTTGATCCGTTTAATACCCACTCGTCACCATCTAAAACAGCTTTTGTCTGTGCACCCTGTGCATCAGTACCAGCACCCGGCTCAGTTAATGCAAATGCACCTAACTTCTCGCCTGTTGCAAGTGGTTTTACATATTTCTGTTTCTGCTCTTCTGTACCGTATGTCATGATCGGATCGATGCAGAGTGATGTATGTGCAGATA
Source organism: uncultured Roseburia sp. (assembly GCA_934317215.1). Lineage (GTDB taxonomy): Bacteria > Bacillota > Clostridia > Lachnospirales > Lachnospiraceae > Roseburia. Next base: position 9,481 of record CAKREH010000007.1, read on the forward strand.
CAACAACACCTGTTGTTGCGCAAACTTTAGATAACTCTTCTACGCACATAACGTATGTAAGAGGATCACAACCCTGTCCGCCGTATTCTTTCGGAACCGGGATTCCCATGAATCCGTATTTCTGCATTTTCTTAACCGTTTCAGCCGGGAAAGCTTCTGTCTCATCTGTTTCCTGTGCAAGCGGTTTTACTTCTGTTTCAGCAAATTCCCTGAATAAGGAACGAGCCATTTCATGTTTCTTGTCTAAAGTGAAATCCATGATCTAATTTTCCTCCATAAATATTTATTTTACTGAGCATCGACCGGAGTCTTTGTACGATCAGCATTGTATACATAGAATCCCTTGCCGCTCTTTGCTCCAAGGTTACCACCACGAACCATTTTACGGATCAGTGGGCATGCACGATATTTGCTGTCGCCTGTCTCTTTGTAAAGTACATCCATGATAGCAAGGCAGATATCAAGACCGATGAAATCACCTAACTCTAACGGTCCCATTGGGTGGTTAGCACCAAGTTTCATAGCTGCATCGATACCAGCGATATCGGAAACACCTTCCATTTTGATGAATGCAGCTTCGTTGATCATTGGGATTAAGATACGGTTTACAACGAAACCAGCAGCCTCGTTAACCTGTACCGGAGTTTTTCCGATCTCTTCAGAAATTTTCTTAATAGCTGCAACAGTTTCATCCGGAGTATTCACACCAGCGATAACCTCGATCAGTTTCATACGGTCTGCCGGGTTGAAGAAATGCATACCAACCATTGGACGGTTTAATCCGTTTCCGATCTCTGTGATAGAAAGACTGGATGTGTTGGAAGCAAAGATGCATTCCGGTTTTGCGATCTCGTCTAACTCTTTGAAAGTAGTTTTCTTTACTTCCATGTTCTCGAAAGCTGCCTCTACGATCAGATCACAGTCTTTGCAAAGGTCTTCTTTTAAACCTGGAGTGATTTTTGCAAGGATGCCGTCAACAGCTTCCTGTGTCATTTTTCCTTTTTCTACTAATCTTGCATAACCTTTTTTGATTTTCTCTTTTCCGCCTTCAGCCCACTCCTGCTTGATATCGCAAAGAGCTACTTCATATCCTTCTACCTGGGCAAATGCTTTTGCAATGCCCTGTCCCATGGTTCCTGCACCAATAACGCCAACCTTCATTTCGGTTACCTCCTGAAAATAATTATGTTAACTGTATGTTTGAAAAATGCAATCCCCGGGAAGTCATTCCCCGGGAATTACTATAAAAAACTATTATCTCTCAACGATTGTGGAGCATCCCATACCACCGCCGATGCAAAGTGTAGCCAGACCTCTCTTAGCGTCTCTCTTCTGCATCTCATGCAGTAATGTAACAAGGATACGGCATCCGGAAGCACCTACCGGGTGTCCTAATGCGATTGCACCACCATTTACATTTACTTTAGACATATCGAATTTCAGATCTCTTGCTACTGCAATAGACTGAGCTGCGAATGCTTCGTTTGCTTCGATTAAGTCCATATCATCAATGGATAAACCAGTTTTTGCTAATACTTTTCTTGTAGAAGCAACAGGTCCAACACCCATGATCTCAGGCTCAACTCCGCCAAGAGCACCTGCTACCCATGTAGCCATTGGTGTAACACCAAGCTCTTTTGCTTTTTCTTCACTCATAACAACGATTGCTGCTGCACCATCGTTGATACCGGAAGCGTTACCTGCTGTAACAAGACCGCCCTCTTTACCGGAGCAGCATTTTAATTTTGCTAAAGACTCAACAGTTGTACCGGCACGTGGTCCTTCATCTTTTACGAAATCAACGATCTCTTTTTTCACTTTAACAGGAACCGGAACGATCTCATCATCAAATTTACCTTCAGCGATTGCTTTCTCGCATTTCTGCTGGCTGTTTGCTGAGAACTCGTCAAGTTCTTCTCTTGTAATGCCATATTTATCACATACGTTCTCTGCAGTGATCATCATATGATAGTGGTTGAATGCATCTGTTAATGCATCGTTTACCATTGTATCGATGATCGTTGCATTGTTCATACGATATCCAAAACGAGCTTTTGTCATAGCATATGGTGCCATAGACATGTTTTCCATACCACCTGCAACAACGATATCAGCTTCACCTGCCATGATCATGGTAGCTGCATCATTGACACATTTTAAACCAGAACCACAAACAACGTTAATTGTGATTGCCGGAACTTCGATTGGCAGTCCTGCTTTGATTGCTGCCTGACGTGCAACGTTCTGTCCCTGAGCTGCCTGGATTACACAACCCATTTTTACCTCGTCAACCATTTCCGGTTTAACGTTTGCTCTTCTTAAAGCCTCTTTGATAACGATTGCACCTAAGTCTGCTGCTGGAGTATTGCTTAATGCTCCACCCATTTTACCGATTGCGGTACGGCAGGCACCTGCTAAAACTACTTTCTTTGCCATTTTGAATTCTCCTTTCAATTTAACACAAAACTCTGCATTTGCAGAGAATTTGTTTCTTTCTCTTTAAAGTTGCCGAAAAATGCTGTTAATTTTTTAACAATCTTTTTTAAAAAAATAAATTCAAACTTCCGGTTGAAATTTATCTTTTTTCTCTTTCATTTTAAAAAGCTTATTTGCTATGTAATCAGCTATTTTTCTGCATTTCTTGTACTTTCTTATGCTAACATATTTCACAATTAATTGCAATAGCTTTCTTTATTTTTCATCTTTGTAAACAATTTTTCACATCCTTTTTGCTCCATTTTGCGGGGTTTTTTGTTAAATTTTTATCATTTCATCATTTTGTTTAATAAAACACATGATTACCTATAACTGTTCCTTCTATAATGCCGTTATTCACACGAAAATAAAGACAATTTGTTGTGCTCGTTCCACCCAGCACTGCCTGTGCCGCACTCATACAATCGGAAGCGACTCCCTGCTCCAGACGGTATGCAAGACGACCGCTGGCAACCGGAGAGAACTGCCCTCCCTGATAAATCACACCGGAAACCGTATTCGGAAAATAGGAACTTCTGACACGGTTCATGATCACGCTGCCCACCGCAAGTTTTCCATCATATGGCTCGCCCCATGCCTCGCACTGGATGATGGCAGCTAACAGATACGCATCGCTCTGTGCCGGTGCGTATGTCACATTCGACCTGTTTTCCTGTTCCTGCTTTTTGATGGCTGCAAGGCGCGCAGCATCCTCTTTTGCCTTCTGTATCTCAAGCTGCTTTTCGTATTCGATCATTTTCTCGATCTTTGCATCGATCGACTCCACATCGGACTGTGCATCTTCAATTTTCTCGCTGGATTCCTGTATCTTATTCTGCGTATCCTCGATCAGGCTGTTGACTTTTTCCTGCTCTTTCTGTTTTTCCTGCTGTAATACAGTCAGTTCTTCCTTCTGCTTCTCGAGTTCCTTTTTCTGTTCTTTGATCTGCTCCGTGAGCTCCTGATATGCCGTAAGCATATTTCTGTCGTACTGATTGATTGCACTTGTATATTCTGCCTGATTTAAAAATTCTGCGATGGAGGACGCATGAATAAGCATGTCCCATACAGACTGATTGCCATTTTCATAAATATACTGAATGCGCACTTTCATATCTTCATACTGCTCTGCAGATCGTTCCTCGGAACGTTTCAGATTTTCCACCGCCGTATTGATCTCGTCCTCTTTCTGTGCTGCCTGCTGCTCTAACTGGTTCATATCGGAAGTGATCGTATTTAACTGTCCGTTCAGTCCGCTAAGGTCGCTCTCCAACCCCTGTTTTTCATTCGTCAGGCTGTCCACCTGATCTTTCGCATCTTCTTTCTGTTTCTTAAGGTCTGTGATCTGGTCTTTTGCCTTATCAATATCTTTCTGTGTCGTTCCTGCATGGACAGTTACCGTAACAAGCATGCAGCCGGTCAGTATTCCTCCCAGGATTCTTCTCAAAAAATTGTGTCTCATGCTGTTCCTTTCGTCTGAACAGTAGATGCTGTTCAGACGCAAGCCTGACACCTTGCTGTCAAGCTATGCGCCGTAGTGTATATTATTGTGAGATTACAGCCCCTGCCTCGAAGATGCACTTTTCATGGGCTGTAATCGTTGCTGTTGTACTTTTCGTTCATTGTATTTCTTCTATTAATATGGTATTATAGCATGTAAAGCACAATATGAATATTAATTTTTTCACATACCATTATTGGGGAGGAATATTCAGGCATCTGGTGTCTGGATATGGTATAAAAAGAGCCTGATAATCATCACAGGGGGAGGATTTACCTATGCAATTTGTAAAAACAGCAGATTTAAAGCCCGGCATGAGACTTGCAAAACCAATCTACAATAAGATGGGTGTTCTTCTTTATGAAAGAGACACACTTTTAACCATGCAGGGTATTAACAGTATCGAAAACTTTGGTCTGATCGGTATTTTTATTCTTGAGCCGGCAGAGCCGGTACCGCCTCTTTCCAGAGAGGATCTTGAATTCGAACAGTTCCAGACTATATATGTTTTTAAATTAAAAGAAAATATGGATCGTCTGCAGGCCAATCAGGCACCTGTTTCGCTGAGCGATCTCGTCAGAGACATCCAGACACATTACGGCAGTCTTGATCACAAATTAAATTTTGCACAAAACCTGCGAAGTTCTGCAGATTTTGTTTACAAACATTCCATCAGTGTCGGCATTCTCTGTGCGATGATCACAAATCAGATGCATCTGCCTGCTGCAGAACAGACAGCTCTTATCACCGCTGCGCTTCTCTACGATTTTGGTTATCTGTATGTACCACAGACAGTATTAGACAAGGGGGATGACCTTACAACAGCAGATAAGGATTTTCTCCAGCTCAACTTAGAGCGCGGTTATGAAACACTCCGACCGGATCGTGGTGATTATAAATTCCCGGTACATACGCTTGATATCATCCAGCAGATCATTTTTAAAAACAGCCGTACTTTAAAAGTCAAAGAACCTGCAGACAATATCCGTCTTCTCGTCGATATTTTAACAGTAGCGGACGAATTTGACCATCTGACCGCAATGAATATTAACAAACCGCCAATTTCAGAAATTGCTGCCATGGGACGTCTGAAAAAAGAAAAAGCCACATACAATCCGCTCGTGCTTTCCGCTTTAGCAGAATGTATCCATATTCTTCCTACCGGTGCATGTGTGGATCTCTCCGATGGAGAAAAAGCCCTTGTGCTCGCCGAAAATCCGGCTGATTTTCTTCATCCGATGGTACTGAAGTTTTCTACGAACATGATCTATGATTTAAGCGATCCGGCCATCAGCAAATCTTTAAAGATCACGGATATCATGAAAACCATGGATAACCGTATCGCATTGGATAAAGATTCTGTAAAATATTTTGTTTCCGATGCCTACATCAAAGAAACGGCAGACCGTTTCCGCAAGGTCAAACTTCAGATTGCACAGCACAACCAAAGTAAACTGGAACAAAAAGCGGCAAGTGCCTTAATGAGCAGTGCATCTGTGATCCCGCAGGATGCTTCGGATGCAGAAAAACCACTGATCCAGAAGAAACCGCGTAAAAAAATGAAACTCCGTTAATCCGCATAACTTTTTTCTATATGTTGCAGTGAATATTCCGGCGATATAAAAAACGACATGAAAGCAATTTCTTATCTTGCTTTCATGTCGTTTTTTCATATTGCCGCCAATATCCATATCCTGCAAAAGCAAAAACAGCACGCCTCCTTTTGGATTTGTGCTGTCTTTTCTATATTATAAGATTCAAAGAACTACAAGTTCTTTACGGTCGCAATATCCACCGGTGTCAGATCATCGGTCGCAGTCTCTAAGCTGCGTGCTAATGCATTTGCCGTATCCATCGCCGTGATACAGTAAACACCTGTCTCGATCGCATTTCTCCGGATCAGGAATCCGTCTCTGGTCTTATCGCCATTTCCCTGTGTCGGTGTGTCGATGACAAGGTCGATCTTATGTCCTAAGATTAAGTCCATAACGTTCGGCGACTCCTGGGAGATCTTGTTGACACGAAGTGCATTGACGCCGTGCTCCTGTAAATATTTTGCGGTACTTCTGGTTGCGTAAATCTTGTAGCCAAGTGCCTCAAAACGTTTTGCAACACCAACTGCTTCCGGCTTATCCGCATCTTTGACGGTCATGATCATCTGTTTGTATTTCGGTAAAGTCACGCCTGCGCCGAGGAATGCTTTGTAGAGAGCCTCGTTGAAAGTCTTTGCAATACCAAGGCACTCACCGGTTGATTTCATCTCCGGTCCTAAGGAGATCTCAGCGCCACGCAGTTTCTCGAAGGAGAATACCGGCATCTTGATTGCAATGTAATCTGCGGTCGGTGCAAGTCCCGGCTCATAGCCAAGTCCGCGGATGGTATCACCGATAATTACTTTCGTTGCAAGATCAACGATCGGAATACCGGTTACTTTGCTGATGTATGGCACAGTTCTCGAAGAGCGCGGGTTTACCTCAATGACATATACCTGCTCGTCCATGGCAATGAACTGGATGTTGATCAGTCCGATAACATGCAGTGCCTGCGCCAGGCGTTTCGTATACTCAACGATTGTCTCTTTTACATGGTCGCTGATCGTCGGTGCCGGATATACGGAAATACTGTCTCCGGAGTGTACACCGGTACGCTCGATATGCTCCATGATACCAGGAATTAAGATATCGGTTCCGTCGCAAACTGCATCAACCTCGATTTCTTTTCCCTGTAAATATTTATCTACGAGGATCGGGTGATCCTGTGCGATACGGTTGATAATACCGATAAATTCTTCGATCTCATCATCGTTGAATGCAATTTTCATACCCTGTCCACCAAGTACATAGGAAGGTCTTACCAGTACCGGATAGCCGAGACGGTTTGCAACTTCTTTTGCTTCCTCTGCGGTAAATACAGTTCCACCTGCAGCTCTCGGGATCTGTGTCTTTTCCAGAATCTCATCGAAAAGCTCACGATCCTCTGCCGCATCGACATCCTCGGCTTTTGTTCCAAGGATCTTAACGCCCATCTTCATCAGGCTCTCAGTTAATTTGATCGCGGTCTGTCCACCAAACTGTACGACAGCACCATCCGGTTTTTCCAGTTTTACGATGCTCTCTACATCTTCCGGTGTTAAAGGTTCAAAGTAAAGTTTGTCTGCGATATCAAAGTCAGTGGAAACGGTCTCCGGGTTGTTGTTGATGATGACGGTCTCCCATCCCTCTTTTGCAAATGCCCAGGTACAGTGTACGGAGCAGTAATCAAACTCGATACCCTGTCCGATACGGATCGGACCGGAACCAAGTACCAGTACCTTTTTCTTTGGATTGGTTTCGATGGCTTCGTTCTCGCTTCCGAATACGGAATAGTAGTACGGTGTGGATGCCTCAAACTCTGCGGCACAGGTATCTACCATCTTGAATGCTGCTACGATACCATTTTCATAACGCATGTCATGGATCTCTTTTTCGGTCTTTCCGGTCAGTTTTGCAATAACGCTGTCCGGGAACTCGATGCGTTTTGCTTCTTTTAATAATTCTACCGTCAAAGGCTCATTCTTTAACTGGTTTTCCATCTCAACCAGAATGGCAAGTTTGTCGATAAACCAGCGGTCGATCTTCGTGATCTCATGGATCTTGTCATAGCTTACGCCTCTGCGCAGTGCCTCTGCGATCACCCAGATACGGCGGTCATCCACTACATGCAGCTGCTCATCTAACTCTTTATCGGAAAGTCCGGTAAAGTCGTAAGACATTAAGCTGTCCACATGCTGCTCTAAGGAACGGATTGCTTTCATCAATGCGCCCTCAAAGTTATTGCAGATACTCATAACCTCTCCGGTTGCCTTCATCTGTGTGGTCAGGGTTCTCTTTGCTGTGATGAATTTATCAAATGGAAGTCTCGGGATCTTGACAACACAGTAGTCAAGCATCGGCTCGAAACTTGCGTAAGTTTTTCCGGTAATTGCATTTTTAATTTCGTCTAAGGTATAGCCCAATGCGATCTTTGCGGCAACTTTTGCGATCGGATATCCGGTTGCTTTGGATGCAAGTGCAGAAGAACGGGATACACGCGGGTTAACCTCAATGACACAGTACTCGAAGCTGTCCGGATTTAATGCGTACTGTACGTTACATCCTCCGGTGATATTTAACTCGGAAATAATATTTAACGCAGATGTACGGAGCATCTGGTACTCTTTGTCACCAAGTGTCTGGGAAGGTGCGACAACGATGGAGTCACCGGTATGCACGCCGACCGGATCGATATTTTCCATATTACATACGGTGATACAGTTGCCGTTGGCATCACGCATTACCTCGTATTCGATTTCTTTCCATCCTGCGATGCAGCGCTCTACCAATACCTCTCCGACACGGGAAAGACGCAGACCGTTTGTTAAGATCTCAACCAGCTCATTCTCATCATGCGCAATACCACCGCCGCTTCCGCCAAGGGTATATGCCGGACGGAGTACAACCGGATAACCGATCGTATTGGTAAACTTGATACCATCCTCTACGTTGTGTACAACCTGGGATGCTGCGCAAGGCTCACCGATCTTTTCCATGGTATCTTTGAATGCCTGACGGTCCTCTGCCTTAAAAATCGTCTCTGCTGTCGTACCGATCAGTCTGACATTATATTTTTCAAGGATGCCTTTTTCCTCTAATTCCATACCGAGGTTTAATCCGGCCTGTCCACCTAAAGTCGGCAGTACGCTGTCCGGTTTTTCTTTTGCAATGATCTTCTCTAAGACTGATACCGTAAGCGGCTCAATGTAAACCTGATCTGCAATATCTTTATCTGTCATGATCGTCGCCGGGTTTGAATTTACCAGTACGACCTCAACGCCTTCTTCTTTTAATGAACGGCACGCCTGTGTACCTGCATAGTCAAACTCTGCAGCCTGTCCGATTACGATCGGACCGGAACCAATTACTAAAACTTTTTTTATGTCATGATTTCTTGGCATTAATTTTTCCTCCTAAAATGTGTTAGAAAACTCTTTTACATCATCGAAATAAAACGGTCAAACAGGTATGCAGAATCCTGCGGTCCCGGGCATGCTTCCGGATGGAACTGTACGGTAAAAATGTTTTTGCCTGCATAGGAGAGGCCCTCATTGGTTCCATCGTTTACATTCACAAATGCCGGTTTCGCGATCTTTGGATCAAGGGTATCCGTATCTACCACATAACCGTGATTCTGGGAGGAAATATATACTCTTCCGGTTTCTAAATCTTTTACCGGATGGTTGCCGCCACGGTGTCCGTATTTCATCTTATGTGTGTCAGCGCCGGTTGCAAGTGCCATCAGCTGATGTCCTAAGCAGATTGCAAAGATCGGTGTATCGGAATCATATAATTTTTTAATCTCAGCAATGATCTCCTTGCACTCCTTCGGATCTCCAGGTCCGTTGCTTAACATGATTCCATCCGGATTTGTCGCAAGGATCTCTTCTGCAGTCGTATGTGCCGGATAGATCGTCACTTCACAGCCGCGTTTATTTAAAGACTGGGCAATATTATTTTTTGCTCCAAGGTCAAGCAAAGCAACCCGCTTGCCATTTCCTTTTAATACTCGTTTTTCACTGCAGGTAACTTTGTCCACAACATTACCTGTCGTGTATGCTTTTAATTTGGGAATAATTTCTTCTATATTATAGTTATCATTCGTGGTGATCATACCATTCATGGTTCCCTTCTCACGAAGGATCTTTGTCAGTGCACGGGTGTCGATCCCTGCAATACCCGGAATGTCATATTTTGTGAGGAAATCCTGAATCGTTCCCTCCTCACGGAAGTTACTCGGCATTCTTGATAACTCCCTTACGATATATCCATCCGGCCACGGTCTGCCTGACTCCATATCCGGTGTGATTCCATAATTTCCAATCAGCGGATAAGTCATAACAACCGCCTGTCCCGCATACGACGGGTCAGTCAGAACCTCCAGATAACCTGTCATCGACGTATTAAATACGATTTCACTGATGACTTCCCTAGTAGAACCTATACTTGTTCCGGTAAATACATTCCCATCTTCGAGTATTAAATGAGCTTTCATTCGTTTCCCTGTCCTTTCACTTTTTTTCCAAAAAAAAAAACGTCGCCGTTTTTCTTCTTTTTCCATCCAGACAGTCCCCTGACTGAACTTTCCTTTATTAGTACCTATAGTCTTTTTCCTAAATTGTAAAAAGTGTATCATATCATAAGACTTTTTTCAACCTTTTTCCAAAAACAAATAGCACTAAGATTTTATGCATATTTGTGTATATTTATACATTATTTCTAAATCCATAAAAAGCGGCAGTTTGTGCCGCCCATACGCAGAAAATCTTTATTACCCAAACGCCCGGCAAGGCATAAACAGTAACAGACCTTCCTGATTTTCCCGCAGCAATGGGCAGCCGGCGTCTTATATCATCTTCTGAAACGCAAGTATTACAAATAACACGCCGCTAAGCCATGATACATCTGTCTTCCACCTCTTAGATGCCTGCATACCAATCCTGCATCCGCAAAGTACGGCACAGAAACTGACGACAAAACTTCCAAGCACCGTAAGAAAAATATACTTTCCGCCAAATCCTGCACCCAGTCCTCCAAACATCCCATCCAGTGACATTGCAAGCGCAAAAAATACAGCCTCCACACACGACATGGTCGCCGAGTGATCCCGGTCTGCCATCAACGGATTGTTGTAGATACTCAAAATAAAACTGAGCTGTGAAAAAGAGATTTTGACTTTCTTGCAGAGGAACTTATGACGCTCAATATATTTTCTGATCGCATACTCTGTCAGCTTAAAAATTCCCACTGCAAGCAGTCCGAAAAAACTTAAGTATAATGCATATTTTTTTAAAAGTACCCCTTGTAACGCCATCCCCGCATAAAGTGATATCCCTAATATCCCACTGCAGACCGTGCTGATGCATAACGCTGCCGCAGATCCGATTTTTATCTGTTCACTCCCACACGCCACACACGCCACAAAGACATCCACACTGACTGCTATGATCAAAAGAATTACCTGCACTTTTTTCTACCTCAGACATAAAACCTTCTGTTTTATCATATGTCAGAGATTCAAAAATGCATCTTTACCTTTGATACTGTTCTCCCTTTCCGAATAACTCATTACAGAGAATCAGCCAAATTTCCAGCTTTTCACATTGTTATCTCAGTCAAGTCTTTCGACAATACCAAGGACTTTCTGATAAGCCGCCGCCACTTCATCTAAAAGCGGTTTAAGCTCCCTTTCCGGTTCGCCATCCCTAAGTTCTTCGCATAACTCCTGTGCCGGAATGAGAAGCGGCGTCAGTCCCAGATTCATCGCAAGTCCCTTTAAATTATGTATATGTGTAAACGCCTGCTCATAATCCTTTTCTTCCAGTGCCTTACAGAGTGCCTCATAATTCGTATCCGTAAGTACCAGTTTTAAAAATTTTCCGATCCTCTCCTCCGTCTTTAGCCGTCGCAGCACTTCGTGCAGATCCGCGCCCATTTCTTCGTAACATTCACTTAACGTCATATTCCTCTCCATTTCCACGCTGCTTTTGCGTATCTCAAATTCGTGTGTAAACAATCTTACTTTTCACACTCTTCCGTTTTCATAAAAAGAGCAGACCCGTGAACCGCCTTCCATGTGATCCACGATCTGCTCTTTTTTCTATGCTACACGAATGACATTCAACACTTCCCCGTATGCTGCTTTTTTGCTCTCCAAAGCTTCTTCTGTCATCACTTCGGTCACAAAACCAAGCTCTCCTGTAACACCCTGTGCATCAATATATTCTACATTTCCAAATACTTTTTCCACAGATGCTTTATCTGTACCAGATACTCTGACAAAGAAACGGTTCTCTGCGCTGCGGTAATCTACCAGTTCTAATTTCTTTGAGCTCCACTCAACCGGTATATTCTTGTCAACATTCTTTGCCATCTCCACAACATCTGCTACAACCGCACTGGCTGTCGGAAGTTTTCCGGCACCGCTTCCGTAAAACATTGCATCACCAAGTACATTTCCATGAACAAAAATTGCATTGAATACGCCGTTTACATTGTATAACGGGTGCTCTTTCGGCAGTAAGAACGGTGCTACCATTGCCACATATCCGCCATCTGTTTTTTTGCTCGTAGCAAGAAGTTTGATCGCTCTTCCCATGGCTTTTGCATATTTGATATCGGCTGCAGAAATATGTGTAATACCCTCTGTGTGGATATCTTCAAAATCTACCTGCTGTCCGCAGACAAGAGATGTTAAAATTGCAATCTTTCTGCAGGCATCATATCCTTCAATATCTGCTGTCGGATCTTTCTCTGCATAGCCTTTTGCCTGTGCGTCTTTTAATACCTCGTCAAAATCCGCACCCTTTTCTGACATCTCCGTCATCATATAGTTTGTTGTACCGTTAACGATTCCGGTGATCTCCTCAATTTCGTCGGCAGTCAGACAGGAATTTAACGGGCGGATGATCGGAATACCGCCGCCAACACTCGCTTCAAACATAAAGTTGACATTTTTCTCTTTTGCAAGGGCGATCAGCTCAGCACCTTTTGCTGCTACCAGCGCTTTGTTTGAAGTGGTAACATGTTTTCCGGCTTCCAACATTGCTTTTACAAAAGTATAGGCAGGTTCCACACCTCCCATGGTCTCAACAACGATCTTTACTTCCGGATCCTCTGCGATCGTTTTATAATCATGTACAATCTTATCCTGGATCGGATCTCCCGGGAAATCCCTTAAATCCAGTATATATTTGATCTCTACCGGCTCTCCGACACGCTTTGCAATGCTGCTTCCGTTGATGTCAAGTACCTCCACGACACCAGAACCAATTGTTCCATATCCCATTACTGCTGCTTTCATTTTTCATCCTCCAAGTTAGTCTGTCAGACAATAGATTCCATCCCACGGACAGACTTTATTATCTTTAAATCATTTTACACACATTACATGCCTGATTTATGAACTATAATATATGCTGTATCTGCCATGTCTTATTCTCTTGCGAGAATCTTCACATAATGGATGCCTTCCTGTTCCTCAATGTGATCTAACATCTCAGCCACATCCCCCGTCTGCGGCAGAACATCCACACTGAGTGTAAGAGAAGCGATACCGTTGATCGGTATACTCTGATGGATTGTAAGAATATTGGCATGAAACTCTGCCACTGTCTTTAATACAACGGACAACAACCCAGGTTCATCATCCAACTGGATGACTAATGTGATCGTCCTTCCTTTTGCCGTGTCATGAAATGGAAAAATATCATCTTTATATTTATAAAAAGAACTCCTGCTGATGCCAACTTTTTCTGTTGCCTCCTGCACGGATGCAATCTTACCGGATTCAATCAGCCGCTTTGCCTCGACCACCTTTAAGAGGACTTCCGGAACTGCTTTTTCTTTCAGCACATAATACTGACCTTTCTCTTTCATGTGACTCTATCCCTCTCTTTAGAAATTCATCTGTTGTGTTTGTTGCACGCTGACACTTGTCCTCATGAGGAAGATAATAACATAAAGAGGCTGCATACGCAACCTCTTTTTTATCATGTCAGGAACATTTTTTCATTATGCTGTTAAAATTTTTTGCTGCCTCCACCATGTTTTACGCCGCTGCTGCTCATATGTACCGTACTCCTGCCGCTGTCTTCTGCTTTCTTCTCTTCTATATGACGGTGTGTCACAACAGTGTTCACAAGCACATCGCTGTGTTTCTTTATATTCACTGTTCCGGACTCGTGAGCATCATATTTGTATTTTCGATTTCTTAATTTACAATATAGTACAAGCACCAGGAATACAACAGCGCCTGGTATCAGTGCTAAAACAACGGATGTGATGACATATTCTGCAGGCGTGATCTCAATATCCGTCTCCTCATACTCATACTGATTTGACGGGATTCCTTCATCATAATAAACCAGCACATCTTTTAACATTACAGACAGACATTGTTCATATTCTCCATCTGAGATCGGTTCATATCCGTCATTTAAAATATCTTCAATACGCGCATCCGTAAGATACCTGATTGCAATGCCACCGGGAGAAATACAGATTTCACGGTTCTGCATATCGATCAGGAGTGCAACACCATCACCGTTTTCTGCAATCGCATCGAAGAAATCATCCGCATATTCCTGCGTGGTTTTTCCATTTGTGTCATCCGTCGTCAACATCAGGATATTCCATCCGGTCTTCTCTCCTGCAGCGTTCAGTTCACTCTCAAGCGTCTCGATTTCTTCCGGTGTCAGAAGCGCAGCATCATCATATACCGTCTGTTGTGGAACATTTTCTTCTGCTGCAAAGCATACATGCTGTCCGCCCGCTGCAAGTAAAATCGTAAACAGCCATGCAAATACGATACCCTTTAAACATAAAAATCTTTTCTGTCTCATGCCAGCCCTCCCAGTAATAAAATGATCAGTGTTACCAGACTGACGATTCCACTGACAAGTGAGATTTTTTTATAGTCGGTCGGGAGTTCGCCGTACACCTTTCCAGTCTGTCCGTTCATGGAAAAATAATAGATTTTTCCGTTTTTCGCCTTGTATGTAATTGTCCATACCGGCAGAAGTGTATACGACCACTTTTCTTTTAATGCCCGGAAATCGGCATTTTTTACCGACACGGAACTGTATCCATTTATTTGTTCCCGCATCAGTTTTTCTGCACTCTCACGCGCTTCCTGCTGCACTTTCTTTTCTATCTGTTTTTTCTCAATATCACGCTTTTCTGCCAGAAATCCAGACAGAAATCCAAGCTGAAACTTTTTCACGTCCTTAAAATCATAAGGCATTACACCGCAGATCAGCTCCTGGTTTGCCTTTCCAAGTGCATTTTCCGTCAGGTTTTCAAGTTTTACATCACCTTCTCTTGATACCTGATAATACTTTGTCTCCGTATATTCCGTGTTTCCGGTCCGCCACACGCGGATATTTCTCGCCTCGCCCTGCATTTTTCCCTCCAGGCTGGTATTGTAATGCCAGTATGGAAAATATACACCTGTGATGCTCTCGACCTGCTTTTTGTTATAAAAAGCACGCGGGACAAATTTTTTCCTGCAGACATAATCTTTGAAACCTTTTTCTGCATCTTCCCGCGACACAGAAAACGGAATCACCTGATCCGGCAGGAATTTACCTTCCAGCCGTCCGCCAAGCACGACCGGATTATGGCAATAATAACAGAAAGTTGCCGCTGTAGTGGCATCCGTCACAATCTGTGCACCACAGCTCGGACAGGTATAGGTCACTGCATCAGCTTCTTTATCTGACTCTTTATTTTCCGTGTTATCTTTTTCTGTTCCACTGCCTGCTTTATTTCCCGGCTGGCTCTGCTTCTCATCCTCCGGTTTACCTGACGCTTTTCCTGCGCCCGCAGCATCTGCATTTTGAGGTTCCGTCGTCTGTGCCGGCTTCATGGCATCTAACTCTTCCTGTGAGAACAGGCTGAAACAATATTCACATTTATACTTTTGTGTGGAAGGATCAAAAATCAGTTCTCCATCACAATTTGGACATTTAAAACTGATCACTGCCATAATTAGTTCCTCGCTTTGCCACAGTTGCTGCAGAATTTTCCTTTGTTGACCTGACCGCATTCACACGTCCACTCTGCTGCCGGTGCCGGTTTTCCGCACTCACTGCAGAATTTTCCTGTATTGACATGACCGCATTCACAGGTCCACTCATTCTTTGGTGCAGGCGCCGGTTTTCCACATTCACTGCAGAATTTTCCCGTGTTGGCATGACCGCACTCACAGATCCATGTGCCCGCTGCACTGCCTGCCGGATTTGGCTGGCTCTGGTTCATGGCTCCTGCACTCTGTCCCTGGTTCACTGCACCTGCCATCTGGCTCTGTGCTGCATTTCCATACATCTGCCCCTGCTGATCCTGCGGTGTCTGAAGTGCACCAAGTCCTGACAACGTCTGGTTCATCGCATTCATGCCCATGCCGACTCCCATAAACCCGTTCATGGCTCCTGCTGCATTGCTTCCTGCATCACGCACACCCTCGGTCAGATTTTTGACTGCCATACCGCGCATTACATTGAAGTCACCGCCGAGCATTGCGCCCTCATTTCTCATGTTGATGAGTTTCTGGGACTCTTCATCATAAGATACGCTCGCAATACCGACACTCTGGATCTCCATACCGCGCATCTGGTTCCACTCTTCATCGAGCGTATTCGCCATATACTTTCCAAGTTCTCTTGCTTTTGAAGTCACATAGGAAATTCTGGTTCCGTCCGCTGACATCTGGTTGATGGATGCCTGCAGTGCCTCTAAAAACTCGGACAGATACTGTTCATTGATAGATGAGATCTCCACATGATCCTGATTTTTCGGGATGACTTCCGCATAGAACTGCAGCGGATTGGTGACTTTGATGGAATACGTTCCATGTGCACGCAAAAACAATTCTGCGTTATAAAAATTATCAAAATAATTGATTGGATTTCTGGTACCGAATTTGATTCCTTTGATTTCCTGCAGATTGATAAAAAATACCTTCTGCATCGTCGGCGTCTGTCCGCCGAATTTGAAACGATTGAAAGTTTCTTTTAAAGATTCTCCAAATTCACCGTTAAACATGGATGGCATGGATGAATTATCCACTTTATAATATCCCGGCTCTGCCGTGTAATCTACGATCTTTCCACCGTCTACGAGCATCATAAACTGATTGTCATATACATGGATGATCGAACCGTTGCTGACCGTATCCGGCGTTCCCTTCCGGTTCTGTCCTTTTCGGATCAGTACACCGCTGGTAAAGACAGTGTTGTCCCCCATGTCATCTGCTTCGTAAACTTCTAACCACTGATCGGCAAGACCTCCGCCGACCGCCTGCGTAATTGCTCTGATAATTCCCATAATTAAATCCTCCTTGTTTTCCACCATTTGTTATGAATGATAGTAGTCCGTCTCGTCAAAACTATGTAATGTCCATACTTTCAGGTTCACAAGCGTCACTGCCGAACCACAGTATTCGCAGTAAGCCGCTCCAAGATTCGTGATCGGTGCACCGCAGTTCGGGCAGGTCACTCCAACTGCATTGTCCATTCCTGCAAGTTTCTCATTCTGAATATACATAAGCTGCACGTTATACCTGGTCTGTTCCATCAGTTCTTTACTGCCGTTTACCACTTTTCCTGCTTTTTCGCAATAATGCAGATACCCGACTGCACTCTGGAATGTGATGACACAGGTGCCCTGCTTTTTCTCATAATCAGCAATCTCGGTCTGATGGATCTGTATCTGTTCGTAGTGCTCTGTGACTGCCTCCGTCTCATTTTCACGGATTCTGTTTTTGATCTGCGCTAAAAACTCTTCCGAAACGCCATCTTTTATCTGTCTTTCAAAAATGCCGGCATCTGCGGCAGAGATTGCCTGCAATGCCAGCATGAGTGCATTTTCCACTTTATCCTTAAACTGTTCGATATGAAAATCAGGAAAATCCCTCTGGATCTGCGGCAGGAAAATCCGTGTCATCGCAGAGACTGATTTGGGTGTTACCGCAAGCTCTTTTGCCTGTTGTTCTAATCCCTCTGTGATGGAATCTGTGCCAAACGCCATACGGGACAATTTACGCAGTTTTTCCCGCACGATCCGGTATGCCGCATATCCTGCGCCACAGGATATGCAGACAACAAAGACAATCACAAGGAGCGTAACCGTTCCCTTACTCATCATCTCCTCCAAATCCCTTCGGACATCCAAGTGAAAGCCACTTTAAATAGCCATTGATAAAAATGTCGATCTTTCCATCCATGACACTGTCTACATTACCAGTCTCCACACCGGTTCTGTGATCTTTTACCATCGTATATGGCTGCATGACATAAGAACGGATCTGGTTCCCCCAGCCGATCTCCGTTACCTCTCCACGGATATCAGCAGCTTTTTCCGCATTTTCCTGCTGCTTTAACAAATACAGTTTTGCCTTCAACATCTGCATTGCCTTATCCTTGTTCTGGAACTGGGAACGCTCATTCTGGCACTGTACCACGATTCCGGTCGGAATATGCGTAATACGGATTGCAGAGGATGTTTTATTGATATGCTGTCCACCGGCACCACTCGAACGGTAGGTATCGATCCGCAGATCGTCCTCATTGATCTCGACATCAAGATCTTCCTCGATATCCGGCATGACATCACAGGATACGAACGAAGTCTGACGCTTGCCCGCCGCGTTAAACGGTGAGATACGCACCAGACGGTGTACACCTTTTTCCGACTTCATATAGCCGTATGCATTCTCTCCATTGATCTGGAATGTAATGGACTTGATACCGGCTTCCTCCCCGTCAAGAGAATCTAAAACCTCCACAGAAAAGCCTTTGTCCGATGCCCATCTTGTATACATACGGTAAAGCATTGCCGCCCAGTCACAGGACTCTGTACCGCCGGCTCCTGCATGTAAAGACACAATTGCGCCATCTGCATCATACTCGCCGGATAACAGTGTTTTAATACGAATCCCCTCATAGGTCTTCGTAAATTCATCGAGCATTTCCTGGATCTCCGGGATTAAGGATGCATCATTTTCCTCATATCCCATCTCGATCAATGTCTCAATATCCTCAAATTCTGTTTTTAAAGATGCATAAGTTGCGACATCATCCTTCATGCTCTTTAATTCTTTCATTTTTTTCTGGGAAACAACCGGATCATCCCAAAAATTGGGGACTTCCATTTCCCTTTCTAATTCCTGAATCCGCTGCTCTTTATTAGCCAGGTCAAAGTGAATCCCTCACTTCCTGCAGCGGTTCCCTGTATGTGTTCAGGGTCACTTTAAATTGATCAAGTTCTACCACAGTATCACCTCTTTCTGATATTTAAGATTTGTTTCTATTGTAAAGTATGCGCTCTTTTTGCGCAATGCCTTCTCCCTATTTTTAAGAGAATCGCAAGAAGTAAAAGACCGATCGCAGCTCCTGCCGTGTCAATGCAGACATCCGTAAACTGCCCGGAACGTCCCGGGACAAACAGCTGATGAAACTCATCTGTCGACGCATAGCAAAAGGCAAAACCAAGTGCCGCGATATAATGCACTTTCTGTTTCATTCCAAATGTTCCTGAAAATGCAAATGCAAGCCATCCTAAAATCGCATATTCTGTCATATGTGCAGCTTTCCGGATGGGATACTCAATGTTTCCTGCAATATTTCCAATCTGGTCTGTCGTCAGTCCCCATTTAAAAATTTCATCTGTATCTTCGACCAGACGGTAAGAGATCGTACCGCTGATCTCGGAAGATTCCACCGCCGGCTGGCTGGAGAACCAAAATATGATGATCATCCAGCCTGCCAGCATGATTCCCAGAATCAGCCGCATTACTGTTTTATTCATTTTCCACTTAATTCCTCCGTGAGTACTTCCACTGCTTTTTGGATCTGATTGTCATATTTTACGTCGTATTCTGTTCCATCCGGATCGAGATATTCATATTCAAGTTCGATATCAGGATCGATCCCGACACCATGGATATAATTTCCGTTCGGTGTAAAATATTTTGCCGTGGTAAGTTTCACTGCATCCCCGTCCTCAAGTGGAAAAATAGTCTGAACGATTCCTTTTCCAAATGTGGTCGTTCCGATCAGTGTTCCATACTGGTAATCTTTGATTGCTCCGGCTAAGATCTCGGATGCACTCGCACTGTCCCCGTTGATAAGAACCGCCAGCGGATACTCCATGTAAGTATCCCCGCTTGATGTATAAGTCTCACGGTGGCCGTTTTTATCCTCTGTATACACAACCGTACCCTCAGGAAGAATATCATCTAAAATCTGCACCACAGCGGTAACAAGTCCGCCGCCATTATAGCGCACATCCAGAACAAGAGCTTTCATCCCCTCGCCGTCTAATTCTGCCACAGCTTTTTCAAATTGGTCTGCTGTCTCTGTCTCAAAAGAATCAATATGGATATAGCCAATGTTACCGTCAAGCATCTGGGAAGATACACTCGGCAGTGTCACATTTTTGCGTTCCACATCAAAGGACATATTTTCCCCGGTTGAAGGACGGTATACTTCCAAATGTACCGACGTTCCCTCCTCACCGC
This sequence comes from uncultured Roseburia sp., assembly GCA_934317215.1. Taxonomy (GTDB): domain Bacteria; phylum Bacillota; class Clostridia; order Lachnospirales; family Lachnospiraceae; genus Roseburia. Next base: position 29,546 of record CAKREH010000007.1, read on the forward strand.
GGATCAGCTTTACCAGTTCTGTCACTTCCATGCTGGCCGCATCTGTTCCATCAACCGAAGTGATCACGTCATCTGCGAGCAGTCCGGCTTCATCGGAAGGTGTTCCCTCGTATATTTTTGAAATGGAAACCACCATCGTATCCGGATCCTGTCTGAGTCCTGCACCGATTCCATAATACTGTCCGGTCGTGCTCACCTGCATCTGTTTGTAATCTTCCTCATTATAATAAACGGAATATTTATCTCCAAGCCCGCTGATCACCCCTTCATACAGACCATCTTTTAATTCTGTATCGTCCACCTCATCATAATAATACATATCCGTGTATGCCTTCAGCTCATTGATCTTGTGAACCGTTTTGGAATCCAGAATTGAATCCTTATTACCAGACGCATTTGTTATGTAGATTTTTGTTCCCGTTACTTTTCCGACCACATTCAGTGCCACAAATCCAACCAGAATCGTACCCGCGATACCGCAGACCACACCTTTTGCCATCTGTCCTTTTTTGCTTTTCTTCGGTTCTTCGATTGGCTCTGGCATAATCTCCGGAACCTGCTGCTCATTTTTATTTTCCATATTCTGTCTCCATTCCTGCGCTGTTTTTATGTTGATTTTTATGCTGCTGTTTTACGCTGCTATTCCCACCTGTTGTGTAACCAGCCGCATTTTTATTTCATATTGCCTTTTATACTACACTCCACATTACTTATCATATCATTCATATGTGAAGATTCGCTGTCCTACTACACAAAACATACTCTCCTATAAGGATTCGGATGTCAAAAGGTGGTTCACAACTTAACGGCTGTCAAATTGCACAAGGCAGAGACTGCTTTTGTGACTTTGGGAGAAAATTAGAAAATCTTAGCCTGCCTTGCGCAATTTGACAATCCAAAAATTAAAAGCCACCTTTTGACACCCTAATCCTATGAATTAAAAAAAGGACCACCGCATTGCGGCAGTCCCAAAAACATCCGCATCATCTGCCCAGATAACTCCACGGGCTGACATAGCTTCCGTTTAATGATACACCAAAGTGTAAATGATTTCCAGTAGAAATACCGGTACTTCCGACCTGTGCGATCGTCTGTCCTGCTGAAACCGTCTGTCCAGGCGAAACAAGAAGTGCAGATGCATGCATATATACCGTATACAATCCGCCGCCGTGATCGATCATCACATAGTTGCCGGCAGCACTGCTGTAAGCTGCCGTTGTAACTGTTCCATCCGCTGCCGCCACAATCGCAGCACCACCAGACGCACCGATGTCAATTCCTTTATGATTGGAAGAAGCGCCTCCCATCGGCGAGACACGCGTTCCATAATCACTGGTCACACGCGTACTGCTCGGACACGGCCAGGTAAACACACCTCCGGTATAAGGGTTATTCTGTTTACCGGCAGCAGCCTTCTCTGCCTCAATGCGCTTGATCTCGGCAATGATCTCCTCCTGCGCCTGAATCTCCGCAGCATAATAATCCGCGTCGCTCTGTGCAGAATCAATGTTTCCCTCAATTCCGGCAAGTTCCGTCTCCCGCTGCTTCATAAGCGCTGCAACCGAAGCCTTTTCCTGCTCCACAGAGGCTTTCTCCTGCTCCACTTCTTTTTTCATTTCCTCTAACGTGGCATAGTCTTCTTCTAACTGCTGTTCCACGCCGTCAATATAGGCAACCGTCTCCTGATATTCCTTTAGCTTTTTCCGGTCGTATTCCTGAATCTGTATGATATACTCAGCAGAATTTAAAAAATCCGAAAAATTTTCCGAATCAAAAAGTGCCTCAAAGTAAGACTCCTGGGCATTCTCATACATAAACTGTATGCGCACTTTCATGTCCGCATACTGCTGCTCTTCCTGCTTTTTTGCATCTTCAAGCTGGTCTTTTGTGTCCTCGATCTGATCCTTCTTCTCTGTCAGCTCCTGATTTTTCTGTGCAAGCTGGTTTTCTAAAGCTGTGATCCGGCTCGAAATATTCATGAGCTGCGTATTCAGATCATTTACTTTTGCCTGCACATCTCCCTTGGACTCTTTTAGCTCGTTTATCGTCTGTTTTGCCTTTTCCAGAGCTTTTTCCAAAGCCGCCTTTTCCTGCTGTGCCTCTTTTAAAGAGGTGGATGTATTTTCACTTTTCTTTGCGCTGCTGTTTTCTGCTGACGTCATCTGCACCGTGGCAGCCACGCCAGTCATCACAATAAGCAATGCCGCCGTTATCCTGTGTATCCATTGCCTTTTATTAATTATCATACCTTTAAATGTTTGCGGATCGTAATCCGGCTTCCGATAAATCCAATACCAACACCAAGTAACAGTGCCACAGGAACCAATGTGTGGAATACCTGGTCCACACTTAAAAACTGGATCATATTGCTGATAAATTTAAACTTATCTCCAATATATAATATGATTTTCTCATATAAAACATACAAAATGCCAAGCGGGATCGCCGCTCCGATCAGTCCGATCACAATTCCCTCAACAACAAACGGTGCCCGGACAAAATAATCTGTCGCACCGATCAGTTTCATGATACCGATCTCTTCACGGCGCACGGAAATGCCGACTGTAATCGTATTGCTGATCAGGAAGATCGCAACACCGAGCAGGATCAGAATGATACCCGCGGAAATATAACCGATCAGACTGTTAAAATCGGTCAGTGTGTGCGCAACCATCTCCGACTGCTTTACTGAACGGATTCCATCTACAGACTCTAAATAAGTTACCAGCGTACTCTGCATTGATATATCATTCATATAAATGGAATAGCTTGCTGAGTTGGCAAGCGGATTATCTCCTGCAAAACTTGAAGCTGCATCTTCATTTCCATCAAAATAAACATCCTTAAAGCTTTCCCACGCTTCATCCGCAGACGTATATTCACAATGCGACACTTCCACACGCTGTTTGATGAGATCGCCGATCTCTTCAATGCGCTGTTCTGAGATGCCCGCATCAAAAAATACTGTGACTGCAACGCCGGATTCCGCATCCTTTACCATTGCCTGAAAGTTGGTCACGATCGAATAGAACAGACCAAACAGAAAAATACAGGCCGTCATCGTCGCTATGGATGCAAGCGAAAACATTTTATTTTTCCAGATGTTGACAAGTCCCTGTTTAATCGTATAGAAAAAAGTACTAATCCTCATAATCGTAGTCCCCCTCGCGTTTTAATACATCACGCTCAGTCAGGCTGCGGCTGATGGCATTATCGCCTGTCACAATACTGCTGGCTGTATCACTGTCATCCACGATCACACCCTTTTGCATGGTGATGACACGTTTGTTCATGGCTTTTACGATTTCAAGGTTATGTGTAACAACGACAACCGTTGTGCCATTGTTATTGATCTCCTCCATCAGTTTCATGATCTCCCAGGCATTATTGTTATCGAGATTACCGGTCGGCTCATCCGCAAGCAGGATCTTTGGCTTATTGATCAGCGCCCTTGCGATTGCAACTCTCTGCTGCTCACCACCGGATAACTGTTTGGGATAAGAACGATACTTTGCTGCCAGTCCTACCATGGAAAGCATCAGTGGTACATTCTTTTTGATAGAACGTGTGGACTCTCCGATGACCTTTTGGGCAAATGCGACATTATCGTAAATATTGCGGTCTTTTAACAAGCGGAAATCCTGAAATACCACGCCTATCTTACGACGGAATTTCGGGATTTGTCTTCGCCTGATCTTATTTAATTTCTGACCGTTTATCGTGATCGTACCCTCCGTCGGATCAAGTTCCTTCAGCAAAAGCTTGATCAGCGTAGATTTTCCGGAACCACTGTCCCCGACGATGAATACAAATTCTCCTTCCTCAATGTTAAGACTCACGTCATTAAGCGCAGGTATTCCCGCGGAGTACGACTTGCTGACATGTTCTAACTTAATCATAGTGCTTCTCCATTTCTAGTAGTCCAATGACTCCATGTACTTCATGTATTTTACTACCATAAGCGCGATCTTAAATGTAATGGCATCTTCAAACACACGCAGATCAAGTCCGGTGGCCTTCTGCAGCTTGTCCAGACGATATACCAGCGTGTTACGGTGGATATAAAGCTGTCTGGAAGTCTCTGAAACATTCAGACTGTTCTCAAAGAACTTATTGATCGTTGTAAGTGTCTCCTCATCGAACTCATCCGGGGACTTCCCGTCAAAGATCTCCTTGATAAACATCTTACAGAGCGGGATCGGGAGCTGATAGATCAGACGCCCGATTCCGAGTGTTGAATAAGCAATGACATCTTTTTCTTCAAAAAAGATCTTACCTACATCAAGTGCCATCCTTGCTTCTTTATAGGAACGGGATACTTCCTTGATCTCCCCGACGATCGTGCCGTATGCCACATGCACATCGCTGTCGGAATCAGAACGGAACAGATTCACAATGACCTCAGCGGTCTTATTCATCTCTTCGTATCCCTCGTTCTCTCCTACTTCTTTTACAACAATGATATTTTTTTCATCCACTGCTGTGACAAAATCTTTGGTCTTTCCACCGAAAATGCCACGGATGCGCTCCAGTTCATTGCCGTCTTTGTCGCGGTTGGTCTCCACGATAAACACAACACGTCTGACCTCTGTATCGATATGCAGCTTCTTTGCACGGTTATAAATATCAACCAAAAGCAGGTTATCCAAAAGCAGGTTCTTGATAAAGTTGTCTTTATCAAATCTCTCTTTATATGCTACCAGAAGATTCTGGATCTGGAAACTGGCAATTTTCCCCACCATATAGACATCATCACTGTCTCCATTGGCAAGCAGGATATATTCTAACTGATGATCGTCAAACACCTTAAAAAACTGATAGCCGTTTACAACCTGGCTGTCTGCAGGAGATTCCACAAATGCAAGTGCCGGCTCCATATATTTGTCTGCTTCCGGAAATGTGGCAGCCAGCACCTTCCCCTCTACATCAATAATGCATAAATCAATGCGGGTAATCCCTTTTAACCCGTCAATCGTATTCTGAAGTATCTGATTTGAAATCATAAGCTCCACTCCTTCTATCTTCGTTTCATTTGAAACACACCCGGCAAATCAGGTTGCTGCAGCTGTCAGCTGTCCGAATGATCCTATGCCACAGTGCATAACCTCCATTGCACGCATGGGCAACTTTCACAATAAAAATATACCCATTGTCCCCACTCAAAAATACCTAGATTCTATTTTAATGCAAAACAGCAAAAAAAGAAAGAGGAAATGCATATTTTTTATGCACTTCCTCAATGTATGCTGCTTTTTTCCTATTTTTTACAGTGTACATAGTTCACAAAGAAAAACTTTATGACATCTGTTCCTGAAATCCCTCTCCAAGCACTTCCCTCGCATCGGAAACGATCACAAACGCATCCGGATCTACTTCCCTTACGATCTCTTTTACCTGCACAATCTCTTTTTTCGATACTACGCAGTAAAGCATACATTTTTCTGCACCGGAATACATTCCCTTTGCATGAAGTCCTGTAACACCGCGTTCTAACTCCGTCATGATACGGTTTGCCACCTGTTCATAGTGATCCGTAATGATAAATGCTGCTTTTGAGAATTTCAAGCCTTCCATCAGCGCATCTGATACCTTGCTCGTCACAAAGATCGCAACGATCGCATACAATGCTGCGTGTACACCAAATACAAATAATCCGGCAGCTACGACCGCACCATCTAAAAACTGTATGATCTGCACCACAGAATAATGTTTATAATAATGCTGGATCAGCGTCGCGACCATCTCTGTTCCACCGGTCGTTGATTTTGCAAGCAGTACAAGACCCATTCCGACACCGCCGATACAGCCGCCAAAAATCGCTGCAAGCACATAATCACCGTCGGTGAGATCCACAAGCGGCAATATATAAAGCCAGAGGGAAAGCAGCATCGTTCCGACGATCGTTCTCCATATAAAACGTTTTCCTTTGATCTTTAAAGCTGCCAAAAAAAGCGGCACATTGAGCGCAAGGTTCGTCAGCCACAGAGGAATCCCACCCGGAATCAGATACCCTGTCACATCTTTGATAATGATCGCAAGACCGGTAAAACCTCCTGTTACCATGCTGACCGGATCATATACGCACTGAATACTTACTGCAATGAGCGCGGTTCCCACAAGCATGAGGATATAGTCCCAGACCGGAGATCTCTTATAAAAAAACTTCTGCATACCGAACCTCAGCTTTCATACTTTTCAATACTGTTTTTTAATCTGACACGTTGGATCAGATTCCAGAAAAAACTTTTGATTCTTGATCTTTTCCGGTGAACCTCAAATCCGCCGATTCCATACCATAAATTGGCATTGATCTTGTCGCGGTGTTCCACAAGAAAATGTTCCTGTCCCGGAGATGGAATGATTGAAATGATCACATCCGGCGTCGCCGCATTCATTTCATTGATCACACCCTCAAGGTCTCCGACACAGTTTTCCGTTGCCGCCGCCCCTGCTAACACCAGTTTCGGGTATTCCTCTCTGAGTTCCTGTATGAATTCATCAACAGCTCCCTGTGTCTCTCCAATAATAAAAACAGATTTGCGGTTGCGCTCCACACGTTTCAAAAATTCATCTGAAAAATCATTTTCTTCTGTCTCGCGGATCCGCTGCATCGTATCGACTCCAGCCGCCTGCAGAATGCCTTTTTCTCCGATCACTGCCAGATCAAGAGAAGAAATAACCTCTTTTAACACAGGATCTGATTCTGACTCAGTCAGCATCTGCATGGAAACCATCTCAATCACATTTAACATGTTATTATCATACCAGGCTTCCACGTGCATGATTGCTTCCCGCACTGTGTAATTGTCCAGTTGTATTCCAAGAATATCTATTTTCTTAATCATTTTACACCCATATTCATTTCCATATATTGAAAAAATATACGCGAACAGTATATCAAACATGGTGTAATATTTCAAGAAATACTGATCTTAGCTTTTATTTCTGTTCCGAATTTTTCGTTGTTGTAAACAATTTCTTTAAGCAGCTGTATGCAACCAGAACACCTAATATCATAAGAAGAAGTGCAACGATCAGCTGTAATCCATCTACTAAGAATGTTGCGTTGTGTGCAGCAATATTTCCTGCCAGGGCGACCGTTTTCTGTACCAGTGCCGTAAATGTAACAGCCAGCATCATAAACATCGGTATGTAAAGTGTCCATCCGGTTCTTCCTGTCGTCTTTAAAAATACAGCCAGTGCGATCAGTACCATAGCAGCAAGCAGCTGGTTTGCAGAACCAAACAGAGGCCAGATATTGTTGTAACCGCCAAGTGTCAAAAGATATCCAGAGAATAATGTGATCACAGTTGCAAAATACTTATTTGTCAGTACACGCTGTGCCGTTGTCATCTGTTTCGGATCTGTGCTGTTCCCGTAAAACAGTTCCTGGAAAGACATACGTCCGATTCTTGCTACAGAGTCAAGCGAGGTAAGTGCAAGTGCAGATACACACATGGTCATAAATACGGTTGCAACCTGAACCGGCACACCGAGTTTCTCTAAGAAACCTGCAACTCCGGAAGAGAAGATTGCAAACGGTGTTCCCTCCGGTTTTGTTCCACCGACTGCAACAGCACCAACAACGACAAGTGCTACGATGCCAAGTAATGATTCGACTACCATTGCGCCATAACCGATCATCGGCATGTCTTTTTCATTGCTGACCGTCTTTGAGGAAGTTCCTGAAGATACAAGACTGTGGAAACCGGAAACTGCACCACAGGCGATCGTTACAAACAATGTCGGGAATAATCCACTTCCATTTACATCGAAACCATTAAATGCATTTAACTGCATCTGCGGATGTGCAACAACAACACCGACAACCGCACCGATGATCATGCCGAGTAACATGAAGGTTGTCATGTAATCTCTAGGCTGCATTAAAAGCCACATCGGAAGTACGGATGCAAGGAATAAGTACGCCATGATGATATAGATCCATGCCGTCTTTGAAGCATAGATTGGAAGTTTCATACCAACTGCAAACATCACAACCAAAAGAACGATTGCAACGACCGCTTTGATCCACTCGTTCATTTTTCCGACATGTTTCTGGATCACACCAAAGATAACAGCTACCACGATAAACAGCATGGAAATGGAAGCTGCCGCTGAATTTGCATAAGCGGTCTCTGCGCTATCAAGTCCGACGCCGTTGAATGTTCCAGCCACCATATCTGTGAAGGCTGCGATAACAAGCAGTGTAAACAGCCAGCAGAACAGCATGAACAATTTACGTCCTGTCTTGCCGATGTATTTTTCGATGATCATTCCCATCGATTTTCCTTCATTCTTGACAGATGCATACAATGCACCGAAATCCTGCACGGCACCGAAGAATAATCCACCGATGATCAGCCATAACAGAACCGGCACCCATCCAAATACAGATGCTAAGATCGGTCCTGTAACAGGTCCGGCTCCTGCGATTGATGAAAACTGGTGTGAAAATACCGTAAATTTTGATGACGGTACATAATCCTGTCCGTCCTCATGTGTGCAGGCAGGTGTCTTTGCATTCGGGTCGATCCCCCACTTTTTTGCAAGCCATCTTCCATACAGCAGATATCCTGCCGAAAGCGCTGCAATGCCGATCAAAACAATCACTAATCCATTCATAACCTTTTACCGTCTGCAGATTGCAGACAACTCCTTTCTTTTTTTCAGATAAACAATTTTCAGTGCAATTTTTTATTCATGACAATAAATTGCTGCTCTGCAAGCATTCTATTGTCATAAAGAACAAAGAGTCGCTTGCGACTCTTTCGCGCTCGAGCAGTGCGGTTTACAGCTAACTTCTACTCCGCGAGATGCGCATCCCGCCCGGAGGGCTTTTTCATTCATAGGACGTAATTTCCTATGAAGATTAGGGTGTCAAAAGGTGGTTCATAACTTAGCGATTGTCAAATTGCACAAAGCCGAGACTGTTTTTGTGACTTTGGGAGAAAATTAGAAAATCTTAGTATGCCTGTCTATTTACAGTAATGTTCTGCCACGGACGGCAGAACAAGGCTTCACGAGCCATGGAAGGCTCGTTGAATGCCGTTTACGTCACTCTGTGAAAAACTGATTCAGGCATACTTAGTTTTTCTTATTTTCGGACAACGGAACAAAACAAGTTCGGTTTTGTGCAATTTGACAGACCCAAAATTGAAAACCACCTTTTGACACCCGAATCCTATGAATTAAAAAAGCTTCCGTCTTTCTAATGTTCACACATTCAAAAGACGAAAGCCTGTACTTCCGCGATACCACTTTTCCTGCCATGTTTCCATGACCTCTCTGCCCCGTCATATATCTGTCCACTTGTCTTTGTACAAATATCCCTAACAGGTCTCTCTGTAACGGGAGAGTTCCGGTGCCGCTTACTGACCTCTATGGTTTTCGGTGTACTGCTCGCAGAGGATATTATCAAAAGATGCATGTCATTTTCCACCTGCCAATGACTCTCTGTAATGCATTGCCTTCCAATAATGGTATTCTGTTCACTGCATTTGTTCTATTTATCTGTATGCCACATAGTTTAGCACTCTTTTTTGAAATGTCAACTACTATTTCACATTTTATTTTATTCATATATCTTTTCTGAATTGTATGACAGCTCATTAAATAATTGTATCTTTTTTCATATTTAAAAAGTCAATATGTTTTCCGCACTTTTTCATTTTATTGCAAACTTTATGCTTTCTATACAAAACAAACATTCGCTTTTTTCACTATGTAAACCACTCTTTTGGGGATAAAAAATGTGGATAACGTGGATAACTCCGTGTATAACTCTATTTTTACATATTTTTATGTGGTTTTTACAGTGGATAACTTTCGGGATAACTTTGCCTCTTTGTTTATTATTTTTGATACACCCTGATATTTTGTGCATGTTGTATATCAGTCTTTTTCGTGGAAATAAGGTACCATGCAGAGTTAAAATCATTTGGAGTATCGGTATGAGAATAAATCCTGCTGCACAGAATCTTTACGCAAAAAACAGCTATCATCCTAAGACAATAGCTGTTTTCACCATTTTAATATTCAATATTAACTTAGAAAATTCTTCTTACGCAGATCGGACTTCTGTAATTTACATTAGAGAACTTGATACCACTGGAAGGTGTACTTGCGTGAACGATCGTGCCGCCACCAACATAAATAGCAACGTGACCACTGTAGCATACAATATCTCCCGGCTGTGCGTTGGCAAGACTTACTTCATATCCAACACCTCTTAATGCACTGGAAGAATGCGGAAGACCTACACCAAATGCTGCATATACACTCATAACAAAACCAGAGCAGTCAGCACCATTTGTCAGACTGGTTCCACCATATACATATGGATTACCGATAAACTGTGATGCATAACTTGCAACTGCCTGTCCATTAGAGCTTCCTGCTGCTGCGTAACTCTTTGAACTTCCTGTACTGCTTCCTGAAGAAGATGACTTACTCTCAGCTTTCTTTCTGGCTGCATTTGCTGCTGCATCAGCTGCCTCACGCTCTGCCTCTTCTTTTGCAAGTCTGGCTTTTTCCTCTGCTTTTGATTCTGCCTGTACAAAATCAATGCTGAAATCAACATAATCTTTATGTACCCAGCCGTCACCCTCTTCTGTTGTTACCTTAGCCCAGTCTTCTACTGATTCATCATCAATAACAACCAGGTCATCGCCAACCGGTACCTGTGTCAGAATACTTGCATCCGTGGACGGCTCTGTTCTTACATGAAGTGTTGTGGTATTAACCTTAGCATATTTTGTGCTGACTTTCTTTGCCAGTTCTTCATCATTCGGTACTACATATTCACATTTTACATATCCATCAACATTACCGGACTTGATACGATACCATCCATTATCGGTTGTCTCAAGAATCGTTCCTGCTGAATTATTGTACAGCTTACCAAGTACCTCACTGTCTGTGTTCGGTTCTGAACGGACATTTACATAATTATCAACCTGTGCAATTGCAATATCTGTATATTCAGAAGCAACAACCGGTGTATCATTCTCGCTGACCTGTTCTGCCTGCTCTGCTGCCGCCTGGGCTGCTGCATCATTACTGTCTGCAAGGCATTGTGCCAGTGCCTGTGAAACACCTGCTGCCGGAGTCTGTCCTTCTGCAATTTCAACTGCTGTTACACTTGAAACACCTGCGACCGGAGCAGCATATGTATTTAATCCAAAACTGCTGATTGATAATGCTCCTGCCAAAAGACAGCCTGTAATTCTTACCATTCTATTCTTCATTTACGAAAAGCCTCCAATTGAGTTTTCATGTTTTTATTGTTTGTTACGAATTTGTTACATTTATTACGTGATTATTATAGCAAAGGCATATTTTCATGTCAACCTGTATTAACCGTGAATTTTACTAAAATATTACATTCTTTTTTATTCATTTTTTCAATTAAACCTTGGAAAATGATCATTTTTTTCATAAAAAACTCATTTTTCCCCGGAAAAGCCTTGTCTTTTTCGTAGTTTATTGTCATAATGAGACTATCATTAAGTTTTCAGGAGGTGCAGCATGGATATTTCAGGTATGACACCAGCTCTTAGCACATTACAGTCCTACGACGCAGGTTCTTCCGTCAGCCAGACCAGTCTTTCCTATGCCGTTTCAACCGAATTATTAAGTCAGCAGCTTGATATGGAACAGGAGATGGGCACCGCTATGGTTCAGATGATGGAGCGTTCCGTAACACCGGGACTTGGCGGAAATATTGACGTCTATATTTAAACAGCAAAAATCCCGGTACAGATGGAATCAAAACCGTTTGTACCGGGATTTTTCATGTTAACCTGCAGCTGTGGATTTGTCTGCACAGTGTGATCTGTTTTCTTTTATTTTACAGCAACAGCTTCGATCTCAAGCATGACATCCTTTGGCAGACGTGCAACTTCCACACAGCTTCTGGATGGGAATGCTCCGTCAAAAAATGTTGCATATACTTCATTGATTGCTCCGAAGTCGTTCATCTCTTTGATAAATACTGTTGTTTTAACAACGTTTGCCATGCTGGTTCCAGCTGCTTCTAACAGGTTAGAAAGGTTGGTCAGTGCCTGTTTTGCCTGTGCCACGGAACCTTCCGGGATCTCACCGGTTTCCGGTACGACCGGAATAATACCTGATGTATAAACCATTCCATTTACTTCGATTGCCTGTGAATAAGGTCCGATTGCTGCCGGAGCCTTGTCTGTGCTGATGACTTTTTTCATAAGATTGTCCTTCTTTCTGTCAATTTTTTCCTATCATAGCATATGCTTTTAAATTAATCAATTTTACGGATCGATTTTTCATTGATCTCGATCCTGCGCTCTTTATAGAGCCGTCCAACTGCTCTCTTGAATGCATTTTTACTGAGTCCTGTCTCCCTTTTGATAACTTCCGGGGAGGACTTGTCTGTAAATGGAAGTACGCCTGCAAATTCCTCAATGACCTGCATTACCTTTTCGGCATCTGCGTCCATCTGAAGATAAGCTTTCTGGCGCATGGTAATATCTAACTTTCCATCCGGCTTTACATTCGTCACAGTCGCCTCGATGACATCACCAATACGCAGCATGCTGTGATCCTCAAAAGATGGAAGCATTGCAGAATATCTGTCGTCCACCGCAACAAATGTTCCAAAGTTATCACTGAACTCATAGACACGGCCATTTACAATATCGCCGGTATGATATGGTGCTTCTAACGACAGCAGATCATACAGATGTTTCATGCTTGCACATAATCGTCTGCTCTTGTCAATGTATAACGTCACTAAAACCTCATCCTCCGGCTGAACCTTAACCGTCATCTCTTTATATGGAAGAAACAGATCTTTTTCCAGTCCCCAGTCAAGAAAAGCACCGATTTTTCCAACCTCTTTTACAGTCAGCACCGCAAGACCTCCCAATGTCAGCTTCGGTGTATTTGTCGTCGCAATGAGCCGGTCCTTAGAATCCTTATAGAGAAACACCCGGAGTTCATCCCCGATCTTCGTTCCTTCCGGTACCTGTTTTTCCGGCAGTAACACACGGGTTTCATCCTCCATATGTTCTGCGAGATAAACGCCAAATTCTACTTTTTTTATCACAACAAGTTTCTGATATTCACCTAATCGCATTTTTATGATTGCCTTTCTTTTTTCTGAATCTGAAAACAGATGATGGCATATGGCGCCCCTTTTTCATCCGCCAAAGTAACTGTGATCTGTTCCTCTTCTGTCGTAACAACCGGATACAGCCTGTCTCCTAACATCGCAGCCTTACGATACTCCGCACGAAGCCCACAGACACAAACCTGTTCCGGCAGGTATTCCTCCGCCACCAAAATGTATTTTCCATTATTCATATGATGGTTTGTATCAATATAGAAACGTGAAACACGTACCGGTTCCTTTTCTACACTTTTTTTGACAGCCTCATCCGGCAGGCTGACCTTACGATCTGCCCATTCTCCCGGTATCTCGTCCCCGATCTCTGGTATATAAATTTCTTTCATCCGTTCGGATACCCGTGCAGGGCGCATTTTCTCAGTGTCCATAAATACCCACACCGAGTTTGCCTCTGCAAATATTTCTCCATCTTCTCCCTCAATGCGGAAGTTCCGGTATCCATAAAATCCACGGAATGCATACGGCCATGTACTGACCTTAATATGCTGTCCCATCTGCGGATATCGGTAAACTTTGATTTCCCAGGAAGATAAGATCCATGCCACCTGTTCTTTTGCAAGATAATCCACACCTACTCCAAAATCCTCTGACTCAAAAGTACAACAATCCTGCAGATAATCCAGCAACGACGGTAACGTCAGTTCCTTTTCACTATTTACTTCACTGTAACGCACACGGCTGCTAAAACTATACATACGATGCCTCGATTCCGGGTATTTGAAACGTCCATAACTGCTTTACTGTTTTTGTTCTTTTGTTATGCTACCACATTTTTCTGAGTTATGGTAGGGATATTCGAAAATTTCTGACGCTTTTTCCCCTTTGGGATTCTTTTATATATTTCTTCTGCTGAGAAGTTGTTTTCTTATTCCTCTAATGTGTGGACTTCCGCGCCCTCCGGGCAAAAAAATAACCTCAGCAGTTCTCACTGCTGAGGTCTCATTAGCAGGGCTACAAGGATTCGAACCTTGAAATGACGGAGTCAGAGTCCGTAATGTCAGGGGGTGTTCTGCCCGTAAAATCAAGGGGTGTAAGGGTGGGATGGGGGAAATTGACCTATGGATTGACCTATCCGGTTTTCTACTTTTTTAAATCTTCCTTAAATAAAATGAGCTTTTTTTGCCAATCTTCTAAATTTTCTTCATCATCTCTCATCCTAATTTGATAATATGTCCTTCCTTCTTTTTGAACAAATCGTTCTCCCACAATCGTCCCCCATATAATATCCTGTTCTTTAAAATCATAAACGGTTTTTCCCTCCGGCAGTTCACTATTATGAATACTACCAAACAAATTGCGATAATCTACAAGTTTTACCTTCAAAAAATTTCCTGTTGCATCTTTTGCAAAAACTCTACATTTTACCCGCTTTCCAACCATGTCATCTAATTCATTTTCACTACTAGATCCGTCAATTATTTGTACACTTCTGTTCAATGCTCTTAGTCCATCATAACTAAATCCTAAAATAAACTTTACTTTTTTATTAATATCTTCTTCTGTAGATCGCTTTATCTGTCCTGATGGAGAAAAAAACACTTCCATATTGTAAGCCCTAATCTGTGCACTTCTATCGTTGCTATATTTAGTGATCCTGCCTTCTATATAACATGCATTATTTTCAATGATTTCCAATGATCGTCTATGTAGTATTTTACCATTACTATTTTCATATGCATTTAGTAAACGATTAACACCACGTCCTTCCCCTAACCATTCATAAATAACTCTATTATTAGGCATATGTGCTGTTTTTGCTTTTAATTCTTCTTGTAATGAAGGAATGATTGCTTCTGCACGCGATGATCCCTCTATTGCCTTAATACAGACTAATATAAAATAATAATAGTATGCCTCAAAATTATCCCCTATCTGTTTCCAAGTTGCAAGTTTCTGCAATGCTTCATCTAATAATATATCTGCATCACTTTCTTCTAAATATCGAAGTGCATTAAACCAAATTCTTATATTAGCTCCATTAGTAGGCTCTTGTTTGATATTTTCTTCCATCAATTTCATAATCATTTCAATATCAGTCGATTGTATTTTTTCATCTCCAATTATCATCTTCTCTTTTGCTCTTGCAATAAATCTTCTTACTACTGGTTGCTGTGTTTCCGTCGCTCTTGACAAATACTCTTCCCACATAACCACCGTCTTCTCAATATTATCCATCATATCCCGAAGAGATTCATTACATTTCGCGGAAAGATGTATCTTATAAAATTCCGTATCTTCTTCTACCTGTATCGTCCTAAATCCTTCCATTAAAGTCAGCGCTCTATCATAATACTCCATAAACCAAGATTTTTTTTCTTTATTAATAAATTCTTCCGTTGAATATCCAGATATATCCTTTCCAAAATCAATTACTGCAATACACATTTCAATATCCGAGATATATCCTGCCACCCTATTATTTGTTCCCCTTACTTTAAGAAATTGCTCACTTGCCAGTGCCAATTCCCGTTTTATTTCATCAAGTTTTTGCTCTAGTGCATCCCTTTCTCCAAAAGTTTTACAATCTTTTGCATCATTAAACATTTTTTGTTCAACATACCTTCTTATGCTCATACCATATATATGATATAAAAGTGGATCATATATATTTTGTTGTTCTGCAAATTCTACTGCTTCCTTTGCTTCCAAAATACCTTTTTCATAATTCTTCTCTATATGTGTATAGTAACGCGATAAATGAGCTTTAAAATGTGGTTCTTCTGGATAAGTGCTTACTAATTCTTTAAATACAAGTCCTATGCAATTATATCTGTCATTTTCTGCCGTTTCTTTTGGAATTAATGATTTCATGTACTCTATGATTGGCGAAAACTTATTTTTCACCATACTATCCGTATCTCGCAATATTAAAAGATTTTTTAACACATCAATCGTAGAGTCAAAGTCATACATTATGTTCTGTTTAGAAAATCTAATAAATTCTCGTATAAGATTAGATAAATTTTCAGCCTTTTTCATTCCATCATTTGAAGTCATTTCTGAAATTTTTTCATTAATGATTTCATCTGCAAATCTAGGATGTCTAATCTTTACCAATCTATTTTGTCCTGACTCAATTACCGATATTAAATTTTTATTCGTACTATTTTCAAATATTCCCACTGGATCTTCTTTATCGTAAAAAAACAGAAAATTTATATCCAATGGCCTATTAGCAAATTTATCTACCATTGAAATATATAATAAATTTCTTAAATCATTCTGTGAAATCCCAACTAAATAATGTCTAATATAATCTTTAACACCTTTAAATTGATCATCAAATGCATACATTGACATAAAGAATGGATATCTTTCTGATGGGATAAAAGCTCTTTTCTTTACCTCTTCTTGTTTTTCTTCGCTTATATATTTATGGAGTTTTTCATACATATCCTCAAACTCTACATCACTTAAGATTCTCAAATCATCATCTGATGGGTGCTTAACACTATTAAGTCTATTTACATATAAAATAACATGTGCCACTGCACTTGCCATAAGTTCACCATTTAGTTTTTGAAGATCCTCCTCACTGATTATTGATCCTTCTACAACAATAATAACCGACATTCTAACCTGCTTATATAAATTTACCAATTGTTTTGGAGTAATTTTGTTATTATAAGATGTCAATAAAACCACTGGCATCTCTTTGCTCAATTCATATGCAATCATACGTGATAACGTCGTTCCGCCAGCACCAGGCTCATGATACAGCCGGACTATCTTACTTGTTGTTTCTACACACGCACTTGATATCGTACTCTTAATTCTTCGATACTGTTTAATTCTATTTATAGCAAATCCGTTTTTAGCACCATACCAACTTAATGGATTTTCTCCCTGATAAAACTTTTCGCATTCTCGATCTTCATCCTCACATACTTCATCAGCAATACCCAAATATGGGATCTCAAAACAAGAATAATCTTGAAGTTTTATTCCAACTTTCCCATCTTTTCCACAAATATAATAATCCTCTTTTTTTATTTTTCGGTTAAATAGCGAAGAAAAATTTTTTATTCCCTGTGCAAAATCATATTCTGTTAATGGATAATACTCTAAAATTTCTTTATACTCTTCTTTTATATTTTCAAACTGTACTTCTGAAGATAGCAAATATAATCTTAGTGAATCTTCATAAACGGTATCTAACGCTGTAACAATTTGTGAAACCTTTTTTACATTTCCGCCTAAAATTACAACTTTTATTGGCTTTGAAAACACCTCATGATATTTACAAATAGTCCCAAATAACTGTGAACCATATTTTTGATTCCACTTACGATCTGTTTCTGCCAAAGATTCCCCTATGTCTTCTAACCCACATATATGAAACCAATACGGAACAACACTTGCTACATTAAAAATTGTTGCTTTCGGATTTAAAACATCAAATGAATTTGGTTGTACGCCATACTCGTCCACATATGCTTTTAGTAAACCATTACGATCTGTTTCTGTATCAAAATCAATAACCAAAGACCAATTTATATACAATAATTTTCTCAAATTACTATTATCCAAACTTGTTTTGTCAGAAATCAAACAATAATTATACCTAGAATCCTTGTCCCAGAAATCACATGCCTCTTGTAAATTAATATATTCTGGTGATTGAATCATTTGTATTGGTGGATTAGGGTCAATATAATTTAAAATAAATTTTCTAATTTCTGCGTATGAATCTTTATACTTTTTTACCTCAACATCATTCCCTTTATGCTTATTATCATTATAAATGGGCTTAATATTCCTTTTTATTAAACTGAAATCAACATCACTTTTAGAAATTTGAGGATCCGCATATAGATTCATTTGATCATATAAATAACGAATATCGACCATTTGCCCATTTGCCAATCTGCCTTTTTCTATGATCTGTAGCAATTCTAAATGCTGACGCCAATTCAATTTTCCTATATTATATAATTCCTTGTATCTTTTATTTAAATAACATTTTATTCCTAACTCAAAAGACTGTTGCAATTTATATGCAGCAGTATTCAATGCTTTTTGTGCTTCATTAATATCTCCTAAAGAATTTTCCTCATATATTTTATAATAAGATTGACTTTCGTTAAATAACGATATAATTGTCTTTTTATCTTTATAATTATTTTTCTTACTTACCATAATTGCTCCTTATTCTATATTTTATTGGATAACTCTAATCAAATAGTGTTTTCTTTGTTACACATCCTATATTTTTGTCTAATATATATTAAGCTATCCTCATCGTCCTACATTTCATCTTATCAATTAAACGCCAGACAATCCTACAAACACAATGACATCACAATTTTCTTTCTCTCAGCAACACACCCCTGTATTTTTCCCCCTTAAACCAATGCAAATAATCCAACTTTCCATCTTCAAACCTTTTTTCACTATCTCAGCCGATTCGTTTGTACCTTTTACTTCAATTCCTATAAGCATCCTCTTTCAAATCTCAAACAAATCTTTTTCTACATATTTCAATTATACACCTTACTTTTTTCACTGTCACGTCATTTGTACTTTATTACAGCAAAAAATTATACCTAAAAAAATAACCATTTTCCTTTATTAATTTCTAATATTCCTAAATTTAATCCATCAATAGACTAAGGGGCATTTCTCAAGGAAATGCCCCCTTCTACACTAGTATTTATATACTTCAAATATCCCTATTTCCAAACAAATATTAATCTCTATCTCAAAATTCTCCATTCTTAATCAATATCTGCTGATATAAACTTTCTGCAATACGATAACCGTTCTCTCTTAGGCGATCCAAATCTGGTTTTATACAACTAATAATTCCTCTTTGTTTTGCCAAGGAAAGAATCCCCAGAATGCCAATCGTGTCAACCAAAAATTCTGACGCCATTCTTCTTGCCGCACGTTCATCTATTATCGCCAACGAAATATCAAGTTCTTTCGCCCCAACAATTACCTCCAGTTCTCCATAATGCAGTTTACCATACAAAGCCTTTACCATATCAGCATTTTTTACCTGATATACCTTAATTCTTCCACTTAATACGCAATCCTGAATTTCCTCTATTTCTACCTGACGATGAACAGAATCCGCACAAAGCTCATTATAAACGACTTCCAGTAAAATGATTTCATCAAATAACTACCACAAAAGAGGCAATCGGTCGATAGATACTAACTCAATAATCGGACTAGCATCACACACCACTCGCACTTTACTCATAAACTCCTCCTGCAAGTTTTTCCAAAGTCAACTCGTCCATCTGCAAATCTGTTTCCGTATAATCTCCCCATGGTATTCCATAGTATTTCAATATATCTATAAAATCCCACACATTTTTTCCAACCAGTTCTGCCGCTTTTTCCAATGTCACTGACTTAGAAACAAATAATCCTATTACTGCTGAAAGAATAAGTTTATCTCTAATATTTTTACCTTCCTTTAATGCACATAAATATGGGATTAACTCTTCTGATATTGTTACATCTATATTTCCAGTATCCATATAATTATTCTTCATTTTCTCTTTCATTTTGTATTCTCAATTTTCAAAACAACTGATCGTCTTCTCTACATCATTCAAGTAAAATAGAATCTCAGCAGTTTTTGCTACTGAGATCTTATTTTTAGAGTAATTATAAAACTTTACTTAACTCAAATTCTATCCGATCCGCCAAACACAACGGTACCGTAAATATCCTTCCATCAGCAATACCACCCATTGTTTCACCCTTAAGTAAATACAGATAGTCCAGCTTTCCATCTTCTAATAATTTTCTTGCCGTTTTAGCAGATGCATCTGTACTTTTTACTTCAATTCCGTAGTTCTTATAGTCCACAAGGCTTCTTACATAAAAATCAAGTTCACCTTTTATCTTTTCATAAGAAGCAAACCACGGCACAAGTCCGGCAATCCCATGTGTATTTTCGATTCTTCGTCTAAGAACTAAATACACAAAATTCTCTGCAAGCAAACCTTTTATCACATCATACGGTGCTCCGGTTCTGCTAAGAAAGTAATATGCAATTCCCATATCAAGAAAATAGTAACGACTGTTATCCTTTATCTGCTTATAATCACAATCCACTGCCTTAGACGCATATCCAATGATATGAGACTCCTGCAGCCAGCTGATCGCATGATTAATCATTTTCTTGGTAGTCCGTCCACTCTCCTCCTGGTAAGCAATTTTACTCAGTTCCGCAGTCAAATCCCGAATACCCTGTTTTTCCTGCATCATAAGCAGCGCAATTGCATTAAAGAGCTTTTGAAACATATTTATATCAATAATATCCTCAAAATATCTTTTGGATTCATCCGCAAAAACATTTATCAAGTCACCAATTAATCCCATGCACTTATTCAGATCCCGGTATTCTGCATAACAGGCTACAACTGCCGGATATCCACCTATTTTCTGATAGATTTCATAATATTCCATGAGTTTTTTGTAATCTTCTGCTCTTCCTTTTCCATAAAGATCTATCTTCTCATACAGTTCCCGCTCATCAAAAACATCCAGAAATTCATCAAATGTCATTGATTCCATAACCATATGATCCATATCGCCTGCCGGCAGAAAGAAATCAGGTTCCATAGTTCTTCCCAGATAACTTCCCGTGACTATCACATAAGCCTGAAATTCTCTGGCTAAAGTACGGATTTGGTTATAAATCTCCGCAGATTCCTGTATCTCATCTATAATCACTACCGTATCTTTATTATCTTTAAATGTTTCATCATACAATTCCAATGCCTTACGGACAGGTGTTTCTTCCATCGGTTTTCCCGGTTCCCATTCCATTGCAATAGAAATACAGCGCAAAAAATTTTTTCCTGTATTTTCTGCCATATTAATATAGACCATTTTGGAAAAGTTTTCTTTTCCAAACTTTTTCAGTATATATGTCTTTCCAACTTGTCTGGCGCCCTGTAATTCAAGAACACGTCCTGTATTCTCTTTCTTCCATGCCAACAGCTTTTTATATATATTTCTTCTTAATTCCATACTTTAATCTCTCTACCATTATCCACGTCTTCTAATTTGTTTCTTTACATACCAACGCAGGATACCTACATACTCCGGATACTCTTGCATATCATTCTTGGAATAACAATACCTCTCAACCTTTCTCAATAACGGCATCGCATCCTGTCCGGGTTTTAAGTCATGAATGCGTTTCAGCAATGGTTCTAAAGCCGCTCTCCTGTTACTTATCAGATATCCATATGGATCATTCAGATTTAAAACTTCATCAATTTCTTTTTGATACTCAGGATTTTTGGAATATATTTTGCCCTGATTATCATAAAAAATCGTTTCCATATCGTTCTTATCTTGCGGATTAATATGTAACTCCTGCTCTTTTTTTCTGGTATCACAGGTAAACCTTTGAGGATTTACTTTATTTCCATTAAAAGCAAGCGTTTCATTGCCATCACACACTGCCAGAAGATTTTGATACAACAGTTCATTTTCCTTATTCCGAGCTTTATAATGCTCAATTTTTACTTTGTTCTCCTGACGTATACGTTTCATGCAGTAAGCACATAAATATCCCTGTTCCTTCAGTAAAGAGTCCCGAAGCTCTGTTTTATCTAAACCGTCAAAATCTGCGCCCGGTGTATTACGGTGTTCTCGAAGACTATCTGGCTCAGAATTTTTCTGAATTAAAATCATCCAGCACACCTCCTAAATTTGCTCTAAATCATATGATACTCTGGCTTGAACAACGTCCGCATCTTCACTTCCAAGTATATTTTCCAACTCATTAAGCAGCTCTTTTGCTCTGTCATATTCTTCCGCTGACAAAAACTTATAAAAATCACTTATGATTTTCAACACCTTTTTCGGTCGAACCTCAACTTTCATCATCTGTTGTAAAATGGTAGAAACATCCCTGCCATAAGTAGCCTGCTGTGGCATATAGATTTCTCCATCTTCTAAAAGTAAAATGTGCTCTCTCGTAACATTAGCCAGCACACTTGGTGAATGAGTTGTCACAATAAATTGCACTTTTGGAAAAATATAATGCAAATCTGCCATGATTCTTTTCTGCCATTCAGGATGTAAATGCATATCCACTTCGTCAATCAAAACAATCCCCGGAGTTTCATCTAATATATGATCCAGCAGTTGCGGATTCAAAACTGCCATTCGATACGCAATATCTGCTACCATACTAATTGTAATTTTTAATCCATCACTTAACATCCTCATTGGCAGCTTTTCCTTTTTGCCATTTTTTTGATAAGTGATTTCGATTTCCTGCGTTTTCATCTTATATTCGAACTGCGCAATATCCTCTGTATTCTCCGCACCGGAAAAACACTTTCCCATAGCATGCTTTACAACTTCCAGTTCAGGAATTTTTACCCCTTCCTGAATTTGTATCTCCGTCATCTGCTTAAACCATCTCATCATTAGTTTATCATTTGACGCAGAATCCAAGCAGTCTACATATCCTGTTGTTCTCGTAAAACGTGTCTCATCATCCGTTTTCCGTTTCTGACGTTTCTGCATATATAGTCTTCCTGTACCATAATAAGCAATCAATGGTAATATCGCACCTTTGTCACCTGCACGAACCTTATCCTGTAAAAGCATTCCGTAATCCATGATTTTTTTAGCATCCCTGATATGGGTTCTTCCATCGTTTGAATGCAGACTTCTCTTCCATAAAATTTCCTGCTCATCAATCAAACATTTTGCAGATATCTCAACCGGGTATTGTTCTTCCGAATCTACCCTGCTTCCAAGTTCATACATCTTTCTATGTGCATCATCTCTCGTTATCCCATTTGATGCAATTCCATCAAATCCCGCAATATAACTCCCTAATGCTGTCGCTAACGCATCTAAAATGGTTGATTTTCCAGCCCCATTTACTCCCACCAGCACTGTATACTCCGAATTAAATTCCATATCTATTTGTTCATAGCATCTATAGTTTTTTAAAGATAATGATTTAATATACACGCTTTCTCCCCCTTTGGGTTTCTTTGATATTTCTATAAAAATATATCATTTTTATTATAACTATTAAGGCTTTTTTTTACAACAAATATTGCCGTTACCAAAACACCAAATCAATATTTTCAATAGCAGATAGCCCGGTGGAACATTTTCTCCATACCCGGGCTATCCATTTTTATTTTTCTTATGATTTCATCTCTCTTGGCAGCATAACAACCTGATTCACATTATCCCCATCCATTATTTTCTTCCGCACAGCAATATAATACCTCTCCGTAGTTGATTCCAGATCGCCAATATATGCCGCAATCTCCTTTACCCTGGCGCCATTTTCGTACATTCGTGTTGCAAATGTTCTCCGAAAAATATGTAACCCACCTGATAAATCTGATAGTCCTGCATTTTTAAAGATTGTAACCATTCTATGCTCCAGATTTGTAGCCGTATTGGGCTGACCTGTATTCGTTGTAACAATCAGATCATCCTGTCCTCCGGCATTTACAGCATGAATCTTTATCAGTCTTAAAATATCAATCGCTTCTTTTTTGAGTTTTATTTTTCGCGCTTTAACATTTTTTGTCGGTCCTTCTACGATCACATATTTTTTATCATCGTTGCTATCACGATTTTTTGCAACAGATCTGCTTTTTTCAATTGTCAGAAAACCATGCTCAAAATCAACATCTCTCCAGCGTAGTGCCAGCATTTCCCCACAGCGCATACCTGTATGTAATAACAGCATTCCGTATAGTCCAGCGGCATATCTATATTTGCCTGTACTTTCGTGAACACTAAGTGCCTCACTGCAAAATTTCTTTTCTTCTTCCACTGACAATACATCTACGTCTGCTTCATTTGCGCTTTTCTGCTGTAATCTCTGAATACGTTTCACTAACGTTGGTTTGATTGGAGCTACCGGATTTTTTTCTAATTCCCCTCTCACCATCGCCCAGTTATATGCTGCATTCAACACATCCACCACTTTTTCTATCGACGACGCAGAAAGTTTCTCTTCCCGGATCAATTCTGTAATATGGTTATCAATATCAGCCACTTTTACAGCCTGTACCTGCATACGTCCAAGCGTATATCCATCAATATGCCTGTCAATCGTACACTCTCTTCTGTCGATTGATTTTGGACGTAGTTCTTTTTGCTCTGTCTGATATTTTAAATGTAAATAACACAACTCAACAACCGTGGTTCCTCCCATGATCTGTTCTGCATTTTTCTGTTTCTCCCACTGGCTTTCCTTTTTCTTCATTTCACGGATACAGGCAGTTTTATTGGCTGCTGTGACCGTCAAAATTTTCCGCTGTCCGTTTGCTTTATATCCTACACTTTTCCGATGTGTTACTGTTCCATCTTTGTTGATCTTAAAACTGCCCTCGCCTTTTGCATTTCTCTTTTGTTCCATTTCAATCCTCTCTTTCTCGGAAAAATGAATGCCGGGAAACAATCCCGGCATCCAATTACAGTTCAAAACATTTGTACGCTTGCTTGTCGAGCCATTTCTGTAACTCTTCTTGTGTCACGTAATATCTTCCACCAATTTTCATGGATGGAAAGGCAGACGAATGCATGAGTGCGTATGCTGTGTCACGCCCGATTTTTAAAAGCAGAACCAAATCTTTTACTGTCAATAACATATGTTCTTCCTCCCTCTACCTAAATGATATTTTCAACGGTTTTTCAATAATTACACCACCAACAGAAAACTTGCCTTTTGCCAAACATTCTCCGACTTGCAGATGACTTAGTATGTAACTTGCCTCTTCAACCTGTTCTGAATCAATCATTTTTGCAATTTGTCGATACTCTTCTTCAGTAGGTTTAAAACACAATTTCGTTCCAACCTGATGAAAAATGACCCTCTCACACCTCTCATTCCCGGCAAGTGTCTGTGTAGCTAATAACAAAAACATCTTATGTCTACGACCTTCACGCAAAATTTGTTCCATAACCAAATTATTACCTTTATCGATATTTTGAAATTCATCAACAGCT
Source organism: uncultured Roseburia sp. (assembly GCA_934317215.1). Lineage (GTDB taxonomy): Bacteria > Bacillota > Clostridia > Lachnospirales > Lachnospiraceae > Roseburia. The sequence goes on from CAKREH010000007.1 coordinate 54,678, forward strand.
ACATAAATATCATATCTGTTATCTCTTCCACGTAACTGTGAATATCTCCATATCCACGATAATGTTATTCCAGCCAAACACCATTGTGCAGATGTGGTATACCCTGAAAAGTCTATATCAAATATTTTTCCGCTATTTAGGCTAAGTGTTTGATCAGTAATTCGTATCCTACGAAAAAAGCACGAAAATTTATTCAAAATATCGATAGCCTCCTCTTCCTGTTCTTCTTCAAGTCTCCTTACAATCGTTTGCATGCATAATTCAGATTTTTCATTTTTTAACGAATAAAGAATATTTTCGTATAAAATCTTTTTCTGTGTACTATTCATTCGATTGATCCGGTTTAATTCAATCAGTATGTCATCCGCAATATCTTCAAAGCTCTCTTTCTTTCCATCAAAATCTTCAATTTGCTCAAACAATCGAAATGGAAACCCTTGATTTTTCACACTCCAATGCTCCACTATATTTTTGTCCTGATTTTTCCACTCATGTGTTGCACCACAATTTAAAACAATAACACATCCTTGATTTTTGACGATTGCATGTTCAATTGTTTTTAATGCCATTGTTTTCCCACTTCCAGACATTCCAGTAATCAAAATGTGCTTATTTATGACGTTTCGTGCTAAATCAACTCGTTTGTTCATATTTCTTATTTTTCCCAGTTCAATTTGATTCATCATACAAATTCTCCTCCACACTAAGCATTTCATACAAAGAGAGTTCTCCATATCTATCAATTTTATTTCGAGGAATCTTCACAACACGTGGATATATAATTCCGCCATATTCGGTTACAATTGAAAGTTTCACAGTATAATATCTTCTTTCTCTTCCTTCCGTTACAATTATCCCAGCATTTGTTAATACATTACGCAGATTCGAAAAACTAATTCCTTCCAACCATGATTCACATATTTCTCGTAACAAATTTTCTGATAAATAATAGAATTGGGAATCATATATCAATAACTCGTCTATTCTTTCGATATCCCGTGCATACATTCTATTACGGTCTACGGCTTTGAAAATTTTATCACTTGATTTTTTTAACAAATTTTGAAATTGTTCTTCCCACATATCATCATAGTTTTCTGTTATTTCAAAATCACACAACATACGCTCAGTTATCTTGTCTAACAATGACTCTCTTTCGTACCTCTCTTTTGGATTTACACAAATCTCATGAAAAATCTTTTTCAAAATCACTTGTGCCATTACAAACAATTTTTCCCCCGCAGTTTTCATGTGATTCCAATTTTCTACACTATCATCTATATTGTATAATTTTGCAAAAATCTCATGCTGTCTTTGCTCAATGTACCGCAATAAAAATCTTGCTACATTTTCTTCTTTCTGCATTCTATCTTCACCATATATTCCTGCTGGCTCAACATAAATTTGTCCGGCAACATCTTCAAAGCACTCACTGGGAACTCCACCACAAAAACCAACAAAAAGGATTGTTTTTCTCCAATTAGTTACCTCATTCAGCGATACGACATATTGAAAATTTTCTCTACATTTTTTTCTTTCCTGATATAAAATCAAAAATTGTTCGTATTCATTTGCTGTATAAATTTTTTTAATTTCGTTTTTATTCATAAGCAACAAATCGAGTGTATTTGGACTAAATCCTCTGATTTGAGAAAAAATCTGTTGAATTTTTTCTTTGGATTCAGCAATTATCGCAATTGGTTTAGAAATTCCCCCATCCATTTCCGCTACCAATGGATAAATCATACTTGCAGCCTTGATTATCAGAATCTTTAATTCTTCCTCACTTTTATACATCTTGTTCATCTCAGCGAAATAATTTTCATACTCATTTTTTTGCATTACTTACTGCCTCCGTCCATGTTAATTCATCCGGGAACACATATCTGTATCCATCTGTTGTTTGATTCCATCCATGATGAATGGGTACTTCCCTGATTTCTGCATTTTCAATAGCCGCCGCCAAAAATTTTTTTTTCATTTCCTGCTCTTTACGAATGCCAAAACCAAAATCTATTCCTGCTTGCAGGAATTTTCTTTTCATACCTTTTTCATCTACATCCATTAAATTGATCCATAACTTACTTCTGTTTTTTAATATTTCGATTTCCAATAGAAGCACCCCCTTGTTTTCCGACTTATTTTCTTCTAATGACTTGGTAGGACAATATATCACATCAGTGACAACCACTAAGGGCAAATTTATAATCATATTGTCCGAAAAGTTTTCTTTGCAAATCCAAATCTTTCCTGATTTTCCAAAAATTACTCGTGTCCGTTGCAATTCCTTTCGAGCTGTCGCATCTGATTTTATTTCCAGCAAACTCTTATTTTTATATAAGTCAATCTGGGCTTTTGCATATTCTTTTTGACAGTCAAGCTCATATTTCTGATATAGTTCAATTTGATTTTGATTGTACATATTTTATTTCTCCATTTCCTGCTTATCAGCAAATCTTCCGGCCGTGAATTAATACTAACATGCGATTTTATATTTTTATATCTACCATAAGAATCAAAATATTGTTTTATTCAGCTATATATTATATAATAATCATATGGTTTTTATAAAATATATTGTTTAGGAGAGTATTATGAGCAAAAAAGATTATTCAAAAGCTTCTATTACTTCATCTGGATTTGAAAAGAATTTAAAAGAATTTTTAGAAAGAGCCGAAAATGCAAAAAATACTTTGGAATACTCCTTATTTCTGCCAAAGATTCAACCTGTTTTGCACCCTGCTTCTGATGACACTATAATTTCCGATATTATTGTTCAATGTTTACGGAATTGCCACTGTAACCTTTTCCGTGCAATGCAATATAAATTCTTTAGTGTCCAATGTTTAGATAAAGATTCACATATCCCTGATATTTTCTATGAATTTAAACCAGCATATTCTGAAAATTATACTTATGATGATATTTGGAAGAGTGATTTTTTTGCAAGTACACTAATGTCCCAATGTATAATGTCATCTTATGACATGGTTCTGCATCTTCTTCCATTTGAAAAAATATCACCTTATACATTGAACAAGTTTAAAAATAATGGTTTTTATAAATTAAACCAAAGCAATCTAATAAATACACAATCATTCACATACCCACAAATATCTCTTAATGCTTCAGGTAATACATCTGCCGAAGCATCCACTTTATATCAGAAGATAATTTCTCATTTAGAAGATTGGAAAAAAGGCTTTCTTCGTGATCTCTCTGATATTGGCACCAACGGATACATTGACCTGTACTCAGCTGATATTTTATATAATGTAACTCAGATCAACGCTTCCTCATTTCACAAATTTTCCAATTTATATACCAATTTCGATCATAATAATTCGCCTCGACAAAATTGGAATTTCTTTTGTAAAATGTATAGACAATTAGAATATCCTTCATACCATGATTTAAAAAACGATAATAATACACCTATTGCAGACAAACTTCATTACTATTATCGCTTAGAAAACATCTTTGCATTGGACTTATGTTCTACTTTTTATCAAAGTATTAACCTGCTACGCAATGAAAATATTACTTATCCTGATGGCATAAATAACCTTAAAACAATCGCAGCAATCAGTCGTTTTCCGAATGTTTTTTCACGAGACAATTATCTTCAATATGCTTTTTCATTTATACGCCAGAATCTCAGTGCACATAAAAGTTATTTTTTAGATGCTCCACCAGCAACAAATATTGTCAACTTCATAGAAAACGACAAATTTGACTTTAATGAATGGAATATCGTTTTTGAAAAGTTCTGTCTTTTTTTTAACAATCTGATTTTTCCTGCTGAAGAATGGTATTTTTTCCTTACACTCTATAACACTGTAAAATATCATTTTTCCGATAAAGCTTGTTGTCCTAAGTCTATTTTGTTAAAAATGGCAAATTTACTGTCTACATACATAAATAAAAATTACGAATATATAACAATGTATTGGAAATGTCCCTGTATATCCGATAACACACCTCAAGAATATCAATATACTAATGACAATCCAGACATTTCCAAACTGCTATCCATGTTCAAAACTATAAATCAAAATACACCATTATCATTGCCATATTTTGACAGAGAAAATATTATTACGTACAACGATAATAGCAACATAAACTACAAAAACATTTTAAAACTTTATACCAAAATATTAACAAGCTAACCCACATTTCAAAGAATTTTTAGTTTCAACTTGCATTATATTTGCCTAAATCAACTTTTATTTTCACATATTTTTTTCATGTGGGTTTTCACATGAGAAGTGCAGGGAACACATCTGTCCCCTGCACCTCCTTTGCTCTTACTCTGCCACTCGCACTTCCCCCTTCTCCCGGTCAAAATAATACGCATGATCCGCCAGAAAATCCTCTTCCTGTAACACATTTTCATTGACATCCATAATCATTTCTTTCAGCAAACTTTCTCCAAAACGTCCTTCATCCGGTATCAGAATCACTTCATGAATACTCGACGGCAGTATAAAAAGATTTTTCCCTATCCTGTCCGAAAAGCCTTTTAGTAAATCTGTCTCCAGTATCCCGGCAGCACCATAAAGCTGTTTCCGATTCGTTAAAACAAACATTTTCGTTGCCGGCATTTCGCCTTCAAATCCACACTCTTTTATGATCTGCATCATATTAATGATGTGATAGCCTGCAATTTGCATATTCTCATATGCCTGGCGGAACAGATCTTCCTCACTGATCTCCCACTGCTGTAATATTCCTTCGGTCACACGCACGCTCATATTGTTTCTTTCTTCATCCTCCAGGGTAAGGTAGCAGCACAATGCCAGATCCAGATATTTTTTATGTATTACATTTTTCAGCAATTCCCGATTCTTTTCATATGGTAAAAGTATTGGATATATTTTTGTCCTGCTCTCTTCCCAACTGCATATCATATGAAATATTTTTTCTGTTTTTTCCTTCTCCCACTGGTTTACTGTATAAAGACTGCAAACCTCTCTTACACAATCCGCCATACTTCTTCCCCTTTCGTATTCTTTATAAATTTCATCCAGATAGATCACCGGACTTATCCTTACTGTTTCCTTAAAAAATTCCAGTCCCTGTAATCTTGTCCCATTATTTTTTAATATGCTCTTGCTTGCAACTATTACGTCTGTCCCAAGAACCAACTGTACCTTTTCTCTCATGAACGCTGTAAACTCTTCAAAACTCATTGTCATCTCTTCTGTTTTCATCTCAGGCAACCTCCTCACACGGCATGTCTATAATATCCTCACTGAGCACTTCTCCCATATCAACATTCAATGAATTTTTTATGGTTTCATCGGTTGACAGTGCTCTCTGAAATTCTGTTTTTAATGGTGCATATTTTAAAAGCTGTTTTATGACCGTTTTTTTCGCCATTCCCTCATAATTGCTTTTCCATGGACTAAATTCAGAGGTAAATGCTTTGGAATATCTGTTTGCATACCAGTCAATGTATGTTTTTCCCATGACCTCAAACCGGAATCCTCCATTATCCAGCCGGAAAATTGCATAAAATGCTTTTAAGGCTCCCTTTTCTTCCAAAGTAGGCTTATGTACAAGTTCCGGGTGTAACCCTAATGCATAAGAAAACACGTCATTTTCATACACCGCCTGTGCCTCAATACTTTGCATATGCCCGTTTCTATATGCAAGATCAATCATTCCACGATAGCCAAGCTGAAACTGACACTCCAGTACATTCTTATTTTTATACGGAATCAGATACGCCTGACCCAACGGGGTATTGGGTTCCAATCCAAGCTGTGCTGCATTCATTAACGCAGCTAAAAAACTCATCGGTGTACATTCCTGCAGCTTAGGTGTTGTATTTAATGCCGAAAGTGCCATGCGTGTAAATCTTTCCGGTGTAATGACAGACGGAAGTGCTTCTTGTATTTCCGGTTCCATCGCTTTTATCAGATCTGCGATACTCATTGATTTTGTTAATTTTGTATTTCCCTGTGTTTGTTCTGCTTTCTTCGCAAGTTCACTCCTGATATCTCCCATGATCCGTTCCTCCATTTTTCTTTAAGCTGCTTTAATACTAAATCTCCGGCTCACTTTCATCTTTTTATACTTTTCATAAATCTGCGGCAATTCTTCCTTTAACCTTTTCTCATCAATTCGTCCGCTCGATACAGATTTCCATGAAATACGGTAATGTTCATTTTCTGCGATCTCTGCTGTTCCCATATACATTTTTATCTCCTGTTCAATCTGATTCTTTTCATTTTCCATGCGTGTGATGACATCCAGTAGTTCCTGCCTCCGCTGTAACTTTTCATCAAACCCGGATAACCGGATCGATTCCGGCACTGAATTTTTATAATATTCTGCAATCACACTGTCTGCCGTCTTTGAGCCATCCGGTGCAGGCATGATTCCTTTCTGCACATGATTTTCCCAGAAATCCTGCTCAATTCTTACCAGATCCGCAATCAGTGCTTCATTGCGTTCAATTTTGTAATATTTGAACTCCCGACCATAAATCAAAACTGCGATATACCATGCGTCTGCCCCGCATACCGCCATATAATGATGGCACTGAACCTGATATGACATTGGGATTTTCCCATCTTTCCACTTGTCTTCCATATACGGACTGGCTGTTTTACATTCCAGTCCTACATTTTCTCCGACAATCATCCGATCTACATCGGCAAGCATAAATGGGTGATTTTTACTGCGGAACATTGCATTTGCCCGGCGCACCTTTTTTCCTGTAGCTTCCATAAATCTTCTGGCAACGTAATCCTCAAATTCTCTTCCCTGACGCATTGCTTCATTATCAATATCCTCACAGGCATCCGATATTTTATCCTGATATACCTGCATTGCAGTGCGATACGGATTTAATCCGCATATTGCTCCTGCATCTGATCCACCGATTCCGGCTTTACGATATTGCAGCCACTCTTCCCTGCTGAGATTTAATGTTGACACTACTTTCTCCATTTTTTATTTCCCCTTTCCTTCTGTCAGATCACAGCCATTTGCTTTTTCACATAATGCGATCATTTCTTTTTGCAGATATTCACGCATTTCTTCCACTGAATTGTCTCTGCTTTGCATCCAGCAATCGCAAAGAAAAGCCAGAAGATCTGGAACCACCAACAATTCTTTCATTTCATGCGGCTCCATCTTCTGGCTCATTTCATTCAGACATTCAAATACATTATTCATTCCATCAATCCGAAGTGCGTTATAATAGATTTCTTCCGGCTCCAAATCCAGCATTTTTTCCTCAAATGCTTTTAACTCCAAATGAATCTTCCTTTTAAATAGCTCCTCCAGTTCTTTATCTGTCATTTCTGTCTCTCCCTATGCTGCGCACACCATCTGATGTGCCTTATCAATCAGTGAATTACCCTCAACCGTCTTTAAAAACAGATTTTCTTTATAATTTGCCGTCTTGCGGATAGGCTGTGCGTGTGTTGCAAAATCTGAAACTGCATTCACAAACCGGTATGCGTTCTTTCCAACGTCCTGTAGATCCGGTGCATCAAAATATCTCGCCATCATATCCTCCCGCAGCCGCTTTACATTTTTTGTCTGCTGCGCTGAGAATCCATCCTCCAACGGTAACAATACCTGTATACATTCTGTTACCTCGCGATCGGACATTTTTCTTTTTTGCAGTCGGTCAATCTCTTTCCCCAGACCATCCATATAATTTTCTGCCCGAAGCAAGGTATCTTTCGCCTCACTGATCTTCTCATGAACATCCCCGGTATGAACCATAGACCATGACCGTTTTGCTGTTTTCAGTGCAAGATTCAACGTGTTATTGCAGACTACCCGGATTGGTGTCAGTGCAACTTTTACTGCTCCAGTTCCGTCGTGTGTATTTGAAAATAACAGATACGGACTGATTCTTTCTCCTGAAATAATATATTCATGCGGCATTCTTGCAAGAAGCCACACTTTCTTTCCTTCCTGCAGAGACCCTGCCGTTTCATAACACACTCCCTCACCCAGTAATTCATCCGTAAACGCAAAGGCATCTTCATTCTGAATCACTTTGTAACGGTCCGAAACCACTCCAAGCACCTTTCTGTCAATATCCCTGATATTCGCCCTGTACCCTGAAATGCTTTCCTCCCGGTCCGTATATATGGGTTCCTGTATTACATTCCAATCTAATCCTGCTGCACTAAGCGCTTCCTTTGATGAAAGTGCGGTTGCTACTACTGTTCCTAATCCATGCCACGGTTTTTCTCTCACTGAAAACATCGTTTCTACATTTGCTGCCATATCTTTTTCCTCCCAACTTATAATCTTGCTAAAATGTCTAAAATAACTTCCCCGGCTCTTCGAATAATTATTTCGATCTCAATTTTTCCCATCGCTCCAAGCCTCCCTTCTGATAAAAAATTTGAGGGCGAATCCTTTCAGACTCGCCCTCATGATTGTTATATCATATGGATAATATATAGTTAAATCTAATGATTTTTTCATCAAAAATCATTTTAATCTGCATAATCACCATTTTTCCATTTTCCCTTATAGATCACACTTCCATCTTGATCGTATAATGTTCCCTTTCCATTGTAATCCCCATTTTTATATTCTCCCTTATATTTGATTTGACCAGATAAATAATATTCCTTACCTGATCCATTATATTCATCTTTCTTATATTCTCCATCATAAAGCAAATATCCAAACATGTATTCTTTTACTTTTCCATTTTTCTTCCCATCCTTATAATTTCCTACATACAGTTCGTCTATTACTATTTCTCCATCATTATCCATAAGGTACTGAACCTGCGTTCCTTTTCCAGACGATACGCCATCTTTAAATCCCCCTATATATTCAATAGGTGTTCCGACATATGCTACTAACTCTTGCATATTATCCTGATAAATATTATATGCTGTTTCTGGGAACGGAATTTCCCTTCCTGAAAATTGGTCTCTTATCTCTTCCTGACTCCAATATAACACACCTTTACCGTCATATACCCCTTTGTTGAAATTCCCTGCATATACTTTTTTATATACTTTCTGATCTCCGGCATTAGAATTTGCTAATGCATAACTTCCATCCATATAATCTACCGTAGTCACAATTGTTTCAAATAATACTCCAAATCCATCCGGTCTGTTGTTTTTGGTTTTTCCCAGATAAACCATACTACTCATTTCATTTGTAATAGAATAATATTCTGGTGAAAAGAAACTTTTTCCATGGACTTTAACATATTGCAAATCTCCGCCTTTTTCCAATAATTTGTCTACATCATCCATGACATCTGTTCCATAAATATCTATTCCATTTGCATCTGCAAATTCCTGCAGATATTGATACGAAAGTACTGGAAGGGCTGAAAGATCCTCATTAACTTCTGCTTGTTTTGTATTATCTGAACCCGAATCCGAACATGAATAGAACACCTTGCATAATACAATAATAAGTATAACTACAAGCATCCATTTTTTTGATTTCTTTTTTTCTTCAACTCCTGGCTGCTTTTCCTGTGTTGTACTGTTATCGCTTTCACCAATGCTTGTACCACAATAAGGGCACTTTTTCCACCCATCCTCTAAATCTTTACCACATTTTACACATTTCATAGCTGGTCTCCTCTTTTGGTAACAACAATTTTTGTAATTACATTTTATCCTACGACTCGTATCTTGTAATCAATTCATATGTTCCATCAAATCCTGATGAATCTGTAACTATTACTGCATTGTCCAATATTGTCAAATATCCTATTACCGCATTTCCCTCTTCCTGATAAATAGCATACTCATTAATATCCTGCTTCCATAATTCTGCTTGCATGGTTCCCATTGCAGTGCTGATAGAAATCGTTCCTACTACATCCCCAGCCTCCTGCTCACTAATTGATACTTCTGTTCCAAGGGAAATATAAAGTGTTATTGGTTCACTACCCTGGTATTCTCCTGCAAAATTCTCTACTTCACTGTCTGCATACTGAATCTCATCCGTACTGTCTTGTGTATCTTCTTCACTATTTAATATATCCGTCATCTGCTTTGCCCAATAGATCGCGATAATTTTTCCAGTAGCATCATTTTCGAACATGACTCCTGCCATCTGGTCTGAATACAAATACACCGTTGCATCTGCATCATCATAATAATAGACATACCCCTCATCCTCTAGTTGTTCATCTGAAATATCTACAAAATCACTACCAATAGTGACTCCCGCAAAATTCATTGAATATTCCTCTGTTTTCAACATAAATGCAGTAATAATCCCATCTTCCACATTTGCTATGATATTTTCTTTTTCATCACTATACACTGCCCCATCGCTTGTGGATAAATCGCCACATACCTGTATCAGATTACTAATATTACCGCCAACATACTTTGCAATATCAATATCTGCTGCAATCTCTGGCTCGTTTTTTTCTTCCTGTGTTTCCTGCTCCTGTGTCTCCTTTTCTTCCTGTATTCTTTGTTTTTCCTGTGTGTTCAAATTTTCTGTCGCACTGTTAGAAGCAGAATCTGCTATGTCCGTCACTTTCTCCTCATTATTTTTAATAAGAAAAATATTACCGACAACTACAACTACAACAATTAATGCAACTATTCCACCTACAACCAATGGTACCGTTTTCTTTTTAGATGATATGTTATTGATTTTAGAATTATTTTTTATATCATTTGTTCCTGTTTGATTTAACGACTTTCCACAGTAAGGACATTGAACCCAATCCTGTCTTATTTCTTTTCCACAGTGGTTGCATATATATGGATTTACTTTCTCAATATTTACTGTAGATTTCTGACCGGCATCCTGCTCCGATTTTGTTTTTTCAGACTCATCTGAATCTTTTTTATTCTTTAAATATGCATTCAGATCATCCGCAACTGATATTTCATATCGTCCACTTTTTGAATCAATTTTTAATAAATATGGATAAGTTAATTTCTCTATTCCGCTATTCGGTTCCACAGTCCCACTAATCCCATCCCGATCTATTAAAATTGTCTTCTTAGCCAATGGATTTAATCCCATAATCACATTTCCACGTTCAATATAAATAAATCGTTTTGATGTAATTACGATATAACATCTGGCATATTTTGTTCCTTTAAAAAATTTAAATAAACTCCCTATTCTGGCATCACAAAAATCTACAATCTCTTCTCCATCTTGTAAAATAGGCAACAAATCGTTACCTATTTTATTTGTACCTTGCAAAATAAATCCATTTCCATTTGAAATCTTTTTTTCATTAATTTCCCTTATTTTCTGATTTAATTCCTGCTTATTCATTCACTATTCTCCTTAAATAAAGTCTCAATTTTTTACTTATCCTCTCATTAAATCCCCAATCCATAAAACGCACGCAACAGGAATCAAAATAAACCCTAAACACATTCCCATAATGAGGCGATGTAAAAATATACCATCCGTTGTCCCTAACAAAATTGCATTTCGATAAATGGTCCTTCCGGTTGCCATATACCCTAATACAAGATAAATAATAAAAGCCATCCCTGTCCCCCTCTTTCGCTATTTTTTATTTTTATTCCCGTTTTAGTCTATTATTTTTGTATTATCTAATGTCTACATTATATACTTTGTACATCATTCATGCAAGCGTGAGTTTTTGGATATAATTCTCTTAAAATCAGGAGGATCTCATGGTACGCTTACGCATATTAGATATTTTAAATGAACAGGGACATACAAAATACTGGCTCTACAAGCAAATGGATCTCAGCTATCAAAATTTCAACCGGATGGTATCGAATGAAACAACTTCCATCAAATTTGAAAATCTTAATCGGTTAACCCAAATTCTACAGTGCCCCATCGGTGATTTATTTGAAGTCACAGACGATGAAGAATAATTGAGGCAAAGCCACTGCTTTGCCCCTTTACTTATTTCAAATACATTCCACTCATATACGGCATAATTACAATACTGCCATTCTCATTTCTCAACGGCACCGATTTATTCCAGCGATTCTGATATAAATCTGTTTCATTGGAACTTTTTCTAAATTCGCCTTTTGTATCTATATACGCTACCCCTTGTAATGCAACTCCCATTCTCATATATAATTCATATGCTAACTGAAATAAAAATACTTTATACTCAGCTTTAGACAAATGTAAAAGTTCATATGTCTTCAAATTAACAGGATTCAGTATTACATGTGCATGCCATCCACCGTTTCCTTCATGTATTGCACAAATAACCTGATAATTTTCAAAGTAGTTCATTATAAAGGAATACATAAAATATCTTATATCTTCCTCTCCGATCTCCCACTCCCAGCCATAACTATCAAATGCCAATACAAAATGTTTCATACGAGAATGCAGCCTTTTACCAGAGTAATTCTGCAAATATAATATTTGATTTGAATACAGGGAATTATTAATGTCATAAAGATTTATTGTAAAAAAGCTTCTACATTTCTTTAGTATATAATTGATAAGATTCCCAACTTCATTTTCACATACATATTGCTCTTCTATTACTTTAAAAATTGCCATAACATTCCAACCCCCTCCGCATATTTGCATTTTAACTCATCACTAATTTGTAATTCTTCTCTCACAGGATATAAGCTGCAAACATCCTCTACAGCCTTTTTAAATCTTGGGTTATATATACCCGTAGTTGTTTCTTGTCGAAATACACACTGCCTTATATACGCCGAAACACTTATTCCCATACTATTCGCTTTTGTTTGTAAAAGTTTTTGTTCTTCTTGCGTCAGCCTGACATTAATTTGAGTTCTGTTTTTCATGATCGCACCTCCGAAAAATTTTTATCTGCAAAGCCCTGGCAAGTATAGCGTTTGTCTAGACGCTATACCAATCTCACTTTAAGTAATCCCTCCTGGGCTTTCATTACTTTATAGTTATTTCTATTTTTTTATTTAACACCGCCAAACCCCTTCCTTCACTTTCTAATTTCAAATTTAATCTTTCTTCATGTTGAATATAAAATTAATTCCAACAATACGATAATTAAAAAAAAATAATACGGAGGATTTCACAATGTTTCAGAACACTTACAATGATATGATAACCATCGATGATCTCTGCGATATGCTCGCAATCGGGAAAAATACTGCATACCATTTGTTAAAAACAAATCAGATTCATGCTTTCAGAATCGGACGTATATGGAAAATTCCACGAGATGCAGTTTCGGAATACGTTTTAAGGAACAGTAACTTACCTAAATAACACAGCCTCTCTTTTTACATAAAAAATTGCTCAGACCTCTCTCGCGGTCTGAGCAATTTTCCCCAATCATCTTATTCAATTCGCTATCAACAAAAACATTAAAATTTTCAATAGCTTACACATTTTCCGTCGACTACTATTTTACTTTAATTTTCTTAACCTTCGAATAGTCTCCGTAAATTTTCTTTCCATCAATCTTTTTGTAAGCTCTGATCTTAACAGAATATGTTTTTTTTCTCTTCAACTTTTTAATGGTCGCTGAGGTTGTGCTATTTTTCTTAACATCTACTTTTTTGCTCTTTCCATTATAGGAATACACAATTTCATAACCACTTGCTTTGCTGTCCTTTTTCCATTTTAAAACCATTTGAGCTTTTTTCTTGGAAGTTAATGATGTAATTGTGTTCTTCTTTGGTTTTACTGTAATCTTAATCGTTTTTTTCACACTGTCGTACTGACTGTCAGCTACAGTCGCAACCGTAATCGAAGCAGTGCCACATCCTTTTATGGAAACCTTTCCTTCGCCATTGACGGTTACAACCTTCTTATTGTTTGATGAAAATGTAATATCTACATCATCTTCCGATTCAGCTTCAATCCAAAATGCTTTATCTCCATACGCTTTTGTGAACTTGGTTTTTGCTATTGCTAATGTTGGTTTATTTTTTTGTACAGTTAATTTTACTTTGACTGTTGCAGGCTTATAATTAACAGTTTCTTTTGCAGTTACCGTAATATTAGCAACACCACCGCCACATATTGTAATATTGCCATAACGATCGACCTGTGCAACTGAAGTATTATCTGACTCATAAGAAAGTGCACCATCTCCTATTGTTACCTGTGCACCAAGTTTAAATTTCTTGTCTGTTCCTTTTTTTGTAATATTTGTATTTACGCTAATCGTCTGATTTGCTTTTTCAATTGTAAAATATGTAGTCTTACTTCCCACATAGTCTCCAGTTCCGTCGATGCGCACTGCCGCTGTCGTGCCTGCCTGCACATTATCCAGATATGTCACTGTGTAATCAATATCCTGTGTCAGTGTCTCATTTCCATCTTTTACTGTAATTTGAGGTTCTTTTGCTTTGCCATCATATACATAATTGCTTTTTTTCATTGTAACGCTGACGCTTGCTGCATCCAGATTTTGTGCCTCGAAAGAAGTCTGTGGACAATCCATGGACCAGAGATCAGAGTCGAGACTGATTTTTATGAGAGGACAACCATAACGTTGATATCCATAGTACCTATAATATCCTCCATCAATATAATCACATGGTAATTTAGACGTATCAAAATCATATCCAGATGCATATCTTGTTTTTCCGAATCGACGCGTATAGCTAGATTCACTGGTTGCAAATCCATATTTACTATTTTCTAATTCTTCCAGTGTTGGAACCCTGACTAAATCCTGTGTTCCTATATCCTGTAAAGGAAGTATCTGCATAATATCCTGTTCATTTACATAAAATGCCATATTCAAAAAATTCGTTCCCTTTACAGAATAATCATGATGCCCACTATTCTCTAACTCGTCATATCCATTCAGCATAGATCGAACTCTTGATGAAACATATTCTCCACCACCCCACAAATCATAGATTGCTTCATCTGTTAACAGCAACAATGTACTACCATCATTCTGCAATACCCGCCACTTAATTGGCTCATAACTATAATAATTCCACTCAGGTTCTTTTGTATCCCCTTCATCAAGTCTACGATATTTTACCCCATTAACCACAGCATCACCATTTTTGTTATAATTCGCATTGATAATGCTATCGTCAAGTTCATCACCTGTTACCTTGTTCTGCGGATATCTTCCAAAGTATACATAAGACCACTTTGTAGAATCTGTTTTTTCATTGTATACAGGATTTTCCGGTTGTTTTGCATTTACAGCGTTATAAACATCTTCCGTTTCTTCCGGCAGCTCTGTTTCTGTATCCTCTATTACTACTTCCTCTGCTGTGCTATCTTCTGTCACTGTTGCTTCTGCATCCTCCGAAGTTTCTTTCTGGACAGTTGCTTCCTTAGTCTCTGTAGATTCTGTATTGTCACTTTCCTCTGGCATCCACGCTTCCGTTCCCATTTCCAAAACGTTTTCCGTATCATCTGTTTCCATTTTTGATACGTAAGTTTCTTCTGACTCACTTGCGTGCACACTAACAGACGGGCATGACAATGCTGCTGCCATTGCAACACATAAAATTCTTTTCCAATTTTTCATTGCATCTTTCTCCTTTGCATAAATTTATCTAATGTATACATTATATAATGTCTGCATGAATTATGCAATAATTAGATATTATAATAATTTCAAAATAAAAATAAAAAATAACCCTGACAGCATCTTCATCACTGCCAGGGTTCCCCTCACAAAATTAATTTATCATATTGCAATTAACCTATTTAATTTCCAATAACATTTGCTTTAATTCCGGTAAATCATCCGAAATAATCTCCCAGACAAGCTTAAGGTTTACACCTTCATAATCATGCACAATACGATTTCTCAATCCATATACTTCCCGCCATAGTATCATATTATGGCTTCTCATAAATCTTTACCCCAGTTTCTGCGATCTCATGATCAATTTCCGTCCCCTTCTCCACATGAGAAACATCAAAAACATCCATTTCCTTATCTAAGGCTACCCGCAATGCCTCAATCAATCCAACAAACTTTAAGCCTTTTAGTCCACTGTCGACCAATAAATCCACATCACTTGATGCATTTGCGCTACCCTTTCCATATGAGCCAAATAGGGTCGCACTTTTTACGTTATACTGACTTAATACGGGTGCTAAATACATTTTTATCTGGTCTATCGTATAAATACAATCTGACATCCAATCATCCCCTCCGCTCATTCAAATTTACAATATAATAGCATACACACTTTGCAAACACTCTATTACTATGTATGATACAATGCCTGCCATTAAAGAACAACTTTAAAAATATACTCCCAAAACATACATTTCCCCACACACCAGTAAATTCAACGCTTCCCGGCATTTTCGATTGACCTATGAATTGACCTATCCGTTCAAATTTCCTCTTATTTTACAGGAATTTGCCGTACTCTGTTCCCGTCAGTCATTTTCCTTTCCATTCTCCATTTTCTGATCCACCCAATTAAAAAATGCCAGGAAAGCCGCATATTCCGCGCCCTCCGGGCAAAAAAATAACCTCAGCAGTTCTCACTGCTGAGGTCTCATTAACAGGGCTACAAGGATTCGAACCTTGAAATGACGGAGTCAGAGTCCGTTGCCTTACCGTTTGGCGATAGCCCTTTGTGTTATTTTGTTTTCAGCGTTTCGCGCTGTCAACAATAGCTATTATATATGAGTTAAATAAAATTGTCAACTGTTTTTTTGAAAAAATTTTAAAAAATTTGTAATTCTCCTTCAACCATTGCATATAATACCGTTTCACCCCAAGAAATATCAGCTTTTCCATTGGTCGCCTCGATAATTTCTTTTTGGGTCTGCTCCTGCATCTCAGATGGAACCATGAGAAGCAGTTCCACCTTTTCGGTATAAACGGTGTCGATGAGTGTCAGACCGTTTTGTGCAATCAGATACTGTAATTTCCCAAGTCCGGTATAATCGGTTTCCACTGACAGTCTGCGTCCTTCCTTCTTATCAATAATAACGCTTGCCGCAAGCCCTTCCTGGACTGATTTCTGATAGGCACGCACAAGTCCGCCTGTTCCAAGGAGTACTCCGCCAAAATATCTTGTGACAACCACAGCCACATTGTGGATATCTTCCCGCAGCAATACATCAAGCATCGGTCTTCCCGCTGTCTGTGCCGGTTCCCCGTCATCCGAGCAGCGGCTCATCTCCTGTCTGTCTCCAATGACAAAAGCAGAGCAGTTATGTCTGGCATCCCAGTATTTCTTTTTCATCTCTGCAATAAATGCAACTGCTTCTTCTTCTGAAGAAACCGGACGCACCGTTGCAATAAATCTTGATTTTTTTTCTACAATTTCTGCCTCTCCACCGGAATATATTGTCTTCATACTCATTCCTCTCGTCACAAAACTTTTTATATTTTTATCAGTCAGATATTTCTACATATAAATAGGTATATTTTCATCTCTGATTCTTCGCGTGTTCCTATGGTATCATGTTTTTTTTTGAAATTCAATTCTTAAAAATAAATGAAGAACACCTGTATTTTCAGTTTTTCCTTTATTCCGACACATTTCTTTGCTATAATATGAAGATGGTTCATTTTGATTATAAAAAGGATTATAATTTCATACCTTATTTTTATTACAAAAAAGGAGACCTAACATGAATTATGGAAAGAAAAGTACGCAAAAGCGCGAAAAAGAACTGACTTCCAAAAGTACCATGATTCGCAAAAAATTTTACGTGATTTTTTGTAAGTCGCTGCTTGTATGTGTATTTGCCGTCATGGTGATCGGAGTCTGCTCCGGTGTTGGAGTTATTCGCGGGATCATCGACTCAGCTCCAACGATCGATGATATTGTTGCTACTCCTACCGGTTTCTTATCCACGGTTTTTGATGCAAACGGCAACCAGACTGCCACACTGGTTGCATCGGGATCCAACCGCCGTGCCGTTACGATTGATGAGATACCAAAGAATCTGCAGTATGCATTCGTTGCCATCGAAGACGAACGTTTTTACGAGCACAATGGTATCGATGTAACAGGTATCATTCGTGCCGGCGTAAAAGGTGTCGCATCCGGTTTTCATTTCTCGGAGGGTGCCAGTACCATCACGCAGCAGCTTTTGAAAAACACCGTCTTTACCAGCTGGACAAGCGAATCCTCCATGGCTGACAAGTTTGAACGAAAGTTCCAGGAGCAGTACCTCGCCCTGCAGTTAGAAAAAGTGGTGGACAAGGACTGGATTCTGGAAAATTATCTGAATGCGATCAACCTCGGACAAAATACTTTAGGTGTCGGTGTCGCCTCGGAACGTTATTTTGGCAAAGATGTTTCTGATCTTACTTTATCAGAATGTGCTGTCTTAGCCGCCATTACCCAGAATCCTTCCAAATATAACCCGATTACCAATCCGCAGGAAAATGCCAAGCGCCGTATGAAAGTGCTCAACAACATGAAAGACCAGGGTTATATCTCACAGGAAGAATATGATGAAGCTGTTGCAGACAATGTTTACGACCGCATCCAGCTCGTCAACATTGAATCTGAAACCAACAGCATTAATTCTTATTTTGTGGATGAACTGACAGATCAGGTCATCCAGGATCTGGTGGAACAGAAAGGCTACACTGAGACGCAGGCTTACAAAGCACTTTATCAGGGTGGACTTACGATCTACTCTACACAGGATCCGGAAATTCAGGCAATCTGTGATGATGAAGTGAATAATCTTGACAATTATCCGACTGCGCCGAAAGTATCGTTTTCCTATCGTTTATCTGTCCGCTCTGCCGACGGTTCCATATCGAATTACAGTGAACAGACGATGCTTTCCTATTATCAGTCTTCCAACAGGAGTTTTTCGATCAACTTTAACTCCGAGGAAGATGCAGCTGCTGCAATTGAACAGTACAAAACGGACATCATGAAAGACGGTGATACGATCGTAAATGGAAGTGAAACCGTTATCTACACGCTTCAGCCGCAGGCGGCTCTCACGATCATCGACCAGAGTACCGGAAATGTCAAAGCATTAGTCGGCGGACGTGGAGACAAAACCGCCAACAAAACCTTAAATCGTGCAACAGATACCACAAGACAGCCCGGATCTACTTTTAAAATCATTGCTGCATATGCGCCAGCACTTGATGCAGGCGGTCTGACACTTGCTTCTGTCCAGAATGATGCACCTTACAACTATGGCAACGGACAGGGTGGTGCTGTTAACAACTATGACAATCGTTACCGCGGTTTCACAACACTGCGCGAGGCAATCACCAGCTCCATCAATGTTGTTACCGTAAAAACGTTAGCACAGATTGGCACATCCCTCGGATATGATTATATCTGTGATTTTGGCATCACAACCGTCGGTCTGGATGAGAGTTCCAATGAGACCTTAGCACTCGGTGGTCTGACACACGGTGTTACCAACTTAGAGCTTACAGCTGCTTACGCAACGATTGCTAACAGTGGAACTTACATCAAGCCAAAATTCTATACCAAAATTTTAGACCATGATGGAAATGTACTGATCGATAATACCGAGCCTGTCTCACACACCGTCTTGAAAGACACAACCGCATGGTTATTAACCGATGCCATGAAAGATGTTATGACTCAGGGAACCGGTACTCCGGCTTATTTTGGAAGTTCTATGGCACAGGCCGGAAAATCCGGTACAACAACCAAAAACCGTGATGCACTGTTTGCCGGCTTTACTCCATATTACGCCTGTGTTGTATGGGGTGGATTTGATGATAACTCGCCACAATCCGGCGGTCAGACCACTTATCCAAAGAAGATCTGGAAAGCAGTCATGAGCCGTATCCACGAGGATCTGGAATATCAGGATTTCACAAAACCATCCGGTATCGTAACTGCCCAGGTCTGCAAAGAATCCGGTAAGCTTGCAATCGCCGGTGTCTGTAATGCAGATCCACGAGGCAGCCAGGTCTATACAGAATATTTTGCAGAAGGCACACAGCCGACCGAATATTGTGACCATCACATCGTTGCAAACATCTGTAATGTTTCCGGTCAGCTTGCCGGTGGTTACTGCCCTGCAGATGCGATTTCTTCCCGCGTATTTGTTATTGGCGGAACTGCCGGAACAGAAGATACTCCGTATCTTCTGACAGATGATTTTAAGAATACTACCTGTACCCTGCACAATGAAAGTAACTCCACCTACCAGGGAACTTCCGCTTTTTCTGCAGTTCCAGGTGTAAATAATGATAATTCCGGCGGAACACAGGCTCCTGCCGATAATACGCAGCAGACACAGCCGCCTGCGGATAATACCGGCAATACACCTGCTGATAATACTGGCGGTGATGCATCCACTAACACCGGCGGAAATGATGGATTTGATACTGGAGATGCACCGGTTCAGTAAAATAAATACTTTTCCATATAAAAATACCGGAAGTCCAAATTAATTGGCTCCGGTATTTTTGTAATTTTCTTACTATCTCACCTTTTCATTTAACTGTTCTTCTATTATTCTATCTGTTTCCTGCCTTAAGTTTAAGCGACACTTGACCAGCTTCAACCTCAACATTATATCCTTTTAAAATTCCAATAATGGTCGCAATACCTAATACACCTATGATACAAACAGCTATATTTCCTGCTGTGACATCCATAATTCCATTTGCCACAAGTAACTGAGCAGATACTGCCGCACCGCCTGCCGGATTCAACATCACTGATGTTAACAATGCTGCCATTCCAGCTGCTTTTGCTGGCGTAAGCTTTCCCATCCACTTCATTTTTTTCGCCAAATCTCCCTGCACTTCAATATAAGGCTCTTTTCTCTTTATTGCCGCCTTTAATTCTTCTTTTGTACTTACTACTATCTTATTTGTACCTTTCTTCTTTTTCCCAAACATAGATTTTCATCTCCTGTAAAATATCTATTTTTTATTTCCATTATATTCTTTACGAATTGTTCCTATCTTTTTATCCGATCTGGTATCCCGCCCATTATTATTTCGTAATGTTCCCGGAGGAAGTCCATGTTTTTTTTCAAACGTACCTACCGTACAATCACTTCTTGTCTTTCTTGTTTTTTTATCAGCCATACTACACCTTTGCCTTCTTTCATTATTTTTTAAACCTGACATCCTGAAACGAATCTTTTAACTCACTGGCAACTTCTACAATATTTTCCGGTTCCTCTCCCTGTGACATTCTATAAAAATCATCCGCTACTACCCAGCCAAGAAATTCTGTTAATGCTGCAGCCGTAGACCCACTTATGAGGCCACCTATGATTGTACCTACTCCAGGAAAAGCTTTTAAAACACCTGTAGCAAATGTCCGACCTGCCTGTTGTGTCAAGCTAACTCCAATGATAGATTTTGCTGCTGCTTCAGATAGTGATATTTCAAATACCTTACCTAATTTAATTACCATACCAATTTGTGCTGCTGTAATAGGGATTGCATCGGACATTGGTATCGGTATAAATCCCGCTACAGCAGATGCACCTGTTGCTGAATGGATAATTAACTGACATTTCTTTTCTACTTCTTTTGACATATGTACTTTTGATTTGCTCACTTTTCTCTTCCTCCTTTTGTCATAAATGCTGTATCGTTTTCTCCACTTTTTCCTTTACCTCACATGTACTTCAAAATTTTATACAACCTCATTTTTCGCTTTCTTCAATATCTGCCTCACCCTGCTTTCTGAATACCCATATTTTCTTGCCAGAGCATGTACATTTTTCCCATCATACTCGGAACAGATCTGCTGCACTATGTATTCCCGGGAATAAAACTTTAACGGAAACATTAATTGTAATCCTTTAAAATGACTATATATTTTATAAGCATTATCAACTCCAACCGTCTCAGCCACTTCCTTATATACTCCAGCCAGATCTTCCGAAGTAACATCAGAAATACTCTCCAAAAATATCACCTCGCATATAAAATGTTTTCTTTATTATATTTTGTCTGCATTGTAAATTACAGCAGTCGATTTCATTGTAATTTTTACTTGTAAATTACAATATTTAGCAATCAGAAATCTATAAGGTGTTCCGCTTAAGCGTTTTTATTTTATAAACAATAACACGTAAAAATCATCAGATATCCTCTTCGTCTTTCTCCGCATTCTTCTTCAGAAGACAAGCACCTGCCATAATCAATGGTGTAAACGAAGCTAATACCATGCCCACTCTCTCTGTCTTTGATGAATTATCCAGTTGATTCATCTCTTTTAAAGCATCATCATGATATCTTAACGACTCCGATTTTTTGTCTGCGTGATATTTCACTACATTTACGATCATATCTACTACTTTAAGAACTGTTCCAGCATCAAAATTCATATTCATATCTTTCTCTCCTTTTTCTAAGCACAATTTTTATTTTCTATACATCTAGCATCTTCCAGCTTCCATTGTATTTTCCATCGCTCTTCTCTAATTTATTTGATTTTCTTTTTTGCAGCATATACCACAAGATCAATTACAGCACCAAGCACCATCTGTGCAACCTTATATTTGGTTTCTGTTTTTATTGCGGTTGCTTTTGTCTGTGTCAACCCCAATGCCATTGTTGTGTCGAAAATATTATTTTTCATCTCATTTGCTCCTCTCTTATACGCTAAATTTTACCTATCCGATAACGGTCTGCAATTATACTTTTGACATATCCGGTTTACCTCCTCCAATTTTTGTTTGTGATACAGCGCCCATATAAAAATGGTGTCTCTCCGGTCTCTCGCATATAGTTTAGGCATATACTCTTTCTCTAAAAGTGACTGCGTTTTTTCATACCCCATACCCACCTGAATGGCATTTGCTATGAGCTGATCCCGTTCACTTTCCTTTCTTAACATCCACCATATCCGCCTCCTTTTTATTTATGATCTGTTCCTTTGATGAACTTATCATAACAAAGTATTCTCCATGAAGTGTCCGATGGCATCGGTCTTTTAATTTTTTATTTCAGATGTAAACATTTTTTCTTTATGCTATAATAGTTTAAAATTGTTTTACTTTTATCATATTATTTTGTGGAGATTACTTATGGGAAATATAACAGATATGAATACACGCGCATTAGAAAGCGCTGAAAATTACGACGATGCCGAGCTTGAGGGGCTCTTTGATACAAAAGAATTCTGTATTGCTCTTTCTAATCTTATTGACTCGAAAGGCATAAAAACCGGTGATATTCTTAACCACTGTAATATCAGCAAATCTTACCTTATGGATATCAAAAATCCTTCGAAAAATATACAGCCAAAGCGAAATAAAATACTTGATCTGTGTCTTGGCATAAACGCAACGAAAGATGAAATAAATACACTTCTGCGCCTGGCACATTATCAGCCGCTTGACTCTCGTGGAGAAGTTCTTGACCGGATTATTATCTGGGGACTGGCTCATCAGAAAGACAGCTATGAGATCCGTTCTAAAATATACGAACACGGTTACACAGATTTTTAAAATAAGATTGTACGCCCCGCAAACATTCTATTGTCATGATTTATCATATTAACATGGAGAAAATTTAAGTGAATGACCTTGACCGACAAATACTTGAAAAATACTATACCATTGAGGAAGACCTGACCGCGGATCACCCGGATAAGCCATACAAAGTTTACACTGCCTGGACAGAATTGGATTTTACACCGGTAATTTTTAAAGAAATGGATGAAAAACGTGCTGATATCTATATGGCTTTATCAAAAATGTGGAATCCCTATGTTGCTGATGTCTATTCCGTTTACCGCTTAGAAAACAGCTTTCTCCTTGATAGTGATTCAAAAAAACAGACTTACCTCGCCGTTACAGAATGTATCTGTAATAAAGCAGAAAACGGTCTGGATATGACTCTTACCAATTACATAAAAACACATGGTGTTCTCGATGAAAAATCTGCCTTAAAATTATGTATGCAGATATGCGACGGACTGCGCGATATTCACCGGCTTGGATATATCCATAAAGATTTAAAACCCGATAATATTATGGTCTGCAGTACAAAAGATATATCCGGTCTTCCGCTCCTTAAAATTATTGATTTCGGGGTCTCCGATATCTCTGAAAATATTGAGGATACCACCCTTATCAAAACACACATAGAAGATGCCGGAACAGAAGGGTATAATCCACATGACAAAAAGATTACGCCCCGCTGGGATGTTTATTCCATCGGATGTATTCTGAATTTTATGCTCACCAGCCACACTCCGGATATGGATCCCTATAAAGGTTCCCTGGCAGTTCACAATATCATCGAACATGCTACAGATGATTTTTCCTTACGTTATAACTCTGTGGCTGCACTTTATCATGCATTATCACACGAGGCAAGGGTCAGCTTATGGGACAAACTGCCACTTTTGCGCTCACTCCCGGGATACCGGTCCCACACCCTATGGAAGGAACTCATTGCAACTCCCTACTATCTGCTCATGCTTTATTTGCTGGTGCAGGCAATCATCGGCAACCCCCTTTTCCTGCTGATTGTGATACCACTGTGGTTTTTTCTCCCTCTGCTTACCATATTTGATCCATTCCACATCATCCCAAGAATCAACTTTCTCCGTAAGTTCAGAAAGAATCCTTATTTTCTGATACTTTCCAAAACCATTGCCGTGATCGTATATTTTATTTTATCTGTCATTTTAACCGAATTATTTACCTAAAGGAGACTGTCCATGGAAAAAGATGTAAAAAATTATGAAATACCTGCATGTGATGATTTTTCACTTATGGCCGGACAGATTGCAAGCAATGAGTTACAGCGCTCTAATACTGAAACTGCAGAGATACTTTCGACTCATAAAAATATATTTACCCAAAATAAAATTTTGACCAAACGGAAAACCGGATATCATTCTCCACTTGCCATCAGCAATTTTCAATATTATATCAATCTGAATAAGCGGAAATTATTCCATTTGGGTTCAACCGTTCTGGTCATGATCATCTTTTTAACTGGTCTGCTCTTAGGTATCCGGCAGTTACACAGTTTTTATACAAGATTTCATAATTTTGATGCGTCCGATGAAACACTTGAAGCAGCAATTAGCTATATTGATAATAAGGATTATTCTGCTGCGATACCAAGACTGAACTACCTGCTCAATTCGGGCTGGGATGGCTACAAGGTATATCAGGAGTTATCCTCTGCCTACTATTCTGCCGGAAATTATAATGCTTCTGCTGATACGACCTGCAATTTTATCGTAAATCATTACGGCACTGCGAACTGTACCAGCTTTACAGACGCTTTCCGAAGTCTTTGTGAAGATACCGGCGGCACCACCGGCAATACTGCCGCAAGAGTAAAAAATATCCTCACAGAATGTCAGAAATATGCTGATTTATATTATCAGATTGAAAAAGAATTATATTCCGGGCAGAATAAAAAAGCCCTGTATGACTGTGAACTGTTAAAAAATTCCGGGGCTGACTGCTTTTATTTTGCATGTTTATATTCCACTGCGCTTGTGGAAACAGATCATATATATGACGCCTATCACTACATCATATCATTTATACAGAACGACTCCACATATCAGGCAAAATCTGTTACGACAGATCAACGTAAGCTATTGTTAAATTATATCAAAGGATATGTTGACTCTGAAAAACGGACAATCTGTGAGAACTATATAGATCATGCGTTAGATGATCTGAATCTGGATCTGCATTCTGGTCTGCAGTATTCTTCACCGGATACAAAATTTTCAACGGATGATGTCACTGCCGCCCTGAAAGACTGGCTGGACACTCAATTTATGTATCTGGATCCCCTTGACAGTATTTCCGTTTCGGATACACCCACTTTATTATATGGGCATGAATGTTACTATGCCGTAGTAAAACACATAAGTAAGGACACCACATGCGAAAATTACTTTTTTTATGATACTATTTATGGCTATATTTATATGTTTTTAGATGGAAAATATGTAAATATTTTAGAAAATGAAGGACTTGAACAAATGTTAACCGAATATGCTCCCTTAACCGCTTCTGATATACTTGGGACTTATAAAAATTCTGCCTGTGACAATATTTGTATCAAAGTGACTGATTTCAGTGAAGCTGATTCACAGACAAACTATCAAATTTCATTTTCCATCATAGACACTAACACGAATGATGTGCTGCTTGATATCCAAAATGCAGATTTTACTTCCACATATACCTGTATTTCAACAGACGATATTGATTTCACTCTGATCTGGGGAAGCGAGGTAGTTCTTTTGATTCGTTCCGATTACACACAAAACTATACGGATCTTCCCGGAAGATATGAAAAAATATAATAGAGCAGGGGGGGGGCAGCTTTACCGCTGTCTCCTGCTCCTACTGATATTCTGCAAGTTTTATCCGAAAACTTCCTGCCGCATTATACGTAATTTCTCCCTGCCGGAAATACAGATAACAGACTCCATTCTCCAGATAAAACCCATAGTCTTCTGCCTTGTATTCCTGCAGTATTTCCATATACATTTCATCATATATCTCATTTTTCTTTAAAAAGTCTGATGTTGTTTCATATGCATATTCGCAGCTTTCCTCGTCAGATTTTTTTAATATATCCGCTATCGTGATTTCATTTCCATTTTTATCCATGTTTACCGCTTCAAAATCTGTTTCATTAGCTCCTCCGGCAAACCATTTTGTCTGAAATAAAATACTGATATAATCTTCCCAAAACTCAATATTCTGCACTTCACAGGTATCATAATAGGGAAACTCTCCTTCTCTGTAATCACTTTTCGCCCCATCAGCTTCCTTTACCTGCTCTTTGAAATTTTCATACTGACTTTGAAACTCAGCAGCCTTTTTCTCTATCACCTGATTGCATGCCAGATATTTGCTGTCCCCAAAAACTACTTTATCATAATAACCATATACCACAGCTTGCCCAAGAGAATTTTTTATATTATCGCCTTCGATTCTCTCTATCGTATATCTCTCATCCTCCACTGCACTTTTTTCCTGATCATCGGCATAAAATACTGTATGTTCTTTGGTTTGTGTTCTTCTATATACAAAAAAACTTACTCCGCAACAAATAACCAGTAAAAGAAATATTACTTTCTTTTTCATTTGTATTTTTTCCTTCCTCATACTATATCTGCAACCCCCTTTCACCAGACATAATACCATTTCCTGGCATATCTTTGAATATATACTTTGATTTTTCTAATTTTCACACGCAAAAAATCCTCTCAGCTATTAATTTTCCTATATAGACAGCAAAAACCCCGAAGTCACCTTCGGGGTTTTCACTGTTGATGTATATACTAACTAAGGGGATACATTTTTTCGCATTTTCCTTAGTTTCTGATTTGATAAAATCCTTTATTTTCGGCATTTTCTGATTATCTGTCGTTTTACTCTAAACTGAAATTCCCAGTCAGATTCCCAGACAAATTCCCAGACTATTTTCTGGCTGTCTTTCCATATCCGTTCTATTCAAAATGATATTCATCCTGACTTCCAACCCTGTTACATCTTCTGACGCTTCCCTTGTCACTTGTAACCTATATTGCATATTCCTTTAACAGCCTTTCGCGAATTTGTCTCATTGCTTCTTCATGTGGAATGGTATTCCCCTGTTCCATATCATCAATTCCTTTATCCAATTCACGAAAGAGTTTTTCTTCCTGCTCGCTATATTTTACAATTTCCTGTGCCTCTGAAATCATTCGTCCTATCTTTCTTGGGAACACTTCCGTGCGTACATAATTCTTATTGAAATATGCTATTGTATCCTTGTGACGCTTAAATGCAACATTCTCCAGAGAGAGTACTGCCGCTACTGCATGAAATATCGCATAATAAGCTCTGTTGTTCGCAGCCTTTAAAAGTCCTGCTGAAAAATTTAATTGTGCGGATTTCAAATCATCTCTTGCCTGCTGCAACCGCCCTTTTGCCAAATCCTGCACATATCCAGACTCCTTCTCATCAGCCATTTATCTCAATTCCCTCCTTTGCCACGTTATTATAAAACGGGTAATTCGGTATCCAGATTTTAAAATGCTCTGCATTCTTTACAATCGGCATAATCTCTGAGTCATATTTCTCATTGATATCATAGGTATAATCTCTTACCGCTCTCATATATTGATGTATCATATCATCATCACATTTTACCAATATCATAATATCTATATCAGAATCAAGACGGTTATCCCCCCTCGCATAAGAGCCATACAAAATCGTTTTCTCATAATCACTCCCAAAAATGATTTTTATCCCTTTAACATATTCTCTCAAAATATTAGATATACTTACTGGCATTCCGCTTCCCCCTTTCCTTCTACATTCCTATTTAAAATTATAATGGAATCTCTGCAACTATTCAATAGACTTGTTATCAGCTTTCTCTGCTCTGAACCGACATTTAGTTACTGTTCACACTTTACAGTGTGACCAGCAACGATTACAGCCCATGAAAAGTGCCTCTTCGAGGCAGGGGCTGTAATCTCACAATAATATACACTATGGCGCATAGCTTGACAGCAAGGTGTCAAGCTTGCGTCTGAACAGTAGCGACATTTACGGGTTTTCTCTTAGTATTTACAAATAATAAGTTTTCAAACTCGCCCTTTATATCTTCTTGTATCGGTTCGACAATAATTTTTCGTAACTCCAACTGGCTTTTTATCGCTTCCTCTGCCTCTGGTACTAATATAGACAGCAAAAACCCCGAAGTCACCTTCGGGGTTTTTACTGTTGATGTATATACTAACTAAGGGGATTAGATTTCACCAATCTAATCAAATTAGATTAGTGCATATTAATGTAACTCTCTGGATACGAAATCCGGATAGCCTGACTCTAATCCATGCTCAGTGGAATCAAGTCCCTCAATTTCTTCCTGTGCAGAAACACGAAGACCAATCGTTTTCTTTAAAACGGTAAAGACAATTCCCATTGTAACGATCGTCCATCCTGCAATACAGAGGATGCCAAGTAACTGGATCAGGAGATGATGGACACCTCCGCCATAGAACAGTCCATCTTTGTAATCAAAGAGTCCTACTGCGATCGTTCCCCAGATACCGTTGCAGCCATGTACTGCAACTGCACCAACCGGATCATCTACTTTTAATTTATCCTCAATAAAATATACTGCTACGCAGACAAGAACACCTGCAACTGCACCAATAATAAATGAACCAATTACATCGACGTTTGCACATCCGGCGGTAACGGCTACCAGACCGGCAAGAGAACCATTTAACGACATTGAAACATCCGGTTTACCATTTCTGATCCATGTATAGATCATTGCTGTACAGGTTGCTACTGCAGGAGCAACAGTCGTTGTAGCAAAGATCTGTGATAACTGCATCGTATCGGTTGCTGCTGCACCGTTGAATCCATACCATCCAAACCAGAGAATGAATACGCCAAGTGCACCGATTAAAATGTTGTGTCCAAGAATTGGTCTTGGTTTTCCATTTTTGTCATATTTACCAATACGAGGTCCTAACATTGCTGCACCGATGAAAGCGGTGATACCACCTACCATATGGATACATGCAGAACCTGCAAAATCTGTAAATCCAAGATCTGTCAGCCAAGGTGTTCCGCCCCATACCCAGTGAGCTTCGATCGGGTAAACACATAAACTGATAATAAAACTGTAAATACAATATGTAATAAATTTGGTACGTTCTGCCATTGCTCCGGAAACGATTGTTGCTGCCGTTGCACAGAATACCAGATTAAATACAAATCCGGACCAGTCTGTCTCACCAAAATGCGCAAATGGGTTTAAGCCCCAGCCGACGAATCCGCCATCTCCACATAAGAGATTGTATCCTAACAGATAAAATGCGACTGTACCAATACAAAAATCCATTAGGTTCTTCATTGTAATATTACCAACATTCTTTGATCTGGTAAAACCAGCCTCAACCATAGCAAATCCACATTGCATAAAAAATACTAACGCTGCACCCATAAGGTACCATACACTCATATCCATAATCAAATCCTCCTTGTTTTTCAGAGAAAAATGCGAACCCTCTGGTGAGCAGAGGATTTTCCTCCTTGTTTTCCGAAGAAATAAAAAAAGATAATCACGACCCCAGATTCTCCCTGTGTCACAATTATCTCCTTTGATAATGATTTCTTCCTGATTCAATTTTTCTCATAATAATCTATTCCTGATCCGTTCCCGGTTTTCGCAGATGACTCCTCATTTTCATCTACAAATACCTTTACAGTGCGTCTACACCATGCTCACCTGTTCTAATACGGATCGCGTCTTCCACCTCATACATGAAAATTTTACCATCACCGATGTGACCGGTATTAATCTGCTCAACAATCTTGTCGATCAGCTTTGGAGCAACTTCATCTGTCACAACTGTTTCTACTTTAATTTTCGGCAATAGATTGACTGCATACTCTGCACCACGGTAATTTTTGATAATACCCTTCTGATTACCATAACCCATGCTGTTTACGATGTTAAGACCATTTACTTCTTCACTGTCAAGCAACGCCTTAAGATCTTCTAATTTTTCAGGTTTAATAATGATCTCTAATTTCTTCATACTAATCCTCCTTGTTTTCCGAAGGAAAATGCGACTGCCTTTGCAGGAGCAGAGGATTTTCCTCCTTGTTTTTCGGAGAAAAATGCGAGCCCATTGGCGAGCAGAGGATTTTCCTCCTTGTTTTCCATCCTGTCTGCGGTCATGACAGCAGATTTTCATCTGCTGCCAAACCCGCTGTTAAATCCAGGATTCACACATCTATTATTGTTTTGAGATATGTTTATACCTCAAATAACAGATCACCATAAGATGGCATTGGCCACATAGATTTGTCAACTAACATTTCAAGTTTATCAATCGGTGCTCTTAACTCATCCATTGCCGTCTTAACTTCATCTCTGTAGTATACGGCCTGATCTCTGCCTTCTTCCATCTCTGCAGCTTTTTCCGTTACTTCCTGTAATTTTGCAAGTGCCTTCTTGGAATCAGCCAGTAAAGCGGAAACCTGTGTCAGGATCTCTGTCTGTGCGCTGACATCTGCACCACATGCCGCTTTTACGGAAGTAATAGACTCAGCAAGTACGGTTGTGTATTTGATCACAGCCGGAATGATCTGCTTGGTTGCGATATCAATTGCAGCTCTTGCCTCAATGTTGATCTCTTTTGAGTATGTCTCATACTCGATCTCAACACGGGAGTCTAACTCTGCCTTTGTAAATACTTTGAATTTTTCAAATAATTTCACAGATTTCTCTGTATTTAATGCAGGGATCGCATCTACCATGGAACGGATATTTGGAAGTCCGCGTCTCTCAGCTTCTGTTACCCACTCATCGGAATAACCGTTTCCGTTGAATACGATTCTCTGATGCTCTGTTGCATATTCTTTGATCAGATCATGTACTGCCATATCAAAGTCATCTGCTTTTTCAAGAACATCACATGCCTCTGCAAATGCCTCTGCAACGATCGTATTTAATACAACGTTCGGCTGGGCGATAGAATCCTGGGAACCTACCATACGGAATTCAAATTTATTACCGGTAAATGCAAACGGTGATGTTCTGTTACGGTCTGTCGCATCTTTCATGAAATCAGGAAGTGTCTTAACACCTGTCTCTAATTTCTGTCCAGCAAGACTGTGTGTAGCCTCACCTGTGCTGATCAGCTGTGATAATACATCCTGAAGCTGCTCTCCTAAGTATACGGAAA
This sequence comes from uncultured Roseburia sp., assembly GCA_934317215.1. GTDB lineage: Bacteria > Bacillota > Clostridia > Lachnospirales > Lachnospiraceae > Roseburia. Next base: position 86,258 of record CAKREH010000007.1, read on the forward strand.
CGATTGCTGGCGGTGCCTCATTTGCTCCTAATCTGTGGTCATTTCCGACATCTGCTGCGGACTCTCTTAAAAGATCTGCATGTTTGTCAACTGCTTTTAAGATACAGGTAAGTACTAATAAGAACTGTACATTCTCATGAGGTGTCCTGCCTGGCTCTAACAGGTTGATTCCATCATCAGTTGTGATGGACCAGTTGTTGTGTTTACCGGAACCGTTGACACCGGCAAATGGTTTTTCATGAAGTAAGCACTGTAATCCATGACGTCCGGCTACTTTCTTTAAAGTCTCCATAACTAACTGGTTGTGGTCTACTGCGATGTTTGCCTGTGCGTAGATCGGAGCTAACTCATGCTGCGCAGGAGCAACTTCGTTGTGCTGTGTCTTTGCGCTGACACCTAATTTCCACAGTTCTTCGTTTACATCTTTCATGAAAGAAGCGATTCTCTCTCGGATTGCACCAAAGTAATGATCATCCATCTCCTGACCTTTTGGAGGCATTGCACCAAATAAGGTACGGCCGGTGAAGATAAGGTCTTTTCTCTGTAAATATTTCTGTCTGTCTACGATGAAGTATTCCTGTTCCGGACCAACAGAAGGAGTAACTCTCTTTGATGTTGTATTACCGAATAATTTTAACAGACGTAATGCCTGCTCATTGATGGCTTCCATGGAACGAAGAAGCGGTGTTTTCTGGTCAAGTGCTTCGCCTGTGTAAGAACAGAAAGCTGTCGGAATGCAGAGTGTTGCGCCTGCCGCATCCTGTCTTACAAATGCCGGTGAGGTACAATCCCAGGCTGTATATCCTCTTGCCTCGAATGTAGCTCTTAAACCACCGGATGGGAAAGAAGATGCATCCGGCTCACCTTTGATCAGCTCTTTACCGGAAAAGCTCATTAGTACCTTGCCATTCTCCATCGGTGCTGTAATGAATGAATCATGTTTCTCTGCTGTTACTCCGGTCAGTGGCTGAAACCAGTGAGTATAATGTGTTGCACCTTTTTCGATTGCCCATTCTTTCATCTCATGCGCAACAACATCTGCTGTTTCAAGGTCTAACTCGCGACCTTCCTGAATTACTTCCTTTAACTTCTTGTAAACCTTCTTTGGCAGACGCGCCTGCATCACTGCATCGTTGAATACGTTCTCGCCAAAAATCTCTGCTACATTTAAGTATCCTGTTTCGCTCATGTTCTACATCCTTTCTTCTTCACCGGTCTAATCCCCTGAGACTATTCCCTGCTTTTTTGAACAAATGTAAGAGATTTTAAACTCTCATTTTCTATTGTACCTTGAAAGTGGATGAATGTCAGTAAGAAATTTCTCCTATATGGCTTTTATAAAAATAGGACGTAATTTCCTATGAATTAAAAAAGGGCATTCCAAGCTACTTGGAACACCCTTGTTCATCTCTCACATTTGTTTTGTTGAATTTAAGATAATACTTTTCTCTCCAAAATGCAAGAGAAAAATTTCACTTTTTTATCATTTTGCTATATTGAACAATAAATTCATGTAAAGTATAAAATCTTTGTTAAATATAACATTATGGAAAGTGGACTTCCGTCTGTCCGACAATATTATTCAGCTTTGCCAACAGAACCGAACAGTTCCATTTTCTCTTTTACAGTAGCTTTGATTGCTTCTGCACCTGGAGCTAATAATTTACGAGGATCAAATCCTTTACCCTCTAAGTCCTTACCAGCCTCGATATATTTACGTGTAGCATCTGCGAAAGATAACTGGCACTCAGTGTTAACGTTGATCTTAGCTACTCCAAGGGAGATTGCTTTCTTGATCATGTCTTCCGGAATACCTGTACCTCCGTGAAGTACTAACGGCATCTGGCCTGTTAATTTCTGGATAGAATCAAGAGTCTCGAAGCTTAATCCTTTCCAGTTTGCCGGATATTTACCATGGATGTTACCGATACCTGCTGCAAGCATGTCCACGCCAAGATCTGCAACTCTCTTGCACTCTTCCGGATCAGCGCACTCGCCCATACCTACAACTCCGTCTTCCTCACCACCGATAGAACCAACTTCTGCCTCGATGGACATTCCCATTGCATGAGCAACGGATACGAGCTCTTTTGTTTTCTCAACGTTCTCATCGATTGGGTAATGAGATCCGTCGAACATGATGGATGTGAATCCTGCTTTGATACATTTATAGCATCCTTCGTAGGTACCATGATCTAAGTGTAATGCAACCGGAACTGTGATGCCTAACTCATCATGCATAGCTTTTACCATAGCTGCTACAGTACCGAAACCTGTCATATATTTTCCAGCACCTTCAGAAACACCTAAGATAACCGGGGATCTTAACTCCTCTGCTGTAAGCAGAACAGATTTTGTCCACTCCAGATTATTAATGTTGAACTGACCAACTGCATAGTGGCCAGCTTTTGCTTTGTCTAACATTTCTTTTGCAGATACTAACATGTCTTATTCCTCCATAAAATTAATATTTTTACCCTATGGGTATTATATATTACTTCTTTCAAAAAATAAAGTTAAATTTATAACAATCTTTCTTATTTGTTTGCCGGAACCATAATATCGACAGCACGGCAGATATTTTTTACGATAACTTCTTCATGTGCTCCGCCAAATTCCCCGTCCAATGTCCACGGAACTTCCTCTTTTGCCAGAAACTTTACTTCATCTGACTTAAACGAATAAATCATATCCGTATCATCCACCAGATTGATCAGCGATGCGATGATCTCATTGAGTTCGATCGGATTGCGTGGTTTTTTGATCAGGGTAACCTCAAACACACCATCGTCTAAAAGCACATCTTTTCCGGTCATTCCCTTAAATCCACCCACCGATGTGGAATTGCTGATCATTCCATAGATAAATTCATCCTGGATCCGCACATTATTGTATTCTACCTGCATAGTGAAAGACGGGATATCATGCAGACTGCGCATTCCCTCAAGGATATATGCCGCATGACCAAGTACATTTTTCCACTCCTGGCTTGTCTTATAAGACACTTCCGTGAAAAGGCCAAACGCTGCCACATAGACAAAATAATCATTGTTAAATGCACCGATATCACAGGGAAATGCTCTTCCATTCACCGCTGCATCGGCTGCTTTGACCATATCTTTCGGGATTCCCAGTGATGTTGCAAAATCATTCGTGCTGCCCGCCGGAATATATCCCAATGGCACGGTAAGCCCTTTGTGCATAATACCGCTTACCACTTCATCAAGTGTACCGTCCCCTCCGCTGCATACAACAAGATCATATTTTTCTGCGTCCATTTCCACCTTATGTATCGCATCTTCCGGTGCCTGTGTCGGGTAAATTGTTACCTCATATCCAGCTTTTACCATGGTATCTACAATATCCATCAGCTGGTTTTTGATCTGCGCTTTTCCGGAAAACGGATTGAAAATAAATAATAATGTTTTCTTTTCTTCCATACGCTCCCTACACCTGTTCTGTTATTTTGTCAGAAATTCCTCGATCGCCGCAGCTGCAGCCACTTCGTCCTCACCTTCAGCGTCGATCACAATCTCTTCTCCATTTAAAAGAGCCATACTCATCATGCCCATAATACTTTTGACATTGACTCTCTTATTATCCCCGGATTCCATATAGATCTGGCTGGAAAACTGGTTTGCCTTCTGCACCAAAAGTGCGATTGGTCTTGCCTCTAAGTCGTTTTGCATGTTTACCACTACACTCTTTTTCATGATAATCTCCATTCTTGCGCTGTTTTTTTGCGCATCTCAAGTTTGTGCGTTAGCACAAATCTTACGTGTGAAAAATCTTATTTTTCACACTACCCTCCATTCCTATGCCGCTTTTTTTACACCTCTTATTTTTATGCGCCAATACATCTGCTGCGAATCAATAATATATTTCCACATTATTCTTTTTCACGCAGTTCATCTGCAATCTCACTGATCCTGCGCAGCCTGTGGTTCACTCCCGATTTTCCGACTGGAGGATCGAGATATGTTCCCAGTTCCTTAAGCGGTGTATCCGGGTACTCTAACCGCAGCAACGCCATTTCTTTTAAGTTTTCAGGCAGACTGTCTAAGCCTGCATTCTGTTTAATATATTCAATATCACCAAGCTGCTTTACAGCTGCCGCCACAGTCTTGCTGATATTTGCCGTCTCACAGTTTACTTTTCGGTTGACAGAATTTCTCATTTCTTTTAAGATGCGCACATTTTCAAGATTCATCAGTGCCACATGTGCTTCCATGATATTTAACATATCCACGATCTGGGCACCTTCCTTTAAATATACGACCTGGTGTTTCTTTCGCTCTACGATCTTTGCTTCCATCTCAAAACTGTTGATCGCATCCTGAAGCTGTTTCGCCTGCGCAATTTCCCGGCAGACAATCTCAAAATGATAAGACTTATTCGGATCACTGATCGATCCACCTGCTAAAAATGCTCCCCGGATATATGCCCGCCTGCAGCATGTCTGCTGCAGTAAAATACCATTTACCGTCTCTGTGATGTCTGCACACCTTAAAGACTGATTCCACATCTTGATCGTTTCAAGAATGCGTTCCGGTGGCAATGTATCTATCTCTTCTATATTAACATGGAACAGCTGTGCCAGTAACAGACCATATTTTTCCTGCAGAAGCGGATTTTCCGAATCCAGCACATCTCCCGCATCCCCGATCAGCTGCTGACGCTTTCCGTCAAAAGCAACTAATGCCGCAAGTTCAGCAATCTGGCAATGTCTGCTCTTTCCACTCTGCTTTGCTAACTCCTGTTTCACTTCACTTGAAAAAGACATCTTTTATTTTCCCCTTAAAGCATCTTTGCCAATATCACGATGCTCGATTTTCAGTCCATAACCCTTTTTTCCTGACAGACGTTTGTATAACTCATTTGCCAGTGTTACAGACCTGTGTTTTCCTCCCGTACATCCTATGGAGATCACAAGCTGATTCTTGCCCTCCGTGATATAATTCGGGATCAGAAACTCTAACATATCTTCAAGTTTGTCTAAAAAAACATTTGCTTCCTGAAACTGCATGACATAATCCTGAATTTCTTTATCATTTCCGGTCTTTGCCCGCAAGCCCTCCACATAATACGGGTTTGGTAAAAAACGGACATCAAATACCAGATCAGAATCGACCGGTATTCCATATTTAAATCCAAATGACAAAATCGTAATAAACAGGTTCTTGTAGTCCTGATTCTGTATAAATATTTTGTCTAACTCCGCTTTTAACTCTCTCGTCAAAAGCTGGCTTGTATCTATAATATAGTCTGCGCGCTCCTTTAAAAACGCCAGACGCTTTCTTTCCTCTTCAATTCCCTTGTCCACGCGCTCGCCGCCCGCTAAAGGATGATTTCTTCTCGTTTCCTTATATCGTTTTACCAGAACAGAATCTTCGGCATCCAAAAACAGGATCTCGTATTCAACCCCATTATCCTTCATGTGGTCTAATACACCATGCAGTTCATCAAATGACTGACCGCTTCTGATATCAATGCCGACTGCAACTTTCTGCAGCTCTGCGCTCTGTAATGTTGTAAGTTCCACAAACTTTTCCAGCAGTGGGATAGGCAGATTATCCACGCAATAAAATCCTATATCTTCCATCATTTTTATCGCTGTACTTTTTCCTGCTCCCGACATTCCCGTTAAAATTACGAACTTCATCTTTTTTCTCCATTTCAAAACGCTTTGCGCGCATCTAAATCCTGTTTAAAATTCACCGATCATCTTAACTTCCGGCTCTAATCTGACACCAAACTTTTCTTCTACAATATCCGATACATTCTGCATCAGGGTTCTTACATCTGCCGCTGTTGCATTTCCGCGGTTGATGACAAATCCACAATGTTTTTCTGACACCTGTGCATCTCCCACCTGATAGCCTCTTAACCCTGCATCCATGACCAGTTTTCCCGCGAAATATCCTTCCGGTCTTTTAAATGTACTTCCCGCACTCGGATATTCAAGCGGCTGTTTTTCCACTCTCTGCTTCTTTAACTCCTCCATGCGTGCACGGATTGCTGTCTCTTCCCCGTGTTTCAGTTTGATCTTAGCTCCCGTTACAATGTAACCTTTTTTTAAAATACAGCTTGTCCGGTAACCCGGTTCAAGCTCTTCTACAGAAAGAATCTTCTCATTTCCTTCCTGATCTAAGACGGTCACGGTGGTTAAGATATCTTTCATCTCACCACCGTAAGCGCCCGCATTCATGACAACTGCACCACCGATGCTGCCAGGGATACCGGCAGCGAATTCCATACCGGTCAGTCCATGCTCCGCCGCACGGTTTGCTGTCTTTGACAGCAGCATTCCCGCACCCACGGTGATACAGTCGTCTTCCACACAAATCTCATCTTCTTTTGACAGCATCTCAATCACAAGTCCCCGGATCCCGCGGTCACCGACCAAAAGATTACTTCCGTTTCCGATGACCTGATACGGGACATCATACTTCCTGCACAGACGGATGACCGCCGCAAGCTCTGTTCCCTTTGGCTGCACTAAAATATCTGCCGGGCCGCCCACACGGAATGTCGTATGTTTTTTCATCGGTTCATCCGTAAAAATTCTGTTTTCTGCTGTGACTGCTTTAAGTTCTGTCAAAAACTGCTGATTCATGCTTTCCTCAATTCTATGGTCTTACGCTTCTTTTAAGAATGCGACATAACCGTTATATGCTTCATATAAGTCTACTTTGCTGATGAGTTCCCATGGAGCGTGCATATTCAACACTGCAACACCGCTGTCGATAACACTCATTCCATAGTTTGCCAGAATGTATGCGATCGTTCCGCCGCCGCCCTGGTCTACTTTTCCAAGCTCTGCTGTCTGGAATGACACATTGTTGTTATCCATGATATTTCTTAAATATCCGACATACTCTGCATTGGCATCGTTAGAGCCAGATTTTCCTCTCGCTCCGGTGTATTTGTTAAATACAAGTCCTCTTCCGAAATATGCTGCATTGCGTTTTGTCATGACAGACGGATAATTCGGATCAAATGCAGCGGATACATCCGATGAAAGTACTTTGGAGTTTTTCAGGGCACGTCTTAATTTTAATTCCGAATAATCTTCTGCTGCATTCATGACCTCTGCAACGGTATTTTCGAAGAAACGTGACTGCATGCCGCTTGCCCCGACACTGCCGATCTCCTCTTTGTCCACAAGCAGGCAGACACTCGTGATCTCCGGTTTTTCCATTGCAAGCATTGCCATAAAGGAAGGATATGCACATACTCTGTCATCATGTCCATATCCCATGATGATGCTGCGGTCAAAACCATAATCTCTTGCCTCTCCTGCCGGAACGACCTCGATCTCTGCAGATAAGAAATCTTCTTCCTCTATATCATATTCTTTTGCAAGGATCTTCATGATATTTGCTTTTACTTTTTCTTTTGCAGCCTCTTTGTCATCGCCCGCTTCCTCTGCCGGAATACTTCCGATGATCAGATCAAGGTTCTCTCCCTCGATCACTTTCGCTGCCTTTTTCTCAAGCTGCTCTCCGGATAAATGGATCAAAAGATCGCTGACACCAAATACCGGATCGCCCGGTTTGTCTCCGACATTGACTTTTACAACGGTACCGTCTTTTTGGGCGATCACACCGTGCAGTGCAAGTGGAAGTGTCACCCACTGGTATTTTTTGATTCCACCATAATAATGGGTGTCTAACATTGCGAAATCGGTATCCTCATATAACGGATCCTGTTTTAAATCCATACGCGGGGAATCGATATGTGCGCCAAGGATGTTCATTCCAGCCTCTAAGCCTTTCTTTCCGATCACGAACATGGCAATTCCTTTTCCCATGTTATTCGCATACACACGGTCGCCTGCTTTTAATTTTGTTCCTTTTTCTAATACTTCATCCAGATTTACAAAACCTGCTTGTTCCGCTCTTTTTGCAAATTCTGTGGTACATTCACGCTCTGTTTTGCACTCAGAAATAAATTTTCTGTAATCCTCTGCAAACTGAAATACCTCTTCTCTTTTTTTGCCTTCCGGGTATTTCTCCCATGCGTTTTTTCTTTCCATGACTGATATTGCCTCCATTTATGCTATTCTTTTGACTCCGGACTTTTACTCATCGTCGTCCGAAGATTTTTTTGTGAGATTTTCCTGCACACGGCGGTAAAGCTCCTGTGCCGCATTGTATCCCATCTTTTTCTGTCTGTGGTTGACAGCCGCCGCCTCACAGATGACGGCAAGGTTACGTCCCGGACGGATTGGGAGTGAGTGACATACTACTTTGTTGCCAAGGAACTCTGTATATTCTTCCTCTAATCCAAGACGGTCGTACTCATTTTCTTTCTTCCAGTCCTCTAACTTGATCACAAGATCGATCTGCTGTTTTTCCTTGACACACTCTACACCAAACAGTGTTTTTACATCGATGATTCCGATGCCGCGGAGTTCGATAAAGTAACGTGTGATATCCGGTGATGTTCCGATGAGTGTATGCTCATTGATCTTGCGGATCTCCACCACATCATCCGTTACAAGACGGTGTCCCCGTTTGATCAGTTCGAGTGCAGCCTCACTTTTTCCGATACCGCTCTCCCCCATGATCAGAAGTCCTTCACCGTAGACATCTACTAAAACGCCATGGATCGTAATGCACGGTGCGAGCTGTTCGCTCAGACAGTAGATCAGCTCTGCCATAAACTCGGAAGTACTGCGCTTTGTTCCAAGAACCGGGATGTTTTTCTCCTCTGCAATTTTTAAGAAAGAGTCATCCGGCCGCAGATCCCTGCAGAAAATAACACACGGAATATCATATTCCATAAATTCACGATAGATTTTTTCACGTTTTTCCCCATCTAACTGCTGCAGGTATGTGTACTCTACCGTACCGATGATCTGAACCCTCGACTGTTCAAAGTGCTTAAAATAACCACTGAGCTGTAACGCCGGTCTGTTTACATCGCTGATCAGAATGCGATGCCCCTTTAATTCCATATCCGGCAGAAAATTACATAAATCCATGATCTGTGCGATCTTTGCTACTCCAACACCTTCCATATCCTTTGTCCTCTCCTAAACATATTTTTCGTAACGATTCTGACGACATTTTACCATAGACACCGGAATTCTTCAACTTGAATACCCTTGTTTATTTTCCCTGAAAAAAGAATAAACTGCCCGTGCCGCCTGCTCATTCATCGACTCTGTTTTAGCAAGTTCTTCCTCTGATGCCTCACGGATCGCCTCAAGCGACTGGAACCGGCGCATTAAGGCTTTTCTTCGTGCCGGACCGATGCCCGGAATATCGTCAAGTACGGAATGTACCTGTTCTTTGCTTCTTAAAGATCTGTGATACTCGATGGCAAAACGGTGCGCTTCATCCTGAATCCTTGTGATCAGTTTAAATCCCTCACTTGTCCGGTCGATCGGTATCTCTTTATTCTGATAGTATAACCCTCTGGTGCGGTGATTATCATCCTTTACCATACCACAGACCGGAATATTTATTTTCAGTTCATCAAGCACCTTTAATGCAATGTTTACCTGCCCTCGGCCGCCATCCATCATGATCAGATCCGGGAATCTTGTAAAACTTCCGTATTCTTCTGACATTTCACGCTCTGCAAGTTCTTTTTTCTCCTGCATGCCATGTGTAAAACGTCTGGTCAAAACCTCATTCATAGATGCGTAATCATCCGGTCCTGTGATGGTTTTTAATTTGAATTTTCGATAATCACTGCGTTTTGGTTTTCCCTTTTCGTAGACGATCATGGATCCTACCGTCTCAAAACCGTTGATGTTGGAAATATCAAATGCCTCCACACGGGAAAGTCCCTCCATCCCCAGAAGATGCTCGATCTCTTTCATCGCGCCGATGGTTCTCCCCTCCTCGCGTTTGATTTTCTCGCGATCCTGGGAAAGTACAAGCTCTGCATTTTTCTGCGCCAGTTCTACCAATTTTTCCTTCATACCTTTTTGCGGAACACGAATATAAACCCTGGCTCCTCTTTTTTCGGTTAACCACTCGGCTAAGACCTCGTGATCCTCGATCTCCTCCGGCAGCATGATCTCCCTTGGGATAAACGGTGTTCCCGAATAAAACTGTTTTAAAAAAGTTGTTAAGATCTGGCTTTTGGTATCCTCCGTCCCGACTCTGACATAAAAATGATCCCTGCCGATCAGCTTTCCGTCGCGGATGAAAAATACCTGAACCACAGCATCTCTGTCATCCGATGCAAGCGCGATGATGTCTTTATCCTCGCCGTCCGTATGCGTGATTTTCTGCTTTTGCGCGATCTGACGCACACTGCCTAAAAGTTCCCGGTATTCAATTGCCTTTTCAAACTCCAGATTTTCAGATGCCTCATTCATCTTTTCTTCTAAGGATTTTAAGATCGGCGCATAGTTTCCATTTAAGAATTCGACGGCAGCGTCGATTCTTTCCCTGTATTCTTCCTTACTGATATACCCCTGACAGGGTGCGTGGCACTGGTGGATATGGTAATTTAAACATGGGCGCTCTTTGCCGGTATCTCTCGGCAGTACGCGGCTGCAGGTGCGGAGCTGGTAAAGTTTATTGATCAGCTCGATCGTATCTTTTACTGCCCCCGCACTGGTGTATGGTCCAAAATATCTCGATTTGTCTTTTTTCTGCTGACGTGAAAAGAGTACCCGCGGAAAATCCTCACCGACCGTCACACGGATATAGGGATAAGTCTTGTCATCGCGCAGCATGGTATTGTATTTTGGACAGTGTTCCTTGATCAGGTTGCACTCCAACACAAGCGCCTCTAATTCCGAATCCGTAATAATGTACTCGAAACGTGCGATCTGTTTTACCATCTGTGCCTTTTTGATACCCTCATCATGACTCGGCTGGAAATACTGGTGTACTCTCTTTCGTAAACTGACAGCTTTGCCGATATAGATGATCGCATCGTGACTGTCATGCATAATATAAACTCCCGGCTGATCCGGGAGTTTTTTTAATTCTTCTGCGATATGAAACATGAAACCTCATTCCTGCTCTGATATTCCTGTTTATTCTTATTTATTCCTGCTGATCTTCGATTGACGATGTCTGATCGTCTACCACCTGGTCAATAAAATTGCCTTTTTCTAATGCTGCGCCAGCCTGACCTTCTGTTTTGGGCTGCTCTTCTGTCTTAGTCTGTTCCTCTGTTTTGACATGTTCTAACGCATTTTTTGCTTCCTCAGCCTGCTCGAAAAATGTTTTCTTCTCCTCTTTCTCCGGCTCCGGGATTCCTTTTAATTCACGGAAAATCTTCATAAACTCTTTTCCGGTGATCGTCTCATGCTCGTAGAGATACTCTGAAATCTTATCGAGAACCTCTCTGTTTTCCTCAAGCATGCGGTATGCTTCATCGTAGCTGTTGTTGATGATGGAAAGCACTTCCTGATCGATCTGTGCTGCTGTCTCCTCACCGCAGATCAGTCCTGCACGGTTGTCTAAGTACTGGTTCTCGACCGTTGCCAGACACATCATGCCGAACTTGTCGGACATACCGTACTGTGTGACCATCGCTCTTGCGATTGAAGTCGCACTCTCGATATCGTTGGCTGCACCGCTCGTCGCAGAACCAAACACCAGCATCTCTGCCGCGCGCCCTGCCATGTAAGTTGTGATCTTTGCAAGCAGTTCATCCTTAGTCTGTAAATATTTCTCTTCTTCCGGTGTCTGTAATGTATATCCGAGTGCACCCATGGTACGCGGTACGATCGTGATCTTCTGTACCGGCTCGGTATTTTTCTGCAGTGCAGTTACCATCGCATGGCCGACTTCATGATAAGATACGATCTTGCGCTCTTTGTCACTCATGATGCGGTCTTTCTTCTCTTTTCCACCAACTGCAACAAGTTCAAATGCATCAAACAGGTCGGACTGGTTTACAAATTTTCTGCCATTTTTTACTGCGTTGATGGCAGCCTCATTGATCATATTGGCAAGATCAGATCCTACAAGTCCTGCCGTTGCAAGTGCAAGCGCATCAAGGTCTACGGTCTCATCCATCATGACATCTTTGGAATGAACTTTTAATGTCTCTAAACGTCCCTTTAAGTCCGGTTTATCGACAATGATACGACGGTCAAAACGTCCCGGACGGAGTAATGCTTTATCAAGCACTTCCGGACGGTTGGTCGCTGCTAAGATCAGAAGTCCCTTGGATGTATCAAATCCATCCATCTCCGCTAACAACTGGTTTAATGTCTGCTCACGCTCATCATTGCCGCCGTAACGGGTATCACGGCTCTTACCGATCGCATCGATCTCATCGATGAAAATGATACATGGTGCCTGTTTCTGTGCTTCTTTAAACAGGTCACGCACACGGGATGCTCCGACACCGACAAACATCTCCACAAAATCAGAACCTGCCAGTGAGAAGAACGGAACCTTCGCCTCACCTGCAACTGCTTTTGCAAGCAATGTCTTACCGGTACCAGGAGGTCCGACTAAAAGTGCACCCTTCGGCAGTTTTGCACCGATCTCAGAATATTTCTTCGGGTTATGCAGGAAATCGACAACCTCCTGTAAGGATTCTTTTGCCTCGTCCTGTCCGGCTACATCCTTAAATGTAACACCCGTCTGTTTTTCCACGTAAACTTTCGCATTGCTCTTGCCAACACCCATGGCACCGCCGCCCATACGCTTCATCAGAAATCCGAGCAGTACCCAGATCAATACCAACGGAATCAGATAACTTAAAATACTGTAGATCCAGGTGGATGTATTATCCGGGATCACTCCGTAAATTTCTACCCCTTTTTCTTTTAAAAGCGGGATCAGATCCTCGTCTGCCACACGTCCGCAGTAATAAGTCGGCTGATATGGGCTCTTGTCCTTTGTCACCGGTGTGATGTCGATCTCATAAGATCCAATCTCTACGGATTTGACTTCCCCCGCCTCCACCTTTTCCAGAAATTCCGAGTAAGAAATTTCCTGTGTGCTCATCTGTGAAAAACGGTTCGACACCATGCTCATGATAAATAACACGATAAGAGAAACCAGGACAAATGCCATGATAAGCTGTCCATTGTGATTATCCCTGCCGCCATTGCCGCCGTTATTTCCATTGCCACCGCCGCCATTGCCGCCGTTATTGTTATAATTATTATTTCCATTATTGTAATTATTTGGTCCCTGATTATCCATAATTTATCCTTTCCAAACATCTGCAGTATCTGCTGCATCTGGATTTTATCTGATATTCGTCAATATCTTCTTTATTATATTGAAAACAACACGCAAAAGCAATACACAGTTGATGAACTTTTGATGTGTTTTCTAAATTATTTCTAAATTCACTTTTATCTTTTTTAAGTTTTACTGGATTTTGCGTAAACTTAGTTGTATACTATATGGGTTATAAAATACGTGAAATATTTTTTAAATTTACTATAATTATGAGGAGGAAAACCCTATGCCTGTAAAATATGTCTTTGTCACCGGCGGTGTCGTTTCCGGTCTTGGTAAAGGTATCACGGCTGCTTCTCTTGGAAGATTATTAAAAGCCCGTGGATACAAAGTGACCATGCAGAAATTCGATCCGTATATCAATATCGATCCCGGAACCATGAACCCGATCCAGCATGGTGAAGTATTCGTTACCGATGACGGTGCAGAAACAGACCTGGACTTAGGACATTATGAACGTTTTATCGATGAAAGCCTGACAAAAAATTCCAATGTGACCACCGGTAAGGTTTACTGGTCTGTGCTCCAGAAAGAGCGCCGCGGTGATTTCGGCGGAGGAACTGTTCAGGTGATCCCACACATCACCAATGAGATCAAGAGCCGGTTTTACCGCAATTTCACTTCCGATGAGACACATATCGCTATCATCGAAGTCGGTGGTACCGTCGGAGATATCGAGAGCCAGCCGTTCTTAGAGGCGATCCGTCAGTTCCAGCATGAGGTCGGACACGAAAACGCGATCCTGATCCATGTCACACTGATTCCTTATATTAAGGCTTCCGGTGAGCTTAAGACAAAACCGACGCAGGCAAGTGTAAAAGAACTTCAGGGAATGGGCATCCAGCCGGATATTATCGTCTGTCGTTCCGAACATGAACTCGACCAGAGTTTAAAAGACAAGATTGCCCTATTCTGTAACGTTCCAAACGGCAACGTACTTCAGAACCTTGACGTCGAGTACCTCTATGAGGCACCTCTTGCCATGGAAAAAGAAAATCTCGCCAGAGTTGCATGTAAAGCCCTGCATTTAGATTGCCCGGAACCTGATTTAAAAGACTGGGAATCAATGGTAGATTCACTCCGTCACCCAAACAAAGAAGTAAAAATTGCTTTGGTCGGAAAATATATCGCCCTGCATGACGCATACATCTCTGTTGTCGAGGCATTAAAACACGGTGGAATCGCTGAGCGTGCTACCGTTGAGCTCCACTGGATCGATTCTGAGACATTAAATGATGACAATGCCGCTGAGCTTCTTGGCGATATGGCAGGCATCATCGTTCCGGGAGGATTTGGTTCCCGCGGTGTCGAGGGTATGATCTCCGCAGCAAAATACGCAAGAGAAAACAACGTTCCATACCTTGGTCTCTGCCTTGGTATGCAGGTTGCCATCATTGAATTTGCAAGACACGTCTGCGGATTCCATGATGCACACAGTGTTGAACTTGACCCGAACACCACACATCCTGTCATCGCACTGATGCCGGATCAGAATGGTGTGGAAGATATCGGCGGCACTTTAAGACTTGGTTCTTACCCATGTGTGTTAGATCCAACCTCTAAAGCCCGCGAACTTTACGGTTCTGAGGAGATCCATGAGAGACACCGTCACCGTTACGAGGTCAACAATGATTTCCGTGCAGCACTTACTGAGGGCGGCATGAAACTCTGCGGTACATCCCCGGATGGAAGAATCGTTGAGATGATCGAGATTCCGGATCACCCATGGTTCCTTGCAACACAGGCTCATCCGGAATTCAAATCCAGACCGAACCGTCCACATCCGTTATTCAAAGGATTTGTGGAAGCTGCTGTAAAGAACAGCATGAAATAAATTTCAAACATAAAAAGCTGACATGCCGGTTTTCCCGGCAGTCAGCTTTTTTCATAATAATAAAATGTTCGTGGAACGTGCACTCTGTTATTTATTTTCCAAAATAAGCATCTACCCCATTGGCAATTCCCGATGCGATCTTCTGCTGGTAATCATCCGTTGCCATCTTTTGATCCTCGTCCGCATTGGTCATGTACCCCATCTCAACGATCGTGACCGGAACCTGACACCAGTTGATGCCGCTCATCGTATCGGTCTCCCAGACACCTTCACTCTTCGCTCCCGTCGCTGCACACAGGGAACCTATGATGCAGTCGGAAAGTTTTCTGGAATTCTGATAAATATTCGAACAGTACGGGTTTGCTGCGGTCGGACAGATGGTCATCGCCCCATTTGCCGCAGAATTAGTACTTCCATTAGCATGGATCCTGATAAAGGCTGCCGCATGATTATTGTTTGCAACTGCTGCACGTTCGGAATTGCTGATATTGACATCGTTGGTCGTCCGGATCATCAATACCTGATAGCCGCGTGCCGTAAGCTCCTGCTGCAGCTTCAAAGATACCTGCAGTGTCAGTTCGTACTCTGCAAGTCCGCTCGCTACGCCCGTTGTACCGGATGCAACTTTTGCTTTTGTCTCAGAAGCACCCGGCCCGATCGGCTCTTTTTCGTTATTTCCTCTTGCCTGATGTCCGGCGTCGATCACGACCAGATTACCTGAAATGTTTGTCTGGGCCGACGCGCTCTCCTGCTCCGGATCCGCTTCTCCCCTGATCACCTCTGTCTCTACGATTTCTTCTGTTTCCTGCGTCTCTGTCTGTGCCGATTCTGCCTGCTCTGTTTCCTGCACTGTCCCTTCTGTTGTGACCTGCTCTGTCTCCGACTCCGTCTCTTCTGGCATGGCCTGCTCTGTCTCTGACTCTGTCTCTTCTGGCATGACCTGCTCTGTCTCTGACTCCGTCTCTTCTGGCACGACCTGCTCTGTCTCTGACTCCGTCTCTTCTGGCACGACCTGCTCTGCTGCTGGCTGTTCTCCCTTCACCTGTGTGTCTCCGGCAGTTTTCTCTTCAGCGGATACCGCTGCATTTTCATCCGCTTTGCCGTTTCCACAGCCTGTCACAAAAGATGTGCCTGTCAATGCCGCACACAGCAGCAATGCCAGTAATTTTTTCTTCTTTCTGTTTCCCAAAATCATATGATTCTCCATTCTTTCTGCTTTTCATTCACCCGCAGATATTACATCTGATGTCTTACTACCGCATACTCATCATCCAGCTGATAGTACGGACATTCTTTGTAATGTCCCTGCATTAAGCGCGCAGCGTCATCCTCATCCATGTCCACTTCGCAGTAATATTCTTCGTCATCTTCATCATATACATTGTATACACAACTATCACAGCCCGCCATAATTTTCTCCAATTCTTATCGATATATTTTTCTTGTCATATTCTGCTGTATATTTTCTACTTCCGATTCTTCCACCAGACATTATCTCCACGTTGAGATCACTTCATCATAAAGTTGTTCTAAAAACTCTTTTAAAAGTGTGCGCTGGGTATCCCAGTATTTCTCAGTAATCTCGTCTCCGTCCGGTGTGTTTTCCGTCACATCCATAACTGCATCTAAGATCTCCGGGTTCAGATCATCCATCGCCTCCTGCACGGCAGCCTCAAAATCACAATATGCCTCACTGGTCAGGTATAGGATGAAATTCTCACGGTTTAAATTTCTTGCCTCATAACTTCCGGTAAAAATATCATTTCCCACCGATGCGATCTGTTCAAACTCTTCCTTTACCGTTGTATAGTCAACCGGGCAGTAGCTCTCCGTAAAAAATTTATCAAACACTTCTTTGTCAATCTTTTGTTCCATGCTGTTATCGTCTCCTTGCATTTTTTGCGTTCCCATGTTATTTTAGCATAGAAACCGTTCACAGAAAAGACCGCATATCTGCGGTAATCATAGGCAACCCACTACACGGGCAAACCGTTTACCATAATATAGAAGAAACGAGGTTTATTATGACTGAATATCAACATCTTCCAAATGATCCTGCTATGCTTTTAAGTTTCGTCAATACACAGCTCCGCGACAATTATCCGTCTTTTTCTGAGTTTGTTGCTGCATTTCATGCAGATGCGGACGCGATCACTGAAAAATTAAAAATGATCGATTACGAATATGACAAAACCCGTAATCAGTTTGTATAACATTTATTCCGGTACTTCATCATTCAGATATTTTCTGACATGCTTCCAATTCGGATAAAACTGTGTCATATAGCCCCAGAACACGGCATTATGACTCGGTTCTAAAATATGTGTGAGTTCATGCACGACCACATACTCCAGACATTCCGGTGGCTTTTTTGCCAGTGCCAGATTGATGTTGATATGGTGTGTCCTCACATTGCAGGAACCCCAGCGTGTTTTCATCTGGCGTATCGTAACACCGGATGCCTTTACGCCCATGACGGGTTCCCATTTTGCGATCAATTTTTCCACTTCTCTTTTCAAAAGCAGTTTCTGCTGTTTTAATTCCGCTTCGCTTAATTGTCTTACTTCCCTGCGCCCCTCTTTCGCACGCAGATATTTTTCCCGGTAAACCCGGATCCAGTCGATCCGCTCCTTTGCAAAACGGTAAATGCGCTCGTCACTCATCTGATGTGGTGCCGAGATGCGCACACTGCCATCCTCCTTGCTGATACGCAGATACATGTTTTTCATCCGCTTTTTCGTCACAATGATCGGGATCTCTTCTATCGTGAAACTGTATGTTTTTTCTCTCATATCTGGCCTTTCTTATTTTCGATACGATGATATTGGGGCAAATAGTAGTTCACAGCATAACGACTGACAAATTACACAAAGCCGGGAATGCTTTTGTGACTTTGGAAGAAAATTAGTAAATCTTAGCCTGCCTGTGTATCCACAGTGATGTTCTGCCATGGATGGCAGAACAAGGCAGCATCGAGTCATGGATGACTTGTTGCTGCCGCTCACGTCACTCCGAGAAGCCCTAAATCAGGCAGACTTAGATTTTCTTATTTTCGGACAACGGAACAAAACAGGCACGTCTTTGTGTAATTTGTCATTCAAGAAGCTAAGAATCACTATTTGACCTCAACATCATCCCATAAATGAAGAAACCCCGGTAACATCTCTGTTCCGGGGTTTCTCCGAGGAGTTTAGTTATGAAAATGTTAATCTATATAAAGGAAATTGCGTCGAAAGAATTTTCGAGATGTACAGCCTTTATTCTATACAACCTTGTTTAACAACCCGCCTGGGTAAGCGTCGTTAACTTCTTTCGATGGTTACAGTATACGGAAAAAATATGTCTTAAGTGTGACGATTTTCGAAAAGATTTATAAAAATCCTTATTTTTGTTTTTATATTTTATTTATAAATACAATTCTTTCCACATGATAATTTATGTTATAATAAAATCCTAATGTAACAGACAGGAGGACTTTATATGACCGAAACACCTATATTTGAAAACCGGAGATACTGCGAAGAATGTCACTGTCTTCTCCCCTCATCCTACGAGGGAACATTGTGCCCCCGCTGTTTAGAACAGGAACTTTTTCATCAGGTAAAAGAATATATTCAGTCAAACAACGCCACCGCTTATGATGTTGCAACACATTTTCATCTGCCTCTCAGCCGCATTAAAGAATGGATTGATGACGGGATGATCGAATATAAAGACATTCCCGGTCACAAACTTTAAATGACTATTTCAAAAATCCATTGATAATCTGTTCTTCCGCTTCTTTTTCTGTAAGTCCAAGTGTCATCAGCTTGATCAGCTGCTCTCCGGCTATTTTTCCGATAGCAGCTTCATGGATCAGATTTGCGTCAATATTGTTGGCAGTCAGCTGCGGACTGGCAGTCACACAGGCGTTATCCATAATGATGGCATCACATTCACTGTGTCCTGCACAGGCTGCATTACCGTTCATAACAGAGAAAAATTCCTGTTTTGATTCCCCTTTTGCAACAGAACGTGACACCAGATTCACACTGGAATTATCCCCGTTAATATCCACATGAAAATCTGTCTTCGCGTACTGTTTTCCGTGTGTCATGATCTTCTCATGAATTTCTAAAGATGCATTTTCTGCAAGATCACCTTTTGTCACACGGACTGTGGAATCAATCCCTTTGATCTGGGTCGTCTCCATCTCCATATGTGCACCCTCTTTTAAGTGCACGATGGTCTGCGGATTCATGATATTCTCTCCGTTGCCGTCACCCTCGCCGTAATGGCGCTCAATGTAGCGGACCTTTGCATTTTTTTCCAGATAAAACGTATGCACACCGTCATGTTTGGAGGTATCTACACCACAGTTATGGATTCCGCATCCTGCCACGATCGTGACATCTGCACCCTCACCGATATAAAAATCATTGTAAACGCATTCCTGCATTCCACTCTCACTCAAAAGAACCGGAATGTGTACACTCTCGTTGACCGTTCCCGGTTTGATGATAATGTCGATTCCATCCTTATCAGTCTTTGTTACAATATCAATATTTGCAGTTGTATTTCTTCCGAGTTTGGTTCCGTTGGCACGGATATTATAAGCGCCCTCCGGGATCTCGTGCAGTCCTGCCACCTGCTCTAACAAATTCTTCTGTATTAAATCCATTTTTATCCTCACTTCCACAAACATTCTATTATCGTATTTCTTAGAATTACAACTTGCTGGTCAGCGTTTCACAGGCTTCTGCCGTATGAAGCAGTTCCGGAAGTACCTCTTCCTTCGTTCCGATCGTCTTAACCTGTCCGTTTGCGATCACCACGATCTTGTCTGCAATATCTAAAATACGCTCCTGATGTGAAATGATAAGGATTGTTCCCTGGATCTCATCCCGCATTTTTTCAAACACCCTGATCAGGCTGTTAAAACTCCAGAGATCAATTCCTGCCTCCGGTTCATCAAAAATAGAAAGCTTCGTTCCGCGTGCCGTGATCATCGCGATCTCAATACGCTTTAACTCACCGCCGGAAAGGCTGCCGTTGATCTCACGGTCAATGTACTCTCTCGCACACAGACCGACCTCCGATAAAATCTCGCAGATTTCATTCACTGTCATCGTTCTTCCTGCTGCGATCGTGATCAGATCTTTAACTGTCAGCCCCTTAAAATGTACCGGCTGCTGAAATGCATAGCTGATGCCATGTTTTGCACGCTCGGTAATGTTAAGTCCCGTGATATCTTCTCCATCTAAAATGATCTGACCGGATGTCGGCTTGATGATTCCTGCAATAATCTTTGCAAGTGTCGATTTTCCTCCACCATTTGGCCCGGTGATCGCCACAAAATGTTCATCGATCGTAAGGCTGACATCTTTTAAGATCTCTTTGTTGTCCTGATTGTCCTCTACCTCATAAGTGATATTTCTTAATTCTAACATTTTTCCTCCG
Organism: uncultured Roseburia sp.; assembly: GCA_934317215.1. Classification (GTDB taxonomy): domain Bacteria; phylum Bacillota; class Clostridia; order Lachnospirales; family Lachnospiraceae; genus Roseburia. The sequence goes on from CAKREH010000007.1 coordinate 106,715, forward strand.
TCTGCGTTTCGCCGGTTATCTTACCACGGAACGCGGATATTTTACCATAACTTCATCAAGCATCTCATCATCCGGCTCAAACTCATAGCGCACGAGTCCTTTCTCCCCCTTTGCAATCAGCTCATACACCTTTGCCTGCGGGTCTCCGGAAGTCAGATCTTTGAATGCCAGATTTTTGTCATTTTCATATTTGTATACGCTTCTGTCACCTCTTGGAGCAAATCCAAGAACATCATCCATCTGCACACTGCCGATGGCTTTACGTCTGCTTTTTGCCTTGATCCGTGCAAAGCGGAACTCTCCATCATAATAGGTATATTCGAACTCTATATCCGAACAAAATGCCTGAAAATACCATACCAGTGCAAATGCGATTCCAGGGATCAGAAAAATAACCGGATTCACAAATGTAGCCAGCAAAAACATCAGGCAGGCAAGTATAAACCATGCTGTAGTTAACATTTTTTTTGATCCCGTTTTCTTTTTCGGAACGATCACTAATTTCTCATGCATATAATCTTCTCCTGTTTTCTTATATTTACCTGTTTTTTGACATACTCTTTTGGGCAGGCTGCCTTTCCCACCATCGTGGAACTGGTTCTATTTCACATACATCAGCATTTCTTTTGCAAGTCTGCCACAGGTCATACTTCTTATATTATCATGTAACAACTTGTCAGGCAAGGGCTGTCCCTCCATTCTCTGTATAAATACAGGAAATTTTATACATTTTTTATTTTTCTGTACATTGCACCTGTTATCGTGTAAAATAAAAGCAAATGGTTTTTTCGTAATTTTTCGCAGTTTTGCAACACATTTTTTACACACAATAACTTTTTATCATGGAGAACAAAAAAATGATCAATTATCAATATGCAAAAGAAGCATTTTCCACATTTAAAAATGGAATCCGCCGTGAATGGGCGCTGACCAACGGCATCGGTGGTTACGCTGGAAGTTCCCTGATCGGTGCACACAACCGGACGCATCAGGGTTATCTGATCGCGAGTCTTCACCCGCCGATCGAGCGCTATCTTGTTTTTTCCAAGATCAATGAATCTCTGTCCGTATTTGCACCAGAAAGCACTGGCAGTTCTGACGAAAAATTCCATTCCCTTACGGACACATTAAAAAGAGGAGCTGCGCCTGCTGTATCTGCAATGTATAACCTTGAAACCTCACAGCATAGGAAAAATAGCAAAACCTGTTACACACAGGGGCAGGAATATCTCGTTTCTTTTTCTTACGACGGAAGTGTTCACTACACATATCAGGCAGGAGATATCACACTGAAAAAACATATCTGCTTAAAACATGGTGCCAATGTGTGTGCCATTGCTTATGAAATCGAAAATAATGGTCCGGATGCTTCTCTCACGCTGGTTCCACTTTTTAATTTCCGTGAACACAGTGCATCCAGCCGCCCGGAAGATTTTCATTTTCGTACTTCCCTGATCGACAATTCGCTCTGCCTGATCCCGGAAAGCCATCCTGACACTGCCATTTTATTCCAGACCAGCGAAGGCATTTTTTCAGACCATATTCCTATGTATGATATTGACATGCAGCTTCAGACCGAGGTCGATCTTGAAACGGACGGACTCGACTGCCATTATTGTCCGCATGAAGTCACTGTTTTTCTTCCGGCAAAAAGCCGTAAGCAGATTTCTGTGCTCTGTTCCGTGACCGCAGCCAATGAATCCTTTTCAGATATCACAGCAGATGCCGCTTTTAATATTTTAAAAGAACGGGAAACTTATACAAAATCACTCTATGAAACGGCTGGTATCCATGATGATTTTGCAGACCGCCTGGTTCTCGCTGCGGATCAGTTTCTCTGTGACCGCGCTTCCACCGGCTATAAAACCGTACTTGCGGGTCTCCCATGGTTCACAGACTGGGGACGCGACACGATGATCGCCTTTACCGGACTGACACTCTGCACAGGACGCAGAAAAGATGCCGAGGAGATCCTTTTAACATTTTCCAAGTATATCCGTCACGGGATCGTGCCAAACATGTTCCCGGATGACAATGCAGCACCGCTTTATAATACAGCGGATGCTTCCCTGTGGTATTTTTATGCGGTATGGCAGTATCTGCAGTATTATCCGGATACCGCTGCCAATGCGTTTGTACAGGAAAATATTTATCCTCATTTGAAGGAAATCATCTCCGCCTACAAAAACGGCACAGATTTCAGTATTTATATGGAGGAGGACGGTCTCATCCATGCCGGAAGCGGTCTTGACCAGATCACCTGGATGGATGTGCGTGTCGGTGACTGGGTTGCCACCCCGCGCCACGGGAAACCTGTGGAAATCAATGCTCTCTGGTATAATGCATTAAAGGTCATGGAGGAACTTGCCCGGCGGTATGAGGGAGACGATGTTTGGGTTACTGGCGGTTCTGCCACGGGTTCCGGCAGTGAGGTTTCGGTTACAGGCGGTTCTGCCACGGGTTCCGGCAATGAAGTTTCGGGTTCTGGCGGTTCTGCCACGGGTTTTGGCAGTCATGTTTCGGTTACTGGCATTTCCGCCACGGGTTTTGGCAGTCATGTTTCGGTTACTGGCGTTTCCGCCACGGGTCTGATCAGTCATGTTATGACCTCCCACAATTATGCTGCACTTGCGGAACTTGTGAAAGCATCTTTCTGCCAGAAGTTCTGGTGGGAGGAAAAAGGCTGTCTTTACGATGTCGTAGACGGAGATGAGCCGGATGACCACCTTCGCCCAAACCAGATCTATGCGGTGTCACTGCCTTTTACCATGTTATCGAAGGAGCAGGAAACAAAGATTGTCGCATTTGTCAAAGAACATCTTTACATCGGCTGCGGACTTCGTTCTCTCACCAGCGACCATTCAGACTACCACGGCATTTACTGTGGTTCCCTGCCAAAACGCGACGCTGCCTACCACCAGGGCACGGCATGGGGATTTCTGCTCGGAGGTTTTCTGTCCGCCTATGCCAAAGTCCACGATCACTCGCCGGAATGTACCAAAGAGCTGCTTTCCCTGCTTGAACCGGTACGTCATCATCTGACCGACAACGGCTGTATCGGCTCAATCTCCGAAATTTTCGACGGGGATGCACCTCACAATCCAAGAGGATGCTATGCGCAGGCATGGAGCGTCGGCGAGACACTGCGTGCTTATATGCAGGATGTGCTGCCATATATGTAACTTCCGTCCCGCTATCTTGCTATACGCATGATATACAAATGTACTGCCATACGTCACCACATAACATGATTGACCGACAGCACCGTTCGAGCACGAAAGAGTCGCTTGCGACTCTTTCGCGCTCGAGCGGTGCTGTTCCCAGTTAACTTCTTCTCCGCGAGATGCACATCCCGCCCGGAGGGCTTTTTAATTCATAGGACGTAATTTCCTATGAAGATTCGGTTGTCAGAAGATGGATTTTAATTTAGTGGCTGGCAAATTGCACAAAGCAGAGACTGTTTTTGTGACTTGGGGAGAAAATTAGAAAATCTTAGTTTGCCTGTCAATGCGCAGTGTTTTGCTGCCATGGACGGCAGCAAAAGTCTTAATGTCCCATGGATGGGGATGGGAAGTTTATGACGTACACGTCACTTTGAGAGAATTTAACACAGGCAGACTTGGATTTTCTTATTTTCGGACATCGGAACAAAATAGGCATTGCTTTGTGCATTTGCCAATCAAAAATTTAAGAGCCACCTTTTGACACCCGAATCCTATGAATTAAAAAACATATCATTTCACAATTTAACAGATGCGCACAATGGGTGAAATTTCAGTATTAAAATCTGGTTTCATCCATTTTTTCTAACTGTTTAACAGCTTTCTATTGATTTTGGGTGAAATCTTCCTTTTTCTACTCATTTCGCCCTGATTTTTCCAATTTTGTGGGTTATTTCGATTGATTCGTATCTATTTCGCCCATTCTCCCACGTATTGAAATATATTGCCGTTAAAATCGGACGAAATCCTTTTGTAATCTGCATGTTTCGCCCATTCTGTTTCAAACTAAGTTCATTGGGTTTGCATTACTTTTATTTTTGTACGCTATGCTGATAATGTGGCATACGATTGCTATAAAATGGCTCGTATATGTTTTCCTAATTATTGCAAAAATTCATATTATGAAAAAAATTAAAAAAATTTGCATTTTCTGCTTGACAGCAAAACCTTTTTCCTTTAAAATAATTTTTGTTGTGAGACGCCCAGTTAGCTCAGTTGGTAGAGCAGAGGACTGAAAATCCTCGTGTCTCTGGTTCGATTCCGGAACTGGGCATTCGAACAGAAACAATGGTTTCTGCTCAGCAGTATTCAATTTCATACATCTCATGCGGGTGTAGTTCAATGGTAGAACACCAGCCTTCCAAGCTGGATACGTGGGTTCGATTCCCATCACCCGCTCTCTGTTATAGGTACTAAAACTGAGTTTCTAATGGAACTCAGTTTTTTTAGTACCTGTTAAGAGGCGGGGGATTGCACCCGCTATTTTATTACGATGGTTAAAAAAACGAGTTCCTGATGGAGCTCGTTTTTTAGTGCCTATTATGAAGTAGAGGACTGCACCCGCTATTTTATTGTTGTGAAAAAAACTTTTCTACCGTCCATAACATAATTTTAGAGATTAAAAAATAGTATCCAACACTCCTATTTTTAATCTCTAAAATCTAATAAAACCTTAATATTCTATAATTTGCTTCATTATTTCCTGGTACTCAAAAACATCATTACTCTCATATGGATTTGTTGCCCGCCCTTTATCAAAAGCTTTATTAAGTAATTCTTCGTATTCAGCTTCACTTGATACTTGATCGCCATTCCAGTAATAGTTATAAATTGGATAACCTTCCGAGTCAAATTGAACATTAGAATTATCTTCTGCCCCATACTCTCCTTTTTGCCGTACAACAAATGTTCCATTTTCTATACTATAAACTATATCATAATAAGCATCCATATGCCCGCCGGAATCCAGAAATAAATTTTCACCTTCTATGTATGAAAGCCCATAGTTCCATATATGCTGATAAATCACCGAATTATCAAAATAGCTGCATAGCATATCTCCCCCTGCTGTAGAACCAAAATTGATATATAACTCCGGAATATTATCTCCATTGATATCTATCAATTTATATTTTTCTAAATACCCATCAAGTAAAGAATCATAATTTATACCATTTTCGAAAATAAAATCAATATATGCTGATTTCCAGGGTTCTAATTCTTTTACATTATACTGGTCTTTCAACTCTAATATATTTTTTATGTCTTCGATATCTCCTTCTTCATAATTATTCGCATACCAGGCAGTCACTTGTTCACTGTCATAGAATATTTCTATGTATATGATCTGCCCATTATATAACAAATAAATTGCATCTGAATCTTCTGATAAATATTGACATGTATAACCATACTCCTGAATCTTAGGCAATACATCTGCTTTATTGTCTCCAACACATACACCGTATAAAGTTACATGCTCATTTCCCTGATTTGAAATAACATAATAACCAGAATCATCCCAGCCCAGCTTAAAATCGTCAATGCAATAATTATGATTTCCCATCATGGGTTCATCGTCATAGCCCATATCCATTATTTCAACAACCTTTTCAAAGCTGCCTATATAATCGGTGATTTCAATTATGTCATTTTCTTTGTTGACAATATCATTTTCTGCATCAATTATATCATTCTCTTCGTCGACGACACCATTTTCTGCATCGACGAAATCTGCTTTAACGCTATCTTCCCCTATTTGTCCAGATACATCATCTGTTACCATATCACTGTTTTCCAGATCCGTATTTTCTATCTGCGACGTCTTATTACCACATGCAGAAATTGCGGCTGCCATTAACATAAGCAACACTACGATTTTTCCTTTTTTCATGACATCTCATCCTCCTAACCAAACACCTGTAACATTATCAACAGGAAACAATATTTAATCTTCTTCCACCGTCCAAGTACCATCATTATGAAACACTATGGTAATATTGTCATATTCCATAGCAGTTGTATTGCCTTCCACAATTAATTTAGAATCAGCTGCTTCCACATTTGAACAAGTATTTATTTTATCAGTAATTTCAGAAATTACGTCATCATTTAATTCCAATAATGTATATAAATTACCATTCAACAACTGATATACATATACCTGGGACGCTCCATAGGTAGACCCGACTACGCTTAGGGATAATATAATTTCTTCTATTCCATCTCCTGTCAAATCTATGGTTTGAACACTGCCAATCCATCCACCATAATTATCTCCTGAATCATAAACCTCTTGTAAAACACTTCCATTATCTAATGTTATTATCATTTTTGTAGTATATGGAAAATCAGGATATGTATTTTCAACTTCTACAACAGCACCATTCATAGAAGTTTTATCGTAATATTCATCTTTATTCTCTTCATTATTACTTTCCCATACAGGTTCTCTCCAAAATCCAAATTCAGAGATGGTATTATCTTCTTTGCCCCTAAACCAAATATGTTTATCTTCATAAGAATACTCATAATCACCAATATCTGGTTGAATCGTATCTTCTTTCCAATCTTTTAAAGAAACTTGGGCTTGTTTTACATCCATTCCGACATTGATCCCAAATAATGAATACATATCTCCCTCTATATAAATTTCGTCAACAGCTGTACTTTCAACGTAATTACCATATTGAATACCTTCTCCTATTATCCAATTTTCATGATCGCCTGTTTCATCACTATAGCTTCCACCTACCACACCATAAAAATCCGAAAAACTATCTAACCATTGTGTCAAATCGACATACGGCTCTTCCTCTAACTCTATCATAGCAGACAGTTTATCAGAGTTATAATTATTCAGATATTCTTTATTATCTTCTGGCAAAAATCCATAGCATTTATTTTCATTCGTCGTATCAACATTTTTCAACTGCACCAAATATCCTGCAATTTCTTCGTTGATATTATTTTGATATTCAATCAAATCTGGTACTGCCGTCTTTGTTTCTTCGTTCAATGCACCTAATGCCGCATCTCTTGTTATGTAACAGAATTTCAGATATGTATAACAATATTGACTTATTTTATATAAATTTTCCGGAGTAATATTATTCACATCACTAAATATTGAATTTCTTAATGTCTGATATGAAGTAAATGAATCTGCCTGAAATATACTTGCATACATGGAAAGCATAAAACTATCTGTATTGCTCAGTCCTTCTTTATAAAATGGTATGTTCGCAGACATAACACTCCATCCTATTAACATTAAATTTGCTGTTAAGCCAAAAGAAGCTGTCAGATCTGCCGCCTCAAAAATTAAATCATCATAATTTTCTTTTAAATATCTCAACGCTGAATATGTTGCAATATCGGTCTTTAAAGTGCCTACATAATTGACAATTCCATTTTTCATCGCATTTGACATAACACTCTGAGAATCTGTGTTTACAACAAATTTACTTAATGCATTTACTGCATACTTATCTTGATTCTGAAACTCATCTGCAAATCCAACTACTTCTGCAACTTTATAAAATTTATCAAGAAAACTGGTTGCTTCTGCTACTCCTTTTCCCACTTTTGTATATAATTCTGTCGCATCAGAAAAGAATTTTGCTTTGTCACATGCATTTTCTAATGCCTGATAAGATTTATTATAAGCAGCTATACTTGCATTATTATCTACGTCTATCTGAGATTTCAAATGATTACTTGTCTTTAACAAATTGTCAATATTTTCATCTAATTGCTTATCGATTGCATTGATTGCTTTTCCTAATGCCCCTTTACCGTCAAAATGAGACATTAACTTGTTCATTGCTTTTACTTCTTGTTGTAATTCAGCATCTGAATATGTACAAAATAACATTGCCAGTTCTTCACTATATTTCGAATCATATGCAGAACTGTCTAACGCAAAATTTTGTATCGACTGTACCCATGATTCCCCGTCCATATTTAGCAGCCCATTAAACATAGTTACAACAAAAGAAGCCTTCCCCATAGTATCTTCATTTTTTTCCGAAATACCTATGTCATCCTGCCAATCAAATAAATACGTTTGATTATTTTTTAAAACATCCATATAAATATCAATGATATTTTTACTTGGCATATCAATTAAAATCGTGTTATCCACAACCAACATGCTGCTATTTAATAACAGCAGCGAATATTCTAATGGAATCCACACACCATTTTCATTTTTTATGGTTTCAAACGGTGCTTCATAAGAATCAGCCATTTGCGTAAACAGCATATGTCCAACCTTTGTACTGTCATAATAAAATACTGTCAGACCATATGGTACTTTTTCATCTGCATCCCGATTATAAATAGAAACATATTCCTCAGACATCCCAACTTCATATCCAAGCCTTGTCCCAAGTTCTTCTGCATTTGCATAGACATTATCATTTTTTATCATAACCTGTAACGTTTCCGCATTGCCAATATTATCGGAAAATTCAACCGGCACGGTATGATATGCTTCTTCTGTGCTTTCATCCGCCAAAACGATATTCGAAGACGATATTAACATAGCAATACATAATACTAAACTTATGATTTTTCTCATTTAACATCCTCCTCACTATTTTCCTGAATCATCTGCTTCATCAATTTCTGATATGCCGTTATTAAATTTCCTGTTATTCCATTCATAAATTCCTGTGTTGAATAGTCTGCTGTAAATATACCCTCTTCATAGTTATACGGCACTTTAACTTCACACTTTGTTTTCTCTGCCACTGCAATATAGTTGTATATATATTCTTCGAAACTTTCTTCCGTCAAATTTTCTTCTTTCATAACATTTTCAAATATATTCATAAGTTCCGGTGCAGTAATTTCATACGCAATATACTCTTTGGTTATCTCTTTTATTTTGATAGAATCCTGCTCCACAATCTTAGTAATAATGCCATTACTGGAATTTTCAGAATCTTCAAAGAAATCCGCCAATTTTTCGTCTGTTACAAAATTTCCAGTTCCTAAAATTATGGTTTCGACAGCTTTCATATCCTTATTAGTAACTGCTTCAACTATTTTTTCTGCTTCTGTCTCAACAGCCTTATCCGTTCCACATGCTGAAAAACATAATGCACATACCAAACCAATCATTAGTAACTTCTTTTTTGTAGACTTTTTAACTTTTCTGGTATTATACATAGGCCATCTCCTTTTTCATTTTTATTGATTTTATTAGATGTTTGTAAAATGCCACAAACCATCTAAATGCTGCATTTTTGTTGTAAAAAATATCTCCTTAAGGTTTATGGTAATATAACATTGATAAAAAACTAAATACCAGTCCACCGAAAGGAGATATCCTCATGTGAGAGCACATAAGCAGATCACTTTATACCTGCTTTGAAAGATTGCCTTCAACTGTCTTATTTCTTAATCTTAACTTTTTTCACTTTACTGAAATCTCCATATACTTTTTTGCCACCGACTTTCTTATAGGAACGAACCTTAAAATAATATGTGTATCCTTTTGATAGTTTCTTTTGTGTATATTTTGTTGTTGATGCCTTTGAAATACTTTTTACTTTTCGATAACTGCCATTTTTATAATATGACATATATATCTCATATCCAGTAATACCGGACTGTTTTTTCCACGTTACAGTCGCTTTTTTGCTTCCTGTATTTTTTACGGAATTTAGTGTTACCTTTGCCGGAGCCGCCTTTGCTTCTGCTGATAACGACTGTGTTCCATAACTGTATTCTCCATTTATGATCTTATATGGCTGAACAATATAATAATATGTTTTACCCGGCTTTACTTTTTTATCTATATAGCTGGATGTTTTTTTATTGTTAATAGTCACCAGTTCCTGATAGGTTCCGTACTTTTTTGTGTTACGATACAACGTATATCCGTCGGCATCATTGTACTTGTTCCATTGCAGCTTTATTTTATTATAGGCAATGGATGCTGCTTTTAATGTCGGAGCCGTTGAAGTATAACAGGGATTTACGCTTAGACTGTAAGTTGCCTTACTATAATTATTATCGTTAATTTTTATATAATAATCCCCTGCGCCAAGATTGAGAGCCTCACTCTCCGACGATGTTTCAGCTCCGGAACTTCCCTGGCTGCTCAATTCATTTGTTGCTGCATCATATACATATATTCTCCAGTAAGTACTATCACTACCTGATCTCTGGTGATTAAACTTTATTTTATAATTTCCTGTCTGATCTAAATGAAACTTATAATAATCATTGTCAGAACTTCTCTGCAGTGCTCCATAATATAATGTTCCCACTGTAATTGAATCTGCCGTTCCATATCCATCATTTTCCTCTGTTTCCCAATAACTGCTCTCTATATAGCTGATCTGGAACGTATATGTATCAATGCTATGTTCATAAGGCGAAATCACCATATAATAATTTCCCGCAGGAAGTCCTAACTCTGCCGTTGAAATATTATGATCAACGCCTCTTATCTCCTCGTACAATAATTCATTTGTCTTTTCATCATAGATGTACAATTTCCAGTAAATACTGTTATCATTTAAAATATTATGTTGAAAATTAATTTGGATCTTACCCGGATTTCCAACTGTAAATTTATAGTAATCCTTTTCTGAAGAATACTGACTGGCTCCATGATATTCTTTATTCAATAGAACCGGTGTCGCCGTTCCATATCCATCGTTTGGCTCTGCTTCCCACGCATCCGTATTCTCATAATTAACCTGAAAGTTATAAGTTGCATCACTATACTCCCACGATTGAATAACAACATAATAAGTTCCCGATGAAAGACCAACCTCTGCACTGTTGCATTCTGCCTCTGTTCCCTTCACATCCAGTCTCAAAAGTTCTTCTGTTTTTTCATTTTTAACATATACATTCCAATAGGTACAAGCATTCTGTAAAATACCATGCTTAAAATTAATACTGATCTTGCCCGGATTGCTTAATGTAAATTTATAATAATCTTTATCATCTCCAGACTGAATAGCCCCATAGTACCTTGTATTCGTATTAATGGAATCAGCAGTCCCATACCCATCATTTGGTTCAGATTCCCACACATCAGATGCTCCATAATTGAGACGGAATGTATAGGATGCCGAACTATATGACCATGATTCAACCTGCATATAATAATTTCCCGCAGACAATCCAACATCCATACTGGTTTTTTCGGTTTCAGTTCCTGCGGAATACGTGGTCATGACACATTCCTGATCCATATTATAAATATTGATTTCCCAGAACCGATTGGTTTCGCTCAAATTTTCATGTTTAAATGTCACGTTTATCTGCCCTGCACTCGGAAGTGTAAAATAATACTGCTGTCTTTCACTACTTGACGACAGATTACCACGATATGTAGTGTTTACTGTTATATTGTTTTTCACATTATCAGCTTTTACACTATAAACACCCAGTATTAAAAATAATCCGGTTAAAAGAAATAATATCTTTTGATTAATCATCCATTTGTGTTTTTTCATAACTTATCATTCTCCTTTATTGTAATTTTGTTATCTTAACATTTTCTAGCTTATAACAATACTTGCCGAATTGTATTATTAAAATAATATCCCTTTATTTAACGTCTAATTTCTCTCCAATACCTTTCAATATCCAGATTTGTCCTTATACACCCCGCATTATAATCCAATCTGTCCAGTGACTCACTGATTGCCTGTTGATTGCTGTTATTAATGCTCATCTGGTGATGCAGTTCATCAAATAAGTTCTTTGTCTGCTGCTGTGAATCTTTAATTGCATTATACAGCATGAACTGGTTGGTCTTTATTTCTTCCAGTTTTCTTATGACTTCATCTAACTTTGCCAAAATCCGCTGCTTGTATATTTCATCCTCAAACTTATTGTATGCCCCATGAACACCTGTCAACGAGCTGCATCTTTCATATTTTAAATATTCATAAAAGGATGAAACAGCTACCAGATTTCTATATTTTTCTCCAATTATATTAACACTGTAAAGATTGGTTAATAACACATCTGTTCTTTTATAGATTAATCTTAATTTTTCCCGTTCCGGTATCAATACATTATTGATATATTTTTGATTGCTAAGAATAGCTTGCTGACTGTTGAGTTCGATTTCTTCATTTTCTCTTATGATATGTAAATTTCTTATTTTAGTATTGCGACGATCCCTTATCAAACTAACAACCGCAATACTAACACATACCAGGAATCCCAACACAAGTAATTTAAAACTCCACATTGTCTGCCATTCTTTAAAAGAAACTTCCATAAAAAGCAAAACACCTGGCCAAACAAAAGACAAAATTATAGATAATACCTTATCAATAATTTCACCAATACCAAATGCCTTTTGTGATAATATATCAATCATAAATCCAATCCACGCTATCCAATATGCTCCAACCAGTGCAAGCATTATATAAATAACTATATCAAGCACTATAGATTGATTTTTTTGTGGTTGCTGATATTCTACATTAGCATTTTCTTCAATCATATATTTTGCTTTATCAATTTCACTTTTTATCCGGTTAAATGCATATGTAACCTCATATTTCTGCTTTTCCAGACGGTACACATTATAAAGATATCTTGTAAGCTCATTTGTCGTCATAATCTTTTCCTCTATTTGTATTGTGAAAGATTTTTATTATATCAAATTTCAACATTTTAACGATAATACAATTTCACATCTGAAAATCCAACAATAGTCCCGGCGTTTGCGGGCACTTCAATTGTTAAACACCTTGTATTTTTAACGAAATATCTACGATTTTAGGCAAATCATAAATACCCACCGAAACAGTTTTTACCAACTGTCCCTAGAAATATATCTTTTATCCTTCATCTCTACTCGCCCCTAAAATAACAAACCTGACTCATACCATTATTACTCTTTACAAAACAAACACTGTTATAATCAGCAAACATGTTCTCATCTGACAGTATGACTCCTTGAAAATTATAATTAGAGTTCTGAACATCAATGTATCCATAATCCACTGTTTTCTTACCATTTGGTGTAATTACACATACCTGATTATCAGAATTTGAAAATAAATAAGATTCCTTTTCTATTCCTAATGTAAAATAACGCTCATCATAAACAGGATTTCCTGATGCATCCTCATATTTCCATGTATCATTTGTCTGATATATTTTACAATTTTTATTTTCGCCAATGTAGTACTCATACGGATGACTGGAATCCATTACTAATTGCACATTTTTTTCCTGAAGTTCATCATATGACAATCCACTTTCAGCAATATTTACATTTCCAGTTGGATCAATTACAACTTTACTGTATGTGCTATCATCCATTCCTAAATAAATCCAATAATTTTCCCCCTCATTGCCATCTACATTAGAAAAGAAACCTCCATCCCACTGTTGCAATGTATTTCCATTTACATCACACAAATATACGCCATCAGAAGTAATCTCTACCGAAGCAGCACCCGTAACTTTATATTCAGTTTCCGCAATCAGATAGAGGTTTGGATTGATCCAATGTATTTCTGCATACGTTGCACCTGGCTGCAATGTGATGGAAAATAAAAAATCACCATTCTCTTTATAAACTTTTCGTTCCTGGGTTTCCCCGTTACTTGTAATAAAAAAAGGAGCATCGTTGTCTGCTGTTCCAATCTCATAAGAAATCGTATCAACCTCCTCATCAAACAGCTTATTCCCTTTCACGTCATATACTTCTTTTTTATCCTCGTACGTTGTTAGTATGTATACGTTTGCATTTTCACCAGATTTAACTTCGTCATCATTAATAAAATAAATATTATCATACTCAACAGGCAGAATTTCTCGTATAATAAGTGTATGACCAATAGAAATGATGGTTATGCACTTATTCTTTCTATAGATTTATAGATGATCTGAG
>CAKREH010000008.1 GCA_934317215.1 uncultured Roseburia sp.
GTCCGATTGCACCGGGAACGAATCCGGCAGCGAGTGATCCTGCGCTCTTTACATCCTTTACGATCCCGGATTATCAGACGAGTGAATTTACCAACCTGCAGCATGATTTCTCTGCGACAGAGAATTTGACGGTAGTGGACCATGTTGGAAACATTTACATAAAACAGATCACGGTGCATGTGACAGATACAACACCAAAAGAGATCACACAGATGGACCTGACAGGTGTTACCCGTTTCATCGACAGTAAATATTATAATAAAACATTTGATGAGGGCGGTCTCGAAGATAATTCTATCTGGAAAGTGAACCCGGAATATAAGGCAGCACTGGAATCTGCATTAAATAATATGAACAACGATACGCCGGCGGAAACCTATGTATTTTCAAAGGAAACGATCAAACAGATGAAACAATACGTGGAAACTCACGGAATTGGAAACAGCAAAGAACCGGATGCGTTGAACAATTTCTATCATCAGTTCCTTGCGCCGAATAGGAAATAGATAATAAAACATCAATATTTCCCTTTACAATTTCTTTTGCAGAGCGTAAATTAGAGAGTGCTGGAATCATTTCCCGGCAGTAAAAATATGGAGGTTTACAATGGCAAAAGAATTATTAAAACGAAGTGAAGTAAAAGAAGAATATACATGGAATTTAAAAGATATGTATGTATCTGATGAGGACTGGAAGAAAGATTTGGATGAGATTGATAAGATTCTGGATGAGATTGGAAAAATGGAAGGAAAAGTGGCTGCTTCTGCAAAAAATCTGCTTTTTGTATTAGAACGCGCAGCAAAAGCAGAGGAAAAACTTGATTATGATTTTAATTATGCAGAGCGCCTGTTTGACGAAGACCAGAAAAATGCTGCACATCAGGCAATGTCACAGAAAATGTATTCGATGTTTACAAAAGTGTCTAGTCAGACTGCATTTATCGTTCCGGAAATCCTTGCAATGGATGAGAATGTTCTGGAAGGATACTATAAAGAACTTCCTGAGCTGGAGCTTTACCGTAAACAGATCGAGGAGATCGAGCGTACCAAGGCACATACACTTTCTGCAGAAATGGAGAAACTGGTAGCGATGACAGGGGATATGGCAGAGACAGCAGGCCAGGTATATTCCATTATCAACAACGCTGATTTTGTTTTCCCGGAGATCAAGGACGAAGAAGGGGATACGGTAAGACTGTCCCATGGTAATTTTGTGCCGTTTGAGGAGTCTGCAGACCGCCGTGTGCGCAAGGATGCATTTGAGGGATTTTATGGTGTGTACAAACAGTATGCAAACACACTTGCTGCATTATATAATGGTCAGGTAAAACAGCAGGTTTTCTATGCAAATGCAAGACACTACAATTCCACACTGGAAGCCGCAGTGGATGCTAATAATGTTTCTCCGGCTGTTTATCAGAACCTGATTGATACGATCAATAAAAATATGGATAAAATGCACCGTTATGTACGTCTCCGCAAAAAATGCCTTGGCGTGGATGAACTACATATGTATGATGTTTACACACCAATGATCGCAGATGCCGCAAAGAAGATTTCTTTTGAGGAAGCGAAAGAAACTGTGTTAAAGGCATTAGCACCACTTGGGGAAGAATACGTCGCAAAGGTAAAAGAGGGATTTGAAAGCCGCTGGATCGATGTTTATGAGAACGAGGGAAAGAGAAGCGGGGCTTATTCTGCAGGGGCTTATGGTTCACATCCATATGTGCTGTTAAATCATAATGATACCCTTGATAATATGTTTACGCTGGCACATGAGATGGGTCATGCAATGCATTCCTATTATTCAAATTCTAACCAGCCATACATTTATTCCCAGTATAAGATTTTTGTTGCAGAGGTGGCATCTACCTGTAACGAAGTACTTTTAATGGAGTATCTGCTGAAAAATACGACTGATAAAAAAGAGCGCGCTTATCTGCTCAACCATTATCTTGACAGCTTCAAAGGAACTGTTTACCGTCAGACTATGTTTGCAGAATATGAAATGTTAAGTAACAAGATGGTGGAAGATGGAGAAAGCCTGACAGCAGAGACATTAAATAAATTGTATTATGACTTAAACTGCAAATATTTCGGATCGGATATGGTATCAGATCCAGAGATTGCTTATGAATGGGCAAGAATTCCTCATTTTTATTACAATTTCTATGTATATCAGTATGCGACAGGATTTTCCTCCGCAGTTGCACTGGCACATGGAATCTTAAAAGAGGGAGCACCTGCAGTAGAGCGTTATAAGAAATTTTTATCCGGTGGATGTTCTGCATCTCCGGTAGAACTGCTTAAAATTGCAGGCGTGAACCTTGAAACACCAAAGCCGATCCAGGAGGCACTGGATGTGTTTGGGGAAGTGCTTGATGAGATCGAGGCATTGCTTGCCGAATAATGAATAACCGGTAGAAAATTGTGGAATACTATATCTATACAAGAACAAAACAGGAGGATTTTGTTTTGAAACAGGTAGAAGTATTGATCGATGCACCGGAAAAAGCAAAGAAGCTGTGCCATATTCTGAGTGGTCATAAGGGAGCGTTTGACCTTGCAAAAGGCAGATATATCGTAGACGGAAAATCCATTATTGGAGTCTGTACGATGGATCTGTCGAACCCCCTGACATTGACCATACATGAGGAAGATGACACGGTACTGGAGGAAATCCGCGAGTTTGTAGTAAAAGCAAGATAACTCATTTACCGGAAAACGCAGAATTACAAATAACTGAAAGAAAAAGACAGTAACAATCGAAATTGGGTTGTTGCTGTCTTTTTTATGTTATGCCTGTAGCAGTTTTCCATTAAAGATAACTGCGTATTTCCTTGGCGAGGCTTTCCTCAAGGTGGATCAGTTCCTTACAAAATCCCTGCGCCTGTGCGTCTGCTGCTGCATACTGGTTATAATAACGGCAGAGTGATTTGACACCCATGTTACAGCCCTCGGTTAGAAGATCGGCGCACACTGCATCACTTTCCTCGACTGCTAATTTGGCATTTGTTTTCAGCCAGGACATTCCCTTTGCAAGCGCATTCGGTTCTTTGACCGGATCATCACATTTTTCTAACTGTGCATGGATCTCATTTCCAAGACGCTCGTGTTTTTCTTTAGATGCCATGATGACATTTTTGAAATCTGCATCTGAAATTTTATCACAGATCTCATCCATGGAATAAACCGCCATTTTTGTGCCGGCATTACATTCCCGCAATAATTTTACAGTATCTCCGTTTAACATATAGAATCCCTCTTTTTCATGATTTTTATATTCGAGATAATAGAATGCGGAACATGCATTCTGTTTTTTAATATGTCTTGAAACAGAATGAATTATGTATTGTTTCAGAAGAACAAAACATTTTTTTGAAAAATACAAAGCAGAAAACTTTACATGAATTTAAACATGTGTCTTGTCATATGTAATGATAAGTGATATACTACGAAAAGTTTCAGCAAAAAACTGAAATGAAAGGGCAAAAAATTGAGAGAGAGTTAAGAGGGCGTATGATAAGTTTGGAAGAATTAGAGGAGTGGAAAAAGAAAAGAGATGCCGTGATCCTGGCACATTATTATGTAAGACCGGAAGTACAGGCACTTGCCGATTATATCGGAGATTCTTATTTTCTGAGCAAAAAGGCGACAGAGCTTGCGAACAAGACGATCGTACTCTGTGGCGTGACATTTATGGGCGAGAGTGCAAAATTGTTAAATCCGGACAAAACAGTACTGATGCCGGATCTTGCTGCGGACTGCCCGATGGCACATATGGTAACAAAAGAAACCGTACAGGACGCGAGAGACCAGTACGATGACCTTGCGGTCGTGTGTTATATCAACTCGACACAGGAGATCAAATCGTGGTCGGATGTCTGTGTAACTTCTGCAAATGCGGTAAAGATTGTAAAAAATCTGCCGAATAAACATATTTTATTTATCCCGGACCGGAATCTGGCGCATTTCGTTGCGTCAGCAGTGCCGGAAAAAGAATTCATTTACAATGAAGGATTTTGTATTGTACATGAATTTATGCAGGTAGAGGAATTGCTTGATTTAAAGGCAGAGCATCCGGATGCAAAAGTACTGGTTCACCCGGAATGCAATCATAAAATTATTGAAATCGCAGATTTTATCGGATCGACAAGCGGAATTATCAATTTTGCCGGGGAGAGCAATGATAAAGAATTTATCATTGGAACGGAGTGTGGTGTTCTTGCGAAATTAAAAGAGCGCAGACCGGATGCAGCGTTTTATTTTCCGGAAACGACACCGACCTGTGTGAATATGAAAAAGATTACACCGGAAAAAGTGCTTCATGTGCTAAAAACAGGAGAGAATGAGATCCATGCAAAACCGGAAACGGAAGGCGCTGCAAAACATGCGCTGGCGAGAATGTTAGAACTTGCCGGAAAATAAAAGGAACATGTGCCGGGATGGACTTAAAAATATTTCCGATGGCGGCACAGAAATGAGGTCAAATATGAAAAATCTGTATTACGATGTAGTGATTGCGGGATGCGGGGTAGCGGGACTTTATGCGGCTTTAAATCTGCCGGAAGAAAAGAATATTTTAATGCTCTCAAAAGAGGATTTAGAGAGCTGTGATTCCATGCTGGCACAGGGCGGAATCTGTGTGCTGCGGGATGAATCCGATTACGACTCGTATTTTGAGGATACCATGCGGGCAGGACATTATGAAAACCGGAAGGAGAGCGTTGACATCATGATACGTTCCAGCCGGGATGTGATCAACGAACTGTTGAATTTTGGCGTTCGTTTTGCAAAAAATCCGGATGGCAGCCTTGCTTATACCAGGGAGGGGGCACATTCCAGCCCGAGGATCTGTTTTCATGAGGATATTACCGGAAAGGAGATTACAACTACACTGCTTTCCCATGTGAAAAAAATGTCAAACGTCACGATCCTTACATATACGACCATGACAGACATTTTAGAGAAAGATGGCAGATGCACCGGCATGGTCGCAGAGACAAAAGAAGGAGAGATTCTGCATA
Organism: uncultured Roseburia sp.; assembly: GCA_934317215.1. Classification (GTDB taxonomy): domain Bacteria; phylum Bacillota; class Clostridia; order Lachnospirales; family Lachnospiraceae; genus Roseburia. Next base: position 5,027 of record CAKREH010000008.1, read on the forward strand.
TCCATGCAGATGATACCATCATGGCAACCGGAGGAATCGGCGGTCTCTATGAACATTCCACTAACTTCCCGATTCTGACCGGAGATGCATGCCGGATCGCAAAAGAACACGGTGTGGAACTTGAACATATGGATTATGTGCAGATCCATCCGACCTGCCTTTACAGTAAAAAGCCTGGAAGGAGTTTTCTGATCTCAGAATCAGCAAGGGGGGAAGGCGCGATCCTTCTAAATCACAAGGGAGAACGTTTTGTCAATGAACTTCTTCCGAGAGATGTTGTGACAAAAGCGATACAGGAAGAAATGAAAAAGGAAGGTGTGGAGCATGAATGGATCTCATTTGCACATGTCCCGAAAGAAATTATTTTGAAACATTTTCCACACATTTATGAAAAATGCCTTGAAGAAGGGTATGATCTTTTAAAAGAACCGGCGCCTATCGTACCGGCACAGCATTATTTTATGGGCGGTGTCCATGTGGACCGGGATTCTGCGACAACGATGCCAAATCTGTATGCAGTCGGGGAGACGAGCTGCAACGGAGTTCACGGAAAGAATCGCCTTGCAAGCAACAGCCTGTTAGAGAGTCTTGTTTTTGCAAAACGTGCAGCAGTAAAAATACAAAATGAAGAGAAAGGAAATGAAGATCATGAATTTGAATCCAATTACCATGCAGCTTGTTGCTGACAAATACATCCGTCTTGCCTTAGAGGAGGACATTCACAGTGAGGACGTATCCACCAATGCCGTGATGCCGGAATATAAAGCCGGTGAAGTGGAACTGATCTGTAAACAGGACGGCGTGATCGCCGGACTTCCGGTATTTGAACGTGTATTTACCATGTTAGATGCGTCCACAAAAGTGGAGTGGGCGAAAAATCAGGATGGCAGGGAAGTAAAAGACGGTGATGCGGTAAAAAAAGGACAGCTCCTTGCGACGGTAAAAGGTGACGTGCGTGTGCTTTTATCGGGGGAACGTACGGCACTTAATTATCTTCAGCGCTTAAGTGGTATTGCAACGTATACGCATGAGGTTGCACAGTTATTAGAGGGCAGCAGTACAACACTGCTGGATACAAGAAAGACAACGCCATGCATGCGTATTTTCGAGAAATATGCTGTGTGCGTGGGTGGCGGACAGAATCATCGTTATAATTTATCAGACGGTGTGCTCTTAAAAGATAACCACATTGATGCTGCAGGCGGCGTGAAGGAAGCCGTACTTGCAGCAAAAACCTATGCGCCGTTTGTCCGTAAAATAGAGGTGGAAACAGAAAACCTTGATATGGTCAAAGAAGCTGTCGAAGCCGGAGCAGATATTATCATGCTCGATAACATGACACCGGAACAGATGGCGGAAGCGATCCGGCTGATCGACGGCAGAGCAAAGACAGAGTGCTCCGGAAATATCACAAAAGAAAATATCAAAACGATTATAGAACTTGGCGTTGACTATGTCTCCAGCGGTGCACTGACACATTCGGCACCGATCTTAGATATCAGCCTGAAACATTTGAAAGTAACAGATTCCCTTCAGTAACGCTTGTAAAAAAAGACAGATTCAGCTAAAATAAATGCAGAGTCAAAAAGGAGAGGATTGCAAATGGAAAAAGAAATGACCGGAGCAGACAGAAGAAAAGAAATCCTGTCTATGATACGTGATACAGATACACCGGTATCCGGCACGGCACTTGGAAGAAAAACAGGTGTCAGCAGACAGGTCGTAGTGCAGGATATTGCGCTTCTCCGCACGCAGGGGTATCCGATTATTTCTACTGCAAGAGGTTATCTGCTGGATGAACCAAAACAGGCAGTCAGGATATTTAAAGTATGCCATACCAACGAACAGGTGGAGGATGAACTGACTACGATTGTTGATATAGGGGGATGTTTAGTCAATGTCATGGTCAATCACCGCGTTTATGGAAAATTAGATGCTCCGCTGAATATCAAAAGCAGGCGTGATGTACAGAATTTTATGGATGATTTAAAGACAGGAAAATCGACACCACTTCTTAATGTGACGTCCGGATATCATTTTCATAAGATCAGTGCTGAGAGTGAAGAAGTGTTAGATGAGATAGAGGAAGCACTCAATAAGAAAGGATATCTTGCGGAATTACTTCCGTATGAACAGTAAGAAAAAAATATTGCCAACCCCAAAGATGTTGTCAGTCGACAACATCTTTTTTTTGTGAAGAAAAATAATCCACCAATTCATAGACTAATATAGCTTCACGTTCGGAAAGTGTGGAAATATCAATGGTATTATTTTGTTCTAAACCCAGTAAAAAATCTGTAGAAACATGAAAAAGTAAGGCAAGTTCAATCAGGTAAGTGGTAGATGGAACGGAAATGCCCATTTCCCATGCATTGACACTGCTGCGCGTGATGTTTAACTTTTTTGCGAGCTCTGTCTGCGTCAGATGGCTTGCTTCCCGTAAACGTTTAATTTTGTCTGCAATCATACATACCTCCATATGTATGTGTATAGTATTCTATACAAAATGACATTGCATTATCAAAATGATATTTTAAATTGACACAAATAAAAAACGATGATAATATGACAAAAGACAAGAAATGAATGGAGCAATAAATTTATGGGAAAAAATAAGAATAAATATTTGACATATCTGGCATGGTTTGGATTTATACTGGCATTTCTGATGTTGGCACGGTATCTGTATTTTCATGTGGAAGCAGAGCTTGATGCGGATCTTGCCAGTGACCTTGTTTTTGCAGAATATGTTTCAGAAGAAAAAAATCCGGTTCCTACCGGCTGGTGTTATTCTACAGATTTGAGAGTTTTAAATACACAGCTGATATTTGCTCCATTATTTTATCTGACACAGAACTGGCATATGATAAGAGTGGTGGGAACCTTACTTTGCCTTGCGCTTATGATCGGATCTTATGCATGGCTTGCATACAATTTGGAAGTGTCTTATTTTCCTGTGCTGGCAGTTTTGTTTCTGTGCCCGCTTTCTAAAGAATATATTTACGTTGTATTGTGCGGGGCAGCATATACACCGCATATTACAATTTCTTTTCTGACTGTTGGAACATTCCTGTATCTCTGGAAACACTCAATCAGAGAAAAGAAAAACAGGATCATACTGCTGTTTTTAGAGTTATTGTCCTTTGGAGCGGGACTTGCCGGATACAGACAGCTTTTGGTGTGCTATATTCCATTTATGATTACTGCAGGATTATTCTGGATGTTTTCACCGAAAAATAAAGAGTATTTAAAACTTGTTATGCTGGCAATGTCGGCACTTATATGTGCTATGGTTGGTAATTTTGTGAATACCAGATGGTGTATGACAAAATATAATGTTACCAATTATAGTCTGATTCATCTGAAAGATTTTTCATTTGACAGGTTTGAAATGGTAATAAACGGATGGCTCAGTAACCTTGGGTATAAATCTGATGTGGATCTGTTCAGTGCAGAGGGACTTTTCGGAAATGCATTTTTTACAATTATCTTTTTAACTGTTGGCGCAGCAATGTTATCTGCCTGGAAACGCCAGAAGCAGTATGACAAAAAACAAATGCTGGTGATGGTGTACTTCCTGTGCATGGCGGTTGTATTCTTAATGCTGTATCTGTTTACAGATGTTTATTATGAAAGCAGGTATTTATTGCCGGTAACGATATGGATCGTCCCGGTAATTGCTATTTTATTTCAAAATGAAAATAAAAAAATCTGTACTGTGCTGGCAGGTATATTGATAGTATTCTGTCTGATCACAGCGTTTTCATATTATAACAGGCCTATTGTAAATCCGAATGAAGAATATGAAAATATTGCGCAGATATTGCAGGAGAATAATATGCAGGAAGGCTATGCTACTTTCTGGCATGCGAATCTGCTGACGGAGATCAGTAACGGAGATGAAGAAGTCTGGCACTGCGAAATCCAGAATGACCAGTTTATGATACAAAATGTAAGACCGTGGCTCCAGAAAAAAGAACATGGATTGCGGACTCCGGAAGGAAAATGTTTTATATTATTGTCCAAAGAAGAATATGATGAACTTGCCTTTACAAAAAAACAGAAAAAATCTCATGTGTTGTATCAGTCAGATCAGTTTGTACTATATGGTTTTGCTGATTATGAGAAACTGGCAGAATACATATCACAGCCTTTAAGATAAGGAAACTTATCTGCTCCGGACTTATCAGCTTCAGGGGATGCAATTTGTCAATTAAAAATTTAAGAATAACTTTTTGACACCCGATCCTGTGAAGAAAAAAAACCGGGATATTGACTTGAAATCAAAATCGCTTTATAATAAAATCACTTATGCATACGAGAAAAAGATGAAAACGTGATGCATAAGTGATTTTTACGTGACAGGTTATTTTGCAGAAACGGAGAAAGATATGATAAAAAGTATGACCGGTTTTGGCCGGTGTGAATTTGCGGACGAAAACCGCAAGTTTACGGTAGAGATAAAAGCGGTAAATCACCGTTATCTCGATGTTAATATCAAGATGCCGAAAAAGCTGAACTTCTTCGAGAGTGCGATCCGTACCTTACTAAAAGAGTATATGGAGCGCGGTAAGGTTGATATTTTTATCAACTGCGAAGATTATACGCAGGATAATGTTTCATTGAAATATAATGAAGCACTTGCAGCCCAGTATCTGACTTATCTGAACAGTATGGCAGAAAAGTTCGGACTTGATAATGATATCCGTGTGAGTACGCTTTCAAAGTACCCGGACGTGTTTACAATGGAGGAACAGGGCATAGATGAGAAATCTCTGTGGCTCGGACTTGAAAAAGCGATCCGCGGTGCGGCAGAGCAGTTTGTGGAGAGCAGGATCAGGGAAGGAGAACATTTAAAGAACGATTTATGTGAGAAACTTGATGGCATGCTTTCTTATGTCGATTTTATTGAGGAACGCTCCCCTGTGATCATGAAGGAGTACAAAGAACGGTTAGAGGCGAAGGTAACAGAACTGTTAGGAGACCGCCAGATTGATGATACGAGAATCGCGACAGAAGTAACGATCTTTGCAGATAAGATTTGTGTTGATGAAGAGACAGTCAGACTGCGCAGCCATATTAAGAGTACGAAAGATACCTTGGAAGCTGGTGGCAGCGTGGGAAGAAAACTTGACTTTATTGCGCAGGAGATGAACCGCGAGGCAAATACCATTCTTTCTAAAACTAATGATCTTGCAATTTCTGATATCGGTATCAGTTTAAAAACGGATATTGAAAAAGTCAGGGAACAGATCCAGAATATAGAATAGGGACGGGTGGTATATGGCAAAGCTGATGAATATTGGATTTGGCAATATGGTCAATACCGATAAGATTGTCTGCATCGTATCTTCGGACTCAGCACCGGCAAAGCGCATGGTGCAAAAAGGTAAAGAACAGGAAAATCTGATCGATGCAACACAGGGACGCAGGACCAAAAGCGTCATTTTTACAGAAAATAATAAAATCATTTTATCAGCATTGCAGCCGGAGACGCTTGCCGGCAGATTTAATGGCAATGCCACAGAGGTATATGATGATACGAAAGAATAGAGGAATCCTTACCGTGGTATCCGGATTTTCCGGCTCGGGAAAAGGAACCATCATGAAAGAATTAATGAAAAAGTATGCTGACAGCTACGCACTTTCCATCTCAGCGACGACAAGAAATCCAAGATCGGGTGAGACGGATGGTGTGGAATATTTTTTCCGTACAAAAGAACAGTTTGAACAGATGATAAAAGATGATGCACTGATTGAATATGCGCAGTTCGTCGGCAATTATTACGGCACGCCGAAGGCATATGTGGAAGAGCAGTTAGAGGCGGGGAAAGATGTCATCTTAGAAATTGAGATCCAGGGAGCATTAAAAGTCAAAGAAAAATTCCCGGATACACTTCTTTTGTTTGTGACACCGCCGAGTGCCGACGAGTTAAAAAATCGTCTGATAGGCAGAGGGACAGAGACCATGGACGTGATCGAGTCAAGACTTGCAAGAGCCGTTGAAGAGGCGGAAGGGATTGAGTCCTATGACTATCTGGTAGTCAATGACGTGTTAGAAGACTGTGTGGAAGAAGTTCATCAGATTATTAAAAATGAACATTGTCGTGTGAACCGTAATGAGCCGGCAATACAGGAAATGCGGAATGAACTGAAAGCATTTTCAAAATAATCTGTCCATGAAACAGATAAAAATCTGTAACATAAATATAAGAATCTAAGAGCGGGAAACCGCCATATGCGCAACGCGCAAAGAAAGGGGAATTATCATGATACATCCATCTTATGTAGAATTAATGAAAGTAGTAAACGACGGTGTGGAGATTGGTGAGGAGCCGGTTGTAAACAGCCGTTATTCCATTGTGATCGCAGCTGCAAAAAGAGCACGTCAGATCATTGCAGGAGATGAGCCGATGGCAGAGAAAAAAGTGTGCCCGAAGCCATTATCCATCGCAGTAGAAGAACTTTACGAAGGAAAGGTTAAGATTTTACCGGAGACATCGGATGAAGAATAATTTAAAACTTTTATTTGTATCACTTGGATGTGATAAGAATCTGGTCGACACAGAGTTTATGCTCGGCATGTTAAGAGATGATGGGATCGAATTGACAGATGATGAGCAGGAAGCAGACATTATCATTGTCAATACCTGCTGCTTTATCAATGATGCAAAAGAAGAAAGTATCAATACGATTCTTGAGATGGCAGAACTGAAAAAAGAAGCCAGATTAAAGTCTCTGATCGTGACCGGATGCCTTGCACAGCGTTATAAAGAAGAAATCGTAAAAGAGATCCCGGAAGTGGATGCAATTCTTGGCACGAATTCCTATGAGGATATTGTAAACGCAGTGCATCAGTCCTTAGAGGGCAGACATTACGAGAATTTCAAGACATTAGAAGGATTGCCGACGCTGCACACCAGACGTTCTGTGACAACAGGCGGACATTTTGCGTATTTAAAGATTGCAGAGGGATGCAACAAACGCTGCACATACTGCATTATTCCATATATCCGCGGAAATTACCGCAGTGTCCCGATGAAAGATCTGATCGAACAGGCAAAAGAACTGGTTGCTGCAGGAGCAAAAGAACTCATCCTGGTGGCACAGGAGACCACACTCTACGGAGTCGATCTCTATGGTGAAAAATCATTGCACCGTTTATTAGATGAGTTAAACAAGATCGAAGGTCTGTTCTGGATCCGTATCATGTACTGTTATCCGGAAGAAATATACGAAGGTCTGATCGATGCCATGATCCGCAATCAGAAAGTATGTCATTATCTGGATATTCCGATCCAGCATGCAAATGATACCATATTAAAACGCATGGGACGAAGAACGAGTAATGCAGATCTTGTAAAGATCGTTACGCATCTGCGTGAACGCATTCCGGACATTACACTGCGCACGACGCTGATCTGTGGTTTTCCGGGTGAAACACAGGAAATGCATGAGGAACTGATGCAGTTTATCAATGACATGGAATTTGACCGCCTTGGTGCCTTTACCTATTCACCGGAGGAGGGAACGCCTGCTGCAGGGTTTACCGATCAGGTGGATGAAGATCTGAAAAAAGACTGGCAGGCAGATGTCATGGAATTACAGGAAGAGATTATTTTTGATAAAAATGAGACCATGAAAGGCAGAAAGTTATATGTTTTCATTGAAGGGAAAGTGAGTGATGAAAATGCTTATGTTGGAAGAACTTACCGTGATGCACCGGATGTAGATGGTTATATTTTTATTAATACAGATGAAGAACTCATGACGGGCGATATCGCGAAAGTACGTGTGACAGGCGCCTATGAGTATGACCTGATTGGAGAATTGATCTAGCAGTATTTAAAATTTATTGTGCAGAAATGGAGAGTGTAAATTATGAATTTGCCAAATAAACTGACGGTAATGCGTATGATATTGATTCCGTTTTTTGTTTTCTTTATGCTTGCTCCGTATTTTGAAGGTTATGGCAATTATATTGCAGTAGCTATTTTTATCATTGCAAGTCTTACCGACATGCTGGATGGAAAAATTGCAAGAAAGTACGATCTGGTTACTGATTTTGGAAAATTTATGGATCCTCTGGCAGACAAGTTGCTTGTCTGCTCTGCAATGATCTGTCTGATTGAGAAAGGGCAGCTTGCAGCCTGGATTGTCATCATTATCATTGCGAGAGAATTTATCATCAGTGGATTTCGTCTGGTCGCTGCAGATAATGGAATTGTAATTGCTGCAAGTTATTGGGGAAAATTTAAAACGGTTTTCCAGATGCTTATGGTGATCGTGCTGATCTTAGATATTCCGAATCCGTTCTTTGCAGTGCTTGGCACGGTTCTTACATACATTGCTTTGGCGCTGACAGTCGTATCACTGATCGATTATATTGCCAAAAATAAAAATGTTTTAAAAGAACAGAAATAGGAGAATAGCAGTTGGCTGAACATGTATATGATTCCAGTGATTCCTGTACCGGCAAAAGTGCAGTACAGGAACCGCTGGAATATTCCATTTATGGTTTGTTAAAAAAATATCAAATTACAATTACAACAGCAGAGTCCGCCACGGGTGGGATGATCGCGTCCACGCTGATCAATGTTCCGGGAATCTCAGAGTTTTTTACAGAGGGGTATGTGACATATTCAAATGAAGCAAAAGTTAAAATGATACATGTTGCACCGGAAACAATCGATACCTATGGCGTGGTAAGCAGTGAAACAGCGGCGGATATGGCTGTTTCTGCAGCAAAAACGGCTGCAACAATGGCGGCAGTATCCGTGACAGGTGTTGCCGGACCGGATGGGGGAACGAAAGAATGCCCGGTCGGGCTGGTGTTTATCGGTTGTTATCTGAATGGAAAGACAGTGACGGAGCGACATATGTTTTCCGGCAGCCGCATGGATGTAAGAAAGAGTGCCACAGAAAGCGCACTTTCCCTGTTAAAAAAATGTATAGAAGAAACGTATGCAGTGTGAAAAATCCATATAGGTAAGATATTTTACACTAGAAAGGCATGGTTATTAGTATGAGAATTATTGCAGGAACAGCGAGAAGCCTTCCTTTAAAAACGGTAGAAGGACTTGACACCAGACCTACCACAGACCGTATCAAAGAGACATTGTTTAATATCATACAGGATGAGATCCCTGGATGCTATTTTTTGGATCTGTTTGCAGGAAGCGGACAGATGGGGCTTGAGGCAGTCAGCCGCGGTGCACAGTATGCCGTTTTTGTCGAAAATAATAAAAAAGCTGCTGCATGCGTGGAGGACAATATCCGCTTTACCAGGTTTACAAAAGAAACAAAATTATATAATTCGGATGTTTTATCAGCTTTAAGAGCGATGGAGGGAAAATACCGGTTTGATATCATTTTTATGGATCCTCCTTATAAGCAGGAACTTGAATATGATGTACTTTCTTACCTGAAAGATTCTTCGCTTTTAAAAGAAAACGGAATCGTCATCGTCGAAGCATCGTTGGATACAGCGTTTGACTATTTGACGGATATGGGATATACATTGAAACGATTAAAAACGTATAAGACAAATGAACATGCATTTATCATCAAAAATCAATAGAAAAAATACATGATCCATTTGTATGGGAGGAACCTATGAAAAAAGCAATTTATCCGGGAAGTTTTGATCCGTTGACGTTAGGACATTTAGATATTATAGAACGATCTGCCAGAATTGTGGATGAGCTTGTGGTCGGAGTACTTAATAACAGTGCAAAAAATTCGTTGTTTTCTTTAGATGAACGTGTTAGTATGATTAAGGAGATGACAGATTCCATGCCAAATGTTACAGTGACAAGTTTTAATGGTCTATTAGTCGATTATATGAGAGAAATCGATGCGACGATCATTGTAAGAGGGCTGCGCGCTGTAACAGATTTTGAATATGAACTTCAGATTGCACAGACAAATCATGTGGAAAATCCAGAAGTGGAGACAATTTTTTTGACAACCAGTCTCCAGTATTCTTATTTAAGTTCTACAATCGTAAAAGAATTTGCATCTTATGGAGGAGATTTATCCAAGTTTGTGCCGGCACGTTTTATAGACCGGATATATGATAAGTATCAGATTAAAAAATAAGGATTGGTAGTGTGAAAAATAAGATTTTTCACACACAGGATTTGTGCTTACGCACAAACTTGAGATGCGCAAAAAGCAGCGCAAGAATGGAGATTACTATGGCCAGCAGAATTGAACAGATAATAGACGAAATTGAAGACTATATTGACGGCTGTAAGACACAGGCTTTTGCACCGTCTAAGATCATTGTAAACCGCGAAACTATGGAAGAACTGTTAAATGAACTCCGCAGCAAGACACCGGATGAGATCAAGCGTTATCAGAAAATTATCAGCAATAAAGAAGCAATCTTAGCGGATGCGCAGGCAAAAGCGGATGCAATCATTGCACAGGCACAGGTAAAAACAGATGAACTTGTCAGTGAGCATGAAATTATGCAGCAGGCATATGCACAGGCAAATGAAGTTGTTATGATCGCAACCAAACAGGCTCAGGAAATCTTAGACAATGCAACAAATGACGCCAATAATATCCGTATGGGTGCCATGCAGTATACAGACGATATTTTGAAAAATTTAGAGAGTACAATTTCACATGCCATGGATTCTTCTAAGGCAAGGAGTGATGCATATATGAGTACTCTGCAGGGATTCCTTGATGTTGTTACAACGAACCGTGCCGAATTGAATCCTACGGCAGACATACAGGAAGAAATGCAGACGGATACACAAGAGTTACCACAGACCATGCCAGAACAGCAGTAATTAAGGTCGTGATCAGTTTAAAGATTCCATATTTTTTGATGGAAAGACCGGTTCCTTTGATCATCGAACTGGTCTGTGCCAGACCGGAACATCCGCCGAAGGCAGTAAAAGTCATGGCAAGTAAATAACGGCAGGCAGGTGTAAGGGGTGACTGGCTGGTGGCTTTGATCCCGTTTGTGATTTCTGTCAATCCGGTGAGTATCAGTTTTGTGGTTTCTGGCAGTGGAAGCTGCCGGAGCATGGAAGATATCATGGAAAACAGCATAATATAACCTCCAAGTCTGGTTAGTGTTTCGAAACCGTTCATGATGCCGGCGTCTATGATTTTAAAATTTATTTGAGATCCAGATGCTGGCTTTTTGTATGTGGTGGAGTGGTTTGATACTGATTGCTTTTTCTCTGTAAAGAAAAAGAGCAGTCTGCCGGCAATGAGAGGCGGCAAAAATATTACCAGATAGCTGAGTGGTATCAGGGAAGGAATATGAAGTTCCTGGCAGAGAATATAGCTGCTGATAAATACAGGACTGATGTTGTTTGTCACCATAAACAGTATTTCGGCTTCCTGATATTCTAACTGCCCGCATTTTAGCATTTCAGCACAGTTTTTGCTTCCCATCGGAAAGCCGAACAGAAAACCGGACAGCAGCACAAAAGAGCCATTTCTGCTGGCTGGTAAGATCAGACGCAGAAGCGGATAGAGAAGTTTTACAAGATATCCGGTAAAACCAGAGTAGATCAGGATATTGGATAAAATCGCAAATGGCAGCAGAGAGGGAAGCACCCGCTCATACCAGAGAACCAGCCCGTCGGCTGCTGCAGTTACTGCGTCCTGCGGGAAAAATAAAATATAAACGATAAAAATAAGGATACACAAGAATATTAATTTCTTTTTCATATTAGAATATATGAGAAACAGGAGGCATCTATGAAGAACAAATTAAATTTACCAGAGTTAGAATCCAAAAAAGTATTCGCATATTTTGAGGAGCTGGCAGCGATTCCGCACGGTTCAAGAAATACCAAACAGATCAGCGATTACCTGATTTCTTTTGCAAAAGAACATGGTTTAGAGTGTTATCAGGATGAGGCAAACAATGTTGTGATCATTCAGGAGGCATCTGCCGGATATGAAAGTGCAGACCCGATCATCATGCAGGGACATATGGATATGGTCTGTGAGAAGGAAAAAGGCGTGGAGATCGATTTTGAGAAAGACGGTCTGGATCTTTATGTAGACGACGATTTCTTAAAAGCAAAAGGCACGACTTTAGGCGGCGATGATGGCGTTGCGGTTGCTTATATCCTTGCAATTATGGATTCACCGGAGATCGCACATCCAAGACTTGAGGCTGTGATCACAGTCGATGAGGAGATCGGCATGCTTGGAGCAGAGGTCATTGATCTTTCTATGTTAAAAGGACATAAGATATTAAATATTGACTCCGATGTGGAAGGACATTTTCTGACAAGCTGTGCTGGCGGTATGACTGTGGATACCGTGATTCCTGTCACATGGCAGAAACAGCATGGATATGGCATAGGACTGACTGTGACAGGCTTAGAAGGCGGTCACTCCGGCAGCGAGATCGACAAGGAACACGCCAATGCAAATATCCTGATGGGACGTGTGTTAAAATATCTTTCTGACCGAATGGAACTGGCGGTTGTATCACTTGCAGGCGGCTTAAAAGATAATGCAATCCCGCGTGAGTGTGAGACTGAGATTGTCATTCCGGAAGAGAAAAAAGCAGAACTTTCCGATTATATTACAGAACTGGAAAAGATCTTTAAAAAAGAGTATGATGTCTCAGATCCGGCTGTGTGCATTGAAATAAAAGAGAATGGAACAGGGGAGTATGATGTGTTATCCTATTCTTCCATGACGAAAGTGATCTTTTATCTGCGCAACGTGCCAAACGGCGTGCAGCATATGAGCATGGTAATGCCTGGACTGGTAGAGACCTCTTTAAATACCGGAATCATGAAACTGACAACAGATGGCCTGGAGCTGACCGCATCTGTGCGAAGCAGTGTTTCTACAAGAAAAGAAGAATTAAAAGATAAATTAGAGTATCTGGCTGAATTTTTAGGCGGTGAGATCTCTGTGAGCGGGGATTATCCGGCATGGGAGTACCGGGCCAAGTCTGATATCCGTGAGGGAATCAGTGCCGTATACGAAGAGTTATTCCACGAGGAGCCGGTGTTTGAGGCAATCCATGCAGGACTTGAGTGCGGTATCTTATCCGGCAAGATCGCAGATCTCGACTGTGTTTCCTTTGGCCCGAATAACTTTGATATCCATACACCGAAGGAGCGTCTCAGCATTTCTTCTACCGAAAAAGTATGGAAACTGATCGTGGAATTTTTAAAGAGAAGTAAATAAAAAACGTTTGTCATAAATTTAATATCGCAAAAATAAGGGAGTACGGACTGGTCTTATGAAAAAAGTCAGATTATGGCTGCTTGTGTTTTTATGTATGATGGCAGTGTTTCAGGTACTTTTGACAGAAGAACTTTTAGAGAGTGCACACAGGAAAAATTGTTTTTCTTATGAAACGGCATTTCGCAATCTGCGGAATCATAATCTGACAAAAGATCAGGTCAATACCTTTTTTAACAATGCCGGATCCGATATGGAAGGTTTTTATGAGCTTTTGACGATGTATTTTGCATCGGACTGCCAGATGACAGACTCTAAGCTGTTGAAGGAACAGATCGCAGATGCAAAAAAATATCGTGGCAATGAATTTACAGAGATAAACGGATATGTCAAAAGCGTCTGGAGTGACCTTTTGTGTTTCCCGGTGGGAAAGATCGCAGGGAAACCGGACGATAACGTCGTATTTGAGAATAGCTGGATGCAGAGCCGGACTTTTGGCGGCGACCGCGGACATGAGGGAACCGATATCATGGCATCGGAAAATGTGCGGGGCATATATCCGATCTACAGTATGACCGACGGTGTTGTGGAAAATATAGGCTGGCTTCGTCTTGGCGGCTACCGGATCGGAATCAGGAGCCCGTCCGGCGCATATTTTTATTATGCCCATCTGGCGGAGTATGCAAAAGACTTCCAAATCGGTGAAACGGTATCGGCGGGCACATTTCTCGGCTTTATGGGTGACACCGGTTACAGCGATGTGGAGGGCACGACCGGGAATTTTGCAGTCCATCTTCATATGGGAATCTATCTGAACGATAAAGATGGAACAGAGTTTTCGGTAAATTCCTATCCGATGCTTTCTTATTTATGGGAAAGACAGGGAGGCACACTCAGGTGAGCTGCTGTTTTCGACAATATCATTTGCGACATAATGTGAAAATTTTACAAGCATAATATATAATGCTGGTTTATACAGATAGAATTGAAAGAATGGAGAGAGCATGCGGCTGGATAAATTACTGACCGAACTCGGCACAGGAAGCAGAAGCGAAGTAAAAAAATATATCCGATCAGGGCTTGTCACGGTCAATGGGGAAGTTGTAAAAAAACCGGAGCAGAAAGTGGATGAAAAAAATGACACAGTCTGTTTTCGGGGGAATCCGTTAACATATACAGAGTATGAATATTATCTGTTTCACAAACCTGCTGGATGTGTGACTGCAACGGAGGATAATCTGTACCGGACAGTCATGGACTATCTGACGGACACGGCGCGCCATGACCTCTTCCCTGTGGGGAGACTTGACATTGATACGGAAGGACTGCTGCTCATCACAAATGATGGGGCATTAGCGCACGATCTGCTCAGTCCGGTGAAGCATGTTTCGAAGGTTTACTATGCAAAAATCGATGGCTGCGTTACAGAAGAAGATGTCAACCTTTTTGAGAACGGAGTTGACATAGGAGAAGAAAAGCCTGCAAAACCGGCACTTTTAGAGGTACTGCATTCGGGTGACAATTCAGAGATCAGGTTAACAATTACAGAAGGCAGGTTTCATCAGGTCAAAAGGATGTTTGAGGCAGTGGGAAAGAAGGTTACTTATCTAAAACGTGTGGAGATGGGATCACTGGTGCTGCCGGATGAACTTGCTCCCGGGGAATACCGTCCATTGACCGAAGAAGAATTACAGGAACTGCGCCGACACTGACAGGCAGACGGAAAAAGAAAACATGCAGATACAGCTTAGATATCTGTGCTGTCTCTGTGCAATATACAGAAATGAGGATCAACATGAAAAATGGTTTTTTACCAATCAGCAAAGAAGATATGAGAGAGGCTGGCATCGACCAGCTTGATTTTGTTTATGTGTGTGGTGACGCTTATGTAGATCATCCATCGTTTGGACATGCTATCATATCGCGTTTATTAGAAGCACATGGCTATAAAGTCGGTATCATTGCACAGCCGGACTGGCATAACAAAGAGTCTGTTAATATTTTAGGAGAACCGCGGCTCGGCTTTCTTGTCTCTGCAGGAAATATGGATTCCATGGTAAACCATTATTCTGTTTCTAAAAAGAGACGCCAGAGCGATGCATTCACACCGGGAGGCGTGATGGGAAAACGTCCCGACTATGCGACAGTCGTCTATTGCAACCTGATCCGGCAGACATATAAGCACAAACCGATCATCATCGGTGGGATCGAGGCGAGTTTAAGAAGGCTTGCGCATTACGATTACTGGTCGAATAAATTAAAACGTTCCATTTTGTTAGACTCCGGTGCAGACATCATTTCCTATGGTATGGGCGAACACAGTATCATAGAGATCGCAGATGCTCTGGATAGTGGCTTAGATATCAAAGATATCACATTTATTGACGGAACGGTTTACAAAACCAGAAAACGTGAGGATATTTACGATGCAATCGAATTGCCGCATTATGAAGCACTGCTTGCGGATAAAAAAGAATATGCAAAAAGCTTTTATATACAGTACAGTAATACGGATCCGTTCGTGGCAAAACGTCTGTTCGAAACGTATGACGGGAAAATGTTTGTGGTGCAGAATCCGCCATCAAAACCTCTGACACAGAGTGAGATGGATCAGGTATATTCACTTCCTTACATGAGAACTTACCATCCATCCTATGAGGAGGCAGGCGGTGTTCCGGCGATTGAGGAAGTAAAATTTTCCTTGGTCAGCAACCGGGGCTGCTATGGCGGCTGCAGTTTCTGTGCACTGACCTTCCATCAGGGACGTATTATCCAGACCAGAAGCCATGAATCGATTTTAGCTGAGGCAAACCAGATCGTCTGGGAACCGGATTTCAAAGGATATATCCACGATGTCGGAGGCCCGACTGCAAACTTCCGTGCACCGGCGTGTGACAAGCAGCTTACCAAGGGTGTCTGTCCGCATAAACAGTGCCTGTTCCCACAGCCGTGTAAAAATCTGAAAGTAGACCACAAAGATTATCTGTCACTGCTCCGGAAATTAAGACAGCTCCCGAACGTGAAAAAAGTCTTTATCCGTTCCGGTATCCGCTTTGATTACCTGATTTACGATGAAGACCGCACGTTTTTACGCGAACTCTGCGAACATCATGTCAGCGGACAGCTGAAAGTTGCACCGGAACATATCTCCAATGCGGTATTGGAAAAGATGGGAAAACCGAGTGTGGAAGTATATAAAAAGTTCGTGAAGGCATATAAGGACATGAATGAAAAGCTTGGCAAAAAACAGTACTTAGTGCCATACCTGATGTCCTCTCATCCGGGTTCTACTTTAAAGGAAGCTGTAGAACTGGCTGAATTTTTGCGTGACCTCGGCTATATGCCGGAGCAGGTTCAGGATTTTTATCCGACGCCATCTACGATCTCGACCTGTATGTATTATACAGGATTGGATCCGCGCACGATGGAACCGGTCTATGTTGCTGTCAATCCGCATGAGAAAGCGATGCAGAGGGCTCTGATCCAGTACCGGAATCCGAAAAATTATGATCTGGTGGTGGAAGCACTTACAAAGGCTGGCAGAACAGACCTGATCGGCTTTGACAAACACTGCCTGATCCGTCCGAGAAGAGAACATTCTTTTGACCGGAATGGCACGAAAAATGACAGACGGACGGTCACATTCGGCAGCCGTAAAAAGGTTACAGCGTCTGGAAATAACCAGCAGCCGACCGGTACAAAGAAGAAAAAGACGATTCGCAACATCCATAAAAAGAAATAGAAAGAAAATTTTATGCGTGAATTTAAAATCAATGAAAACGAAGCGGGACAACGCTTTGACAAATATTTAAAAAAGCTGCTTGGCAATGCGCCGGGCAGCTTTATATACAAAATGCTCCGGAAAAAGAATATTACTTTAAATGGGAAAAAGGCAGACGGAACCGAAAAGTTAAATCAGGGCGACGATGTAAAACTGTTCTTTTCCGATGAAACCTTTGATAAATTCAGTGGAAATGGATCACCGGATCCTGAATTTGGGGCACTTCAAGTACTTTCGAGGGAGTTTACATCAGGAAAACGGAAACTTCCGGTTGTTTATGAAGATAAAGATGTGATTTTTATCAATAAGCCAGCCGGCATGCTTTCCCAGAAGGCAAAACCGGAAGATGTTTCCGCAAACGAATATA
This sequence comes from uncultured Roseburia sp., assembly GCA_934317215.1. Classification (GTDB taxonomy): domain Bacteria; phylum Bacillota; class Clostridia; order Lachnospirales; family Lachnospiraceae; genus Roseburia. The sequence continues at coordinate 22,360 of CAKREH010000008.1, forward strand.
TCCTTGCATATCTGATCGAAAAAGGGGAACTGACGGAAAGTTCTTTCCGTACCTTCCGCCCATCGATCTGCAACCGGCTTGACCGCAATACATCCGGTCTGTTAGCTGCAGGAAAGACTTTAAAGGGACTTCAGGAGATGGCAAAAGCCTTAAAGGAACGTTCGGTTCAGAAATATTACCGCTGTATCGTAAAGGGGACGGTAAAAGAAGCCTCTTATCTGAAAGGTTATCTGCAGAAAGATGAATCGTCCAATCAGGTTTTGGTCCGCAGGACAAAACCTGTTGAGGGAGAGTGGCTCCCAATCGAGACGGAATATAAACCGATCCGCTGTATGGGCGGTTACACGGAACTTGAAGTTCATCTGATGACCGGGCGTTCCCATCAGATCCGTGCACATCTTGCATCTGTCGGGAATCCGATCATCGGAGATTATAAATATGGAGATTCTGAAGTTAATGTACATTTTAAGAAAAATGCAAAGATAACGTCCCAGCTTCTTCATGCGAGCCGCTTTGTATTTGAGGATGGCAGGGAGATTACGGCTCCATGCGGTGCTGAATTTGAGCGTGCATGGAATGTGATCGAAAATTTATAAACCGATGAATGTACATTCTTTCATGTGCATGTTTTCAGACTATAGTGTCCGAAAAATTTTGAACAATTTATTTTATAAAGGAGTACCATCATGGCAACCTGGAACTCAAGAGGACTCAGGGGTTCAACCTTAGAGGAGTTCATCAACCGCACCAATGAAACTTATCTGGCAAATGGCCTTGCATTGATTCAGAAAGTTCCAACGCCGATCACACCGATCAATATTGATAAAGAAACCAGACATATTACTTTAGCATATTTTGAACAGAAAAGTACGGTCGACTATATTGGCGCCGTCCAGGGAATTCCGGTGTGTTTTGATGCAAAAGAATGCGCAACCGATACATTCCCGCTTCAGAATATCCATGAACATCAGGTAACATTCATGGAAAACTTTGAAAAGCAGGGGGGGATTTCATTTTTTCTGATCAGTTTTACCGCAAGGGACGAATTTTATTATCTGCGTCTTGCAAAGCTGCTGGAATTTTGGAACCGCGCAAAAGAAGGAGGAAGAAAAAGTTTCCGTTATGAGGAATTAGAATCCGATTATTTCCTTCCGAAAGGAAAAGCGGTACTGGTTCCTTACCTGGATACGCTGCAAAAAGATTTGCTGGCAAGGGATTGACATTCCCATTGTTTTCCAATATAATAAACAACAGTTTCATGTGGTAGCAAGGTAGCACACTAAAGTGTGAAGAAAATATGTGTGCAGGGACGACAGAGAAATCACTTATCACATAACGTCCCGGAATGGAGATTTGATGAAAAGACAGTTATTACATACACCTGAAGGTGTCAGGGATATTTACAATGACGAATGCGAGAAAAAGCTGATTTTGCAGGATGAATTATTAAAAGTACAGAAACAGTATGGTTATCACCCAATCCAGACACCAACATTTGAGTTTTTTGATACCTTTGGCAGAGAGATCGGAACCACACCTTCGAAGGATCTGTATAAGTTTTTTGACCGTGAGGGAAATACGTTGGTACTTCGACCGGATATTACACCTTCCATTGCGCGTTGTGCCGCAATGTATTTTGGTGAGGAGAAGATGCCGATCCGTCTCTGCTATATGGGAAATACATTTTTAAACAACAGCAGCTATCAGGGAAGATTAAAAGAGAGCACACAGCTTGGGGCAGAGCTTTTAGGCGATTCCACGGTAGATGCAGACGCAGAGATCATTGCCATGGTGATCGACTGCCTGAAAAAAGCAGGATTAAAAGAGTTTCAGCTTTCCGTCGGCCATGCAGAATTTTTCCGTGGATTGACAGATGTGGCAGGGTTAAAGGAAGAACAGGAAGAAGAACTTCATGATCTTATTTCCAACAAAAATTATTTTGGTGTAACGGAGTTTGCTGAGACGCTGAACTTAAACAATAACTTAAAGGCTCTGTTTGGAATGCTCGGCAATCTGTATACCGGGTCTGACGAATTGCAGACGGCAAAGAAATATGCTTCGGAATATCCGCGTATCTTAGCCGCAATCGAGCGCCTTGAGGAGTTACATCAGGTTTTAAAGATCTATGGTATTGATAAATATGTCTCCGTGGAGCTTGGAATCGTCAGCAATTATCAGTACTATACCGGCATCATTTTTGCGGGATACACGTTTGGAAGCGGTGAGCCGATCGTAAAGGGCGGCCGCTATGATGAACTTCTGACTTATTTTGGAAAAGAGTCTGCATCCATCGGTTTTGCGATCGTTATTGACCAGCTGATGGCAGCACTCTCCAGACAGAAAATTGAGATTCCAGTACAGTATCAGGATGAATTGATTATTTACGATCAGAAAATGCGCAGTGAGGCGGTCAAAAAGGCGATGGAACTGCGTGGAAACGGCAGTAATGTGGAGCTGATGGCAAGAGATATCTCAAAGACCGAAGAAGATTATCGAACCTATGCAAAGCAGAATCACTTTGTAAATGTGACATTTATGTAAGGAGACGGATACGATGGAAGATATAAGATATTTGACTTTTGCTCTTGGGAAGGGCAGACTTGCCAAAAAAACTTTAGAGATGTTTGAACAGATCGGCATTACCTGCGAGGAGATGAAGGACAAAGACACCCGAAAACTGATCTTTGTAAATGAAGAGTTGAAACTCCGTTTTTTCCTTGCGAAGGGACCGGATGTACCGACATATGTTGAATATGGTGCTGCAGATATCGGTATCGTTGGAAAAGATACGATCTTAGAGGAAGGCAGAAATATTTACGAAGTGCTTGATCTTGGATTTGGAAAATGCCGCATGTGCATCTGTGGACCGGAAAGTGCAAAAGAGCTGTTAAATCATCACGAACTGATACGCGTTGCAACCAAGTATCCGCGGATTGCAAAAGATTATTTCTATAATAAAAAACATCAGACCGTGGAGATCATCAAACTGAACGGATCAATCGAGTTGGCGCCGATCGTCGGCTTATCTGAAGTCATCTGCGATATCGTGGAAACCGGTTCCACCCTTCGTGAGAATGGATTATCGGTGTTAGAGGAAGTCTGTCCGCTTTCTGCCCGCATGGTAGTCAATCAGGTGAGCATGAAGATGGAAAATGAGCGCATTACAAAACTGATTTCCGATTTAAAGACCGTCATATAAGATAATAAAAACCGTTTGCCACAGCAATGTTTTGAGTACAGATGGAACATATGTTTTGAAATGGAGGAGAAGTATGCGAATTATAGAACTGACAGAAGAGGCAAGAACAAATATACTGGAAAATCTTTTAAAAAGAAGCCCAAATTCCTATGGTGAATTTGAAGGCAGAGTAAATGAGATCATAGAAAATGTAAGGGCAAACCGTGATGCAGCGATCTTTGATTACACAAAGCGTTTTGATGGAGCTGACATCAATGCAGAAAATATTCTTGTGACAGAGGATGAGATTAAAGAAGCCTACGAAAAAGTGGATGAAAAACTGCTTACGGTGATCCGCAAGGCGCTGGTAAATATCCGCAAATATCATGAAAAACAGCGCCAGTATTCCTGGTTTGATTCCGAGGAGTCCGGTATTATTTTAGGACAGAAAGTGACTGCCTTGGAAAAAGTCGGCGTTTATGTACCGGGCGGAAAGGCAGTTTATCCGTCCTCCGTGCTTATGAACATCGTTCCGGCAAAGGTTGCGGGTGTAAAAACCATCGTTATGACAACACCTCCCGGAAAAGACGGAAAAGTCAATCCGGCAACCTTAGTTGCAGCAAAAGAGGCAGGTGTGGATGCAATCTATAAAGTCGGCGGTGCACAGGCGATCGCAGCGCTGGCATTTGGTACGGAAAGCGTTCCAAAGGTAGACAAGATCGTAGGCCCTGGTAATATCTATGTTGCCCTGGCAAAGAAAGACGTATTTGGTTTTGTAAGCATTGACTCCATTGCAGGTCCCAGTGAGATCATGGTGTTAGCAGATGAAACGGCAAACCCGCGTTTTGTTGCAGCAGACCTTCTCTCACAGGCAGAACATGACGAGATGGCATCTGCGATCCTTGTTACAACGAGCAGAGATTTAGCGGAGCAGGTATCAAAAGAAGTGGAAGGTTTTGTTGCAAAGTTATCTAGAAAAGAGATCATTCAGAAGTCTTTGGATAATTATGGTTATATCTTAGTGGCAGAAAGTATGGACGAGGCAATCGAGACGGTAAATGAGATCGCATCCGAACATCTTGAACTTGTCACAAAGAATCCGTTTGAGACGATGACAAAGATCCGTAACGCGGGAGCAATTTTTGTCGGGGAATATTCCAGTGAACCATTGGGTGATTATTTCGCCGGTCCAAACCATGTGCTGCCGACGAACGGAACTGCAAAATTTTTCTCACCGCTTAGCGTGGATGATTTTATCAAAAAGTCAAGCATTATCTCTTATTCAAGAGAGGCATTAGAGCCGATTTATAAAGATATCGTACAGTTTGCAGAATGTGAACAGTTAACGGCGCATGCAAATTCAATCCGTGTACGATTTGAAGACTAGAGAGGAATGTGATAAAATGGAAAGAACGGCGGAGTACATACGAAAAACAAAAGAAACGGATATTAAGATCAATCTGAATATAGATGGAACCGGTAAAGCGGAGATTGACACTGGGATCGGCTTTTTTGATCATATGTTAGAAGGATTTGCCAGACATGGTTTTTTTGATCTGGATGTCAAAGTGGAAGGGGATCTTGCCGTGGACTGCCATCACACGATCGAAGACACCGGAATCGTGCTTGGTAATGCAATCCGCAAAGCGTTAAAAAATAAAAAGGGCATCAAACGTTTTGGAAGCTGTATTTTGCCGATGGATGAGACACTGGTGCTCTGCGCCGTGGATCTCTCCGGCAGACCTTATCTTGTTTTTGATGGCGAATTTACTGTGGAGCGGGTAGGGTATATGGATACGGAGATGGTTAAAGAATTTTTCTATGCCGTTTCTTATGCAGCGGGTATGAATCTGCATATCCGGGTATTGTCCGGCGGCAATAACCATCATATGATCGAAGCAATGTTCAAGGCATTTGCCAGGGCTTTAGATGAAGCAGCCGGCTATGATCCGCGTATCACGGATGTGCTGTCCACAAAAGGCAGCCTGTAGGAAAACTTGCGATTCCTGCAGAAATCTGTCTTAGGTATATATCACAAAAGCAAAACGTGTATGGCTTGTTAAGAAAATGCAGGAATGGAGAGTTTTTTAATATGGAACACAAAAATATTGTTGCCACCATTTATCTGAAAAATGGACAGGCAGTAAAAGGTATGGATAATTTTGAACCGATGGGCTGGGACGTGATCAGTCTGGCACGTCTTTACAATGACAGCGGCATCGATAAAATCATCATTTTTGATCTCTCAGACGATGACGAGGAACACGAGAAAAATATCCATACCATCAAAAATATCAACCGCAATGTCGAGATCAAAGTCTGCGCAGGTGGAAACATCAGCCGCTATGAGGATGTCAAGAAGTTTATCTATGCCGGATGTCTGCAGGTTATTGTAAACGGTGCAAAATCAAACAGCATGGATATTGCAAGAGAGGCGAGCGATCGTTTTGGAAAAGAGCGCATCCTTGTTTCTGTGGCGAATGTTGATTTTGTATTCAAACATCAGGAAGAGATGCAGGAGCATTTTCACGAACTTCTGGTTTTAAATACCAGCGTTCTGACAGCAATCGAAAATATTACAGATGTTCCGTATGTCGTATATTTTGATGAATGCGATTACGAGAAAATTATTGAGACTTTAAAACGCGAAAATCTACGCGGAATTGCAGGATCTTTTATCAATGATCCTGAGACAGATATCATGGAAATGAAAGCGCAGCTCTCTGCAGGCGGCATCAAAATGGACAATTTTGAACCTGCGTTAAAGTGGGAAGATTTAAAGAAAAATTCGGATGGCATGGTTCCGGTTATCGTGCAGGATTACCGCACGGATGAGGTTTTAATGCTTGCCTACATGAACGAAGAGGCATTTGAGACAACGATCAATATCGGAAAGATGACCTATTACAGCAGAAGCCGTCAGGAGCTATGGATCAAAGGCATGACATCCGGACATATCCAGTATGTAAAGTCACTGACTGCGGACTGCGATTATGACACGATCTTAGCGAAAGTATCACAGATAGGTGCCGCCTGCCACACCGGAAATGTCTCCTGTTTCTTTAATGAGATTGTCAAAAAGGAATATATGGAGAAAAATCCGCTTAAGGTGTTAGAAGATGTCTATGCGATCATTTTAGACCGCAAGACAAATCCGAAAGAGGGTTCATACACGAACTATCTGTTTGACAAGGGACTTGATAAAATATTAAAGAAGATCGGAGAAGAGGCAGCAGAGATCATTATCGCAGCCAAAAATCCAGATTCGGAAGATGTCAAATACGAGATATCTGATTTTATGTATCATATGATGGTGCTGATGGCAGAAAAGGGAGTTACGTGGGAGGAGATTACACAGGAGCTTTCACAGAGGTAATATACAAAGGACATTTACAGGCAGAATTTACTTGTAAATGTCCTTTTGCAGGTTCGTCATGAATAAACAAATCAAAAGCTGAAAAATAGAAATTGGAGATTCCATGTTTGAAAAAATAAAAAAACTTATGATTGGTAATCTGTCAAAGCGAGGCAGGCAGGTCTACATCGATGATCTGCGCGTCGTAGCGACCATATTTGTGATCGGGGTGCACACAGTCTCACTGGCAGCCTCAATGACAGAGTATGGAAGCATTCCTTTCCGGGTGCTTACCATCTTTAATTTTATATTTTTGTCCTGCAACCTGCTTTTTGTCATGTTGAGCGGGGCATTGCTGCTTCCGGTAAAAAATGAAGCTGTTGGAACTTTTTTCCGCAAACGTTTCACAAAAGTTGCAATCCCGCTTGTGGTCTATTACATCCTTTATATCGTGGCAAAGGAAGGGCTTGTCTGGCTGAAACCGGATCACTGGCTTCTGATGTTACAAAAGATTCTGACAGGGGCTCCGGTGGAGGCACCTCATTTCTGGCTGGTCTATGTAATCATCTGGCTGTATGTTCTGACTCCATTTATGCGGTATATTGTACACAATATTCCTGATTCCGTATTGTCGGGTGTGATAGGAGTTATATTTGCAATTTGTGCATTGGATACATATCTGCCACTTTATGGAATCAACTCTGTGTTTGGCATTGTGGTGGATTCTTATGCGGGAACTTTTTTACTTGGATATTTTCTTTCTGAAAAATGCAGCAGAAAGGTAGAAAATTTTTTTATGTTTGCAGGATTTCTATCATTTATTGAAACCTGTATGTGGATCTGGAACGGAAATGATTATAGCAATTATATTTACCAGAACGCACCCACGATGATGTGTTTTACAGCAGCTATCTTTTTGCTGATAAAGCGTCTAGCGTCCCAAAAAACAAAAAGCAGTTTCTTTGTGCAGTGGATCAGTCGGTACAGCTATTCTATTTTGTTGATTCACTGGGGTGTGCTTCATTTTGTGGTCAAACAGAAACTGCATGTCAATGTGCTTGGCGGTGGCATTGTTGGCGGATGTATCGTGATGATGGTGCTGACCCTTTTTATCTCGGCAATCGGTGCAATGATTCTTGATAATACTCTGCTGAAATGGCTTCAGAAGCCTTTTACAAAAAAGCAGAGGCAGAAATAAAATGCAAGGTATGAATTTGTCCATAACTTCATAAAATGATATAAAAAGGATGGACTGGCACAGAAATGGAGTGTTTTATGGACAGACAGACAGTTGAACGGCGCAGGGAATACGTGCAGAATATCCGCAATTCTTTTTATGAAGAAAATGGGATGCAGAAAAGAGATGCCGGAGAAGCGGATGATTCTGCACCGGAAATGGGGCTTGCGGCAGCACTGAAACTGCGCATTTTTTTATCTGTATGTATATTTGCGGCTTTTTTAGGATGCATGTATACCCATACGGATCTGTGTGGTTACAGCACGCAGACGATCACAGAAATGATCTGTGATAATCATTATTATACAAATCTGAAAAATTATGTTATGATACATTGAGCGCAAGTGCGTCAATATACATGTATGATTGGCGCACTGCGAAATTTGAGCGCGAAAGAAGAAATGGAAAGGATTTTTTTAAATGACAAAATTAGCTTTATCCGATGAGATACTGATGAAGATTGATAAACCGGCGCGCTATATCGGTAACGAATTAAACAGCGTGGTAAAAGAGAAAGATATGGTCGATATCCGGTTTGTGATGTGTTTCCCGGATGTTTATGAGATTGGAATGTCACATCTTGGTATCCAGATTTTATATGATATGTTAAATAAAAGAGAGGACGTCTGGTGCGAGCGTGTCTATTCCCCGTGGCCGGATCTGCATGCAATTTTAAAGGAAGAGAAGATTCCACTGTTTTCTTTAGAGTCACAGCAGCCTGTAAAGGATGCAGATTTTCTTGGAATCACGATCCAGTACGAAATGTGTTATACCAATATTTTGCAGATCTTAGATTTAAGCCAGATTCCGGTTGAGGCGGCAGACAGGACAGAAGATGATCCGATCGTGATCGGCGGAGGTCCATGTACCTATAATCCGGAACCGATTGCAGAGTTTTTTGATCTGTTTTACATGGGAGAGGGCGAGATTTCCTATGACGCTCTGCTGGATCTTTATAAAAAAATGAAAAAAGAGGGGGCAGCCCGTGCCGATTTCCTGCATGAAGCGGCAAAAATCCCTGGTATTTATGTGCCATCTTTATATGAGGTAAGCTATAAAGAGGATGGAACCATTGCCGGATTTGAACCGGTGTATGAGGATGTGCCGCGCACGGTCACAAAACAGATCGTCACGGATATGACGCAGGCAGTTTACCCGGAAAAACCGATCGTGCCATTTATCAAGGCAACACAGGACCGCGTGGTTCTTGAGATCCAGCGAGGCTGTATCCGTGGCTGCCGTTTCTGCCAGGCGGGTATGGTTTACCGTCCGACGCGTGAAAAAGATGTGGAACGGTTAAAGAAACTTGCCTGCCGGATGTTAAAGTCAACCGGACATGAAGAGATCTCTTTAAGCTCTTTGAGTTCTTCCGATTACTCACAGTTACAGGAACTTGTGACATTTTTAATTGAGGAATTTAAGGGAAAAGGAGTAAACATTTCACTTCCGTCACTGCGTATTGATGCATTTTCCTTAGATGTCATGGGAAAAGTGCAGGATATCAAAAAAAGCAGTCTGACTTTTGCACCGGAAGCAGGTTCCCAGCGGCTCAGGGACGTGATCAATAAGGGACTTACCAAAGATGTTATCTTAGAAGGTGCCGGTATGGCATTTGAGGGCGGCTGGAACAAGGTAAAGCTTTACTTTATGTTAGGACTTCCGACCGAGACAGAGGAGGACATGAAGGCAATCCCGGAACTGGCAAACGATATTGCTGTTCGTTATTACGAGATTCCCAAAGATCAGCGGAATGGTAAATGCCAGATCACGATCTCAACCTCATTTTTTGTGCCAAAGCCATTTACTCCTTTCCAGTGGGCATCCATGCATGACCCGGGGGACTATATAGCGCGTGCGAAAGTTGTAAATGATACGGTAAAGGAACAGTTGAACCGGAAAAGCATCAAGTATAACTGGCATGAGGCGGATGTGACGGTGTTAGAGGGTGTATTAGCGCGTGGTGACCGTAAAGTTGCCAGTGTGATCCGCACGGTTTATGAGCGTGGCGGCATATTTGACGCCTGGTCTGAATATTTTGATTATCAGAGATGGTTAGACGCATTTGCAGACTGCGGTGTGGATATGGATTTTTACACCAAAAGAGAGCGCTCACTTGATGAAGTATTTCCATGGGATTTCATCGATACCGGTGTGACGAAAGAATTCTTAAAACGTGAATGGCAAAATGCCATGGCAGAGAATGTGACTCCAAACTGCAGGATGCGCTGCTCCGGATGTGGTGCAGCCCAGTTTAAAACAGGGGTATGTATGGCAGAGCGTTAAAAAAGATATTTAACGTTTTACATGAGATACTTAATGTGAAAGAAGAAAGGGTTAATGTAAGGTTGACATTATGATAAAGATAAGGATTAAGTTCCGTAAATACGGTGTGATGCGTTTTATCGGACATCTGGACATCATGCGTTATTTTCAGAAGGCTATGCGCCGGGCAGAGATTGATATCTGCTATTCGGAAGGCTTCTCCCCGCATCAGATCATGTCTTTTGCGGCACCGCTTGGTGTTGGAATCACCAGTGATGGAGAGTATCTTGATATTGAAGTAAATTCTACCAGATCAAGTGAAACCTCCATTAAAGCACTGAATGATACCATGGTGGAGGGCGTGGAAGTCACAGAGTATGTAAAATTGCCGGACAATGCAAAAACAGCGATGTCCATGGTTGCAGCGGCAGACTATGATCTTTACTATAAAGAGGGATATGAACCGGCTGCAGACGTTAAGACTTTTACAGATGGCATCCGTCAGTATTTTACGGAAAAAGAAGAATTTCTGATCACAAAACAAACGAAAAAAAGTGAAAAAGTTATGGACTTAAAGCAGCTTGTATATGCATTTGATGTGTCAGAAAGAGACGGCAGACCGGTATTTTATTTAAAGGTATCCACCGGAAGCACGGATAATTTAAAGCCGGAACTTGTACTAGAAGCAATGTTTCAGGCAATGGGATATACTTATGACCAGAATGCGATCCAGATCCACCGCAGGGATGTCTATGCCATAGATCCGGCAGGAGAAGGATTTATTTCCCTTGGAAAAATGGGGGAAGTGATCGGGTAATATGAACCGTTTTATTATTACAACAACAGAAATCGAAAAAAAAGAATACCGCATTGCAGCGCTCTGCGATGACAGACAGAAACTGATCGAAGTGACCACAGAATCCCTGACCGGGACATCTGTGCTTGGAAATATTTATATAGGCAGGGTGGAAAATGTCATAAAAAATCTGAATGCTGCCTTTGTCTGTATTGCACCGGGACAGAACTGTTACCTGCCGCTGCAGGAACTGAAAAATCCGGTTTTTACCAAAAAACAATCAGAAAAAAAAGCAATTTGTGCAGGGGATGAACTTTTAGTCCAGGTGGTAAAAGAAGCCTTAAAGACGAAGGATCCTTCCGTAAGTACGAACCTTACGTTTACCGGAAAATATGTGATCCTTACGACTGGAAAACGAAAAATCGGTGCGTCTTCCAAACTGCCAAAAGAGAAAAGAGAAGAACTGTTAAAGATCGTAGAAGATTTTCTTTCAGGCAAAGAACAGATTCCATATGGCGTGATCATCCGTACCAATGCTGCGCAGGCATCAAAAGAGGAACTGCTTTTGGAATTGGTTCAGCTTGAGGCAGAAGTTCAAAAAATCATCTCAGGCGCAAAATATTTGACCCGCTATTCTCTGGTACATAAAGAGGAACAGCCGTGGCAGAAGATGTTAAACGGACTTTATGAAACAGAACTGGGTGAAGTGGTGACGGATGACAGAGAAATTTTTGAGATAATCTGCAGCATGTATGGTATCGGTGCAGAACAGCTTGCAGCCGGGGGCAGTGTGAGATCCAGGGTAGATGAAATACTTACCGGACATGGTCTTAAAATCCGCTATTATGAAGATAAAATGGTTTCATTATCTGCACTTAGCGGGATCACATCACAGCTTCACGATGCATTGAGGGAGAGAGTATGGTTAAAGTCAGGTGCATACCTTATTATCCAGCCGACGGAAGCTCTGACGGTAATTGATGTGAATACCGGAAAAAACATTGCCAAAAAGGAAATGCAGGAAAATTTCCTTAAAGTAAATATCGAAGCTGCTGAGGAAATTGCAAGACAGTTAAGACTCCGCAACATTTCAGGAATCGTCATCGTTGATTTTATCAATCTGGAGACAAAGTCGGCAGAGAGTAAACTTTTAAATGTTTTTGGAGCGGCCCTGAAAAAAGATCCGGTACCGACGCAGATCATTGAGATGACAAAACTCGGTCTAGTTGAGGTCACCCGGAAGAAAATCAAAAAATCACTGCGGGAAAGTTTGTCTTGACACAATATGGAACATTTTACGGATATTTGATTATCATCAAAATTAAGAAAGTATAGAGAGAATAAAAATGGATTTAAGTTTTATTGAAATTTTAAAAGTAATTTTTCTTGGGATCGTGGAGGGAATCACGGAATGGCTCCCGATCAGCAGCACCGGACATATGCTTTTAGTGGACGAATTTTTACAGCTAAATGCAAGTGATTCCTTTAAGGAAATGTTTTTTATCATCATTCAGCTTGGTGCGATCCTTGCAGTTGTAGTCCTCTACTGGAACCGGATGTTTCCGTTCCAGTTTAAGGATAAGACGAAGCCTGTGATAAGAAAAGATATCTTTTCTTTATGGTTTAAAGTAGTGGCAGCATGTATTCCGGGAGCGGCGGTCACAATTTTATTTGACGATTATATCGAAGCACATCTTCACACACCAGTCGTGATTGCAATCGCTCTGATCTTTTATGGTGTTGCCTTTATTCTGATTGAAAACTGGAATAAGACAAGAGAGCCAAAGATCAAAACACTTGCGGATATTTCCTGCCAGACTGCATTTATGATCGGATTGTTTCAGGTTCTTTCCATCATTCCTGGAACTTCACGTTCCGGTGCAACGATCATAGGTGGACTGATCATCGGTGTCTCCCGTGTAGCTGTTGCGGAGTTCACGTTCTACCTTGCAGTTCCAGTTATGCTCGGTATGAGCCTCCTAAAACTCTTGAAGTTTGGATTCGCATTTACCGGGGCAGAGCTTGTGATCCTGGGAGTTGGAACAGTAGTTGCATTTCTTGTCTCCATTGTTGTCATCCGCTTTTTGATGTCCTATATCCGGAAACATGACTTTAAGGTATTTGGATGGTATCGTATCGTGCTTGGAGCGCTGGTGCTGGTTTATTTTGCTTTCAGGTAAAAAAGATCTAAAATTTGGATAAAATATTTTATAAATTTGGAAAAAATGGTTGACGTAACAAAAAATATATGCTAAAGTAACGAAGTATGCCGCACAGTGAGGTCTAAAAGTCCGTCTATACTGCATCAATCACAGATAGAAGGCACCATAACTGGCGAGTAATGATAATAGGAGGTGCCATATGTACGCAATTATAGCAACAGGTGGTAAACAGTACAAAGTATCCGAAGGCGATATCATTACCATTGAAAAGCTCGGAAAAGAAGCTGGTGAGAAAGTAACTTTTGATCAGGTTTTAGCTGTATCTGACAACGGTATTAAAGTTGGTTCTGATGTAGCAAACGCTTCTGTAGAGGCTTCTGTCGTAAAAGAGGGCAGAGGTAAAAAAGTTATCGTTTACAAGTACAAGAGAAAGACTGGCTATCACAAGAAAAACGGTCACAGACAGGCGTTTACACAGATTAAGATTGAAAAGATCAACGCGTAATCGACAGGGAAAGTTGTTATGACAAAGATAACGATTTTCAGAAACCGTGACAACGAGTTTTTAGGCTTTGAATGTCTTGGACATGCCGGATATGCAGAGGAAGGCGAAGATATTGTATGTGCAGGGATTTCCGCATTGGTCATCAATACGGTAAACAGTCTCGGCTTATATACGAAAGATGCCTTTTCCACAGATTCGGATGAGGAGACAGGAAAGATAAGCTTATCGTTTTCTTCCCCGGCAGGACATGATGCCGATCTACTTATGAAGTCATTGGTTTTAGGTTTGCAGGGAATACAAAACACTTATGGAAATGATTATATCATTCTAAAATTCAGGGAGGTGTAAGACATGTTAAATATGAACCTTCAGTTTTTTGCTCATAAAAAGGGAGTTGGTTCTACAAAGAACGGTCGTGATTCCGAATCTAAAAGATTAGGAGCAAAAAGAGCAGACGGACAGTTTGTAAAAGCTGGAAACATTTTATACAGACAGCGTGGAACAAAGATTCATCCGGGCGTTAATGTAGGTATCGGTGGAGATGATACATTATTTGCTTTAACAGATGGTATCTTAAGATTCGAAAGAAAAGGAAGAGATAAGAAACAGGCTTCCGTTTATCCAGTAGCTGAATAAGATGTATTGTGGACCCGACTATGAACACCCATCACAGATGGCACATCCATCGCAGATGGATGTGATAGCCGGGTTCTATTTGTATTAAGAATGTGACAGTTAATTCACATGTATTCAAAGTCAGGTTGACCCCTGTTTTATGTACGTGTTTTTGTTAAATTTGAGGTAGAAAAATATGTTTGCAGACAGAGCAACAATTATTATAAAATCAGGAAAAGGCGGAGACGGCCATGTCAGTTTCCGCAGGGAAAAATATGTGCCGGACGGCGGCCCGGATGGCGGAGACGGCGGCCGCGGCGGTGATGTCGTATTCGTGGTCGATGACGGTTTAAATACACTTACCGACTATCGTCACAGAAGAAAGTTTTCCGCACAGCCAGGAGAAGAAGGCGGAAAACGCAACTGTCATGGAAAGAACGGTGAGGATCTGATCTTAAAAGTTCCGGCAGGAACTGTGATCAAAGATGCAGAGTCCGGAAAAGTAATTGCTGATATGTCCGGTGACAACCGCAGACAGGTGATCTTAAAAGGCGGCCGCGGTGGTCTTGGAAACCAGCATTTTGCAACATCTACCATGCAGGCGCCGAAATATGCACAGCCGGGTGGAGATGCCATTGAACTGGAAGTAAAATTGGAGTTAAAGGTGATCGCGGACGTCGGGCTGGTCGGATTTCCAAATGTCGGAAAATCAACGTTATTGTCAAGAGTCACCAATGCACAGCCGAAGATCGCCAATTACCATTTTACAACCTTACAGCCAAACCTTGGTGTCGTAGATTTAGATGGTGCGAAAGGATTTGTCATTGCCGACATTCCGGGACTGATTGAGGGGGCATCTGAAGGTGTCGGACTCGGACTTGAGTTTTTGCGTCATATTGAGCGTACAAAAGTCATGATCCATGTGGTCGATGCAGCCGGAACCGAAGGCCGTGATCCAATTGCAGATATTCGTGCTATCATGAAAGAGTTAGAGGCATATGATCCGAAACTTTTAGCAAAGCCGCAGGTGATTGCGGCAAACAAGATGGATGCCGTGTATGGTGATGAGAATGAGATCGTCCAGTCTTTAAGACAGGAGTTTGAAAAAGACGGAATCCGTGTATTCCCGATCTCGGCGGTCAGCGGAAAGGGATTAAAAGAGTTGTTGTATCATGTTCAGGAACTGCTTGATCACTGTGATAGCGAACCGGTGATCTATGAACCTGAATTTGATCCGGCATTACGATTCTTTAAGGATGAGCCTTACACAATTTCACAGGCGGCAGACGGAGCATTTGAGATCGAGGGACCAAAGATCGAAAAAATGCTTGGTTATACCAATATCGATTCCGAAAAAGGATTTTTATTTTTCCAGAAGTTTATGAAGGAACAGGGCATTTTAAAAGAATTAGAAGCCCAGGGAATTGAAGATGGCGATACTGTGCGTATGTATGGATTTGAATTTGATTATTATAAATAATAAGAAACTGATGTGATATTAATGGCACTGGGAAACGGTGCGGAAATGAGGAATGTTATGGCATTAACAAGTAAACAGCGTGCATACCTTGGCGGATGTGCAAGCACGATGGATCCGATCTTTCATATCGGAAAAGCAAGCCTTACACCGGAGATCATCACAGCATTAGATGAGGCATTAGAAAAGAGAGAGCTGATCAAAGTGGCTGTATTAAAAAACTGTATCGATGATCCGAGAGAGATCGCAGCAGTGACTGCAGAGCGGACACGCTCTGAGGTTGTGAAAGTGATCGGAAAGAAGATCGTTTTATTCCGTCAGGCGAAGAAAAATACCAAATACGAATTACCGGGCTGATATGGAAGATACAGAGTGCAGAACCGGACAAAAGCATTTAAAGAGGATAGGCATTTTAGGCGGTTCTTTTGATCCGATTCATAAGGGACATTTAAATATTGCACAGAGTGCGTATGAAGAATTTGCATTGGACGAAGTATGGTTTATTCCCGCCGGGCATTCTCCGAATAAAGATGAAAAAAAAATGACGGCGGCTGATATCCGGGCGGAAATGACAGCTCTGGCTATCTGTGATATTCCATATTTTAAGCTTTCACGGGTGGAAATCGATGCAGAGGGGACAAGTTATACTTATCTGACACTCACAAAATTAAAAGAGGTCTGTCCGGATACTGATTTTTTCTTTATCATGGGGGCAGATTCCCTTGATTATTTAGAAAAATGGTACCATCCAGAAATCATTTGTGAGAAAGCAGTTATTTTGGCTGCAGTGCGTGATGATATGGATTTGTCGGAGGTTGAGAAAAAGATTTCTGACTTAAAACAGTTATTTCCGGCTGAGATTTATCCAATTGCGGGTGGGAAAACAGATATTTCATCCAGTGAGATCCGTGTGTCTTTAAGATGTGGAAAAACAGATATTTCCCTGATTCCGCCTGAAGTACTGGCATATATCCGGAAACATCATTTGTATGAAGAGTATTAGATGATAAGACATGCAAAATCATGTCTGCACCAGCCTGACGGCAGCACCTTTTCGCAACAGGCTGGTCTGAAATGGAGATTATCATGGAAGTAAATGAAATTCGAAAAAAATTAAAAAAAGAACTGGATAAAGGTCGTTACGAGCACACGAAAGGTGTTATGTACACGGCGGGCTGTCTTGCCATGGCACATGAGTATTCCATAGAAAAGGCAATGCTTGCGGGATTACTTCATGATTGTGCAAAATGTATCCCGAATGATCAGAAGATAGAAATGTGTGAGAAAAATCACATTCTGATCAATCCGGTAGAATACAAAAGTCCGTATCTGCTGCATGCAAAATTAGGGGCTTTTCTGGCGGAGACTGTTTACGAAGTATCCGATCCGCAGATTTTACATGCAATTAAAGTGCATACGACCGGTGAACCGGATATGAGTCTCCTGGATAAAATCATCTATATCGCAGATTACATCGAACCTGGACGGGATAAAGCAGAAAATCTTCCTTATATACGGAAGACCGCCTTTGAAGATTTAGATGTCTGTATGGCTGAAATACTGCATGATACGCTGGTTTATTTGTCCAGCAGAGGTGGAAGTATCGATGCAACAACAAAGATGACTTATGATTTTTACCGTCAGTACAGGAAAAATCATGATTAATGCTTCGCAATTAAAATTATTCCCTGGGTGTTACACATAAAGTAAAACATGAAGGGCAAATGAAAATGATAGGAGAGTAAAATTATGACTTCAGCAGAGTATTGTAAAGTAGCAGTAAAAGCACTGGAAGATAAGAAAGCGGAAGATATTAAAGTGATTGATATCCGTGAGATTTCACCGATTGCTGATTTTTTTATTATTGCAGACGGAATGAATCAGAATCAGATTCAGGCAATGCGTGATGCGGTAGATGAAGCTTTATATAAGGCAGATCTTAAAGTAAGACAGGTGGAAGGTAACCAGTCTTCTACATGGATTCTGATGGACTATAATGATATCATTATCCATATTTTCTCAAAAGAGGACAGACTGTTTTATGATCTTGAGCGCATCTGGAAAGATGGAAAAGAGATCAGTGTGGATGAATTGTAAAAAATAGCGAAATATTTTAAGAATAAAAGCATATTTTGGAAATAGTTTTATGAACATAGACGAAAAAAGGCAACTGATTTTTTAATGAAAATCAGTTGCCTTTTTTTAATTTAAGAATCGCATAATACCAAATACTTTTCCAAGAATCGAACATTCATTCACAATAATCGGATCCATAGTATCATTTTCCGGCTGTAAACGGTAGTGACCATCTTCTTTGTAAAAAGTCTTTACCGTTGCAGAATCATCTACAAGTGCAACGACAATATCACCATTCTGTGCATCAGACTGTTTCTGTACAAGAATCTTATCACCATTAAAAATCCCGGCATTGATCATACTGTCACCCTTTACCTTTAACATAAAAGTCTCCGCATTCGGCATAAACTCAGTAGGAATCGGAAAGTAATTCTCAATATTTTCAACGGCAAGCAGCGGCTGACCGGCAGCTACCTGACCAATGATAGGAACATTTACAACTTCGCGTCTGGTCAGATTAAAATTATCATCGATAATCTCGATGGCGCGTGGTTTTGTAGGATCTCTTCGGATATAACCATTCTTTTCAAGTGTCTCAAGGTGTGAGTGAACAGAAGAGGTTGACTTTAAGTGAACTGCCTCGCAGATCTCACGAACTGCCGGCGGATAACCTTTGTTTAAAATTTCCTGTTTGATATATTCTAAAATTTCCTGCTGCTTACTGCTGATTTTGCCATATGCCATAAAGTGCCTCCTGTTATACGATAAAATGTATTTCATCAATCTTGTAAATAGGTTAATCTACCTGATATTTATTCTATCATAAAACATGCATGAATGCAAACGTATATTCCGAAAATTTGTTCGATTTTATTGTTGACAAACAAATGTTCGTGTATTATGATACAGATATGCAAACAGTTGTTCGCAACAAATGTTCGTATATGACGGAGGTTATTTATGAGAAGCAGAGGAGAAAACAGAAAAAAGCAGAAATCATTTTTTTTGATTGCATTATCCATGTTACTATTTATAATAATCTGCTCCGCTTGTTTTGGTACAATCCGAGCACAGGCAGCTGATGAAACCAGCGCCTATAAATATTATACCAGCATACAGATTACATCGGGACAGACGTTGAATGACATTGCCGATATTTATATGACAGATGATTATAAAAATACCTCAGCTTATATAGAGGAAGTATGTATGATCAATCATATCTTTCCTGATGATATTCATGAGGGAGAATATCTCACAGTACCATATTATTCGTCAGAATATTTAAAATAACTATATTAGAATACTTACTATAGAATTTTGAAACTAATCATGGGCTGTAATCGTTGCTGTTCACAGGCAGGCATTTTCTGAACTGAAAATGCCGTATGATACCGTGGTGGCAGCAGATTTTGCCGATTTGGAATGCGAAGCATTGGCAAAATCCGTTACTAGAACGAGGTACGAGTGAACAGTAACCCAGACGGAACAGGGCATGTAACAGCAGAGTGCAAGAATGTTGTTTTTTTTTTCAAAATAAGCTATAATAGCTGTATTCGGCTTGAAAATATTTTAAATATAAAAGCCGGTTTAGGATATGCCAGGTACGGAGGATAGCGTTATAGTTATGTTAAAGTTTATTTATGTAATTCTTATGAACCTTTTCAGAGCACCATATATGATTCCAAAGATGCGGAAAGAAGCGGATCATCCTGAAAAATATTCAGAAGAAGAGCGATATGAGCTTGCACGCCATGTAATTCGTCTTATGAAAACAACCGGAGGAATTAAGACAAAAGCATATGGTCTGGAAAATCTTCCGTCGGAGGGCGGATATATGATGTATCCTAACCATCAGGGAAAATATGACGCACTGGGCATCATTTATACACATAAAAATCCTTGTTCTATTGTCATGGACCGTGCAAAGTCCAGTACAATTCTTGTTCGGGAATTTATCGATCTGCTACAGGGAAAACGTCTGGATAAGAAAGATGTAAGACAGGCGCTTACGATCATCAATGAAGTTTCAGAAGATGTTAAAAAGGGCAAACGTTATATCCTTTTTCCGGAGGGCGGGTATGATTTCAATAATCGTAATAATGTATGTGATTTCAAGGCCGGGAGTTTTAAAATTGCTTTAAAGACAAAGGCACCGATTATACCGGTTGCCCTGATCGATTCCTATAAAGTTTTTAACAGTTTTAATCTGGGACCTGTGACAACACAGGTATATTATCTGAAACCTATTTTGTTTGATGAATATGGTTCGTTGAAAACACATGAGATAGCAGAACTGGTTCAGCGCAGAATCCAGGAAAAAATTGACAGTATATTGCTGCAGCAAGCATAATATTGACTGCTTGTATCCTTATAACCAAATTAAAAAAGTGTTATTGTTTTCATTCGAAAAAGCAATAACACTTTTTTAATTCATGGCAATAAAATCATTGCAGCGCGTGCATGCTATTGTTTTATACCGGAAAAATCAGATTTCTCTCAATTTGACATACTTAGCAGCACTGCGGCGTCTTTCATCATCAAGAGCTGCGTAATGCTTACGGGTAGTATTGACATCTTTATGTCCGAGAACATCAGCAACCAGATAAATATCACCGGTTTCACGATAGAGTGATGTACCATAAGTGCTGCGAAGTTTATGTGGTGTGATATGTTTTAATGTCGTTACCAGTTTTGAATATTTTTTTACCATATTTTCTACGGATCGGACACTTATACGTCTGTTTTGCAATGATAAAAAGAGAGCATTGACACTTCCGTCAGCTGCAGTGATTTTCTGGCGTTCTACCATGTAATCCATGAGAGCTTTGCGTACTTCTTCTCCAAAATATACAACAACCTCTGCACCACCTTTACGGTGGATCTTAATTCCATTATTTTTAAAGTCAACATCTTCCATATCAAGACCAACACATTCTGACACACGGATACCCGTTCCTAACAAAAGTGTCATCATTGCAAGATCCCGCACTTTTGTTTTCTCGTGATACTGTTGTTGTCTTGCAGTAAGATTCTCACCAGATTCGACTTCATCAAGAAGTTTGGCAACTTCATCGACGTCCAGACGGATAATATTTTTTTCATGAATCTTGGGCATATCTACTTTGACAGTAGGGTCATCTTCAATTAAACCGTTTTTATAGTAATAGTGATAAAAGGAGCGCAGAGCACAAAGCTTACGTTTCAGACCGCCTTCATCGTTAGTGTGTTCCGTTCCGTCTTTTTCATAATATTTCAGATAAGAGAGATATTCTTCAATATCCATTGGTGTGATTCTGTTTAAAATAGTAATAGGAAAATTTGTAATTTCCATTTTGGCACAGATTGGATTATGTGTATGCAGATAATCAAAGAAACAACCGATATCGTATGCATAAGCTATTTTTGTTCTCGATGAACTTGTCGCTTCTATACCGATGAAAAACTGTTTGCAGAATGGCGGCAGTGCATCTAACAGTTTTCTTAGTTTTACTTCATTTTTTACATTTATTGTTTCATAATATGCTTTTTCTTTCATGATAAACCTCATTTTAATTTGTGACACTCAGTGTCAAACGCCCATCCTGGAATATTGCCAGTACAAATTGCGTGGAATAGTTTTGTTTTAACCCCAGGGTTATCGAGATTTAACTGCTGGATCATTTTTTTTACATATTCCCGTTTGGTATTGCCATCCATCGGACAGGGATTTTTTACAACCGGAAGATCATATTTATTTCGAAATCCTTTTACTTCTGCCTCAGAAACATAGATCAGAGGACGGATTATCGTAAGATCAGAATCTTCCATATAAGTTTTTGGTGGAAATACATAAAAACGTCCTTCATAGATCATAGATAAAAACGCTGTTTCAATCACGTCGTCCATATGATGTGCATACGCAACTTTATTACATCCAAGCTCTTTAATTGCCTGATTTAACGCACCTTTTCGCATTTTAGCACACAGGGAACAGGTAGGTTTTTCATCACGTTCCTCAAATAAAATCTTTGCAATTTCCGTATTGACAATGTGATATGGAACATCAAGTTCGCGGCACAGATTTGAAACTGCAGCAAGATCAAAATCCTCATAGCCAAGATTTACTGTCACAGCTGCCAGTTCAAAGTTTTTGGGATAAAACCGACGCAGACCACTCAGTGCATAAAGAAGAGTGAGAGAGTCTTTTCCTCCAGAAATACCGATGGCAATTTTATCGCCGGATTCAATCAATTGGTAATGATCGATAGCTTTTCTAGTGTAGCTGTATAGTTGTTGTAGTTTCATATGAAAGCCTCCAGAGTTTCCTTTATTATACAATATTTTGCTGAAAAAATGTATGTATTTTTTATGTTAGAGAGATGAAAAATATGTCGTCTATTGAAAGAAGAAATAGTAGGCAGCTGCTTGAAAATATGTTAAATTTATAACAGAAATCAGTTCTTTAAAATCCATACTGAATCTTAGATTAAAAACATTGAAAAAGGAGTATATGAATATGAAATTTGTAGTGCAACGTGTGAGTTCGGCAGCATGCCGTGTAGATGATCAGCTGACTGGCAGCATTGAAAAAGGTTTTCTGGTATTAATCGGTATTTCTGATTCTGATACAAAAGAAATCGCAGATAAGATGATAAAAAAATTGATCTCACTTCGTATTTTTGAAGATTCAGAGAAAAAAACAAATTTGTCGCTTAAAGATGTGGAAGGAAGTTTGTTATTAATATCGCAGTTTACCTTATATGCAGATTGTCGAAAAGGAAACAGACCATCCTTTACAAATGCGGGAAAACCAGATATGGCAAAGGAACTTTATACCTATATCATTGATTGTTGTAAAACACAGATACCGATTGTTGAACAGGGAATATTTGGTGCAGATATGAAAATATCACTTGTAAATGATGGACCTTTTACCATTATTCTCGATTCGGATGAAATCATTCGGTAATTGATAATTTTGAAAAAGACTTTAAAACTTATTCGCAAAACGCAAGTTTAACGAATAGTTGTGTACGGAAGCAAATAGTCTGTAGATTATTAACTCAATATACGCTGTGTCGGCAACAAATACGAAAAAAATCCCATTAAAGTCCTTTTTAACTTTAATGGGATTTTTCATTAAGTATTTACAGTTTGTATTTTATTTCTGTGCATCCATAATTTCACGGAATTTTAAAATCATGTCGATACATCCGTCAATACCAAGCTTTCCAGCATCCAGTGTCAGATGATAGCTGCTGGAATCCCCCCAGCGCTTGCTGGAATAATAATTATAATAACTGGCACGCTGCTTATCCTTTTTCTGGATCAGATCTTTCGCTTTATTCTCTGTGATATTCAGGCGTTTGCTGACAGCTTTGACACGGTTTTCCATGTCTGAATGAATAAAAATATTAATGCAGTCCGGATAATCTGCCAATGCGTAATCTGCACATCTGCCAACAATGACGCAGGATTCACGATCTGCAATCTTTTTAATCGTTTCAAACTGTGCAAGGAATATTTTATGGTTCAGCGGCATATCTAAAAACGGTGAAGAATTGTAGCTTCCAACGGAATATGTATCCATGACCAGCGAGTATAAAAAGCTGCTGGTTGGTTTTTCGTCGTGATTTTCGAAAATTTCTTCACAAAAGCCACTGTCTTTTGCTGCCTGCTGTAATAATTCTTTGTCGTATAATTTGATACCAAGTCTCTCGGCAAGTGCCTCGCCAACTGCTTTGCCTCCGCTTCCAAATTCACGACCGATGGTATATATCTTATTTGACATAGGAATCCCCCACTTTCTTTTGCGGCAGAACATCTTACATATTACGAAATATTTGTACGATATATGCAAAATATCTCGTTTTCATATGATGATATCTGTTTGTTTTGTATAATTATACTACATTTTCTCAAAAAATAAAACAATTTTTCGAAATTTAACGCAGACTTTTTAATATTTTCAAAAAATATTCTGGGAGTGGCGCCGATATTTCCATATATTCATTGGTGCGTGGATGAATAAATCCAATCGTCATGGCATGAAGTGTCTGTCCCTGTGTTTTAAACGGACTTTTTCCACTGGAATATACAGTATCGCCAAGTAACGGATGACCGATACTTGCCATATGAACACGAATTTGATGTGTTCTGCCTGTCTCTAATTTAAATTCCATATAGGTGTAATTTGAAAAACGTTCCAGTACTTTATAATGTGTAATCGCCGGTTTTCCATTTTTTTCATTGATCGCCATCTTTTTCCGGTCGGTCGGATGTCTGCCAATCGGAGCATTGATCATTCCTTCATCATCTTTTACAATGCCATATACAATACCACGGTATCTGCGATTGACACTGTGCTCTTTGATCTGTTCCGCAATTTTAACATGGCTTTCGTCATTTTTACATACAATGAGCGAACCGGTTGTGTCCATATCGATCCGGTGCACGATTCCTGGCCGTATTTCGCCGTTAATACCCGAAAGACTGTCTTTACAATGAAACATGACCGCATTGACTAAGGTGCCTGAATAATGCCCTGCTGATGGATGTACGACCATTCCTTTCGGTTTATTGACAATAAGAAGGTCATCATCTTCATATAAAATATCAAGCGGGATATCTTCCGGGAGAATCGGCGTTTCCACGGCATCTGGAATTTCCACACTCACAAGATCATCCATATGCAGACGGTAATTTGCTTTTTCTATAGAATCGTTTACTTTTATATGTCCGTCCTTGATCAGTTTCTGAAAAAAAGAACGTGAAGGTGCGTTTGAAGAGGTTTTTGACTGCTCAAAAATAACGCTTAGATATTTATCTAAGCGTTCTCCTTCATATTCTGCCTCTATTTCGAAAGTTTCCTGTTTCATAAAATCTCCATTCTCGCGTGTGAATTATGATTTCTTTTTTGATGGAAGAATGCGTTCAAAATCTTCTTCTTTATAAAACAGCAGACATAAGATCAAAAGTACGGCAGCCACAGTCACATAAATATCTGCGACGTTGAATACCGGGAAATTGATCAGTCTGAAATAGAAGAAATCAACCACATATCTCTGCGTAACCCTGTCAATAAAATTACCGATCGCACCTGCAAAAAACAGAATGGCAATTCCATTGAGTAATCCAAAATGTTTCTCTGAAGGAATGTGCATCAAATAAAAATATATGATAAGGATTAAAACAATCACTGTAAAAATAATAAGTGGCCACTGTTTTCCCTGAAAAATACCAAATGCTGCACCACGGTTCTCTAAATAGCTGAGTTCAAAAACATTTTTCCACAAAACAACAGGCATCTGATCTTTCAAATGCTGTACTGCAAGATATTTCGTAAACTGATCTAAGAAAATCAGAATGGCCGAACATAAAATACCGATAAAAGCCTTTTTTTGAATGGTTTTAGATTGTTGTTTCATTGGGTCCTCATTTCTTTGGAAATCATTTTAGGAATGGCAGACATAACGGATGCCGTCAAGAATCTGTTCATCTGTCAGCTCGCGGTAGATATAAGCATTTCCAATCTCTTTTAACAGAATAAATTTAACCTGGTTTCCAACCATTTTTTTATCGGATTTTGTTGCAGAAAGAACTTTTTCTGCGTTAAATCCATCCATCTGTGTTGGAAGTTCAAAAAGCGATAAAGCATTTTTGATTTTCAAAAAATCTTCTTCTGAAATATGACCAAGCTGCATGGACAGATAAGATGCCGCAACAATGCCAAGTCCTACACATTCTCCGTGGTAAAGTGAAAAATCAGAAAGCTTTTCAATGGCATGACCGATCGTGTGACCGAAATTAAGGAGCGCACGCTCTCCCTGCTCTTTGGGATCACGTTCGACCACATCACGCTTGATATTACAGCTTATGTAGATCATTTCTTCTAAAATTTCAGGATCTAATGCCCAGATCTCTTTTTCATGAGCGATGAGCCATTCAAAATAAGAAGCATCCTTGATCAAGCCATGCTTGATAATCTCTCCCATCCCGGAAACAATCTGTTTTCTCGGAAGAGAATGAAGCACTGACAGGTTCATATAAACTAATTTAGGCTGATAAAATGCACCGACCATATTTTTATACTGCATAAAATCAACGCCCGTTTTGCCGCCAATACTGCTGTCCACCTGTGAAAGCAGTGTAGTTGGAATCTGTATGAAATCAATGCCCCGTAAGTAAGTTGCTGCCGTAAAACCGGTCAGATCACCGACTACACCTCCACCAAGTGCTAAGAGGATGTCCCTTCTGTCGAAGTGATTTTCTATCAGAAACTGATACAACGCACCTACGGTATCCGTGTTTTTGCTTGCTTCACCTGCAGGAAAAATATGTAAAAATACATTTGAAAATACTGCAGAAAGCTGATCCTGTACTTCTTTTGCATATAGCGGGGCTACATTGGAATCTGTGACAATACAAAGTTTCTGGTCAGGACTGATTTTAAGTCTGGTCAGTTCTTTACAAAGATCCCCAAAATCTTTTTTTAATTCAATCGTATAAATCACATTTGTTCCATCTGTAACCGGTATACTTTTTGACATAATACTCCTCCGTTTCTGCATTTTTGCATATGAGTGTTCGGTTAACTTTTGTATAGCTGATATTTGATTTTCAGACGTCCTTTATTGGTTTCTCCTGAGATGGAACTAAAATGAAACCGCCCATGACCGCGCACGGATACAATATCATCCGGCTTGCAGATATAGGTTGGTGTCTGAATACTTTTTCCATTTACAAATACACGGTCTGCGCGGATCAGTTCTAAGGACTGGCTTCTGGATAAACGGTATACACAGGCAATGACAGAATCAAGTCTGTTTGAGGTAATAATTCCGTCTTTATCGATCAATTCCTGATGAGAACGTATCTCTGCAGGATCCACAACACTTAAATGAACCAGTGTATGACGGATCTTTGTGAGCTGTTCCATAAAATACGGTGCAACAGTTTCTTCACATAAAATATAATAACATCCATCCCCCATGAGAATATCACCGATCTTTGAGCGGTCTATACCGAGCGTCATGACAGATCCAAGCAGATCGCGATGCCCTAATTTTTCTGCAAATTTTGGATAAGCGGGTTCCACCTTTAATGCTGTGACCGGGTATGTCCAGTCATAATAAAGAGCATCAGGAATAAAAGCAATTATCTGACGCTCTGCATATGGGACACCGCCAAAGCTCTCCGTCTTTGTGACAAATTCGGATTCACACTGGTGGTAAATATTCAGTTCATTTAAATTAAGGAAATCGCTGAATAAAACGATTCCCTTTCGGTCAGCCTGTCTGGAAAGATCCAACAGACGTTTTTTACAAAGTTCCTGCTCATTCATAATTAAAAATCGGTCTGAATACCCCTTGTCTCAAATGAATCCATTAAACTTAAAAAATCTCCGGAAATGTCCACAGATGCCGGTGTGATAATGAAGATGTAATTTGAAATTTTCTGCAGATTACCACTGATTGCAAAGCATGAACCGGATGTAAAGTCAATGATACGCTGCGCGATCTCAACGTCAAGGCCCTCAACATTGAGGACAACAGTACGGTTCTCCAGTAAAGTTTCTGTAATTTCTCTCGCATCTTCAACAGAAGTAGGTTTGATCACACATACCTGCATACCACCGGGACCAGTCTGCTTTTTCGCTGGACGGATCGGCGTTACCTTGGATGTGGATTTTACCGGAGTCTCCTTCGGACGATCCGAATCATAATCTTTCTCTGCTGCTTCACGTTTCTTCTCACGGCGGAATGTCTGTTTTGGCTCGTCCTCTGTATAATCGTCATCATAGTCATAATCTTCGTTGTAAAAATCGTCATCCTCATCCGGATTCAGACGCATTGCATTTAAAAACTTATCAAGAACTCCCATGTTCTCACTCCTGTTTATAATTTCTTTCACCGAAAATTCCGGTTCCTACACGCACCATGGTAGCTCCCTCTTCGATTGCAACCATATAATCGCCTGTCATTCCCATAGACAGAATTTCCATAGATACATTATCTATGTTTTTATTAGTTATGTCAACAGATAATTGTTTTATTTTTCGGAAATACAGACGATTATCTTCCGGATTTTCAACATAAGGTGCAATCGTCATAAGCCCTTTGATACAGATATTTTCAAGTTTTGAAATCTCTTCCACAAGAAGAATTGCATCCTCTGCGGAAATGCCAAATTTAGACTCTTCATGTGCAATATTGACTTCGACAAGAATTGGAACGATCACATTCTGTTTTTTTGCCTGAATGTTAATCTCTTCTGCAAGGCGGTATGTATCCACGGAATGGATCAACTCAACTTTTCCCACAATATACTTTACTTTATTGCGCTGAAGATGTCCGATCATATGCCAGCGGATATCGGATGGAAGCTGCTCCATTTTGCTGCAGAGTTCCTGTACTTTATTTTCACCGAAATCACGGATGTTTTCGCCGTAAATTTCCTGTAACATTTCAATGGGTTTCGTTTTGCTTACCGCAATCAGGGTTACTTCATCGCAGCTGCGTCCGGCATTTTTACAAGCCTGTTCAATATTTTTTTTTACATTTGCAAGATTTTCTTTTAACATATCATTTTTTCCTCCATTATTTTAACAAATCATCTTCATTGATCTTTGCTCCATCTAAAGCGATGTGGTCGTACAGGGAAATCCCATAGGAAGTTCCTGTCTTTACGATAGTATATTCCTTGCTCTGATAGAGAATATCAATCTGTTTGAAAACAGCATAACCTTTATTGACGTTATAGACACCTTTTAATGTTGCAGTGTCTGATCCAACACGGTGTGTTTCGTTCGAATCAGGTTTTACCAGAATGTCTCCGGCATGGACTTTCTCACTGTCTATATAGTAATAATCGTCTGTTGTATAATAGATCGTTGGCGAAATAAATTCTGTCGTTGTTTTTCCATTTTTGTTTGTGGATGAAACGAGCAGTCCGTCAGAATCAGAATCGCCGCCTTTCATAAAATAGCTGACCGGTATGGTAAAGAACTCTTTTTCCGTGATTGCTGAATTTGGAATTTTCAGTCCGGTCTGTTCGGTAAGCAACAGCTCAATCTCTATAAAGCGGTCTTTTGCATAACGCACCAGTGAATTGCGAAGTGTTAAAATCAGATATTTTTCACCGCTCTTTTCTGTAATCATATAAGTAGCATATGCTGTCTTACCATCCTTATTAAAGCGGAGTTTTAAAGTGTTGTCATCTGCAAGTTCATCTGCGAGTGTATTTGTAATGGGAACGATAATATGCCATTCTTCATTGCTGATCAGTTTATAAACCGCATCCCCGTTAGAAACGGATACATTTTGTTTTAAATTAGTGCGCTGATAGGACGCTTCATCAAACTGTTCTTTTGAAAAATTGTCCGTGGTCGTATTTTCAAATCCATCCGTGTAATAAACAAGGATTCCAGGTGTATCAGTCGTGATCGTATGAAAGGAAGAACCATTTCCGGCAGCGGATGTATAATCCGATAAGCCGTTTAAAGCTTCCAGACTTAAGGCTTCATTTAATGCAGAATCAATATTTTCTTTAAATGAATAAATATTATAAAATGTCTGCGCCTGATAGGAATTTTCATAGTCGGAAATATCATTTTCAATTTCTAAAAGTCCTTCCGCATCCAGATTAGAGGCGTCTGAACTTACATCATTAATCTTTTGGGAAACACTTCCGCTTTCATCGACGGAACAGATCAGATCTCCGTATCCGACTCTCGATGATTCGCGTACATAATAGTTCAGTGATCCAGTGTATTGTGATGTGACAATGGTTTCATCCCGAAGGATCAGACCACGGTAAATATTATTTTCTGCCATGGTTCCCTGCTCCACTTCATAAACAGAAGTATGCGTTGTTGTAATGTAAGTGAAAACATTGAACACAAGATATATGAAAATAATAATAAAAATGATTACACCAATATTTATGTTGAACGGTTTACGATATTTAACTATTTTTTTATGTTCATTCAAAAATTTACTCACCTCTTAAATTTTTCAACATTCCTATTCTAACATTTTATTCAATAGAAAACAACGAGGATAAAAAAGTTTTATACGAATAAAAATTTTTTTTGCGTGCATACTATCTGCAAAAGGAGGCTAAAAAAATGAATACAAACTGGCTTGATTACACATTGCTTACATTGGTTATCATTGGTGCGATTAACTGGGGACTGATTGGCTTTTTCAGATTTGATCTGGTGGCATTTCTTTTCGGGGATATGTCATGGCTTACACGAATTATTTATGCACTTGTGGGAATTGGGGGATTATATCTGATCAGCCTGTTCGGAAGAATCCGTTCTGTAGGAGAATCTTAATAACAGAATGCATGTTTCTCAAACATTCTGTTATCATGAATTATGCGGTATGGATAAGAGCTCTTTCCATACCGCATAATTTATAACAAAAGATATATTCACATGGTGTGTGTTATCTGATTGTTTACATATTCATTTTTATAGGGAAATGACAATTTTTGCTTTTGCAATATCTGTCAGTTTTGATTCATCTTTTGATACGCTTAAAATGAATTTTACATTGTATTTTTCACTGATCACATCGAGCTTTTGAATCGCATGATTTAAAAGTTCATCGGAATCTATCGATGCAATGGTAAGAAAACTGTCAAGATACATTTCTTCAAGATCGTGATCCTGTGATATTACGCCACAGATGAAACCGAGAAATTCATCACAGTTATCAATCAGAAAATCGTTTACATTGATCAATCGAATCTTATTATTTAACTCATACATATGTTTCTGGCTCTTATCCAGATATACGATATTGCCAGTTGCAGATGTGATCGATGTATTGACCTTGTTAAGCAGTTCCTTTGTCTTTCCTTTTCCCTTTTCGCCTGAAATAATCTCTATCATGGTCATTTCCCTCCTGATCCTTCGATGCAACGTCCATATTCGTGAAAATGAATAAAAACGGTTCGTTTTATAAATTGATTATAGTATATTAACACAAAAAAAACAATAATATTTTCAATTAATTTGCAAAACCGGATAACATTTCATTCATTAACAGATAAAGGTTTGATTTTCCGTCTGCTTTCAGAACAATAGAAATAATTGGCTGTGACTGTTCATTCATGGAATAAAGCACCAGACAGTATCCTGCCTCACCGGTTGTACCTGTTTTACCGCCAATTACGGTAAAACCGTCCGGAGATTTTGCGTGACCGCTCAGATACTGGTTTGTATTTTCCCAGGTATGTTCTTCTATTGTACCATCTCCTGCCTGATAGGTTACATTATAGGAAGTCGTACTTATGATCTGGACAAATGTTTCATTCTGTAATGCCGCACGGAAAATCAGATACAGATCATAGACAGAGGTATAATGATTTTCATCCGGAAGTCCGTTTGGATTGACAAAATGAGACTGTGTCGCCCCAAGTGCGGCTGCTTCTTTGTTCATCAGTGCCGCAAATTCTTCCACACTCCCTGAAATCGACTCTGCGATTGCAATCGCAGCATCATTGCCGCTTCGCAGCATCATACCATATAAAAGATCATCCATGCGGATCACATCTCCGGCATGAAGACCGCAGACAGAGGAATCAGAGGCCTGATTTGCAGCGTTTTCACTGATCGTGACTGTCTGGCTTAAATCTGTACAATATTTTAATGCAATATATGCGGTCAGAATTTTTGTTGTACTTGCCGGATATAGTCTCTCATATATATTTTTTTCATAGACAATCTCATTTGTTGCCAGATTAAAAGTCCCGGCGCCTTCTGCAACCTGCGAATCTGTTGTATCTGTACCAAGTGAAATGTCATCGGCTACACACAGGTCTTTTGAAAAATATTCCTGTGCACCGTCAGAAACAGTTGTTCCAAGACCAAGGCTTCCGGTCGTTTCATAAATATCATAAGGCTGTTCCAGTGTAACCTCCTCTTTGCCACAACCGGTAATGCTGCCAAGTAAAAGTGCTGTAATACACAGAACAGATAGCAATCGTTTCATGTTAAAATTCCTTTCATAAAATACGCAGGATACACCAGATAAAGGTATATCCTGCGTATATATTTTTTATTCTTAATAGTAGAATGTTCACGAGGTATGTTCTCTATTATTCATTTCTGTTATTTGTACATTTCACGCCACTCTAAATCGCCTCTGTCTAAAGATTTGATCAGAAGTTCTGCGGTAGCAAGATTTGTTGCAAGTGGTATGTTGTGTGTATCACAGATTTTTACAACATTGTTGACATCCGGTTCGTGTGATTTTGGTGTCAACGGATCACGGAGAAAAATGACAAGGTCGATCTCGTTGTGCTCGATCTGAGCCCCTAACTGCTGTGCTCCGCCTAAATGTCCTGCCAGATATTTATGAACGTTTAAATTTGTAACCTCTTCGATCAGTCTTCCGGTCGTTCCAGTTGCATAAAGCTCATTTTTGCAAAGTATCCCCCGATAGGCAATGCAGAAATTCTGCATCAGTTTCTTTTTTGAATCGTGTGCTATTAATCCAATGTTCATGTTGTAGGACCCCCTGTTGTTAATATTTTTTCGGCTGAAGCCCGACATTTAAGACAAGCCCGATACCTATATACAAAGACCATAATGATGTAAGTCCGTAGCTGACAAACGGAAGTGTTACACCTGTATTGGGCAGAAGCCCGCTCGCCACACCGATATTGACAAAAGTCTGAAAACCAATCAGCGCACCTACACCACAACAGATTAGTCTGCCTGCTGTGTCTTTTGCTTTTCTAGCAATAAATATACACTCAATCGTGATGAAAAGCAAGAGAATTATGATCACTGCACTGCCCACAAATCCAAGTTCCTCACCTGCAACTGCGAAAATAAAGTCATTTTGAGGTTCCAAAATAAAGTTTCCGTTTTTGACCGAAGTAGGATCCGTATTGTTAAGTCCTTTTCCCCATAATAGTCCGGAACCAATCGCCATGATCGAATTCTGCTGCTGGTAGGCAAGATCCGGATAATCGTCCGGATAAAGCCATGCCATGATACGCCCCAGCTGATAAGCGTGGATGAATGGGATTTTATCCTGTATGATCAATGTCATGCCGATCAATCCGACCGGAATACATACGATCAGCACACCGATGACCAGCTTGTAATTTAAGCCTGCCATAAATAATAATGCGCAAAAAACTAAGGTAATTACAATCATTGTCGACAGATTTGGCTGTTTATAGATTAAAAACAGCGGGATCGCTAATAATACAAACGAAGAAACTATCACTCTTACCGTATTGATCTTCTCTTCATATTTCATGAAATAATATGCAAAAAATATGATCAGCAGTATTTTTACAAGTTCGGATGGCTGAAAGCGGATACCGGCGATCTCAAACCAGCGTTGTGCTCCTTTCGAAGAATCACCCGCAACAAGTACCAATGCTAAGAGACCGACGGCCAGAAGATATATGATCCAGGAAAAACGAAGGATAAAACTGTAATCGATCAGAGATAAAATCACCATGATGACAATACCGCTCACCATACCAATGATCTGTTTTTTCTGATCCCCGGGGCTTGCACTTCCAACCAGAAAGACCCCCAGGGTATTTAAAATCAATACATACATGACCAGTATGAATTTGTAATTCTTTAGTTTATAAAGCTTAGACATTATCCTACTCTCTTTTCTTGTAATCCTTTAACATTACTTTAATCTCAATGTTTTCCGGCTCAATGACAACATATTTTGTGATAACACAGCCGATTTCCTGACGTATCAGTTCCATAGTGTCATCATCCAGTTTCTGATGGTCTGAATTCATCATCAGCTTTAAGCGCTCTTTTGCAACATTTCCGGAATGAGTCTTAAACATTCAGCGCTCCTTTCACAGGTTTCTTTTTGAAGAATATTTTTGAAAAAATTCTGCCCTGTTTTATGTCATTTGACAGGGGCACTTCATCACCTGTGATCCGCCGTGCTATATTGTTATAGCAGAATTCAGAAAGTAATGCATTTTTTTTCATACCATTCGGATGCATTAATGGCTCACCATGATTCTGGGCAATGATGATCTGTTCGTCTTCCGGTACGACACCAAGTAACGGTACATCTAAAAGTTCACAGATATCATCGATATTTAACATATCTCCGTCTTTTACCATGTGTTTGCGGAAACCATTAATCAGAAGTTCTGTTTTTACCGTATATTGTTTTTTTAAAATCTGAAGTACACAGTCAGCATCATGAATTGCTGCAATCTGAGGTGTTGTGACCACTACAATGCGGTCAGCTCCCGTAATGGCAAGTAAAAATCCCTGATCGATACCTGCCGGACTGTCAATTAATATATAATCAAAGTCCTGTCTTAAGTCATTCAGCAGATGTTTCATCTGGTCGGAGTCAAGTAAAATTTTTTCTTTTGTACAGGATGACGGTATCACAGATAGATTTGGGAACCGTTTATCCCGTATGACTGCCTGTTTCACCCTGCATCTGCCATTTAGCACATCCACCAGATTATAAAGAATCCGATTTTCAAGTCCCATGACAACATCAAGATTTCGCAAGCCGATATCAGTATCTACCAATACAACTTTTTTATCTAACAGTGAAAGTCCTGCGCCAACGTTAGCTGTGGTTGTTGTTTTGCCAACGCCGCCTTTTCCTGAGGTAAAAGTAATCACTTCACCCATGAGGAAACCTCCTGTTTTGATTTATTAATAAAACCCGTAAGTTAACGGGAATTATCCAAATGTCAGTCATTTACACCATTTGAAGTAGCATTAATGTTTTCGGCCTGACCGTTTAACAGAGAATCAGCATCCTCAACTTTAAAATAATATGCGAGGATCTTCTTTGAAACCTCTGCTGCATTGTGGGAAGTATATCCGTTTGCAATACGTGTTGCAATTGAGATTTCAGGATTATTGTACGGAGCATAGCCGACAAATAATGCATGGTTCGGTCTGGTCAGATCTTCCTGCGCCGTACCTGTTTTCCCGGCGGCCTCGATCGGAAATCCATTAAATTCTTTTGTATTTTGTACTACCATACGCATACCGGTATGAATTGCATCCCAGTCACTGTTACTTAGTACATCCACGGTATTGCGAATTTCCGGTTCGTATTGTTTTAATGTATTCCCGTCGGAATCTGTTACTTTGTTCAAAAGCGTATAATTATATACAGTACCACTGTTTGCGACAGCGGTAACATATCTGGCAAGCTGTACTGTGGAGTAGTTATTATTACTCTGTCCAATAGCAGCCATGACAGGGAAACTGTCAGCAACCTGTGGCTTGCTCTCCTCAATTTCTACTCCTGTTGTGTCATTCAGACCATAAAGTGAGGCATATTTCTGAATTTTTTCAATACCATTTTCTGCAGCGTCATTATTATAACTCATTGCATAGTTATTAGTACTGAGACGATAACCAACCTCATAGAAAAAGTAGTTACAGGAATCCCTGAGCGCCTCAGACACATTAATAAGGCCATGTGTTCCATGGGAGGAACGGTAAATCCAGCATTCCGGCTCATTACTTACATTTTTGTACACTCCAAGATCCTGGATCTGTTCGGTCGTACTGATCACATGTTCCGCAAGCCCCGCAGTTGCTGATACCATTTTAAATGTGGAACCCGGTGCAGTACGCTGCTGGGTGGCATAATTATATAAAGGTCTCGCATTATTCTGCTGCAGACTATTGAAATAATCCGCATCAACTGTATTAGCGAGCCTGTTTCCATCATATCCCGGGTAACTTACCAAAGCAAGTACTTCTCCTGTCTGCGTGTCTGTAATTACACAGGAACCGGCACATGGATCTAAAGCAAGCTGAGCCGGTGTAATCTCAAGGTTTTGGATTTTTTCTTTGATAAACGCAGCCGGTGCAAGTGAACCCCCTGCCAATCCTGCAATATCATCCTCGTCAAATGCCAGAACATTCTGGTCAAACAGGATTAAACACAGTTGTCTTCCAGTTACTGCATCGGATTGGATTAAATATTCATATATAATTTTGGCAAAGCTCGAATCCGTATTGATGTCATTTAGAATATAATCACACAGTGCGTCATATATTTCTGTAGAATCTGAATATTTTTCGTTCACTGAAAACTTTGTAATGTCGATCCATCCCTTTGATATTGCATGATTTAAATATTCCTGTGGACCAATGGCTCCGTTCTGCCACTGCAGATAGACTTCGTCGGTAGTATCAATATTTTTCTTTAACAGAATGCCATTATCACGAAGCATTTTTAAAATATAAGTAAAATAATCCTGATATTCTTCCGTCATGGATGCAAATGGAGTCGATGCATTTCCAGTAAGTTCTGTACGGATCTGATCTGTTACAGCATTCTGTCTGCCGGCAAAAATCTGTTGTACTTCCTGTTCCGTAGAGGATGCGCTGTCATCTGAAAAATGTGAAAAATCAATGACATTATTGTTGATCAGTGCAAAATAGACATCTGTGATCGGAATATTGATATCAGATCCTGGATTGTCGATATTAGAATATACGATTCCGGCAATCTCCTGCTCTAAAAGATTATATACTGCGATCTGAAAATCTTTGTCAATCGACAGATAGACATCATTTCCTGCCTGCGGTTCTTCATGTTCAATGATTTTTACCGCTTTTCCAAGATAGTCTACATAAAGTTTTTCATGACCTTTTTCACCTTTTAAATCGCTGTCCATATACTGCTCAATACCAAGTTTACCGACAACATCATTTAAGGTATAAGAATCATCTGTCTCTGAAAGTTTATTGTATTCATCCGTGGATATTTTCCCAGTATAACCGATAATGGAAGAAAAGTATTCACTGTCGTTGTACTTTCGTATGGTATCCTCTAATACTTCAACACCCTGTAATTCTGCAGCATGTTCGCTGATATAGGCAACTGATTCTTCGGAAACGTTTGTTGCGATCGTGGTTGCAATATATTTCTGGTAGGCATTCTGTGCCATGGAAAAACGAACGACAGTAATCTTGTATGCCATTGCATCTTCATATTCGGTTCCAATCGCATAGCGGCTGCTGCCTGTCAGATATTGCATAACCTGTGCAGCGGTTGCTTCCGTCGGTTTAAAATCAAGTTTATTACGGGAAATGATATCAGATTCATCTTCCTGCATACTTTCAAATGAAGACTCTCCAAACACATCTGCCAGAAATCGTTTCCAGGTTGCGCCGGATTCTTCTATGTTGTAACTGTAATTGCCATTGTCATCCAACGATATTTTAAAATCGTTGACAATGGAATCTCCATTGTCTTCAAGTGCGGTTACAACCTGTGCAATTTCCGCATTGATCGCCGCATTTTTTGCTTTCGTAGAACTGTAAGTACCATTATCCTCAATCGTAATGGAATATGCCAGTTCATTGTAGGCGAGCAGGCTGCCATTGCGGTCATAAATATTTCCGCGTGTACTGTTTAAGGTGCGTTCCTTGACGATTTTGAACGTATAATTGTCCTGATATTCTTTTCCATTTACAATCTGAAGAGAAAAAATACGCCACAGAAGAATGGAAAACAGCAGAATCATCACAACTGTTGCTACAACCAGCCGCGATTTAAAAAACATACGGCATGCTTCTTTTATATTATCAAACAAATTTGCTTGCACTCCTTTTCTCAATTGCTTCCAGTTTCTGGTTGATCTTTAAAATTACAAAATACAAAAAAATTGTTATAACCATGGTATAAACCAACTCTGGTATCATTAATTGTAAAAAATAGTAGTTAAAGTCGTATCTGTTTCGAAAAAGAAACATGATAAAATAAATCAGAAGGTTGCAGCTTAAGTCACTGCCCGCGATCAAAAGAAGCGGCAGCTTAATATCTTCCGGATAAAAAAGCTTGCGGAACATGCCATTGATGTATCCTATATACATATACAAAAGACTGTAAAAGCCAAGAACACCGCCACCGAAAATATCTAAGATCAGCCCACAGAAAAAACCGATAAAAAGTCCTTCTTTGCGTCCACACATAAAACCAAAGGACGATGTCACGATGATCAGAAGATTTGGTGATATGGATGCAAAGGAAAGTGTATCAAAAAGTGTCGTTTGCAGCAGATAGCAGACGGCAATAATAATAAATACGGTAATCTTTCTTCTCATAAATAACCTCTGTTTCTAAGATTCTGCTGTCTGTTTCTTATTTAAAATGACAAGAACTTCTTCGATATGTTCAAAATCGACTGCCGGTGTGATGGTACCCGACTTTGTAAGATTATTAGAATCCATGGTAAGTGTACTGATATAACCGATCAGAATTCCCTGCTGATAACGGTTCGATACATAAGAAGTAACGACTGGATCACCGATGGCAACTTTATTGTCCTTATCATTGAGATTTGAAAATTCAATGACCATATTTTCATTCATATTCTGTAAACTGCCATTTACGATCAGGTTATCCGATGTGGTCGTAACCATACCACTGACTTTCATGGTATCATTTATGATAGCAGAAACTTTTGCATAGTTTGACCCTACGTCTGTGACAATTCCTACAAGACCACTTCCTGCGATCACGTTCATGTCCACTTCGATTCCATCGTTAGATCCCTTGTCAATCGTAAAATTCGTAAACCAGTTGCCGCCGTCTTTTCCAATGACATTCGCTGCAACTTTATCATAACTTGGATATTTCTGATCCAGCTTTAAAAGCTCTCTTAAATTGTCCAGCTCATACTGCTCTAACTTAATCGTATTTAATTCCGTTGTCAGATCATCCACCTGATGTTTCAGTTCTTCATTTTCTGCCATGACGTCATTTAATTTTTTCAGATTATCTGCTTTTTCACCAATCCAGCTGCCGACAGAATTAATGCCGCGCTGCATCGGAATAAATACATATCCGGCGACAGTATTTAATGGTCCGCCGGATATGCCGAGTGTAAAACTTAGTAATATTGCCACAATACATACACCGCTTAAGATCAGCAGTATATATTTCGTTGGAAGAACAAATTTTGGTTTTCGTCTCATACTTTCCCCTAAATCAAGATCTTACTTTTCATGCTGAATGCCAGATGTTTATATTTACTGTCGGAAACAATTTTTACAAGACCACGTACAACACATTCTTCCGGTTCTTCGCAGGTATTGATATCGATGCCTGTGATATCTGCAAACAGTTTATCCAGATCATGGATCTGAGAACTTCCTCCTGTAATATAGATTCCGGAATGGATAATATCTTTTGCAAGTTCCGGTGGTGTTTTCTCCAAAATCATTTTGATGGAATTACAGATGCTCTCCAGATTGTCTTTGATTGCCTCATATACAACAGCACCTGACATTTCCATCTCGATTGGAAGTCCGCTCACAACATCTCTTCCGACAACGATCATCGTGTCTTCATTGCCAGGGATGCCGGAGCCTAAA
Organism: uncultured Roseburia sp.; assembly: GCA_934317215.1. Lineage (GTDB taxonomy): Bacteria > Bacillota > Clostridia > Lachnospirales > Lachnospiraceae > Roseburia. Next base: position 61,387 of record CAKREH010000008.1, read on the forward strand.
CGTTCTTTCATGCTCTGTGCTGTTTTCTGTCCGATAACCAGATTGTAATTGCGTTTTACATAGGTAATAATGGATTCGTCGATCTTATTACCGCCAAAGTGGAGCAGATCGCTAAGTACAAGCCCGCCAAGTGAAATAACAGAAATTTCAGTTGTATCTGCACCGATATCTACCACCATGATACCAGTCGGTTCATTGACATCTAAACCTAACCCGACAGCATCAGCGATTGGTTTTTCACATAAAAGCACACTCTTCGGTTTCATCTTGCTCTTATAGAACATGTCAAAAAACGCTTTTTTCTCAACCTCCGTGATACTTGTTGGTACTGCCACGATAAATTCCGCACCCTTTAAACTGCCCTTGACATGTGTTTCTAAGAAGAGCTGTATCATGGACTGAAGATTGTTAAAATCCGCGATAACACCTGTTGTAACAGGGAATGTCACATGGATAGACTCCGGGGCCTTTTCATACATTGCGTATGCCGAGTTTCCATAAGCATAGATTTCATCTTTGTTTTTTAATGCGATCGTGTTTTTCTCATTTAAGATTTTGTTGGAAGACTTGCAGTAGATTTTCATATTGCAGGTTCCAAGATCAATACCGTATACGTTGTTTGTCATTGTTCTCTCCCTTTGGAACGCGGTTTAAACCACGATCCTGTTATTTTCTCTGTAACTAAAGTAAGAATGATCTCCGATAATAACATGGTCGGAAAGCGGAATCCCCATCAACTGTCCGCAGGTTAAAATCCGTTCTGTAACGATATCATCTGCATGGGATGGTTCCGGTATACCGCTCGGATGATTATGGACTAAGATAAGATGTGCTGCATGACAATTGATTGCTGTTTCAAAAATTTCACGCGGTGAAACAATTGTCTCGTTTGCACTGCCGACAGAAAGCAGTTTATCACCTTTCATGTGGCATTTGTTGTCGAACATACAGACAATCAGATGTTCTTTGCTTTCATGACGCAGACGTTCCATATAGTAATCTGCGATGGTTGCGGGGTTAGTCATACATATTTTCGGAGCTGATTTTGTCTGTGCAATCCGCCTTGACAATTCTGCAATGCATTTTAACTGAATGGCCTTTATGGGACCTATTCCACGTATTTTCTGCATCTTTTCAAATGGAATGTCATACAGATTCAGCAGATTGCGATGCTCCTCATTCAACAGATTTTGTGCAACTTCCACAGACTTCAGACCACTTGTTCCTGAGCGGATAATCACTGCTAACAGTTCCGCATCACTTAAGTGCTCCGGTCCATATGCAAGGAATTTCTCATATGGTTTTTCCGAATCCGGCAATTCCTTTACCGTAGTATTTTTGTTCATAAATGCTTCCTTTCTGCTCTCCCGGGAAGCATACAAAAATCAAATTATATTTTATCATAACAAGTCAAGGTCGACAAGTTTTCGTTCCTTAAGTTTTTGTAAAGATTTCAAAATACCAAGTTTTGCGTGATACCATGTCAGTCCACCCTGGAAATAAACGGCATATGGAGGCTTGATCGGACCATCTGCACTCAGTTCAATGGAGGATCCCTGTACAAAAGCACCTGCTGCCATAATGACATCGCTGTCATAGCCCGGCATTGCCCAAGGTTCCGGTGTCACATAACTGTCGACCGGTGCTGCCGCCTGGATTCCCTCGCAGAATGCGATCAGTGCGTCCGGGTTGTGGAATGCGACCGCCTGAATGATATCGTGACGGCTCTCACTTCCGTTCGGAACAACCTCAAATCCAAGTTTTTCGTAAATATTTGCCGCGAAGACCGCACCCTTTAATGCGCCGCTCACCACGGTCGGTGCAAGGAAAAATCCCTGATAAAAAGACTGGATGACACCTAAGGATGCACCGACTTCTTTTCCGAGTCCCGGAGAGGTCAGACGGTAAGCAGCATTTTCGACACATTCTTTTTTCCCGACGATATATCCGCCAATCGGTGCAAGTCCGCCGCCTGGGTTTTTAATCAAAGAACCAACGATCATGTCCGCTCCGACTTCAAGCGGTTCCTGCTCTTCGACAAATTCACCGTAACAGTTATCTACCATACAGATGACATCCGGTTTGATGCCTTTGATGTAGGAGATCAGCTCTCCAATACGTGCCACGGACAGGGTTGGTCTGGTTGCATACCCTTTGGAGCGCTGGATCGTCACGAGTTTTGTCCTCTCATTGATTGCCTCTTTGATATGTTCAAAATCAAAACCTCCGTCTGGCAGAAGATCCACCTGACGGTAAGACACGCCGTATTCTGCCAGAGATCCCTTTGATGGGCGGATACCAATCACTTCTTCTAAGGTGTCATATGGTTTTCCGACCGGGGATAAAAGTTCATCTCCAGGGCGCAGATTTGACATTAAAGCCAGTGCTAAAGCGTGTGTGCCGCAGGTAATCTGCGGACGTACTAAAGCATCTTCTCCTTTAAAGCAGGATGCATATACTTTTTCTAATGTGTCACGTCCGAGGTCGTTGTAGCCGTATCCTGATGACATATTAAAGCACTCTGCACTCACACGGTTATCCTGCATCGCTTTGATGACTTTTAACTGGTTGTATTCTGCCGTGGCATCGATTGCTGCAAAACGTTCTTTTAAGGAATCTTCGATCTTTTCTCCAAATTCATATACTTCTCTTGAAATACCAAGGGCTTCGTATTGTTCTTCCATCCACTTATTCATGACTGATTATTTCCTTTTCTTCTAAAATTGATATCATATCTTTTAAAATCGCTGCATCATCATAGCTAAATGCCTGCTTGTCGAGCCAGATCACATCCCGCTCTCTCTTAAACCATGTCAGCTGGCGTTTTGCAAAATGACGTGTCTCACGCTTGATGATATAGACAGCTTCCTCTAAGGTACACTCGCCGTCTAAATATGCAAGAGTCTCCTTATAGCCGAGCCCCTGCATGGAGACCATATCCCGGCTGCATCCCATAGATTTTAATTTTTTTACTTCTTCCACCAGTCCGGCTTCCATCATTGCATCCACGCGTCTGTCGATGCGTTCGTACAATTTTGTACGTTCATCTGTAAGTACAAAATAGGCAAAATTGTATGGAGATTGTTTTTGACGTTCCGTCTCGTTGTGCTCAGATATTTTTTTGCCGGACAAATGATAAAATTCTAACGCTCTTATCACACGTTTGATATTATTGGCATGGATCGCTTCGGCGGAAGCTGGATCAACTTCGCGCAGCATCCCGTGCAGATATTCTGCACCATGTTCTCTGGCAAGATCTTCTAACTGCCCGCGGTAAGTCTCATCACACTGCTGCTCTGTAAAATCAATATCATACAAAAGTGCCTGAATGTAAAATCCGGTACCTCCGGCTATGATCGGGATTTTTCCATCCGCATAGATTTCTTTTAAATATTCTTTTGCCATCGTGACAAAACGCACAACGTGAAATTCTTCGTCCGGTTCCAGTTCGTCGATCATATAATGCGTAACACCCTTCATCTCCTCCGGTGTGATCTTCGCGGAACCGATATCCATATGGCGGTAGACCTGCATGGAATCCGCAGAGATCACCGCTCCATTTATTTTTTTTGCCAGTTCCACCGAGAGGGCACTTTTCCCCACCGCGGTCGGACCGGTCAGAATAATCATTGGTTTTTGCTGCATATCAGACAATCCTTTTAAATTTCTTTTCTATTTCATATTTTGTCATGGAAATGATCGTTGGGCGTCCGTGCGGGCAGTTATATGGATTTTCAAGCTCTAACAGTTCATCGATCAGCCGTTCTGCCTCCGGTCTGCTGATGTGCTGATTTCCCTTGATGGCAGCCTTGCAGGACATGGATGCAACCTTTTCCATAATGGCATTTGGAGAATCATTTCCATTTATATTTGCAAAATCATCTAACATTTCAAGGAACATCGCTTTTGTATCGATCCCGGTAAAATCAGCCGGAATGGCAGTCACTGCATATTCTTTTCCGCCGAACGGTTCGATCTCATAGCCGAACGCATTGATCTGCTCCCTGTATTTTTCAAGCATCTCGATCTCTTCAAGACTTAGCGTTAAGATGATCGGCGGGCTTAGCGTCTGTGATGAAAATGTTTTTTCACGCACTTTTTTCATTGTTTTCTCATAAAGTACTTTTTCATGTGCCGCATGCTGGTCGATGATGAACAGTTTGTCCTCGTACTCTACCATCCAATAGGTATCGAACAGCTGTCCGATGATCTTGTGTTTCTTTTTAGCATCTTTTGTCAGGAAACCTTTGGAGACTGCGATAAGTTCCTGCTGCTCGTAAGTGACTTTTGGCTCCGGCGGTACTGACGCAGTCTCTTCTGGCAGGCTTGCTGTTGTTTTGCCCGCCGGTATTGGCTGCGGTACAGATTTGGAAACGGTGTATGTATTGGTTTCCGATACCCGGTCTGTGGACTGTTCTGTGGTAATCGTTTCTTTCTTTGGAAGAAGCGAGTTAAAGATAGAAAGATTTTCCGGCGGTGCTGCTTCCTTCTGTGGCACCGTCTCAACACCCCGGCGCTCAAATGGCTCCGGCAGCGGAACTTTAATGTTTTCCCGTTTCTGTACCTTTTCCTCCTGCACAGGCACTTCCGGTATAAAATCTTTGTGTGTCAGCGCACCCCGGATAATCTCAAACAGTGTCTTATAGATTGCCTCATTATTTGAAAAACGAAGTTCCATTTTCGTCGGATGTACGTTGACATCCAAAAGATCAGTGTCCATGGAAAAGTATAGAACGCAGAACGGATACTGGTGCTGCATCAGAAAGCCTTTGTACGCTTCTTCAATCGATTTTGAGAGCAGCGCGCTCTTGATATAGCGTCCATTGATAAAATAATTTTCAAAATTACGGTTTCCGCGGGAAATTAACGGTTTTCCGATAAAACCCCTGACATGAAAATATTCATTTTTATGATCGATCTCTAAAAGACCGGCGGTGATATCCCTGCCGTAGATATGATAGATCATATCTTTTTCCCTGGAATTGCCGGAGGTATGCATTTTCGTCTGACCGTTATTGATAAATTTAAAGGAAACCCCCGGATGTGACAGGGCAAGACGCTCCATCAGATCATTGATGTAATTGCCCTCTGTCTGCGCAGTCTTTAAAAATTTGCGCCTCGCCGGTGTATTGTAAAAAAGATTGCGGACGATAAAAGTGGTTCCCTCCGGTGCACCGATCTCCTCATTTTCCTTTTCTCTCGAACCCTCAATGACATAGCGGGTACCGGTCAGTTCCCCGTATGTTTTTGTGATCAGCTCGACCTGTGAAACTGCAGAGATACTTGAGAGCGCCTCACCGCGGAATCCTAAGGAGGTAATGCTCATCAGATCTTCCACGCTTTTGATCTTACTGGTCGAATGGCGCAAAAACGCAAGCGGAACCTGTGCCCGCTCAATACCGCAGCCATTGTCCGTGATACGGATAAATGAGATACCGCCCTCTTTGATCTCGACTGTGACGGCAGTTGCTTTGGCATCGATGGCATTTTCCACCAGTTCTTTTACCACGGAAGAAGGGCGTTCCACAACTTCCCCGGCTGCGATCTTGTCAATTGTCTCCTGACTGAGCAGTGTAATCTCAGGCATACAGATTCACCTCTTTTTCTAACATGTGCGCTGCTTTTATCATCTTTTTGTATGTTATGGTCTTGGCATCTTAGGAATGCCAGACACCGGTTTCCCGCAAGGTCTTGTCTCGGAACAGTATCCGAAGTAATCACATTTTGGCATAAACAGATTGTCTGCGATCCAGTGCCATTCTTCGGAATATTCTGAAAGTGCTTTTCGGATGTCACCAAATAACTGACGGTATTCCCAGTATGCACGGTTACACATTCTCTGATGGCTCATCTCCGTTAAACTGCGCAGATTCCTTTTGTCAACAATCGATGCAGTCATGCCAAGCGGGAGTCCGTTTGCAACATCTTCCTTTGGAATCCCGTAATCTTCCTGTAAAGCGCGGCATTCTTCATTGATATGTGCCATCAGTGCCTGATATTTTTCCAACGCTTCCTTGTTATTCTGGACCGACGGCGGGATGATGTAATCAAATCCGCGTCCGGCATAATTGATATAGCGCGTACTTGACTGTAAACGTGTCGGTGAGCCGCCGATATGTGTATACCACTCTCGCTCTACTCTCGCGGAATAGCCGGCAATGATCAGCTCTACATTGACATATTCCATGACTCTTCCGTGTCCGGAAATGATACAGTCCATGCCCCGTTTATAATTTTTCTCCGGATCTTCCACATTTCCTCCCCAGCAGACACCGGCGCGCTGTCCCATCAGCGTGATCGGGTTTTTGGTGGTTTCCGGTAAAATTGTAATTGTGCCCATAAATTTTATTCTCCATTTCTACCAGCGGTTTTTTATTTTATTCTGTAATTCATAAAGTTTGTTTAGTGCCTCGATCGGTGTCAGATTTCCGACATCAATCGTTTTTAACTCTTCTAAAATATCATCATCCTTTACGGTATCAAATAAAGACATCTGTGTCAAATCAACTTCATCTAAACGTTCTTTTTTCTTTTTCGTTCCTGCCGTTGCAGGCGTGATATTTTTGGTGACAGACGTGATATCATTTGCGCTCAGCTCTTCCACGATTTCTTTGGCGCGTTCAATCACGGAATCCGGAACACCTGCAAGTTTTGCAACCTGGATACCGTAGCTCTTATCCGCACCGCCCTGCACGATCTTGCGCAGAAATACAATGTCATCACCTTTTTCTTTGACCGCGATACAGTAATTGTGGACGTTGTTTAACTTTCCTTCCAGCTCAGTCAGCTCGTGATAATGTGTCGCAAACAGTGTCTTTGCCCCGAGCAGACGCGGGTTGCTGATATGTTCAACTACCGCCCATGCGATACTTAAACCGTCAAAGGTACTTGTTCCGCGTCCGATCTCATCGAGTACTAAAAGCGAATTGGATGTGGCATTGCGCAGGATATTTGCAACTTCATTCATCTCCACCATAAAGGTACTCTGACCACTTGCAAGATCATCCGACGCCCCGACACGGGTAAATATACGATCCACGATGCCGATCTTTGCCGATGCTGCCGGGACAAAACTTCCGATCTGTGCCATCAGAACGATCAGTGCCGCCTGTCTCATATAAGTGGATTTACCTGCCATGTTTGGCCCGGTTATGATCGCAATACGGTTATTTCCGTTGTCTAAATATGTATCATTATCGATGAACATATCGTTTGTGATCATTTTTTCGACGACCGGATGTCTGCCGCCCTTGATATCGATCACACCGCTGTTGGTCATTTTCGGCTTGCAGTAGTTATTCTGGTCTGCAACGACTGCAAGGGATACAAAAACGTCTAAGTTTGCGATTGCTTTCGCTGTCCGCTGGATACGGACAACCTCTTCTGCAATTTTATTCCGTACTTCACAGAACAGATCATACTCTAAGCTGACGAGCTTGTCCTCCGCGCCTAAGATCATATCTTCTAATTCTTTTAATTCCGGTGTGATGTAACGCTCCGCATTGGCAAGTGTCTGTTTTCTGGTAAAATAATCCGGCACCAGATCCTTGTAGGAATTGGTCACTTCCAGATAATAACCGAACACTTTGTTGTATTTGATCTTTAAATTTTTAATGCCGGTTTTTTCCCGTTCTTTTGCCTCTAACTCTGCAAGCCAGGTCTTTCCTTCCGTTTTTGCATTGCGGTATTTATCGACATCCTCATTATAACCTTCCTTGATCAGTCCGCCCTCGCGCACAGAGATCGGCGGTTCTTCCATGATCGAACGATCTACCAGGGAGCAGAGTTCTTCCATGGCATCAATGTCGTTCTGGATATTTTTTAGCAGTGCACCGTCAAACTCATCGAGCAGGGATTTGATCGGAGGCAGCATGCTGATAGAATTCTTAAATGCGATCAGATCACGCGGATTGGCTGTCCGGTAAGTCACACGGGTGATCAGACGCTCAAGGTCATAAATCGGATTTAAATACTCGCGCAATTCCTCCCTTGTGATCACATGATCGTTTAACTCACCAATGGCTTCCTGACGCAGTTCAATCTCGGTTTTATCGACCAATGGCTGTTCCACATAAGCACGAAGTGTCCTTGCTCCCATCGCTGTTTTGGTTTTATCTAACACCCATAGCAGGGAACCGCGTTTTTGTTTTTCACGCAGTGTCTCCACCAGCTCTAAATTACGTCTGGTCGAACTGTCTATGATCATATATTTTCCGGTTGAGTATGGATGAATCGCAGAAAGATTGCCAAGGTCATTTTTCTGTGTCTCATACAGATAGCGGAGCAATGCCCCCGCCGCGATCGTGCCGCACGCATAATCAGATAATCCAAGTCCCTCCAGACTCTGTACCTTAAAATGTTCTTTTAACGTATTTTCTGCCGTCTCGTCACTGAAATACCATGCCTCTAAAGAGTACACTGCAATACCAAGGCGGTTTTTCATATCAGAGAGATCGACACCGCTCATATAAAAGCTCTCATTGCAGATGATCTCGGATGGTGCAAATTTGTTGATCTCGTCAATCAGTTTCCGCTCCGTATCGACCTCTGTAACAAAATAGTCTCCGGTCGAGATGTCCGCTAATGAAATACCGTATTTATCTGCAAGATATACGATACACATAATGTAATTATTTTTGGATTCGTCGAGAGCCTGCATGTCTGTGTTCGTTCCCGGTGTGACGATGCGGATCACCTCACGCTTTACAAGACCTTTTGCAAGTTTTGGATCCTCCACCTGCTCACAGATCGCAACTTTATGACCGTTTGCGACCAGTTTATTTAAGTATCCTTCCACTGCATGATAAGGAACACCACACATCGGCGCGCGTTCCTCTGCACCACAGCTTTTGCCGGTCAGCGTCAGTTCAAGTTCTTTTGAGACAACGATCGCATCATCAAAAAACATCTCGTAAAAATCACCGAGTCTGTAAAACAAAATGCAATCTTTATATTCTTCTTTTGTTTTTAAATATTGCTGCATCATAGGTGTATATTCTGCCACGTCTTTAACCTCTGTTCTTTTTCTGTTCATTACAATAGTGTCCGTCAGACGGCTTATCTATTATTTTTCATAATTGTAATCTATCATTTACTCTCTATGGCATATCTCCCGATCGCCTCGGCAACCTTTAAGCCGTCCATTGCCGCGGACATGATACCGCCTGCATATCCGGCGCCTTCCCCGCATGGATAAATACCGCGGATATTCGACTGGAATGATTCATCACGCACGATACGCACCGGGGAAGATGTACGGCTTTCGACACCGGAAAGGATCGCATCCTCACGGTCAAATTTGGGAATCGCACGCGAAAAATGATGCATTCCTTCTATGAATGATTCCTCTAATTCTTCCGGCAGAAGTCCTCTCAAATTACAAAGTACGGAATCACCCTTTGTTGTACTCTCAAATGCACCGTAGGAAACGGAAGGACGATTTTTACAGTAATCACCAAACAATTGCTGTGGGATCTTTCCATTTCCAAGTTTCCAAGCCCGCTCCTCCAAACGTTCCTGAAAACGGACGCCGGACAGTACAGCTTCTCGCCCATTCACATCTTCTAAAACACCGTGACGGATCGCATCCGCCTTAAAATCTTCCGGTGTGACGGAGACGATGATCGCACTGTTTGCGTTGCTGCCCCCACGGTCAGAATAACTCATGCCGTTGACTGCAAGACGGTGTTCCTCGGAGGAAGCGTTTACGACATAACCGCCCGGACACATGCAAAAGGAGTATACGCCTCTGCCGGAGGAAAGATTTGCCGTCACTTTATAAGGTGCCGCAGGAAGTTTGTCTGCATATAAATCTCCGTACTGTGTCAGATTGACCTCGTTCTGCGGATGCTCCACACGGAATCCGACCGCAAAGGATTTTGCCTGCATATTTAAGCCCTTTTCCTGTAACAGCGCAAACGTATCCCTTGCACTGTGACCGATGGCAAGGATCAGGCAGTCTGTATCAATCTGTCTGTCGTGGTTTAATTCGACAGACTTTAAGTTTCCGTTTTTGCCGGTAGAAAATCCGGTAACACAGGTCTCAAATAAAAACTCTGCACCATTTTCTGTCATAAATTCCCGCATCCGTTTTATCACATCTGCAAGAATATCTGTGCCGATATGTGGTTTGTTTTCATATAAAATATGTTCCGGCGCCCCAAATTTTACGAATGTTTCAAGAACAAAACGGTTCCTTCCAATGGGATCTTTGACCAACGTATTTAATTTCCCATCGGAAAAGGTTCCTGCACCGCCCTCTCCGAACTGGACGTTCGAGGCGGTGTCTAAGACACCGGTCTCCCAGAACTTCTGCACATCCGCAGTCCGTTCTTCGACCTTTTTACCACGCTCTGCCACGATCGGATGAAAGCCTTCTGACATTAATGCATAGGCACAGAACAGACCGGCAGGACCTGCCCCTGCGATCACAGGTGTGATGGAAGGATTTTTGACTTCCGGAAGGACGTATTTATTTACTTTGGTTGACATAATATTATTATCGTTAACTTTTTTTAAAATTTTCTGCTCGTCTGTCGTCGCTACATCCACGGAGTACACATAAAACAGTTCCGGCTTCTTTCTCGCGTCAATGGATTTTTTGACGATCTGGTATTGAAAAGGTGTGTCCGCCTTTAATTTCAACGTTTTTTTGATCTTTTGCTCTAACTGCACCGTATCATGTGTCACTGGCAGCTTGATCTGATTAATTCGAATCATGGTTTCCTCGTTTCTTCCTGTGTGCTTTTTTCCCCGGATGCGCATATTCTGCTGCGTGGGTTCCTGCCACATATCCGCTGGACCAGGCCCATTGCAGATTATATCCACCACAGGTACCATCAATATCAACGACTTCTCCTGCAAAAAACAGTCCCGGAATTAATTTTGACATCATACTGGCTGCATCGATCTCGCGTGTGTCCACACCGCCCGCACAGACCTGTGCCTGTGCGATATCTTTGCTTCCTGTAATGTCGACACGCAGGTCTTTCAGCAGTTTTGTCAGACGTGTCAGTTGTTTTTCCGGTACTTTTTTTGACGGAATATGAAGATCAATCCCGGCTTCTTTTAAGAGTACCTCTGCAAGCTTTTTATTGCAGAGACCGATCATCGCCTGAGAGGCATCTTTTCCGTGTGCATTCATGCAAAAACGCAGTTTCAGCAGATCATTCACTTCCCCAAAAGAACGATCCGGCATAAAATCGATCTGTGCATATACCTGTTCTTTCTGTTTTAAAGCTCTGGTTGCATATCGGCTGATCTGGAAAACCGGAATTCCCGATATTCCATAATCCGTCAGCTGTAATTCACCGCGTTCTCTGGTCGTTTCTGCTCCGTTTATGTACAGTCTTATTGAAACTTCTGCACGGATCCCTGCAAGCATTTTAAAGAATGACTGCCTGCACTGCAACGGAACCAACGCCGGTACAATATCTATGATATGGTGTCCAAAGTTTTCAATATATGGAAGCGCACTGCCGTCACTCCCACTCTTTGGCGAAGCGAAAAGACCGGTTGCAAAAATGATCGATTTTGCACGAAAATCTTCAATGCCTGTCCGGATCAGAAAGAAATCCCCCTGTCTTTTTATTACTCTGATCTCACAGGAGACGATTTCCTTTACACCAGTATATGCGGCTTCCATGCGAAGGACATCCAGAACAGAAGCAGCCTGCTCACTCGCCGGGTAATAATAGCTGTTTTTTATTTTTGGTTCGATACCGATCTCACGAAAAAAAGATACTGTTTTTTTCTGATTGAACTGCTTTAATACCGGCACAGCAAAAGCAGGGTTTTCGCCTCTGTAGCACGATAATCCCTGCACCTCGTTTGTATAATTACATTTTCCGTTTCCCGTGGCAAGTATTTTCTTACCGACACGGTCCATATGTTCTAAAATGATCGTATCTGCGCCTGCCCTGGCAGACACAATGGAAGCCATGAGCCCGGATGCCCCGCCGCCAATGACTGCTACTTCTGTTTCTGTCATATTTTAAAACCTTTTCAGATATTTTTCGTATTTTGTCTGTCCATATCCGGGCAGACCATAGTATATTTTAGCATACAAAAAAGAAACATTCAATCCGTGAACCCTATAGTTATTGCCGGTAATTCATCAATATCACACTATCTGCAGCAATTTAGCTGGAATAGCTCTCCAAAAAGGCGTACAATTCCTGATCATCCGAAAACCGGATCCCAGTTTCCAATTTTTTTACCATATCTTCATTCAGATCACGGATACGGATATTTGTCTCAAAAAATTCTGTGATCCCATCACTTTGGTATACGACCAATATCCCGTCCTTCTGTTTTATAATATACGCATACGGTTCATAAGCAGCAAGACTCTCTGTTGTTTTAAGTTCTTTTTCTGTATCAGTCTCTGCTGGCATTTCTTCGGTTGCCGCAGCAAGATCCTGTTTTTTTCTCCCCGTATCCTGTTGTGTAAACAGTAAATAAACAACCATGACCAATAAAAGAAAGATCATTCCGGTAAAAAGGCAAATACTCGTCGTTTTTTTCATCCCATCACTCCATATTCCGGTTTTACGATAAGTATTTGCCAAATTTTACTTTTTATTCACTTGTCAGAAATATTTTTATGGTCATAGAATGTCCGGACACATGTCGTCAGCTATTTTAATAAGTGCATTTTTTTTGCGACATATGCCAGCATGCGGCCTTTCGGGAAACGCAAGATTTCCTGCTCATTTAATCCTTTTAACAGCAACAGTAACACTGCATATACCGCTGCTCCAATTACGATTGACAATAATGTCGCAATAGCATTAACACGCAGCACATACAGAATGCCATGATAGATGAGCCATACAACAACACCCATACCGGCAGCGGCGATTGCAGGCACAAAAAATGTTTTTCGAATTTCCTGATGATATCCGCTGTAACGGCGGATTGATCCTGCATTTAAAATACACATGATAAGACCGAATGCTGCATTTGCGATAACGACTGCAAAAATGTTTAAGTCAAACAAGAACATAAGTGCTGCCAGCAGTCCTAAATGCAGTACCAGTGCAATGATCGCATTTTTGATCGGTTCTTTCATGCGGCCGATTCCCTGTAAAAGACCGTTTGAAAGCGTTGACAGTGAAAAAAACAAAATCGTAACAGCTCCTACCTGTAACATATGTGCAGCAGTCTCCGATGAATCACGGAACAAAAGCTGTAAGATCGGTGATGCAAGTACGCCCATGCCAACTGCACATGGGAAAGCAATCACCATGATAAAACGTGTTGCAATCCCGATCTGTCGTTTTGCTTCGCCTTTTTTCCCGGCTGCATAGGCAGCAGTCAGTGCAGGAACAGAGGATGCCGCCATCGCTGATGCAATGGAAATCGGAACATTGATCAGAACCGTATATTTTCCAGTATAAATACCATTCCAGGAACCATACTGGTTCGCGGTATATCCCTGATATGCGGCAATGTGTTTATATACAGCCTGATCTATGACGGTATTGCAGTTGTAGATCGTACTGCTCAGTAAAACCGGGATGATCGTTATGATAAGCAGATGAAATATCGAGCCATAGGAATCAACGTTTCTTTTCCGCTCTCTGTGCAGACTGCGTTTGAACGCACGCAGATATACAACCAGTACAAAGGTACAGAATAATAATGCAACTAGTGCTCCGACCGCAGTACCAAGCGTTCCTCCTGCTGCTCCGTATGCTGCGGAATAATTATCGGCATCACCAAGCAGTGCTCCAGCCTTTGCACCATAATCAGCCAATACATACGCTGCCCATACACTGACGATTGCATTTGCAATCTGCTCTAAGATCTGGGAAGTTGCACTCGGCATCATTGTTCCAAGTCCCTGAAAAAATCCTCTCATAACACCAAGAACTGCAACGATCAGAAGTACAGGGATCAGTACACGCACAGCGAAGACACTCATCGGTGTTTTCATCAGCGTACCCGTGATAAACTCAGCACCAAACAAAAGGATCAGTGCGGCGATCGTACCGGTACATGCACCGAAGATCAATGCACATTTTAAGATGCGGTATACATTGTGTCTTCTGCCCTGTGAATAATTTGCAGATACAAGTTTTGATACTGCGAGCGGCAGACTGTAGGATGAAATGATCAATAATATATTATAAATCTGGAAAGCAGTTCCATAGTAGTCATTTCCGGTATCCCCGATAATATTTGTCAGCGGGATACGGTAGATCAGACCGATAATACGGCTGACGATGGATGCGATAGCAAGAATAGAACCCTGCACAAGAAAACTTGTACTGCTTTTTTTATTTTGTTTGCCCATGTGACTTAATCCTCGTTATCTTAAAATGTTCATCTCGTTTAAGATCTCAGTTTGTTTTCCCTCCATAATGGCAGCTTCCTCCGGTGTCATATGGTCATATCCAAATAAATGAAGCATACTGTGAAGGATTAAAAATGCATATTCACGTTTTTCACTGTGCCCATAACTTTTTGCCTGTTCTTTTACTTTGTCAACAGAGATAATGATATCACCGAGCATTATCTCGCCTGTGTCCGGGTTGAAATTGTCATCGTAATCATCTTCTAATTTTGAAAAATCTCCTGCGCTCTCATAAGAAAGCATCGGAAATGACAAAACGTCCGTCGGCGCATCAATGTCACGGTATTCTTTATTGATGGCGTGGATTCCATCATTGTCCGTGAGTGTCAGATTGATCTCAGCTTCAAACGGAAATCCCTCATGCTCGATTGCATAGTCTGTCACTTCTTTTGCGAGTGCCTCCTCATCAAATGAAAAATCAGTATCTGTTTCTTTTTCTATAAAAAGACTCATAAATTTCCTCATTTCTGTGCCTTACAGGCAGTTTTTATATCTTTTGTATTTTATACATTTTTTAAAAGAAGAAGGTTTCTTCATTTACAAGATATTCCCTGATCTTTAAAAACATATTCATGCCGAGCCCGGACTGATCATAAATTCCGCTTGCAGAATATTCGTTTAGTGTCTGGTAGATGACCATATCCTGATTCCATTCGCTTGCCATTGTATAACTGTCAAAAACTTCTATCTTTTTGACCAGGCCATTTACCATATGTACGATTGCAGACTCGATGGATGAAGGAGGTGCTGTTTCGCCGTCATATTCACTGATGATACGTATGACATCTTCCGGGAAACAGTGTTCCTGTGCAATGCGGATTCCGCTCTCTGTGAGCGGCTCACCTTCCATGATACCGATCCGGTAATAAAATCCTGCCGCCGCGCAGGTCTTTTCATCTGCCCCGGCAACTCGCGCACAGCTTGCTGCAAGTCTTGAAACTCTGCGTGCATGCTGATATTCCTGTTTCGAAAAATTTGACAGTTCACGGACAAGAGGATAAGTATCATCTATAATATCCGTCAGGATATCATTTACTTCCTGTTCCCGCAAATGTGAGAAATGCGGATAGCCAAACTGCAGCCATAAAACACTGAGGACACCCTCTCCAATTCCCCATAATAAAAGCACAAAATGTACCTCCTGATAGGTCAGATAATAAAAGGTGACTGGAAGTAAAACGGAGAGGCAGAACAACAGCATTTCATACCAGATAAGTTTTTCCCCCTGTTTTGCGGCTTCCTCCGCCGTCCCGGCAATGATCACACCAAAGAGCGTCAACATACAGTACAATATCAATTCCTGCGAATGCAGTCCCATAACCAGACATATCATGGAAGCCCAGAAAATACCGGTGATAAGCGCAAGACGTTCGGAAACAAAGGCTGCAATAATGAGCGGTACAAATACCAGCGGTTTTACAAATTCAGGAAAGTATGATGCAAACACAACTACTACCGCTGCTGCCGTATAACTATATAATACTTTTTTGAAATCTGTTTCACGGTTATGGCTGATCAGTCCTTCCGCACGGTCGTGTTCTATAAAGAAAAGAAACAATACAAACCATATCATGGCAACACAGACAATCCCTAAAATCTGATCCAGTAAAATCTGTTGTTCTGCACACAGTAAAAGTATGGCTGCAATGGTAACGATAAACATGCAGACCTGATTCCATCCTCTTTTAATTACAAAGCGGTCATTCATCGCTGACGAGTCTCCTGTCTTCTTTTTGATGCGCTCTTACTGCGGTTTTCATAATCTTCATAAGCCTTCACGATCTTCTGTACAACCGGATGACGGACCACATCTTTGCTGGTCAGTTCACAAATGCCGATCTCATCCACTTTTTTTAATACTTTTAAGGCAACATCAAGACCGGATGCTGTGCCAGGTGCTAAATCCTTCTGGGTTGCATCACCGGTGATCACTGCCTTAGATCCAAAACCGATACGGGTAAGGAACATTTTCATCTGCGCCGGTGTAGTGTTCTGCGCCTCATCTAATATGATAAATGCGTTGTCAAGTGTACGTCCGCGCATGTATGCAAGCGGTGCAACCTCGATCAGCCCCTTTTCCATATTTTTCTGGAAGCTTTCTGCTCCCATGATCTGATATAATGCATCATAAAGCGGTCTTAAATACGGGTCGACCTTACTCTGTAAATCTCCCGGCAAAAATCCTAATTTTTCACCAGCTTCGATTGCCGGACGTGTCAGGATGATCCTTCCCACTTCTTCATTCTTAAACGCCGTGATCGCCATTGCCATTGCGAGATAAGTTTTACCGGTTCCTGCAGGTCCCATGCCAAACACGATCATTTTCTGGCGTATCGCATCCACATATGCTTTCTGTCCAAGTGTCTTTGGTTTGACCGGCTTGCCGTTGATCGTATGGCAGATACAGTCCTTATCGATCTCCACGATTGCGGATTCTTTTTCTTCCTCCGAAAGTGCCAGTGCATAATTGACATTCTGCTCAGTAATGATATTGCCTCTTTTTGATAATTCGATCAGCTGTAAAAATACCTGTTCCGCTTTTTTTAAATTATGTTCCTCTCCAAGGAGTTTCATACTCTCACCGCGTAAAACCACAGTGACGTTTAAGGTGCGTTCAATTTTTTTGATATACGCATCAAACTGACCAAATACGTTTGCCACATGATCAGTCGGTATATTTAATGATAGTTCAGTCAGACTCATCCGTCGGTTGCCTCTCTTCGCTCGATTGTTCGATGATTTTTGTCGGCTGATAGGAAACAATGGATTTTAAAGTGCCGATCGTTCCTTTCACCACATATTTTTTCTTCGTTCTCTCTATAATAACATTTTTTTCTGTAATTTGAATACCTTTTTCTTCCAAATCATCAAGATATTTCTTAAGATTCTCAGAAGCCAGTCGTTTTGCCTCCTTTTCTGTGTACGTCTTTTGCTCCTTTTTATAGCCCAGACAGGTCTGTCTGACCAGATATACCGGCAGATAAAAATTATCTGTAAAGTGAAACTGTGACACATCCGATACGACTTCATAGGGCTCTTCCACCGGTGAAAAAAAAGGATTTTTGATCAGATAATCCATAATTCTGATCTGGCAGGTTGTTTTTTCTATGCCGGTCGGTGTTTTTTTTACATATTCCATCGGTATCTCGTCATGGTAGAAATATGTAACTTTTGCAATGACATCCGCATCTGCGGTGCGGTAGAGATATTTTGCCGTCTCTCCGTCATCATTGAGAATCTCAACATACCCATTAACTAACACATCCCCCTTTTTTACCGGGGTTCCTGCAGTCACTGCCGGTGTACCACTTCTTGTGATCATTTCTGTGATCACGCCATCATCGGCAGCAATGATATCGTGCGCTGTCTCCTCTTTCTTTTCCTCATAATTTTCTTCCGGGAGCAGATTTTCCTGAATATCAACCGTCATTTTGGTGCCGTAGATTTTGATAGAAGTCCAGATCACTTCGGGATAACGGCTTCTTAACGTTTCCTCTAAAGCTGCACAGTCAATCTTTTTTTTCTTTGTGCCAAAAGAGGCATGTTCTTTCGAAAGAAAACAGAGTACGACTTCCTCAGACAGATAGGAGTTGCCGTTGACTTCAATATTCCAGATAAAACCGGAAAGGTAATAGATCAGCCCTGCAAATAACAGCATGCCTATGGCAAACATTTTCCGTTTGCGGTAATGGTACAATTCAAACGGCATGCCATATCTTTTTTGGATGCGGATATGTGTTCTTGTTTTTTTTAAGATCGGACGTAACTGCTTAAAACCTGCTACACTGATGCAGAATTCGTATCCATCTTCCGTGGATTTCAAATTCCAGATCAGAATATCATGGCTTCCGCATAAATTCAGGAAACGTTCCGGCGCATAACCGCTTAAACGGACATACACGTATCCTTTAAAATACTTAATTACCGAGAGCAGCATCTGTTAATTTTCGTACTGGATCGCGTCTAAAAACCCGGTAATTTTCATTTCCTCATTCGTGTAATAGTCGATTGCAAGATGTGCGCCGGAAATCAGGATCCTGCAGTTTTTTGTCTGTATTTTGATAAAGGAATCCTCATATTCCAGGATTCCTTTATAATTAGAAATCAGAACCTCATGCCTTCCGGTTGCAGTCACGATCGCTGCACCGAGCATCAGATCCTTCGGCAGTTCTAAACTGTTTATTATTTTTTCTTTCTGATTTTTCTTCATATATGATTGTATGAAGAAAAAAAAGATCTTATTCTTTATTCGTAAATATATTCTCTTACGACCGGCTGCATTTTTTTTGACCCGGCAGCAATTTCATAAGCATGCAGTACTTTTTCGGCAGCCGCATCCATTTTTTCACGATCATTTGCATAAATGACTGCCAGTGTGTCACCGGTATCTACAGCATCTCCATTTTTCTTCTTTAAATAAATGCCAACAGAAAGATCAATCACACTGTCCTTCGTTTCACGTCCACCGCCAAGTGTCATACAGGCAATACCAATATTTTCTGCCAGAATGCGGTGCACGAATCCGCCGCACTCAGCTTTTACCTCGACCGAATATTTTGTTTTTGGGAATTTTGAGGTGTCATATACATAAGATGCATCCCCACCCTGTGCTCTCACAAACTCAGCCATTTTATCAAGCGCAGCTCCACTGTCTATGGAATCCTGCATGAGTTTTACCGCCTCTTCGCGTGAATCTGCACGTCCTGCAAAGAGTAACATCTGGGCTCCCAGTGCAAAGACTACCTCTTTAAAATCCGAAGGGCCTTCTCCTTTTAAGGTGTCGACTGCCTCGATCACTTCGATGGCATTTCCAACGGCATTTCCAAGCGGCTGATCCATATCCGTGATGACTGCCGCCGTCTTTTTGCCTGCCATCGTTCCGATTGACACCATCTCTTTTGCAAGTGCGACAGAGTCCTCATATTTTTTCATAAATGCGCCGTTTCCGGTCTTGACGTCGAGCACGATCGCATCACTGCCGGAAGCTAACTTTTTGCTCATAATGGAACTTGCAATCAGCGACATCTGATCGACGGCAGCTGTGACATCCCGCAGTGCGTACAGCTTTTTGTCTGCCGGGGCAAGATTGGCTGTCTGCCCTGCCAGTGCAATACCGATCTCCCTGACGTTTTTAAAAAAAGTTTCCTCCGGAAGTGCCGTCGTAAATCCCGGAAAACTCTCAAGTTTATCAATCGTTCCCCCGGTATGTCCAAGACCTCTTCCAGACATCTTTGCAACCGGAACCCCAAGAGAAGCAACGATCGGTGTCAGTGCTAACGATGTCTTATCACCCACACCGCCGGTACTGTGTTTATCTACTTTCACACCCGGAATGGAAGAGAGATCTAGCACATCCCCGCTGTCGCGCATGGCAAGTGTCAGGTCAACCGTTTCCCGTTTGCTCATTCCCTGAAAACAGATCGCCATCGTCATGGCAGACATCTGATAATCCGGGATCGTACCGTCCGTAAAACCATCGATCATAAAACGGATCTCATCTGTGGTCAGTTCCATGCCCAGTTTTTTCTTTTCAATCAGGTCATACATTCTCATGTGCATAATCCTCCCTTGTATCGATATCAACAAAAAATTCCGGCATTAAAACCGGATAAGAGAAAACATCATCCGGATGGGAACGGATCACTATTTTACCGCCGCACTCCCCGGTCAGTGCAAGCAGTTCCCCACGATAAGTCTCCGAAAAAAGGTTGGGACTGCGCAGACTGCCGTCACACGATAAAGCCCCGATTCCTTTGTTGCTTTTTAAAAATGCATCCAGAAACTCATGAAGTAATTCCGCTTTTACATACGGCTGGTCTGCCTGGAAAAACATGTCATAAGAGACAGCCTTGCTCTCTGCCCTCACTGAGTGATCTATCGCTGCCTCCACTCCTTTTCGGATGCTTGAGGCAATTCCGTCATTTTGTTCACCCTGGTTGCGCACGACGATGTAGTTATTTCTCCTGCCGTTTGTAAACAATTCTCTGCATAGCTGTTCAATCTCATCATATGCAGTCACAACAATGAGCTTACACGGATCACTGCACATATTCTGCAGACGCACTAATTCTGTCAGACCATGCAGAAACAACGGTTTTCCATGAAATTCCGTGAGCAGTTTATTGCTGCCGAACCGCCTTGCGTATCCGGCAGCAAGATAGATCAGATTTATCTGTTCCGTATCAGATCACCTTCATTCCCTTCAGGATTTTCTCGGGTGTGATCGGCAGTTCATCGATCCAGACACCGGTCGCATTGTAAACTGCATCTGCGATTGCCGGAGCCGGCGTGTTGATGACGATCTCACCGATCGATTTTGCACCGAAAGGACCGGTCGGCTCATAGCTGCTGTCAAATTCCACACGGATGCGGTCGGTATCTAAACGGCTTGGCACTTTATACTGCATGAAGGAATTAGAAAGATTCTTTCCTCTCTCATCGTACCAGATATCTTCATACAGTGCCATACCGATTCCCTGTAAAAGACCACCCTCAGTCTGTACCCTTGCAAGGTTGGTGTTTACAACCGTTCCACAATCCACACAGGCGGTGTAATCCAATAACTCGATTGCACCTGTTTCCGGGTCTGCTTCGATCTCCGCACACGCCGCCATAAATGGTGGCGGTGACACCGGAGAGCTGTGTGAGTATGTTACTTCCAGTGAGATCTCATTGTTGCACATGGATGCAGTTGCAATATCAAACAGACTCATTTTTGCGCCGTCCGACTCATCGATGACATTTTCTCCGTCAAAAGTGAGTGCCGACGCATCTTTGTTCATGCGTACTGCTGCAAGCGCGATAATGCGTTCCCGCAGCTGTTCACACGCCTTCACTGCTGCCATTCCGGTCAGATAGGTCGTACTGGACGCATAAGAACCGGAATCATATGGGGAAATATCTGTATCAACACCGTACACGGAAATATTATCGATCGGTGTCTCTAACACATCCGCCGCAAACTGGGCAATGATCGTATCGCAACCTGTTCCCATATCGGTACAGCCGACTGTGATATGATAAGTTCCCTCATCACTTAATTTTACCGTGACAGAACCGACGTCACAGTTGGAAATGGAAGATCCCTGCATTGCCATGGCAACGCCGCGTGCACGGATTTTTCCATCCGGCATGACAGTGCGCATGCCTTTTTCTTTCCATCCGATCATATCAGAAGCCTTTCGCAGACATTCCTCTAAGCGGCAGCTATTCGCGGTCTCGCCATAATAAGCTGGCATCACATCGCCCTCATGGATCATATTCTTCTGACGAAGAACGATCGGATCCATGGAAAGCCTGTCTGCCAATTTATTGACTGTGGACTCCACCGCAAAAATACCCTGTGTTGCACCGTAGCCGCGGTAAGCGCCTGCGGACATCCGGTTTGTATAGACTACCTCATACTGGAAACGGAATGCCTCTGTGCGGTACATCGGGATGGATTTGTGGCCGCTTAATCCCACCGTAGTCGGGCCATGTTCACCAAATGCCCCGGTATTTGAAAGTGTGTGCAGGTCGATGGCACGGATCGTTCCATCCGACATTGCACCAAGACGTACACGGACTTCCATCTCGTGGCGCGGTGAGGATGCAATCATGGATTCCTCCCTGGTGTAGATCATTTTTGCAGGTTTTCCGGTCTTCCATGTTACGATCGCCGGATATACTTCCGTGACGACAGTCTGTTTTGCACCGAAACCTCCACCGATACGCGGTTTGATGACACGCACTTTTGCCTTGGAAATATCGAGTGCATTTGCAACGATTCTCCGCACATGGAACGGGATCTGCGTGGAACTGAGCACGATCAGACGGCCATAGGTATCCAGATAGGTGCAGGTACGGAAAGTTTCCATCATGCTCTGCTGCATGGCTTTGACATGGTAAGTTTCATCTAATACGATATCACAGTCCGCAATCACGGCATCGACATCGCCATCCCCATCCACGCCGGAAGCACAGAGATTTCTTTTATTATCGGCACCGACCAGGCACAGAGACTTCCAGTCGTCCTCCGGATGTACTAAAACCGGGTTGTCCATTGCCGTATGGAAATCTAATACAGCATCTAAAACCTCATAAGTCACTTTGATCCGTTTTAATGCCATATCGACTGCTTTTTCGGTCTCTCCGGCTACGATCGCAACCGGATCACCGACAAAGCGGACACGATCTTCTAATATATAACGATCATACGGACTCGGCTCCGGATAAGTCTGTCCTGCCATGGTAAAGCGGCGTTTTGGAACATCTTTGCAGGTCAGTACACAGACAATACCGTCTACTTTTTCTGCAAGGTCTGTGCGGATCTCCCTGATCAGTGCATGCGCATGCGGACTTCTCAGAAGTTTTACGACCAGACAGTCCTTTGGCGCCACATCATCCATATAAACCGGTTTTCCGGTCACAAGCGCCATCGCATCTTTTTTCATTACGGGAGCATTGACAAATTTTCCCGGTTTTCTTATGTTCGTACTGCTGTTCATGCTTTTCCCTCCATTTTAAACTTCAGGTATTCTTTGACTGCACGAAGCTGGCTCTCATATCCGCTGCATCTGCAGAGATTTCCGGCAAGATATTCCTTCATATCCTCCTCCGTCGGATTTTCCAACTCATCCTCCATCGCAAGTACATTCATGATAAACCCCGGATTACAGAAGCCGCACTGCTCACCGCCCTGTTTTGCGAGATAAGTGCCAAATTCTTTTGCACGATCTTCCACTCCCTCTAAGGTTGTGATATGTGTACCGTCTGCCCTTGCCGCTAACACGGAACAGGAAAGCACCGGTTTGTGGTCGATCCACACGGTACAGAGACCGCAGTTTGAGGTCTCACATCCTCTTTTTACACTATAACAGCCCTCTGACCGGACAAATTCTAACAGTGGCAGATCTGCTGCTATCTCGCGTGTGATTTCACGCTCATTCAGCCATACATGTATTTTCATCTTATTGTTCGTTCTCCATTTCTGGTATTGTCTGTTTATAAGCAAAGACTTTCATACCTTTTTGCACCAATGCCTGTCTTTTATTTTTCCAAAGAACAGATTGCTCTGCGGATCAGCACGCCTGCAACATGCTTTCTGTAATCAGCTCCGGCTCTGCGGTTGCTGCCATAGGTAAACTGATCTGCGCACCAGGTTGCAAGTTCCTTTACCAGCACCTCATTTTTTTCAAATCCTTCCGGAAGCTGCTTTCTAAAACCATCCGGTTCACCGGGACCGAGCGGCAGTTCTACCAATCTGGCATGAACCGGTCTTGCTCCGATGCTCACATGCAGACTGTCATCATATTCAGACACTGCACATGCGACAACCGGAAAATCAGTAGCCGTGTTGCGCTGGCTTAAATAGGCAATGCGGATCGGTTTTTTTGCCACATGCAGAGCTACTAAAATATCATTATCATATGGCATATCAATAAATTCTTTTAAGGAAACCATACCTGCATGATACAGTTCTACCTGGGTATCCATTGCCAGAAATACGGTCAGTACATCGGAAAAACCAAAACGTCCGAAAATACTTCCACCTACGGTTGCACAGTTGCGGAACTGTACGCCGACAATATGGCGGACACTTTCACGGATGGCTCCGTCTGTATATGCGGCAAGTCCCGCATGTTTTTCCATCTCACGCAGTGTTGTCATGGCACCGATGACAAACTCGGTATCCGTCTCGGTAATCTGATCCAGCCCAAGCCCTGACAGATCGATTGCCGTCGCAATTCTCCGGTTACCGATCTTCATCCAGACACCGCCTGCGATGATCTTATTATTCTTTTTCTGATTCAGCTCATACGCTTCTTCTAAACTTTCTACCTTGCGGTATTCATTGATCGTTAACATTGATTCCTCCTGTGTGTACGCATAAAAGGGCGCTATTTATATTATACTGTACAGAAGTACTGCCGTCAAACGGGAATAAGGGAAAAATAAGGACTTTTCCCGGAAAAATAAGGACTTTTCCCGGAAAAATAAGGACTTTTTCTGGAAAACTGTAGTTTCCCGCAAAAAAATGGGCATATTACGCAAACTCTCATTTGCAATATGCCCATTCTCTAAATAACTCTTATTCTTTTCTAATAAGTAAACAACTGCGTCCAGTACGGCGTTCTCTGACTATCTGTACGGTAACCGACACCAAGCTTCTTAAATTTCGGGTTTAAGATATTCGCACGGTGCCCTTCACTGTTCATCCATGCATTCATAACTGCTTCCGGTGTTTTCTGACCCCATGCGATATTTTCCCCGGCTCCGCGATAAGTGATACCAAGATCTGTGATCGCCGTTCCAAAATTTCTTCCATCCGGTCTGGTATGGGAAAATGATTTTTCAATTTCTTTTGAACGTGTCATTGCGGCAGTCGCAACTGTATCATCCCATGTAAGTTCCGTTAAGCCGGCCTTTTTCCGCTCTGTGTTGACCAGTTTTAAAACCTGTTTTGCATAGGAATTTTCCGTTACATCATCTTTCGGCTGTTCACTGTCTGTAGTACTGTTCCCACCTGATTCAGTACCGCCCGGCTGACTTTCTTCCGGTAAAACGATTGTCGGGAAACGATCACATATTTTTTTCAATACATCATTGATAGAACCTGTCTCAACAGAGTTCCACTGATTTGTTGTGCAGTCCTTCTCATAAACTGAGATATTCACACGGTTAGCGGACGCTGCCTCTACCGGTGCAGATACGCTCATTGCAATTCCAAGTGCCGTTGTAAATGCTAATATTGTCTGTTTCTTCATGATAACCTCCATTCTTGCGCTGTTTTTTTCACACTATTCCTCCATTTGTAATTTTGCATTATGTAACAGTTTAAATATTTCTTATTCATTTCAACTATATTACATAATTGTTACAAGCAGAAGATTATCATAATTTATACTGTCATCCAACCGGTAACATCTGGAATTTCCAATATTTTTTACTCCACTCCCGTCTTTTTACAAATATCGTTCAGACAACAGCGGTCACAATACGGTTTTGTCCGCGCCGTACATACTTCACGTCCATGATACACAAAACGGTGGCACAGATCATTGCCCTCCTCCGGCGGAATGATCTTCCAGAGTGCCATCTCTACTTTTTTGGGTTCTTTGACCCCATCGACAAGACCAATACGGTTTGCAAGGCGGATACAGTGTGTGTCAGTTACGATTGCAGGTTTTCCAAAGACATCTCCCATGATCAGGTTTGCGCTTTTTCTCCCCACACCCGGAAGTTTTAAAAGGACATCAAAATCTTCCGGCACATTTCCACCGTACTGCTCCCATAAAATCTTCATACATGCACTGATATCCCGTGCCTTGCTTTTTCCAAGTCCGCACGGTCTTACAATTTCTTCAATTTCTTCCACCGGCGCTTCGGCAAGTGCTTTCACATCTGGAAATTTTTCATATAATTTTTCTACAACGATATTTACCCTTGCATCGGTACACTGTGCCGCCAGGCGGACACTGACTAAAAGTTTCCACGCCTGGTCATATTCGAGACTGCATCCGGCTTCCGGATATTCTTTTTTCAGACGCTCGATCACTTCTTTGGCAAGTTCTTTCTTTCTCATGGTTAACCTCACTTCCTTATTGTCTTATTACAAAATATATTTCCTTAAACACTTTCATTTTAAGTGCTGTTCATGTCTGTTTTCAGGTATCACAAGTTTTAGTGCAGGCACAAAGTTTGTGATACCTGATATTCTATCATAAAACCTTACCTGAAACAATGAAAGCAAAATTGCCAAAAATTACTTTACTTCCTGTGCCCCGTAAATAGATTTATTTCCATTGACCAGATAAGCAAAAATGCATACGATCAGAAACGGCACCATATTATTTGCTCCAAATACTTCAAGTCCGATCAACACCGGTGCAAGCAATGTGTTCGTTGCACCTGCAAATACAGCTGCGTATCCGAGTGCCGCACAGTGAACCGGCGAAATGGAAAGAATTCCCCCTAAAACAATTCCAAGTGATGCACCAATGGAAAATAACGGTGTAACCTCCCCACCCTGATATCCGATTGCAAGAGTTAAAATTGTC
The DNA here is from genome assembly GCA_934317215.1 of uncultured Roseburia sp. Taxonomy (GTDB): domain Bacteria; phylum Bacillota; class Clostridia; order Lachnospirales; family Lachnospiraceae; genus Roseburia. The sequence continues at coordinate 87,784 of CAKREH010000008.1, forward strand.
AACAGCAGTTTCAAAATCCAGTCATAAGAATAAATCGTTCCGCCAGAAAATGCTGCCGAGATCAGATTGGTTCCAAGTCCGCTGTATCTTCCATTGTAAAGCAGAAACAACATCAGTGCTAACGGGATGGACATAACACCTATCCTGAAATATGGATTTTTGATTTTTTCTCCGAAAAACTTTTTTGATTTTGCAAGCAGAAACGAAAACAGCCGTCCGGTCAATCCAAAAATGATTCCAAGCACAATGAGCCGGACAGCCATACCAGCATCTGATATCTCAAGTGGATCCTTAAGCGGCACATAAAATTTTTCAAGTCCCAGTGTACGGGAAGTATAAGCAGCTGTATATGAAGCAATCAGTGCCGGCAGCAGTGCTTCGTACTGTATTTTTCCTGCAACGATCACTTCCATGGCGAAAAACACGGCTGCAAGCGGTGTCTGAAACAAACCGCCGAATCCTGCCGCCATACCGGCGATCAGCATAACGCGGCTGTCTTTTGGAAGATGAAATCTGCGTCCAAGTGCATGTGATAACGCTGCACCGATCTGTACAGCGACTCCTTCACGGCCGGCACTTCCTCCGAATAAATGCGTGATCCAGGTTCCAGACATGACCAGAGGAATTAAAATCAATGGGATATCCTCTCTTTTTTTCTGTCCCGCCTCAAATACCAGCGTCATCCCCTTTAAACTTGTCTCACTGAAATGATGATACAGCCATGTGATCAAAAGACCAGCAAACGGCAGAAACGGTATCAGATACAAATAATGGACTGTCCGAAAAACAGAAATTGCAAGCAGTCCTCTACCAAATACCACATCAATGATCCCGACCAGTACACCGGTTAAAATGGCAAGCAATACATATTTCAGAGATAAAACAATCGTTTGTGATTTGTTTTCCATCTGTTTAATCCTTCGCTGTGCAATTTTTTTGCACAAACATCCTTTCTTTATCTGATTATTTTTCGAAATCACAAAAAAAGCTGATACCCCCGTGCAGTCTACACAGAAGTCATCAGCTGACAATAGCGGTTTCGAATCAATCGTGGGAGAACCTCATTCCCATTTCATATTTTCTGTAAAGTATCATATCTTCCACGCTATGTCAATAAAAATGTTTTACATTACAACTTTATTGTGATACAGTATTGCAGTAATGTTTTATTCATGATATACTTGCAAAAATTTATATGAACAGACAAAGGAGAGTTTTGTTATGACAGGACAGACAATAGGACAGCTTCTCGTCATGATCATTTATCTGATCCTGATGGTTGGCATTGGTGTACTCTATTCCAAAAAGAACAATGATGTTTCTGATTTTTATCTGGGTGGCCGTAAACTCGGGCCGATTGTAACTGCAATGAGTGCGGAAGCATCTGACATGAGCAGCTGGCTTTTGATGGGACTGCCCGGTGTTGCGTATCTTTCCGGTTGTGCTGAGGCTGGCTGGACTGCGATCGGGCTTGCAATCGGTACCTATCTCAACTGGCTGATCGTTGCCAAACGCCTGCGCCGTTATACCCACAAAGCAAACAATTCCATCACGCTGCCGGCTTTTTTCGAAAACAGATACCGTGATAAAAGCCATGCACTGATGGCAATTTCTGCCATTATGATCGTGATTTTCTTTGTGCCGTATACCGCTTCCGGTTTTGCTGCATGTGGTAAATTATTTTCTACACTGTTTGGTGTTTCCTATCTTCGGGCAATGATTATCAGCGCGATCGTCATTGTTTTGTACACCACTCTTGGTGGATTCCTTGCCGCAAGCATGACGGATCTGATTCAGAGTATCATCATGACGATTGCACTCTTTATCGTTGTAATTTTCGGTATCCACACTGCCGGAGGATTTGATGCCGTTATTGCGAACGCAAAATCCATGAACGGATATTTAAGTCTTTTTTCTTCCTATGACCCTGCAGCCGGCGCATCCGTTCCATACAAAAGTCTTACCATTGCATCCACACTTGCATGGGGACTCGGATATTTTGGCATGCCGCATATCCTGCTTCGTTTTATGGGAATCGAGGATGAGAACAAATTAAAAATCTCCAGAAGGATTGCATCCGTATGGGTTGTTATTTCCATGTTTGTTGCCATTTTTATTGGTATTATCGGTTCTGCAATGACCAAAGCCGGTGCCTTGGAGTTATTTGAGAATTCGGCCCAGTCTGAGACACTGATTGTCAGAACAGCTGTCCTTTTAAGTAATCACGGTGTTTTATCCGTTATCATGGCTGGACTTATTCTTGCCGGAATCCTTGCAAGTACCATGTCAACTTCGGATTCACAGCTTTTGGCTGCATCCTCATGTGTTTCACAAAACCTGTTCTGTGATTGTATGGGATTAAAGCTCTCAAAAAAATCCTCCATGCTTATGGCAAGACTTACAGTTGTTGTGATCGCTATTATCGGTGTTTTCCTTGCCAGAAACCCAAACAGTTCTGTATTCCGCATCGTATCGTTCGCCTGGGCGGGATTTGGTGCGACCTTCGGTGCTGTCATGCTGTTTTCATTATTCTGGAAACGTACCAATCGAAATGGGGCTCTTGCCGGAATGATTGTCGGCGGTGTTATGGTATTTGTATGGAAATATCTGATTGCCCCACTTGGAGGCCTGTTTGGAATTTATGAACTGCTTCCGGCATTTTTATGTTCTGCAGCTGCGATCGTTGTTGTCAGTCTTTTGACTGCACCGCCTTCACAGGAGATCATCGATGAGTTTGAAAGTGTATAACGGAATTGAAAAAACTTTATTTCTATAAGGTTCCTCTAAAAAACAGGGATTACATACTATATACATAACATGTAATCCCTGTTTTTTTCATGATAAAATACTAAGATTTACGCTTTAACCTCTGTTTGTCCCCTGTTTCCAGCATAATTTCGTAAACAGGGCCTTACGATCTTCAGCTTCCTCCGGGTTTACCGCATACATTCCCATCACAACACCGGTAAAACCTCCTGCAGCTTCAGAAGATAAGTATTTTGTACGTGCGCTTCCAAGCAGAATTTCTTTTCCGTCCAACACTCCATAAAAATGATACTGCGCCGGATCGGATACCACTTTTAAGGTAACCTCTGCATCATCCGGCAGTTCTATTTCTTTTACCACCATAATCGCATCCCCGATGCGCAGACGTAAGATCAATGTGCGCTTCTTCTCATCACATAAAACAGCCAGATCATAATGGTGTTCCTCGGACAGATAAAATGTGATACCCGCTTCCGGCGAATTCCCGGAAAGTCCGACGGTAAGTTCTGTGTCAAACTCCGACTGGCGGACGCCCAAAAATGTTGGTGTTTCTGCATCATTTAAGGTAAAACGATTGCCCCAAAGTGTCACACTGTTTTTGGCAAATGCATAACATTCCTTGTGGTACTCACGCAGATGGCAAAAACGCTGCGGCTCATTTTTTAATGTCTCAAAAGCAACATCATAACGTCCGTTTATTTCCTGTGCCGTGGCATTTAACGGCATATCCATCATAGATTCCACGGTTCCATTTACACCTGCAGTAAACCATCCATCGTTATCCCAGGTAACCGGAACTAAAAATACCTCACGTCCTAAATGATGGAACGGCATCCAGTCGCTCTGGATCCGGAATCCCAGACATACCATAAAGGTTTCCCCATAAGGTGTGGTAATAAGATCACCATGACCGATCCCCTGTATATGATTTTCATTGCCGCCTAAATTTCGGTTTGTAAGTACCGGATTCTCCGCATACGCCTCAAATGGTCCGTAAGGATCTTTCGATCTTGCATAAGTCACCATATGTCCGTATTCCGTACCACCTTCTGCAACCATCAGATAATACCAGTCGCCGAAATGATACATATGCGGGGATTCGATGTATCGTCCGCCGCTGCCCTTCCAGATCGGTCTGCTTTCCGTCAATCGTTTTCCGGTTGCGATATCGATCTCACACTGGAAAATACAGCCTCTTCCATCTGATTCGTCAGTTCCATTGCTGATAAAATAAACTTTATCTCCCTCAAAATATAAAGATGGATCAATTCCTCCCTGATCCACAAAAACAGGGTCTGACCATTCTCCATAGATATCGTCCGTATAGACATAAAAATTTTTCTGATAGGTATTGTTGTTGGTGACCATATAAAACCGTCCGTCGTGAAACCGGAGCGTCGGTGCAAATACTCCGCCTGATCCAGGAACCTGATACAGATTCACCTGGCTTTTCCTTGTAAGGCAGTGACCGATCAGCCTCCAGTTCAGCAGATCTTCGCTTTCAAATAATGGAACCCCCGGAAAATATTCAAATGAACTGCAGGCAAGATAATATTTGCCGTTTGCACTACAGATACTTGGATCCGGATAAAAACCACGGACAACTGGATTTTGTACTCTCATGTCTCTCTTCTCCTTCTGCAGCATTCCTCAACAGACTGTCTGATTCAAATTCCTGTCTGCCGAACTGCATTATTTATGATACGGTTCGCCATTCATAATCCGGTAACTGCGGTAAACCTGTTCTAACAGGATCACACGCATGAGCTGATGTGGAAATGTCATTTTCGAAAAACTGAGTTTACAGTCAGCACGTTTTAACAGGTTTTCCGACATTCCCAGTGATCCGCCGATCAGAAACACGATCTGACTGATTCCGGAAGTTCCAAGATTTTCAATCTTTTTTGATAACTCCACCGAATCAAATTCCCTGCCGTCGATTGCAAGGGCAAATACATATGCGCCCTCTTTTGCCTCCTTATCCAGACGCATCAGAATGCGCTCGGCTTCTTTTTCCCTGATCTGATTTTCTACGGTATCACTTGCATTTTCGGGTGTCTTTTCGTCGGCAACCTCTATAATATCTAATTTACAGTAACGGCTTAAACGTTTGCTGTACTCTGCGATTGCATCCCTGTAAAACTTTTCTTTGATCTTCCCGACACATAAAATTGTAATTTTCATAGTTCCTCACATTTTAAATAAAATTATATTGTTTCCGGAATTATGCAGCGAACTGTTAATAATCATTCTAGCAAATCCGCTTGCATGCATCTACATTATAATTTATACTAAAATTACTTGAAAAACAATAGATGTTCATGCATCTGGAAATGAGGAAAACCATGTCACAGGAACCATTTGATTTTAGCAGTACAGCCGAGAGCGATTTCGCACCGTCTCACGCATATGTATCGAAGAAAACAAAAAAAGAAGACGTCACATCTACCGCCTATACATTCACAATCGTAAGCGTTGCCGGTTTTATTCTTCTGATCTTGTTTGGACTGGATCTGCTTCCTTTTCACAGTGCTTCATACACGAAAACACTGATTCTTATCGTCATGGGAGTTATGTTTGCCATCTTCTTTTTCGTCGGCATAAAATCCTTTATGGAATTAAAAACGCTTTCAAATGCAGCTGATCGTGAAGAAAAGCAGTTTGAAGAGATCTGCCACTGGTTTTTAGATACCTACACAGCAGAAACAATCAATGCTGATGCCGGCATTTCAGACGATTCTGACGAGCAGAATTATTTTCTGCGCTATGAGGTCATGCGCAGTCTGCTCCTTGAAAAATATCCAAAGACAGATGCCTCCCTCTTAGATCACATCATAGAAACGATTTATGATAAAATATTTTTGGCATAATACTTTTTTCTGTCAGATATATGTGTTATAATATCTAAAATATTTGAATTTATGAGGTGGCTATTGTGAAAACACTTGAAGAGAAGATTCTTTCGGAAGGAATTGCAGTCAATGAAGATATTTTAAAGGTAGACAGTTTTGTAAACCATCAGGTAGATCCTGTTTTAATGCAGCAGATTGGTGAAGCATTTGCCGCACATTATAAAGATTGTGGAGTAACAAAGGTCGTAACGATTGAGAGTTCCGGTATTGCTCCTGCACTTATGACGTCGTTAACACTTAACGTTCCAATGATTATTTTAAAAAAACAGCCTTCTAAGGTGTTAAATGATAATCTGTACCAGACAGTAGTCACTTCTTTTACCAAAGGTACAAGCTATGAGCTGACCTTATCCCAGCAGTTTATCAATGAAAATGACCATGTACTGATCATAGATGATTTTCTTGCAAACGGCGAGGCTGCAACCGGAGCAATCCGCCTGTTGCGCAAAGCACATGCAACCGTTGCCGGCGTTGGTATTCTGATTGAAAAATCATTCCAGCCTGGACGCGGAAAATTAATCGAACAGGGTATTGATGTTTACTCTCTTGCACGTATCAGTAAACTTGGAAAAGATCTGATCGAATTTATCCCGGAAGAATAAGTATATTGCAAAAAAACCAGCCGCATGACCTGCGGCTGGTTTTTTATAATAACAATAGCTCTGGCTTTTTGACATGGCATTTATTGTTCCGGATGATATCCAAAATTTACACGATAAATATCACTTGTTATTCCCGTCTTATTATTTACAGCGATCACAGACAAGATATAATCTCCCTCCGGCACTGTCATTGGTTCAGTATAAACGGCAGAATCTGTTGTCGGATCTGTGTTATCCCATGTGTAATAAATAGTACAGTCTTCTTGCGGTGCAATCGTTACGGTTGTCTCCTCCGCATAAAGTCCTCCATCTGGTAAAACTGTCGGCAGATCCGGTTTTTTAAACTGTATCATATACTCTTCCGTCACAATATCACTATATATGCCCTTTTCGTTACAGCATATTGCATTAATTTCAAAACTTCCTTCCCTATTTAACGAAATTCCTCCCTGAGGATATGGAAGCCCATTTTCTTTATCCGGAACAGTTCCATCTAACGTATAATAAATATCATTTCCCGATACAGAGTAAATTACAACAGTAAAGCAATTATCATACTGACCACCCAAAGGTGAAATAATTGGTTCCCCAACCTCATAATCGTCAAATAGTGCCAGCAGATCATCATCCGTAGTGTTTTCTTTTAAAGAAAGAATACTGTCATAATCTCCCTTTTCATCATAAATAGAAATCAGGTTCTGATAAGCCTCTTTATTGTTTTTGTCAAGCTGAAGAATTTCCATATACAGAACGATTGCCGAATCAAATTCCTTTTGCCTGGTATAAATATCTGCCATCGCTTCACGTACTTTAATATCGTCCGGCTGCAGTGCAAGTGCTGTTTTATAATAGCCAAGTGCATTTTCATAATTATGATCCACCAGTTCTTTTTCTGCCATTTCTACCTGGAAATCATAAGAATTGGCATTCTGATTGTCAATATATAATTTGACTGTAACACCCGCCGCTGCGCCGATCAATACCAGACAAAAGAGAACAATCAGCACGATATGACCGTTTTTTTTCTTTTTTGTTTTTTGTGTCTCTGGTTCCATCTTCTGCGGATTTCCTGTACTGTTGTCTCCGTCTTTTAGAAGCGAACGCAGATAATCATCCTCAAGTACGTTGTAATCCGGAACTATCTGTGCTTCATGACCACAGACAGAACAGTAAAGGCAGCCTTTTTTCAACTCTGCCCCACACTTCGCACATTTCATGGAATATCCTCGCTTTCGACTTATTAGAATAATCCGGTAATGACACCATTATCATCAACATCAATGCCGTATGCAGCAGGAGTTTTTGGAAGTCCCGGCATGGTCATGATTGATCCTGTAATTGCAACGACAAAACCCGCTCCGGCAGAAACATAAACTTCCCTTACATTGATTGTAAATCCGTCTGGACGTCCGAGCTTTGTCTGGTCATCCGACAGAGAGTACTGTGTTTTTGCCATACATACCGGGAAATCTGACATTCCCATATCTGCAATACGTTTTAATTCTTTTGCTGCGGCAGGTGCATATGTCACGCCGTCAGCTCCATAGATTTCTTTTGCAATCGTCTCAATTTTTTCTTCCAGTGAAAGATCATCCGCATATAATGGTTTAAAGTGACTTTCTTTTGTCTCTAAAGTCTTTAATACTTTCTCGGCAAGCTCTACTCCGCCCTTTCCACCGTTTTCCCATACCTTAGCAAGTGCAAATTCACAGTCTCTTTCTTTGCAGAACTGTTCGATATAATCTGTTTCTGCCTTGGTATCCGTCACAAATGAATTTAATGTCACAACGACCGGAACTCCATATTTCTGCAGATTTTCAATATGTTTTTCAAGGTTTACGATACCTTTCCTTAAAGCCTCTAAGTTTTCCTCTCCAAGGTCTGCTTTTGCAACACCACCATTATATTTCAGGGCACGGACAGTTGCAACTAATACAACAGCATCCGGGTGAAGTCCTGCCATGCGGGATTTAATATCGAAAAACTTTTCAGCACCTAAGTCAGCACCAAATCCGGCCTCTGTAATTACATAATCAGCAAGTTTTAAAGCTGTCTTTGTAGCGCGGACACTGTTACAGCCATGTGCAATATTGGCAAATGGTCCACCGTGAACGATCGCCGGTGTATGCTCTAAAGTCTGAATGAGATTTGGTTTTAAAGCATCTTTTAACAATGCAGCCATTGCACCGGTTGCCTTGATATCATCCGCAGTGACAGGCTTTCCATCATAAGTATATGCAACAATAATCTTTCCAAGTCTGCGTTTTAAATCATGCATATCATCTGCAAGGCATAAAACAGCCATGATTTCTGATGCAACAGTAATGACAAAATGATCTTCCCTTACCATTCCGTCCATTTTTCTGCCAAGTCCAACTACAATATTTCGAAGGACACGGTCATTCATGTCAAGACAACGCTTCCAGACAACCTGTCTTGGATCAATGCCAAGTTCATTTCCCTGCTGGATATGGTTGTCAAGTAATGCAGCAAGCAGGTTGTTTGCGGAAGTAATTGCATGAAAATCTCCGGTAAAGTGAAGATTTAAATCCTCCATAGGAACCACCTGTGCATAACCGCCGCCTGCGGCGCCGCCTTTAATTCCAAAACACGGACCAAGGGACGGTTCACGAAGTGCAATTACTGCTTTTTTCCCAAGCTGTCCAAATGCCTCACCAAGTCCGACACTGATCGTTGTCTTTCCCTCTCCCGCCGGGGTCGGATTGATTGCCGTTACAAGGATTAACTTTCCGTCCGGCGCATCTTTTACACGCTCTATCAGTTCGTCAGAGAGTTTTGCTTTGTATTTTCCATAAAGCTCTAACTCATCTTCGGTAATGTCAAGTTTTTCTGCAATCTCACGGATATGCAGCATTTTTGCTTCCTGTGCGATCTCGATGTCTGTTTTCATAATGATCCTCCTCGTGTCTTATAAGTATTCTTCTTGATATTGTTCAAACTGCTCCTGCGTCATTAAAACGCGGCGCGGTTTTGTACCTTCCTCCGGACCGACAATGCCGGCCTCCTCGAGCTGATCCATAATTCTTGCTGCCCGGTTAAATCCAACTTTAAAATAGCGTTGTAACATACCAATAGAGCCTTTTTCTTTCTCAATCAGAAGTTTTGCGGCTTCTGCAAAATATGCATCTCTTCCGTCTCCGGTTCCCGAATTTGAATCAATGTTTACCGTAGTATTTTCAGCCTCTATACTGTTCATGTGTTCTTCCACTGCCGCATTATAGGAACCCTGTTCATTTTCTTCTTTGATGTAATTGACAACATCCGATACTTCCTTATCCGAAACAAATGCGCCCTGTACACGCACCGGCTTTGGAACCCCCTGCGGATAGAAAAGCATATCTCCCTTTCCAAGCAGTTTTTCCGCGCCGTTCATATCAAGGATCGTTCGCGAATCAATACCGGATGTTACCGCAAATGCAATACGGCTTGGCATATTTGCCTTGATCAGTCCGGTGATGACGTTGACAGACGGACGCTGTGTTGCAATGATCAGATGGATGCCTGCGGCACGCGCAAGCTGTGCTAAACGGCAGATTGCACCTTCCACATCATTTGATGCAACCATCATCAAATCCGCTAACTCATCTACAATAATGACGATCTGCGGCATTTTTTCCGGTTTCGGGTCTCCTTCTACATCCGGAAGGCTGTCGATCTTGGCATTGTATCCTTTTAAGTTGCGGACATGTGCCTCTGCAAACTTATTGTAACGGTCAGTCATCTCTGCTACTGCCCAGTTCAGCGCACCTGCCGCTTTTTTCGGATCTGTGACAACCGGGATCAGAAGATGTGGAATCCCATTATAAACGCTCAACTCCACAACTTTTGGGTCAACCATGAGCAGTTTGACATCCTTCGGGTCCGCCTTGTACAAAATACTCATAATGATCGTATTGATGCAGACGGATTTACCGGAACCCGTTGCACCGGCAATCAGAAGATGCGGCATCTTCTCGATATCAGCCACAGATACTTTCCCACCGATATCTTTTCCGACACAGAAAGAAATTTTCGACGGATGTTTTTGAAATTCTTCTGATTCTACCAGTTCACGGAACGATACCATCACATTTTCCTTATTAGGTACCTCGATACCGATCGCTGCTTTTCCCGGGATTGGTGCCTCAATACGAATATCAGCTGCAGCGAGGTTTAACTTGATATCGTCCGCTAAATTGACGATCTTACTTACCTTTACGCCCATTTCCGGCTGTAACTCATATCGGGTCACAGCCGGTCCGCAGCTGATATTCGTGATTGTGACATTGACACCAAAATTTTTCAATGTCTGCTGCAGTTTCAGGGCAGTTTCCTGCAGCTGTTTTCTGGTATCGCCCTGCTTATTTTCTGCCTGTTTTAATAGAGTAACCGGAGGGAATACATATTCTTTCTCCGGCGGGGCGATTTCAATTGCCATCTCGTCTTGAATTTTGTCCCCATCTTTCGTATGTACTGGTTCAAGGGAAACTTCCTGATGTTTTACCGGTTTCATCTGTACTGTATTTTCATGATTTACCGGCATCACCTCTTCATCAGCTTCTTCCGGCAGCGGCTCAGATTCAAAATCTGTCTCCCATAATGGTATCGTTTCCGGTGCTTCCTCTGCAACTGTCCGTGAATCTTTTGGTTCTTCCATCTGGATTGGAAACGATACCTGTTCCTCCTCTGCCGCAAACAACTCTGTTTTTGCTGTCAGCGCCTGTCCCATTGCCTCTAATGCCTCATCTGAAAATGCAGATGGTGTTGTATTTGATATCGTACTTCCTGCAGTCAGTGTGACATGTTTTTCCTCTTTGATCTCCGGCAGATCGATCATATCTTCCGGCAGGATCTCACTGATATCCTGGGAACGTTTCTGCGGTGTATCAGGAATGAGCTTTGTATCAATGGCAACGCCCTCAACCTTTCTGTCCATTCTGCGCTGCTGTTCCCGCTGCTCACGCTCTTCTCTTCGCATTTCAACACGTTCTCTGTGACGTTCATTGCTGATTTTGGCAGACTCATATACTTTGCGCCCGCCCCTTTGCATGCCTCGAAATGCAGATCGCTCCGTGATGAGTACAAGCGAGATAATGAGTACGATCACGTCAATCACATATGCCCCGATCACTCCAAATCCGGAGCATAACATATGGGAAAGTACGCCTCCGATCAGCCCGCCTCCACTTTTTGCATCAAAACTATACCGATAAGCATCCATTGCACTTTTTGCATCAGTTCCATCGGAAATAAGTTCAAAAAACATACATAAAAATGCCACAAACAAAATGACCGCCACTAATTTTACAGCTGCTACCCGGTTTCCCTGGTTCGAAACGGCAAAAAAAGTACCCACCAGTAATACGATTGGAAATATATATGAAATAATTCCAAATAAACCAAAAAAGAAGCGGCTGACTGTACCGCCGATCGTACCGCCAAATCCAAAGTTACTGATAAATAACAAAAGTGAAACAGCAACCACGATCCATAAAATCACCTCACGCGTAAATTCAGCTTCACGCTCCTGCTGTTTTTTTGTATTTCTTTTATGTCCAGAATTTGTTTTCCTGCCGGATGATGTTTTTTTCCCGGTAGCAGAACGCTTCCTATTCCCTGTTGCCAAAATATTACCTCCAACTCAATTTCTGTAAATGCACAGATATATTGCATTTATTTATGCCATATAGATATATCCGCCAATCGAGATCACCCCCACGATCAGACAGTAAATGGCAAAACCTGTAAATTTTTTTCTGCGTACAACGATAAGCATTGTCTTAATGCAGACATATCCCACCACTGCGGCTACGATCATACCAACTACATAATATGCAATCTCTGCACCGGAAAGTGCAGCTGCCGTGCAGTCTTTTAATTCCAGTACCAGTGCTCCAAGAATTGCCGGTATTGACATTAAAAATGAGTATTTTACGGCAAAATTGCGGTTAAAGCCGCTGAGCAGACATGCCGTGATCGTTGTTCCGGAACGTGACAATCCCGGAAGTGTTGCGATTCCCTGTGCTATGCCGACTCCAAATGCATTTGTATATGTAACGCTCTTTGGCAATTTTTCTCCATCTCTGGTATGATCTGCAATAAAAAGCAGGACAGCGGTAAGAATCAGGCAGATACCCGGTATCAGCAATATCTCCGATGCCATCTCGACAACATCTTTTCCAACCACACCGATGATTCCTGTTGGAATGGTAGATACAATGATCAAAACGACTAATTTACGGTAACTGCTGTTTACGATCCGGAGGTAAGGTTCGTCTGTCTTACCGGTTTTATTTCCGACAAAACGGATAAGGTTAATAAAACCGTCTCTAATGATTCCGATTCCCTCCACGATCATTTTCAAAACATCTTTATAGTAAACAATACAGATTGCTGCTAATGTTCCAATATGTAAAAGGACATCAAACAGAAGTCCTGTGTCTGTATCCACACCAAATAATATCTTAAAAATCGCCAGGTGTCCGGAACTGCTCACTGGCAAAAATTCTGTTAAACCCTGTATGATTCCCATTAGTATTGCCTGTAATAATGACATATCTGCCTCCTCTTTGTATCCTCGTAATAAAACGTTCTTTTGCGTTAACTTTTTACATACATATTTTATCTTACCATATTTGAGGCAGATTGTCATTAACTGGTTATTTTTTTTCTATCATCTGATGCAGCTTTGCAAAGGCATCGGAAATACCACCTGTTTCATTGATCAGCCCTTCCTCCACCGCTTCTTTCCCGACCAGGATCGTACCAAGATCTTTTGTGAGAATCCCGGTATTCATCATCAGCTCTTCCAGACGCTTTTCGCTTGCGTTCGAATGGGTACTGATAAAATGAACGATCCGGTCCTGCATCTGTTTAAAATAATCGTACGTCGGTTTTGCACCGATCACGGTTCCGCTCATGCGCACCGGATGGATCACCATGGTTCCGGATGGCACAATAAACGAATAATCGGTCGATACCGCTAACGGTACACCGATAGAATGGCTGCCTCCAAGGACTAATGAAACCGTCGGCTTACTGATTGACGCGATCATTTCGGCGATTGCAAGACCGCTTTCCACATCGCCGCCAACCGTATTTAAAAGCAGCAGCAGGCCTTCCGTATCCGGGTTATCTTCCAACTCTGCCAGTTTAGGAAGAACATGCTCATATTTCGTTGTCTTTGTGGTTGCCGGAAGGCAGTCATGTCCCTCAATCTCCCCAATGATCGTCAACAGTGAAATTTTGTTTTTCATCTGGATCTGTCCAAACTCTTTGATCTCCTCATTTTTCTTTTCCTGATTTTCTGCCATGATATTCTCCATTCTTACAGCTAACTTCTACTCCGCGAGATGCGCATCCCGCCCGGAGGGCTTTTTCATTCATAGGACGTAATTTCCTATGAATGAAAAAACAGGATGTTTGAAACATCCTGTTTTTTTATACGATATTCTCATTTAGTATATCCGTCTGTAAAATAATCATACAGAAAATCACTTTTATGATTCTTTTTATCTTTATTTAAAAAAGCATTACTAACATCCGAGCAGATAATTATATAATCCCTCGTATTTTCCTTTGGAATTGTTCCAGGAATAATCATTTGCCATACCACGGTCGATCATCTGATTCCACTGTTTCTTGCGGTCAAAGAAAATATGCTTGGAATAATTGATTACAGAAAGCATCTCATCCCCATTATAATTTGTAAAGGAAAAACCGTCTCCCGTATTTTCATATTCATTAAATGGTTTTACCGTATCTCTTAATCCACCGGTTTCACGAACGATTGGAACGGTACCATAACGGAAAGAAATAAGCTGTGTCAGACCACACGGTTCAAAGCGGGATGGCATCAGGAATGCATCTGCCGCTGCGTACAGTTTGTGTGCAAGTTCATCGGAATAACAGATATTTGCAGAAACACGATCGCCATATTTCCATGCATAATGGCGGAACATGTTTTCATACTGCGGATCTCCGGTACCGATGACAACCAGCTGTGTATAGTCATCCACGATCCGGTCGATTGCATAGTTTACAAGATCTAAACCTTTCTGGTCGGTCAGTCTTGAGATCAGACCGATCATGTATTTTTTCCTGTCAACGGCAAGTCCTAACTCTGTCTGCAGTTTTACCTTATTCATGTATTTTTTCTTACGGAAATCAGACGGCTTATAGTTGGTATAAATCTTTGTATCCGCTGCCGGATCATATACCTGATAATCAATACCGTTTACAATACCCTGCATATCAAAATGCCGTGCAGACAACAGACCATTTAAACCTTCTCCATAATACTCGGTCTGAATCTCCTGTGCATAGGAATCACTGACTGTAGTAATATAATCGGCATAGACAAGACCACCTTTTAACATGTTGGCATCTTTTTTAAATTCCAGCTTATCTGGTGTAAACAGGGAAGCGGAAAATCCGGTCAGTCCCTGCATGGTCTTGATATCCCATACTCCCTGGAATTTTAAGTTGTGGATCGTCATAATACTCTTCATGCCCCAGTAAAAGGAATCAGCCTGAAATTCATTTTTCAGATATACCGGAATCAGACCCGTCTGCCAGTCATGACAGTGAATGATATCCGGACAGAAGTCGATCTGTTTTAACATGGACAAAACAGCCTTGTCAAAGAAACAGAACTTTTCAATATCATAACGGACATCACCATACGGTACTGCACAGTTAAAATATTCCTGATTATCAATAAAATAATATGTAACGCCATCCATGACATATTTCAGAATACCGACATATTTATTCGTGATATAACTGCCGGCACTCATATAAAAATGGGCAACATATTCAAACTTGCTGCGAAACTTGTCCGGAATGCAGCTGTAATTCGGTATTACAACTCTGACATCCCACTCGCTTTTGTCAAATTCCTTCGGCAATGCTCCACATACATCTGCCAAACCCCCGGTTTTAATAAACGGAACACACTCCGATGCTGCAAAAAGTATTTTCTTCATAGCAATCTCCATTCCTGTGTTTATTCTTCAAATCTTAATTACTATTATCATATAACATTTCCGAACAGAATACCATATCTTTTTACTGCAAAGCAGAAAAATTTAATACAATGTAAAAAAACTTTTATTTTCATATAAAAAACGACACAGACTTTTCATCCATGCCGTTTATCTTATGTACCTTAAAATTTATTCATCCCAGTTGTGATATACTTCCTGAACATCATCATCATCATCCAGCAGATCAAGAATACGGTTGATATTTGTTAAATCTTCCTCTGCTGTCAGTTCTACATAATTCTGCGGAATCATTGTAACTTCTGCTTCTGCCATAGGAATCTTCTCTGCTTCAAGTGCAGCGTGTACTGCCTCAAAATCATTCGGATTTGTGATGATCTCATAGCTGTCCTCTTCCTCAGAAAAATCTTCCGCGCCTGCATCAAGTGCGATCATCATCAGATCATCGGCATCCATATCACAGTCTTCTTTTGCGATAATGATCTGTCCCTTTTCATCGAACATATAGGAAACGCATCCCTGTGTACCGATGCTTCCGTGTCCTTTTGTAAATGCGTTACGGACATTGGCAGCTGTACGGTTCTTATTGTCGGTCAGACATTTTACGATGATAGCTGTTCCGCTCGGGCCATATCCCTCATAAGTACAGTATTCGTAATTGACGGAATTTCCCTCACCGGATGCTTTTTTGATACCACGCTCAATGGTATCGTTTGGCATGTTGCTTGCTTTTGCTTTGGCAATGACCTGAGCCAGTTTAAAGTTGTTTGCAGGATCCGGACCGCCATCTTTTACTGCAACGGCGATCTCACGTCCGATAATTGTAAAAATCTTTCCTTTTGCTGCATCATTTTTTTCTTTTTTGTGCTTAATATTCGCAAATTTGGAATGTCCTGACATAAATACTTCCTCTTTTCTCACTTGTTTATTGCTTCAAAAATACATTTTATTTTATCACTATTTCCGTTTTCTGGCAAGCCTATTTATGTATACAACTCTAAGCTTACCTCAAGTGCCTTATCTATTTTCACCAGAATCTGGGAATCTAAATGACATACCTTGTCTTTTAAACGTTTTTTATCGATTGTGCGAAGCTGCTCTAAAAGCACTACGGAATCTTTGACCAGATCATATTTTCTGCTGTCAAGTTCTACGTGAGTGGGAAGCTTCGCCTTATTCATCTGAGATGTGATCGCCGCACAGATCACGGTAGGACTATGTCTGTTACCAACATCATTCTGTATTATGAGTACCGGTCTTACACCGCCCTGTTCCGAGCCGATGACCGGTCTTAAATCTGCATAAAAAATATCACCACGTCTAATTACCATATACTTCCACTCCATTTTCTTACTTTACGGATAGTATTGCCAATTTTTACTGGTGTATTCCATTCTCTTCTATTATTCCGAAAAATGATCTCTTGTACCGATGATCCTGCCGCCATGGATATAAACACGTGGAATACGTTTTCCAAGATCACAGGCGAATTCATAATTAAAACGTCCGGATAACCCGCCGACCTCTTCCATGGTAATGCACTCATCACCATCCCTGCCGATCAGTATCACTTCATCCTCATTTTTAACATCCGGAATATCTGTGACATCTACCATAAACTGATCCATACAGACACGGCCAAGAATCGGTGCACGCCTTCCGTGGATCAGAACAGCTCCTTTGTTTGAAAGTCCTCTCGCGTAGCCGTCTGCATAACCGACCGGGATTGTTGCAATCATACGCGGTTCTTTTGTGACATAAGTTCCACCATAACTGATGGCCCTGCCAGCCGGAAGTTCTTTTACATATGCAACATGTGTCACAAGCGATAATGCAGGTTTTAAGCTGATTGCCGTCTTATCCACGTCCTCAGACGGCCACATCCCATAAAGCGTAATCCCTGCACGCACCATATCCATGTTTGCCTCCGGGATATCGACAATTCCTGCACTGTTTGAGCAGTGGTGAATCGGGATACTTACCCCGCGTTCTTCTAACATGCCGATCATTTTACGGAAAAATTTTATCTGCTGGTATGTCGGCTCCTTATCTTTTTCATCTGCTTTTGCAAAATGGGTAAAAATACCCTCCACTATAATATGCGGTAGTTTTGAAAGCTGTGCCATCTCATCCGCAGCTTCTTCTGTAACCTGATAACCGATCCGGCTCATTCCGGTATCAATTGCAAAATGAATCTTGCAGTCCCTGCCGATACTTGCAGCCGCAACGGAAAGCTTTTCTGCCATCTCTCTGGTAAATACGGTCGGACGGATGCCCGCTTTGATCATATCCACATACTGATCCGGGAACACATATCCTAAGATCAGGATTGGTTTCTGGATCCCGTGATTTCGAAGGATCAGTCCCTCTTCCACCGTGGCAACCGCATAACCGTATAGATAATCAAGTTTTTCAATCGTCTCTGCAATCTCTACGGCACCATGTCCATAGCCGTCTGCCTTGATGACAGCCATAATTTTTGTGTCTTTTGCAATGTTCCCACGCATTGCATCCATGTTGTGAAGAATTGCATCCAGATCAATCTCCGCATGCACTCTGCTGTATCTGTTCATGTTGTTCTCCAATCTATTTTTTCATTACTTTCTACCGTTGTATAAGTATTTAGTACCCTTTTGATTCCAGTGATCAGATCTGAGGCGGTAAGGCCCTGTAAACCTGTCGTTTGTACCATGATATCACCTGCCATACCGTGAAGGTATACTCCAAGAGGTGCCGCCTGATGTGGTGCCATTTTCTGTGCCATAAGTGCACCGATCAAACCGCTTAGTACATCACCGCTTCCCGCAGTTGCCATTCCAGGATTACCAGAAAGATTCAGATATCTTTTATGATCCGGCAGTGCGGTCACTGTATGCTCATCTTTTAAGACACAAATAACCTCATTTTCATCTGCAAAATCCGCTGCTGTCTGTATCAGATTCTGCTGGATTTCTCCGACTGTTTTTCCGGTAAGCCTGCTCATCTCTCCAAGATGAGGTGTAATCACGGCAGTATTCTTAAAATTTTTCCATATATCTGCCCCCGGCACGCCGGCATTTTTCTGCTCTGCCACCAGATTTAATGCATCAGCATCAAAAAGAAATGTTTTATTCTCGTGTGACGTTCCATATTCTAACACAAAATTTAATATCTGTGCAGAAGTTTTTTCTTTTCCCAGTCCGGGACCGGTCACAATGGCATCTGCCCAGTCAAAGATCTCCCTCAAAACCGGCTCTTCCAGTACTAAAGTTGTATCGTAAGTAGTAAGAACCGCCTCCGGAACACTGCACTGTAAAATAGTTCTGTTTTCCTCCGGAGTCAGCACACGCACCAGACCACACCCTGTGGCATAAGCTGCTTTCGCAGACAAAACTGCCGCCCCTGCCATATTGACACTTCCGGCGATCAGCAGGAGTTTTCCATAACTGCCTTTATTAGAATGACTTTTTCTTTTTGGCAGTATTGAAAAATCTTTTTCTTCAAGTGCCATCACGGCCGGAGGTTTCCCCAGCCAGCTTTCTTTCGTGATGCCAATATCACATACAATGATCCTGCCGGCATACTCATTTCCCGGCCAGAGGATACTGCCTAATTTTTCAAATGCAAATGTGATCGTAAGATCTGCACGAAACGCTGTGCCAAGAATAGCCCCCGTGTCCGCAGAAATCCCGGATGCAATGTCTACCGCTGCTTTTACCCCGGAAAGTTCATTCATCCGGCACAGCATATCCGCATATTCACCGGTCACATCTCTTGAGAGTCCCACACCAAATATTGCGTCTATGACGAGTGCAGGTCTGATCTTTTCCGGGATATCCGTGTATATAGAAATACCGTATGCATTTAAAATATCCTGCTGTACTCTGTTTGACTCCGAACAGTGCTCTTTATTTCCGGCATAAACGACTGTGACAGCATGTCCTTCCAAAAATAAAAGGCGTGCGATCGCAAGACCATCTCCACCGTTATTTCCACTGCCACACACAATGAGTACTTCCGCAAGATCCACATTTTGTCTATGCAGTTCTTCCACAAATGCTATTGCGGCGCGCTCCATCAGGAGAAGTCCCGGCACTTTAAAATGTGATATGGTATTTGCATCATATTTTTGCATTTCCCGGCTGCCTACAAGATATTTCATGAAATCCTCCTTGTTTTGCGGAGCAAAATGCGACTGCCTTTGCAGGAGCAGAGGATTTTCCTCCCTTGTTTTGCGGAGCAAAATGCGACTGCCTTTGCAGGAGCAGAGGATTTTCCTCCCTTGTTTTATAAGGCAAAAAACGCCGCACATAAACCTGTGCGGCAGCTATTTGCTCTCTACATTTACAGCATCTTTTCAGTTGCCGTTTTCTTCTGCTTTTTTGTTTCTGACAATGTTGTAAGACAACTGCATCAGACTGTCGGAAAGATGTACATTCTCCACGACAACGTTCTTATCGATCAACTCAAGATCCACATGTGCAAAATTCCAGATTGCACGGATTCCAAGTCCGACCAGCCTGTTTGCGATTGCATCTGCCTTTTCCTTCGGCATGGTCAGTGCTGCAATATCAACCTGGTTTTCTGCACAGAAACTTTCTAATTCGTCCAACATACGAATCCTGATTCCACGTACAGTCACTCCGTCAAGTGCCGGATTTACATCAAAAAGCCCTATGATAACAAAACCAAGTTTCTCAAATTTTACATAGTTGGTAAGTGCCTGACCGAGATTACCTGCACCCACCACAATAATATTGTGTCTCTCATTTAATCCTAAGATCTTACCGATCTCTTCATATAAGTATTTTACATTATAGCCGTAGCCCTGCTGACCGAATCCGCCAAAATTATTCAGATCCTGTCTAATCTGGGATGCGGTCACATTCATCCGTTTGCTCAGATCATTGGATGATATACGTTCCACACCGGCATCTAATAGTTCTCCGAGGTAACGGTAATAACGCGGCATCCTTCGGATCACTGCCTGTGATATCTCTTTTTCCTGCACAAAAGGTTCCACCTTTCTTACGTTCTCTCGTTTATTATAGTGATTTCCCCTGTGTCTGTCAATGTGTGAAATTTTTAACTATCTTTTGCTCCATCCAGCTGCATTGACAGATCTTCCCACGTTTCATAGCAGGTTTCAAGGCGTTCCCTGCACTCCTGCTGTCGTGCAGCAAGTTCATTTAACTTTGCGGAATTGACTGCATTTTCCGGCTTCGCACATTCTTCATCGATCGCACTTATCTCATCTTCTAACGCTGCAATCTCTTCCTCTGTTTTTTTCAGACTGTTTTCAATCTTACGGATTCTTGCCTGCTCTGCCTTCTGTGCCTGCCAGTCAAGTTTGTTTGCAGCATCATCCTGCCTGCCAGCCTGCACGTCTACTGCTTCCTGCGGTTTCACATACAGCTGTGTCATAATGTCATGTTTTTCCAGATAATAATCATAGTTTCCGATATAATTTACAACCGTCTCACCTGTCAGTTCAAGAATCCTTGTCGCCGTCTGATTGATAAAATAACGGTCATGGGAAACAAAAAATACGGTTCCGGTGTACTGGTTTAATGCAGATTCCAAAATTTCTTTGGATGTAATGTCCAAATGGTTCGTCGGCTCATCTAAGATAAGAAAATTCGCATCGGAAAGCATTAATTTTGCTAAGGAGACACGTCCGCGCTCTCCACCGCTCAGATCTGAAATGCGCTTAAACACATCATCATTTGTAAATAAAAATGCCGCTAACACATTGCGGATCTTCGTATTATTCAGCTCCGGATAGGCATCTGAGATTTCCTCAAAGATCGTCTTTTCCATATGTAAGAGCTGATGCTCCTGGTCATAATATCCGATATGCACATTCGAACCAAGTGTCACGGTACCGCCATCTGCCGGAATCAGATTATTGATGATCTTTAGTATGGTCGTTTTACCGGTTCCATTGTTACCGATCAGTGCCACCCGTTCCCCACGTTTGATCTCAAATGAAATATCTGAAAACAATGTGACTGGCGGATAAGATTTTGCAAGATTTGACGCGGTAAGGACGTCATTTCCGCTGACCACATTTGGCTCTAACACAATCTTAATATCTGTATTATCCTCAACCGGCTTTTCAATGCGTTCAATCTTATCTAACATTTTCTCACGGCTTTCCGCACGCTTGATAGATTTTTCGCGGTTGAATGATTTTAATTTTGTAATAACTTCTTCCTGGTGTCTGATCTCACGCTGCTGGTTGTAATACTGTTTTAACAGGTCTTCACGAACTTTTGCTTTTTTCTGTGCAAAATCCGAATAATTCCCCTGATATACGTACGCTCTATGCTGGAAAATCTCTACAACTTTTGTGACAACACGATCCAGAAAATAACGGTCATGTGCTACGATCACAACAGCCCCTTTGTAAGCCCGCAGAAAATTCTCAAGCCAGCGGATCGACTCCATATCCAGATGGTTCGTCGGCTCATCTAAAAGCAGTACATCCGGCTTTGTGACTAAAAGTTTGCCAAGGGAAACTCTTGTTTTCTGTCCTCCGGATAACTCGCTCATCTGTTTGCTCAAATCTTCATCTGAAAAACCAAGTCCTTTTAAAATACCGGTCACTTCACTGCGGTATGCATATCCGCCCTGCAGTTCAAATTCATGACTCTGGCGGTGATAAATATCCATCAGCTTTTCTAATTCTTCACCGGCACGGCTGTTCATCTCAGACTCCATATCACGAAGTTTCTGTTCCATTTCCAGAATATCGGTTCTTGCATAAAGGACCTCATCATAAATGGTTCTGTGACCGGATACATCCTGATACTGTGCTAAGTAGCCGATCGTCTTATCCTTTGCAAGAATCACTTCACCGGCATCGGACGTTTCTTCGCCCATAATAATTTTAAGCAGCGTAGACTTGCCGGCACCATTGATGCCGACAATCGCTGCTTTTTCATTTGCTTCAATATGAAAACTTACATCTTTTAATATCTCATCTGTTCCAAAAGACTTTGAGATACTCTGACATGACAAAATCATTTTAAACTTTCCTCTAACGTCGTTCTGATTGCCTTGATAAAATCTTCGCTGTTTAATACGACCGGATTCGGATTTGTAGTAATCAGCGCAAGGTCTTTTGTCATTTTACCATCTTCAATGGTCTTTATACAAGCTTTTTCGAGTTTTTCTGCAAAATCAGATAATGCCTGGTTCGAATCAAGCTCTCCACGTTTCTTAAGTGCTCCTGTCCATGCAAAAATGGTTGCGACAGAGTTTGTGGATGTCTCCTCACCTTTTAAGTGTTTGTAATAATGGCGCTGTACCGTTCCGTGTGCAGCCTCATACTCATAATATCCATCCGGAGAAACCAGTACGGAAGTCATCATTGCAAGCGAACCAAATGCACTTGAAACCATATCACTCATGACATCTCCGTCATAGTTTTTACATGCCCAGATATAACCGCCCTCGGATTTCATCACACGGGCAACCGCATCATCGATCAAGGTATAGAAATAAGTAATACCTGCTTTTTCGAATTTTTCTTTGTACTCTGCATCAAAGATCTCCTGGAAAATATCTTTGAATGTGTGATCGTATTTCTTGGAGATCGTATCTTTGGTTGCGAACCACAGATCCTGTTTTGTATCGAGTGCATAGTTAAAGCAGCTCTTTGCAAAACTTTCAATGGAATTGCAAAGGTTGTGCTGTCCCTGAACGACACCTGCTCCGGTAAAGTTGTGGATCAGCTCTCTTGTCTCTGTACCATCTTCAGCCGTATACACCAACTCACATTTACCAGCTCCCGGAATCTTCATCTCGGTTGCTTTGTACACATCACCGTATGCATGACGTGCAATCGTAATCGGCTTTTTCCAGTTTTTTACACATGGCTCAATTCCTTTGACAACGATCGGCGCACGGAATACCGTGCCATCTAACATCGCACGGATCGTGCCATTTGGACTCTTCCACATTTCTTTTAAGTTGTATTCCGTCATACGCGCTGCGTTTGGCGTGATCGTTGCACATTTTACAGCAACACCGTATTTTTTGGTGGCATTGGCAGAATCAACGGTCACCTGGTCATCTGTCTCATTGCGGTGCTCTAATCCGAGATCATAATACTCTGTCTTTAAATCAATAAATGGAAGCAGCAACTCATCTTTGATCATCTTCCAGAGGATTCTTGTCATCTCATCTCCGTCCATCTCTACCAGTGGGGTTATCATTTTGATTTTTTCCATTGTGTTCTCCTTTTCTATTGAAATAAATTGTCCCATCCATAGTTATCCATATTGTGAATGGTGTTCATCATGTGTTCATTCGCCAGTTTCTCTGCCAGCTCTGCATCGTGTTTCTTTAATGCCTCTACAATCTGTCTGTGTTCTTGATTTGACTGTACGGAACGCTTCGGATCCGCAAGTGTGATCTTGCGCACGCGCTGTACATAATGATGGAAATCAAGCAGCACATGTTTTAATTCTTTGCTGTCAGAAGCATTATATAAAATTTCATGGAAACGGTTGTCAAGTTCCACGACCTGTTCCGAATTTCCTTTTGCAGCATGGAAATCAGACAGATATATATTTTCATCCAGTTCGTCTAACTGTTCTTTGGTGATCTTATCCGCCGCCCACTTTGCACACAGTCCCTCCAGACGAGACCGTATCTCGTAAATATCCTGAATATCTTTTTTTGAGATACCTACAACATAGGCACCCTTATTCGGGATAATGGTGACTAATCCCTCCAGTTCGAGCTGTCGGAGTGCCTCACGCACCGGAGTACGGCTGACACCTAACTCCTCACCGATATTTTTTTCCTTTAACTCTTCGTCTGTCGCATATTTTCCGGATAAAATATTTTCCCGGATCGTATGAAACACGCGGGAACTTAAGGAATAATTATCTTCGCCCATATGTTACACCTCATGCTCCTATTGTTACATTTAATTCCTTGCAGCATTTTTCAATTTCTTCTACCAACTCTTTATCGGTCAATACTGTAACTCGTCCATCCTCGTACTGTTTGTCTACCCATACCTTCACTTTTTTCACAAGTTCTGAGTTTTTGTCTACGCTCTTATCTTTCGGCAGATGATAATAAGAATTGATCCAGAGTGCGATTCCAGCAAGACCGGATGTGTTAGAAACAGATACCAGTGGTGGTCTGTTTAAAAATTTTCCGGTATCAAAAATATTGTATATCTCTTCATTTTTCAAAAGTCCGTCCGCATGAATTCCGGCTCTTGTGACATTAAAGTTGCTGCCGACAAACGGGGTACGGCTCGGCTGTACATATCCAAGCTCTTTTTCAAAATATTCTGCCAGTTCTGTGATCACGGTGGTGTCCATGCCATCGAGTGTTCCCTTTAACTGTGCATATTCAAACACCATAGCCTCAAGCGGTGTATTACCGGTACGCTCTCCAATTCCAAACAGAGAACAGTTGACTCCGCTTGCACCGTAAAGCCATGCGGTCGTGGAGTTGTTGACTGCCTTGTAAAAATCGTTGTGACCATGCCACTCGATCAGTTCGGAAGGCACACCTGCATGTGTGGTCAGACCGTAGATGATACCCGGCACACTTCGAGGGATCACGGCACCCGGGAAGTTGACACCATATCCCATGGTGTCACAGGCACGAATCTTGATCGGAATCTTATATTCATCCATCAGCTTCATCAACTCCACACAGAATGGGATGACAAAACCGTAAATATCGGATCTTGTGATATCCTCCAAGTGGCAGCGTGGGCTGATACCAGTCTCCAGGCACTCACGGATGACACTTAAGTAAAGATTCATAACCTCTCTTCTTGTCATTTTCATCTTATAGAAAATGTGATAGTCAGAGCAGCTTACCAGAATACCTGTCTCACGCAGACCGATGTCTTTTACTAACTGGAAGTCTTGTTTGCTTGCGCGGATCCAGCTTGTTACTTCCGGAAATTTATAACCGCGCTCTAAGCATTTATAGACAGCATCTCTGTCTTTTTTACTATATAAAAAGAATTCACTCTGACGGATCAGTCCTTTCGGCCCGCCCAGGCGGTGCAGATAATCGTAGATCGTCACGATCTGTTCTGTGGTATATGGTGCCCTTGACTGCTGGCCGTCACGAAATGTCGTATCTGTAATCCAGATATTTTCCGGCATATTGTGTGGAACAATTCGATCGTTGAATGCGATCTTCGGGATCTCATCATACGGAAACAGATTGTGGAATACATTTGGTTCCTTTACATCTGCCAACTGATAAAAATGCTCTTCAAGCTGCAGCAGATTCGTTTTCTTATTCATTACAACTTCTCTCATAACGTAAATCCTTCTTTCTGCCATGACACTTGTGCCATTGACACCTCGCCATGAATGCATATTCTTACTTTTAGAGTGAATATTTTTTCATGCATAATTGTATACAATTATACTTTTTCTATATTCTATACATTTCTTCTCTTATTTGTCAAGGCATAAAATTTTATATTTTCTATAACTTGCAGTTATAAGCATGTTAAAATATACACTGTATATCTGCTTCAAACCTAAACCCTTCAAAATTTTTTCAAGTTTGTAACACTTATTCTGCAATCACATAAGATACAGTGTAAGAAAAAACCTGGAGGTTTTATATGAGTGATTTAGCTGCAACAAACTGTGGTGGTGGATGTTCCTGTAACGAGGGAGGATGCAATTCCATTCTCTGGATTATCATCTTATTATGCTGCTGTGGCGGCAACGGTGGTTTCTGCGGTGGAAACAACGGATGCGGAGGCAACAATGACTGCCTGTGGATCATCCTGCTTCTCTTCTGCTGTGGCGGATGCGGTGGAAACAACGGATGTGGTTTCTGCTAATCAGATCATCTGTTCTGAAATGGCGGTCGGATATTCCGGCCGCCCTGTAAAATTTATAGAACAAAACGTCTCTGCCGGTTATGGAAGAGACGTTTTTGTATGTCAGCAGAATTTACGGACGCTTTGTGTTCTGATCCCGTGCAGCATACTCACGGTCTTTTTCCTGATTCTGCTGCTGCATCATCTTCTCGTAGATTCCACATTCCTTTGGCACTTTCTTTTTTCTGGCACATTCCTCATCTATCTCATAAACACTGTTTCCATCAATAATCAGCATATTTGATTCCTCCTTCCGTTTTATTTTATGCCCGACTGCCTGATACCGTCACTAAAACTGTCCCCCATCCATATGATATCTGGCATAATTTATTTTCCGGATACATAAACTAAAAGAAAAAGGCATCTTTATGGAACCAAATTCTTTTACGCCCTTTGATAATATGACACAGACCCGCGAACTGCAGATGTTAAAAACTGCGATTCCCTATATGAAAGGTGACCAGAAAAAACAATTTGCCATACTGATTAAATATATGGAATTACAGAATACCATTCAGGTGTTCAACCAGGAGGATAAAGTCCTGTCCATGTGTTCTGTCAGTGAGGATGAAAATTCTACCCTTGCCATGTTAAACGAACTTCGGAAATTCTGTACCGACAAAGAACTTGAGACACTTGATATGCTCACAAATATGATCTCTATGATGGAAACTTATGAGACTATTTTTGCATAATATATAGCAAGAAAACTCTACCCATTTATGGTATTTTTGAAAGCAATCTGGTGATATGTCAAGCTAATTTTTTAAATGATTTTGATATGTATTTCAGAAAAAAGGGTAACTTTAA
>CAKREH010000009.1 GCA_934317215.1 uncultured Roseburia sp.
GGAGCTGACTGTTACTAATCGATCGAGGGCTTGACCAAATAAAATCGGAAATCTGTATGAAGTTTTGAAGGTATCAATATTTTTTTGTTCAAATAAATATATGGCGAGATGGCTCAACTGGCTAGAGCGTCCGGTTCATACCCGGGAGGTTAAGAGTTCAAGTCTCTTTCTCGCTATTTATACTGAGGCATGGAAGACACTATTAATTTAGTGTCTTTTTTTAATTCATAGGATTCGGGTGTCAAAAGGTGGTTTTCAATTTTGGGTCTGTCAAATTGCACAAAACCGAACTTGTTTTGTTCCGTTGTCCGAAAATAAGAAAAACTAAGTATGCCTGAATCAGTTTTTCACAGAGTGACGTAAACGGCATTCAACGAGCCTTCCATGGCTCGTGAAGCCTTGTTCTGCCGTCCGTGGCAGAACATTACTGTAAATAGACAGGCATACTAAGATTTTCTAATTTTCTCCCAAAGTCACAAAAACAGTCTCGGCTTTGTGCAATTTGACAATCGCTAAGTTATGAACCACCTTTTGACACTCGAATCTTCATAGGAAATTACGTCCTATGAATTAAAAAGCCCTCCGGGCGGGATGCGCATCTCGCGGAGCAGAAGTTAGCTGTAAACAGCACCGCTCGGGCGCGAAAGAGTCGCAGGCGACTCTTTGTCCTAGGATTGTGATATCAAAAGATTCTTTACAACTTAATGGCTGGTAAGTTATGAAAAACAGTGAATTTGGAAGAAAATCTGTAAATCTTAAAATGAAATCTTAAAATGAAACAAAAATTTTCTTGCGGCTGTCTCAATTTGTAAGTATAATATAAACATTGGAATAAAAGTTGGAGAGTAACTGGAATCAGGCGGTTGAAGCTGATTCAGGCATACCACAAATATCAGAATCAGGCAGTTGGTTCTGGCGTATCATGAATAAAGGAGAACATGTCGCGTTGCAGGTATCAGATAAATTATTAAAACCACTCACAGAGGCAAAATATTTAAATGCGGATAATGTCAGCAGGTATCGTTGCATTATGCGCATTTTTTTTGAGAATTATGAAAAGTTAAAATACTGGCTGTATTTAGAAGAAGTTTATGAGGAAATGTTAAAAGATCCGTTCTGGTCAGAGTATAAAATCGAGCAGTGCCAGCAGGATCTGACGATGCTTACGGAATGGAAAAATTTAAACACGATACAGGACACAAGAAGAGTGTCTTCCATAGAAGAATTTAAAAATAAGAAGTACCGTTACCAGATGTCGGAATACAGTGTCGAGATCGAGAGACTTGTGATCCGTCTGGAAAATCTTTTTATTGAAGGGGCATCGTTAGAACCTACGCTGCTTGAGCGGATACGGAGAAATATGGAACGTTTTCCGGAGATGGCAGGGAAAGATAAGAACGAAGTTTATACATGGTGGACGGATTTAAACAATGATTTTGTGAGGCTGAATCAGAATTATCAGGATTATATCAGGGACTTAAACAGCGTAAAGGCAGAGGAAATGATGCGCACAAAGGAATTTCTGGTGTTTAAAGACAGACTGATTGAGTATCTGCGCAGTTTTATCAAAGGTCTGCAGCGCAATGTCGGTGTGATTGAGGAGTGTCTGAAAACGCAGGAAAGTGATATGCGCGAGGCGGTATTTGATAAGATTGTCGAATATGAGCTTTTGATTCCGCGTATGGAAGTGGAAGTGTCTGAAAAAATGATCCGGCAGAAGGCAGAGGGACGTTTTAAAAGTATTTATGACTGGTTTGTGGGCAGTGAAGGACAGGAAAATGAGGCAGCAAAACTTTTTGACGTGACAAATGAGATCATACGGAGAATCACGCGGTATGCAGCACAATTGAGTGAAAAAAATGCACTCGGTGCAAACCGCAAAGAGGAATACAGAAAAGTCGCTGAAATGTTTATGAGATGTGAAAATCTTGAGGAAGCACACAAAATGTCTGCCATGGTTTTTGGGATGGAAAAAACATTTCATATCGCAGGGGATCAGGTAAGAGAGACGGACAGCATGAACCGGGGAGTGTATGAAGAAAAGCCGATTCAGATAGAACTGAAACCGAGAGTGCGCACATACCGGGAAAAGACAAAAAGAAGTTCCATCATAGAATCAACCGAAAAAAAATTAGAAACACGCAGGAAAATGTTAGAGCAGCAAAAGGAAGAGGAAAAGAAAATAAAGATGTTAGAAAAAGATGGAGCCATTGACTTTTCTGCATTGCCCATTTTAGAGCCGAGAATCCGGGAAATACTTTTAAAATGGATTTCAGATGCAATGGAGTCGGTTGATTTTTCTGCAAGGACGGATGATGGCAGAAGATATCGTTTAGACAAAGGTAATATGGCTGAAAAATGTGTGGTGCATTGTGAGGATGGCAATTTTACCATGCCAAAGATGAGGATCGTATTTCAGGAGGAGAGCGTATGAAAGAGCTTGAAATTTTGTTAAACAGACGCTGGATACTGAAATCAGAAGATAAGGAACTGTATTACAGGGTCAGGGATGCAGTCGGGGAGATCCGGAAATATGTGACAGATAAATTAGGCTGTCAGATTATAGATAATTCTTTGCTGATAAAACTGGAAAAGATACCGGTCATCCCGGAGCAGTTTATGGGAATTGGCCAGTTCTCGTCGAAAGAAGAATATGTGTATCTGTGTATTTTATTGATGTTTCTGGAAGATAAAGATGCACAGGAGCAGTTTATACTGTCACAGCTGACGGAATATATGACGGCGGTGATGCCCGGTGAGATCACAGACTGGACATTGTACAACAACCGGAGAAAACTCATCCGGGTACTCCGCTATACGGTGGAACAGGGAATGGTCCGTGTGACGGATGGAACAGATGATGTGTTTATGGATGATGCCGGGGGCGAGGTCTTATATGAAAATACAGGGGCATCCAAATATTTTATGAGAAATTTTTCCCGGGATATCATGGAGTATACAAAACCGGAAGATTTCCGGGAAAGTGAATGGTTTGAAGTGGACGAGGACCGCGGATTAGCCAGAAGGCACAGAGTGTATAAGAGACTGTTGTTTGCACCGGCAGTGTACAGGGAAGATGGATCCGGGGAGGATTTCGAGTATTTAAAATATTACGGATACAGGCTTTCTGAAGAATTAGAACAGCTTTTTGAATGTCATGTACAGATCCATCGGGGAAGTGCATTTCTTTTATCCGGGCAGGACTGCCGGATGGGAGCTGCTTTTCCGGAGAACAATTCCCTGGCAGATATTTTAATGCTTGCCTTTGGAAAGATCAGAGAAAAAATAGAAGGTAAGGTGTGGAAAATAACGCCGGAAGAAATGAGTCTTGTTGATAAGATTGAGTTTGAATCTCTGATTCTGGATGTGAAAAAGGAATATGGATCTGGTTTTGCGAAACTTTACCGGGATATGCCGGAAGGGGAGTTTATAAAAAACGTAACAGATGAAATGGAACGCTGGATGTTTATAAAAAAAGTGGATGATATGCATCAGATAAAAATCTGCCCGCTTGTCGGAAAAATACAGGGAAGTTATCCGCAGGATTACACAGGAGGAAATGAAAATGAACAGTAGATGGCAGGCAAATAAAATTGGGCTGATCAATTTCTGGTATTATGATGAACAGGAATTTCCTTTTGTAAAGGGGCGGATGCTTCTCCGTGGTTCAAACGGTTCCGGAAAATCGGTAACGATGCAGAGTGTTGTGCCGTTACTATTAGACGGAAATATGAGTCCGGAGAGACTTGATCCGTTTGGTTCAAGGGATCGTAAAATGAGCAGCTATCTTCTCGAGGAAAATGATGGAAGGGAAGAGAGAACTGGTTATCTTTATCTTGAGTTCAAAAGAAAAGACAGTGAAACATATCTGACGATCGGAATGGGAATCCGCGCAAAGCGAAATAAACCGCTCGATAAATGGTATTTCAGTCTGACAGATGGAAGACGCATCGGCAAAGACTTTTTCTTATACAAAGATATGGGTGAGAAAGTGACCCTTTCCAAAAAAGAACTGGAAAACAGGGTGGCAGAAGGCGGAAGAGTATTTGATCGTCAGGCAGATTATATGGATTATGTCAACAGACAGATATTTGGATTTGAGACTGCAGATGAATATAAGGAAATGGTAGATCTGCTGATCCAGCTTCGAACCCCAAAGCTGTCAAAGGATTTCAAACCGTCTGTGATCAATGATATATTGAGTGATTCTCTCCAGCCGCTTTCGGATGAGGATCTGCGTCCGATGTCAGAAGCCATTGAAAATATGGACATGATGAATATGAATTTAAAGGGGCGCAGGGAGGCGAGAGGGGCTGCTGAAAAGATCAATGCGGTTTTTCAGAAATATAACAAACTTCTGCTCTGTGAAAAAGCGGACAGATATGAACGTACAAAGCAGAGATTACAAAAAGCGGCAGCAGAACAAAAGGCATATGAGGATAAATATGCAGAATGTAACCGGAAGATTGAGGAACTTGAAACAGAGATTCTGCAGATGAATCAGAAGAAGGAAACCTTAGAAAAAGAAAAGGAGTCCCTCAATAAAAGTGATGCAGTTGCGCTAAAGGGCAGAGAGGCACAGCTCACCAAAGAACTTGAGACTCATGATAAAATCCTTGCGGATAAAAAGTCATTTCTGGCTGCAAAGGAAGCACAGTACAGAGATGTCACAAACCAGATCAAAGAGGAAGAAAACAGAAAGTATGAAAAAGAAAAAGAAGTAGAGACTCTGTTAGAAGATATGCGTGAGGAAGCAGACCAGATGGCATTCCAGGAATTTGCATTTATGAGTGAGGAACTGTGCGCTGATCTGGAAAATGATTATAAATTTGATCTTCACAGGCAGCAGTTTGAACATACACGTCAATATATCAATGATGGAGAAAAATTGCTCGCAGAAATCAAAAGTCTTGACCGGCAGAAGGATGAAATGATCCAGAAAAGGGAGAAGCAGATCCGGGAATTAGACGCACTCCAGCGAAAAATATCGGAATTTGAAAACATGCTGATCCAGGTAGAAAATGAGTGGAAAGAAGCACTTTATCAATGGAATGAAAACAATGTGGAACTGAAATTGGAAAAGGAACTATTGAGGGAGCTCAGTACATTCGCAGATACGTATGAGGAAAATTCTGACTACGCGGTGGTACGCCAGAAGGCTGCAGATCAATGGATTAAAAAGCAGTCTAAAATAGAAACGCAGATCAATTCCATTCTTCTGGAGCAGGAAACAGCAAAAACAGAACTCGATGAAGCAAAAACAGAGCTGAGTGAGTGGGAAAATCAGAAAGAACCACAGCCACAGAGATCAGAAGCTGTGATAAGAAACCGTCAGAGGCTGGATGAAGCAGGGATTCCATATCAGGAATTTTATAAAGTGATAGAGTTTGGATCAGAGCTGGATGAAGATGCCTGTAACCATTTAGAAGAAGCCCTGCTAAAAATGGGAATACTCGATGCAATTGTGGTGGATGAGCAATACAGGGAGCAGGTTCTTACACCGGTAAAAGGGTGCGAAGACCATTATCTTTTTGCAGGAAAAACACAGGCAGAAAAGAGTCTGTTGGACGTACTGGAACTAAACGAGGAAGTCAATGATATTTTTTCAAACCAGAGACTGACAAAAATCCTTTCAAGTATCGCTTATGGCGGTGAGAATGATGTGTCAGTTTCTGAGGATGGTTCCTATCATATGGGTGTTCTGGCTGGAACAGTTACCGGGGAATATGAAGCAGGGTATCTGGGCAGTAAAGCGAGGGAAAGACACAGGCTTGCAAAAATAGAAGAATGTAAAAATCTGATATTGGTGTTAGAGGAAAAGATTGCAGGTTTAGAGAGAGAACGAAACAATTTATCAGAACGGAAGGATCGGCTGAAATCAGAATATGATGCGCTTCCGGGCGATACGGATCTGAGGGAGGCAATGAAGCTGCTCTTAGCGGAAGAACAAAAGTATGAATTGCTGCGGAGTGAAAATGAAAAGACGGGGGAGCAGCTGACAGCCTTTCTGGAAGAAATAAAGGAAAAGAAAAAGGGTGCGATTGAGATCGCTGAAAAATTGTATCTCAACTGTACTTATGAGACGTTCCAGAGTGCAAAAAGTGCAGCGGAGGAATATGACAAAAATCTGGTAGAGTTAAAGTCGGCACATGAAATGATTTTAAGAAGCGCGGCATACTTAAGGGAGCGCAAAGTTCATTTAGAAGATTTAGACCTTGATATGGATCAGATCAGATATGACATAAGGGAGACCGAAAAGCAGATCAGTTCAAAACAGGAAGAAAGAACATCCATTGTAGAACAGCTTGCCCTGACCGATTATGAAGCGGTCAAAGACAGGTTAGATGCCTGCATTTCGTGGCTGAATGCATTTCCGAAAGAGTTTCAGAAACGCGTGACCGAAAAAACACAAAAGACGGATGAAGCAAAGCTGATCGAAGCGAACCGTATCAGCAATGCGGATACGATAAAGGTATATGAAAAGAAAGTGGAATTTTATCGGAAATGTTATGAACAGGAGCGGGGACTTTTTTATGTGGCTGTACCAGAAGAGATTACGGATGATGCAGGGCATATTTATGATTATCTGCTGACAGATATCAAAGATATGGAAAAAAACAGTATTATTGCTGACCTCAACAGGGTATATTTTGAAAACAGAGGTTTTCTGACCGATTATCAGCTTACGCAGAATGAATTATTTGCAGAATCGGATGAGAGTGAAAAAATAGATGATTATACCCCAAAGCGGCTTGATATCACAGCAAGATATCAGGGGACGAAGGTAACGTTTGCAAGTCTGCTGACACATCTTGATGAAGATATCAGTGAACTTGAAAATCTGATCAAAGACGGAGACCGGGAATTATTCGAAGATATTCTGGCCAATACGGTGAGCCGCAAGATCAGGGGAAAGATCAATGCGTCAAATCTGTGGGTGCAGAAAATGAATACGCTGATGAATGGCATGGATACGTCAAGCGGTCTGAAACTGAGTCTCAGATGGAGGAGTAAGACAGCCGAAAAAGAGGATCAGCTTGACACCAGGGAACTGGTAGAACTGTTAAAGAAAGATTACCGTCTGATGAGTGAAGAAGAGGCGGCAAGACTTTCTGCACATTTCAGGTCAAAGGTCGACGAGGCGAGACGCAATGCGCGTGACAGTGCCGGAATGATCTCCTTTTATCAGATCATGAAAGAAACACTTGATTATAGAAAATGGTTTGAATTTCAGTTGTTCTCCCAAAAAAGCGGAGAGCGCCAGAAGGAACTGACCAATAGTGTGTTTGGTACGTTCAGTGGAGGAGAAAAAGCAATGTCCATGTATGTACCGCTCTTTTCTGC
Source organism: uncultured Roseburia sp. (assembly GCA_934317215.1). GTDB lineage: Bacteria > Bacillota > Clostridia > Lachnospirales > Lachnospiraceae > Roseburia. Next base: position 7,345 of record CAKREH010000009.1, read on the forward strand.
TGTCGTTGCAAAATATCAGGGCGGCAGGGCGGATGCGCCGAGACTGATCTCGTTAGATGAGGCGTTTGCCGGTGTCGACAACCGGAATATCAGAGACATGTTCCGCCTGATGACACAGTTTGAATTTGATTTTATTATCAATTCACAGGTATTGTGGGGAGACTGTGATACGCTGGATGCGCTGGCAATTTATCAGCTGATCCGCCCGGAAAATGCGAAATTTGTTACCGTAATGCCTTATTTATGGAACGGACACAGCAAAGAACTGTTAGATGATGAAGAAAAAGTAGAACAAAGAGGGATAGAGATTGGACAATTTGACAGGGCATGAAAAGTTAAAACGTGACTGCGTGGCATATTTCAGGCAAAATGAGATCTGGCAGCGCATCTTTACAGGTTTTCGTGAGAAATACAGTTCCTACGGCAGATTTTCGGGTAAAGTGACTGTAAAGAATATATCCGGGGACGGACTTGACACGTTAGAAGGATTCTTCTGCCAGAATTTTCATGGCAAAAAAAGTATTACGGTTTCTGCTGAAAAATTCCGAAAAGCACTTTCCTGCAGCAAATATGGGACGGTCACACCGGAAGAAGTGCTGGCAGAGTATTTTGGAAAAGCGCTGATTGGAAAGGCAGAGGAAAAGGCATTTAAAGAAAATCAGATACGGGAGATAAAAAAGGAGTTCCTTGAAAATTTCAAAGGGACTCCTGCCTTTTTGGAGTTTGATACATTCGAAAATATTTTAAAAAGCAGCGGCAAAGAGAACTTAAAAGAGTGGAAACGCCTTCTCTGGCTGTGTGCGAACCTATATAACGCTTTGCCGTACCGCACACAAAAAAGCGTGTACCTCGCGGTATTTGCCGCTGCTGTAACCGGAAATCCGCATGCATTTGACCAGGGCACGGCAGAGGGAAAGATCCTTTATCAGGTCATACAGATGGATTTAGGACAGAGGGGCATACAGGTGGAAACTTTAGAAATGTTTCCTGCATATAAGAGACAGAAAAGCTATCTTCTTGCCGGGATATTAATCGATGATATTTCCAATTATGCATTGCTTTATAACGTGCATGCGATCAAAAAAAACGGAGAATTGCACAGAGGGATGGACGGATTCTGTCAGGAAAAAAATATGGTGCAGGTGCCGCTTACAGTACTTTCTGAATGGGAGCGTATCGAGTGTGTGGATCATGAGATCTTTATCGTGGAAAACCCATCTGTTTTTGCCCTGATCTGTGGAGAAAAGTCGTGCATGTGCATGAATGGGCAGCCAAGACTGGCAGGGCTTTTGGTGTTAGAACTGCTTGCAAAGTCAGGAACTAAGGTATATTATTCCGGCGATCTCGATCCGGAGGGGATACTGATCGCACAAAAATTATCGCAGTACTATCGGGGAACATTCTGCTATTGGCATATGACGCCTTTCGATTATGAGCAGTGCAGATCGAAAGAAATAATTTCTGAAAAGAGAAAGAAAATGCTGCAAAAGATTACAGATGAAAGGCTGCTCCCTGTCGTGGATGCGGTAACAAAATATGGGATGGCGGGCTATCAGGAAAGTATCGGATTGAATCAGATTTCCATTTGAAAAACTGGTTGATCAGGGTCACTGTCAATCAATGCAAAATGTTATGCTGGTCTCTCTGGCGCAAGGTCGAGGATATCGGGGAATATGCGGAAAAAGAAATTTTCTACAAGCACCATTTGAAAGGTATGCTGACGATGGAATGATTCATTGACGGACAAGGGAAGAAGAACTTAGCAAGTTTGATTTTCTTGCCAGAGAGAATGCAAAACGCTATAATATTCATATAAATGATATGAAGGGCGGGGGACAGCATGAAAGAAGGTAAATCACAGAAAAATTTTAAAATCAGCATACGTGCAAAAATTTTGACCGGGATGATAGCATGTGTTTTGATTGTGACGAATCTGATCGGCTGGTTTTTTATAGTACAGGTGAAGGATACATTGTTAGAACAGTGTAAGAAAAATGCCAGAAATTCAGCTAAAATTGCCGCGGAAAGAATCGATGGTGATATTTTAGAGCAAATTAAAGCCGGAGATGAGGAAACAGAAAATTATAAAGAAATATTATCGCAGCTGCAGGATTTCTTGTGTGGAGATGATATCAAATACATATATACAATGCGGATGAATGGTGACAGGCTGGAATTTATTGTTGACGCTGATACCGAAGAAGGGGCTGCGATTGGCGAAGAATATGAGATTTATGATGAAATAGCAGAGGCATTTGACGGGAATGCCACAGTTGATAGTGAAATGACATCCGATGAGTGGGGAGATTTTTATAGTGCATTTGCTCCGGTTTACAATAGTTCCGGTGTAATTGCAGGAATTGTAGGAGTGGATTGTTCTGCAACTGATATCAGACTTCAGGAAAACATATTTATAAAAGAATTTGTAATCATTGAACTTGCAGGATTGGTGATAGCAGCAGCACTTTCGCTTATTATCAGTGGTGTTTTGTCAAGAAATGTAAGTGTGATAGCGGAGAAAATGAGTGAACTTGCAAAGAAAGAGGGGGATCTTACACAGAAGATAAATGTAAGATCGACAGATGAGGTTGGAAATATTGCAGACAGCTTAAATATCTTTCTGGAGAACTTGCGTGAGATCATTCAAAATATCAGTGCAAGTGAAAAGAAACTTTTAAGTAATTCAGAGCATGTAAATAATATTGTAACTTCGTCTGCAAATGAAGTGTCGAAAGTAAATGCTACCATGAACGCTATGGAAGGCAGGGTTCTTGAAATGAGCGACATGGTGCATAAGATTGCTGAAAATGCACAGAGCAATAAGGAAATGATGTCATCCGTCATACATGAGACAAAATCGCAGGCAGAGTACATTGGTGAGGTTGGACAAAAAGCGGAAAAGTTAGAAGAAGATGCCGTATCTGCCAGAGAATGTATGCAGAACACGATTGTGAGAATTGGAAAGACGCTTGAAGATAAAATTGAAGAATCGAAGGAAGTAGAGCGGATACAACAGCTTACAAACCAGATTCTGAATGTTGCAGACCAGACAAACCTTCTTGCGCTGAATGCAAGCATTGAGGCCGCAAGAGCGGGAGAAAGTGGCAAAGGGTTTGCAGTTGTGGCAAACGAGATATCCAGTCTTGCAGAGGAATCATCAAAGACTGCAGGGGAAATTCAGAAAATTAATACGTTTATCGTGGATATCGTAGATAAACTGGCGGAAGCTTCTTTTGAATTGCTAAACTATGTGAAAACAAATGTTATTTCAGATTATGATGTTCTCGTACATACAGGCGAGGAATATGCAAGCGATGCACATAATTTTAAAGATCAGATGGAGAAGTTTGGGGGCTGTATAGATGAACTGCAGCAGAGTATGGAACGTATTCATTATTATGTAAATGGCATTATGGATGGGTTTGATAAACAGAAGGAAGAAGTAGTGAAAAATTCCGGATATATGACACAGATCGATGAAGAGTTTAAGAAAATTGTGGATGCGGTTTTGAACAATAAAGAAATTGTGGATGAACTTGAAATGATCATCAGTCAGTTTAAAATTTAAAATAGGTAATCATGTAAAAAGGTAAAAGGATATCACCATGAACAACATATTATTACAACAGATCACCAAAAAAGACGCGAAAGCATTTACCCACAGTGGCAAATTTCACGCGGACGATGTTTTTTCCTCAGCGTTGCTGCTCTACTTAAATCCGGAAATCACGATCACGCGCGGCAGCAAAGTTCCCGAAGGCTATGACGGGATCGTATTTGATATCGGACGCGGAGAGTATGACCATCATCAGAAAGACAGCAGGATCCGTGAAAACGGAGTGCCGTATGCGGCGTTTGGACTGCTATGGGAGCAGCTTGGATCCGGAATCTTAGGAGAGGAGCTTGCGCAGATGTTTGACGAGTCATTCGTGCAGCCCCTCGATAACAACGACAATACCGGGGAGAAAAATGAACTTGCAACGCTGATCGGAAATTTTAATCCGACCTGGGATGCAGCGGGCAGCAGTGATGACGCATTTTTCCGGGCAGTCGGTGTAGCCGGAATGATTTTGGAAAATAAATTTGAACGTTATCTTGGAAATGAGCGGGCAGATAAACGGATCGAGGAAGTTTTAGAGGCACAGCAGAAGGCACTTGAGGCAGGAGAAAAACCGGAAGATGAGGCGAAAATACTGGTTCTGCCGGAATTTATCCCGTGCCAGAAAAGGCTCTCAGAGACCGATATTGCATTTGTGATTTTCCCATCCAACCGCGGCGGTTACTGTATCCAGCCACAGAAAAGAGAATACTCCATGAATTACAAGTGCTGCTTCCCGGAAAAATGGCTTGGATTAGAAAATGAGGAGCTGGTGCAGGCGACAGGACTTTTCAGTGCAGGCTTCTGCCACAAGGGAGGTTTTCTGATGACGGCGGGCACGTTAGAAGATGCCGTGGCGGCATGTAAGATCAGTTTGTCCTGCTTTAAGGAGGAGCCGGTGATTGTAAATTTTGGCGGTGGAAAAGAAGCGGATGAACTCTTACAGCAGCTGCCAGGAATGGAGCATGCCCGCATTTCACACTGTGTGCTGCCGGATGTCCCGGAGCTTGAGGTGCAGGGAATTTACGGGGAAGTTTTGATGGAAAAGCAGCAGTGGAAGAGCCGGATCAAAGACCAGGTGAAACGGATTTTAAAAGAAAAACCGGAAGCTGTTTATGTGGAAGGCGAGTTTTTTTTGACCTATCCGGTCGTGCATCAGCTTCGCAAAAAGCATATTCCGGTCTTAACACTGGTGGAACGGGAGGGAGAGCGATATATCGTGCGCATCCCGTCCGGTTCGTAAATCATTCATGATAATAAAATTTTTACATGTTTTCTGAAGATGGGGCAGTCTGCTTTAACCAGCAGGCTGCCCCCATCACGTTCTAAATTCCCCTTTTGATAACCAAACAAAATTTATTGACGAAGCCCCAAAAAGGCAGTAAGATACGCAATGTAAAATACCCAATACAAATTTATGCATAACAAGATACGCATAATAAAATACAGATAGTAAGAAGTCAGGAAAGGAGTCCTCTCATTGAAAAATAATAAATATGAAATCGACATGTGTAACGGTACTATCATGGATAAATTAATTTCCTTTGCATTCCCTCTGATGCTTTCGGGAATTTTACAATTAATGTTTAATGCAGTCGACATCATCGTCGTGGGACGATTCAGCGGCAGTCAGGCGCTTGCAGCGGTCGGTTCGACAACGGCACTGATCAATGTATTTGTGAATTTGTTTATCGGAATTTCACTTGGAGCGAATGTGCTTGCGGCAAGATTTTATGCCGCAGGACGGGAGGAAGAAATGTCACAGACCGTACATACTGCGATCACGTTAGCACTGATCAGCGGTGTTATGATGGCATTTGTTGGCGTGCTGTTTGCGAAGGGAGCGCTGGAACTGATGGGCACACCGGATGACGTGATCGGTCAGTCAACCTTATATATGCGGATCTATTTTATGGGGATGCCGTTTTTTATGCTCTATAATTACGGTGCAGCGATACTCCGTGCAGTCGGGGATACCAAAAGACCGCTTTTCTTCCTTATTATTTCAGGCTGTATCAATGCGGGATTAAACCTGATCCTGGTGATTGGATTCCATCTGGATGTTGCCGGGGTTGCAATCGCAACGATCATTTCCCAGTGTGTGTCCTGTATCCTTGTTTTGCGCTGCCTTTGCAGGACGCAGGGCAGTTATCAGCTTCATTTTTCAAAGCTGTCCATCAATGGTGCTTATCTGAAACAGATTTTTCAGGTAGGGATTCCGGCGGGAATCCAGAGTACTGTGATCAACTTTTCGAACGCACTGTTACAGTCGTCCGTCAACTCTTTTGGGGCGACGGCGATGGCGGGGTATACGGCGGCCAATAACCTGCTTGGATTTTTGTATGTTTCGGTCAATTCTGTCACACAGGCGTGTATGAGTTTTACGAGCCAGAATTTTGGTGTGGGAAAATATAAGAGAATGGATCGGGTGCTGATTGATTGTCTGATTTTGTCGGTGGGAGTTGCAGCTGTACTGGGATGCGGCGCATATTTCTTTGGGGCACAGATATTAACGATCTATACCAAAGAACCGGATGTGGTTGCATGTGGACTCGAGATACTTTCCATCACAACCGTGCCGTATTTCCTGTGCGGTATCATGGATCTGTTCCCGGGCGCATTGCGTGGTATGGGGTATTCCTCTGTTCCTATGATACTGTCTGTGATCGGCACGGTCGGAATGCGTATTTTATGGATCTTTGCATTTTTCCCGTTTCACCGATCTTTGTATTTCCTGTTTATCTCGTATCCGGCATCCTGGCTGGCAACGATCGTGATGCAGGTGATCTGCTATTACTTTGTGCGGAAAAAATGCTTATCGGCTGTGAAGAATCCAGATTTGGAAAAAATTCGTTAGCGACATGTGCAATCTGAAATCATAGATAAGATTTGGAAAAGAAAAAATCTCATGCTATAATGTGTTAGGCAATGAGCAGAAAACTCGTTTATTACCCGGAGATAAAGTATAGAAAGGCAAAAAGATGAAATTATACATAATCAGGCACGGTGAAACATCGTGGAACAAACAGAAAAAACTGCAGGGACAGCGTGATATCATGTTAAGTGATGCGGGCATCCGTCTTGCAGAATTAACCGGTGAAGGGATGAAAGACATAGATTTTGATCTTGTCATTTCAAGTCCCCTGATCCGCGCAAAACAGACGGCAGAGCTTGTGATGGCGGGAAGACATCTTCCTATGATCACAGACAGACGTATCATAGAACTTTCTTTTGGCGACTGGGAGGGAGAATGTGTGAGAGACAGCAAAGTCCTTCCACCGGATTTTATTGATAAGTTTTACAATGATCCGTATCACTGCATGAGGGCTCCGGGCGGAGAAAGTTTTCAGGATGTTTTAAAACGGACCGAAGATTTTTATCAGTCGCTGGTACAGAACAAGGCATATGAAAATGCTGCGATCTTCATATCGACACACGGGGCAGCCGGACGCTGTCTTCTGGCAAATTTTTATGATGATAAAGAGGATATCTGGCGCGGGGGAATCCCGAAAAACTGTTCTGTCTGCATTGTTGAGGTGAAGGATGGTGTCGGAACGGTGTTAGAAAAAGACAAAATTTTTTATGACGAGGCAGAATAGACAAAACACTTGAGAGGAGATAATAAAAATGGCGTGTACTACAATACTTGTTGGGAAAAAAGCATCTTATGACGGTTCTACGATGATCGCAAGAAATGATGATTCCGGTTCCGGACATTTTACACCGAAAAAATTTGTTGTTGTTCATCCGGATGAGCAGCCGAAAACATATAAATCTGTTATTTCACATGTGACAATCGAACTTCCGGATGATCCGATGCGCTATACGGCGGTGCCAAATGCCGTGGAGGGAGAAGGAATCTGGGCAGCGGCAGGTGTCAATGAGGCAAATGTTGCGATGACAGCAACGGAGACGATCACATCAAATCCGCGTGTGCTTGGAGCAGATCCGTTAGTTAAACTTCAGCCGGCGGAAGATGGAAAAGAAGAAGTATCTGGCGGGATCGGCGAGGAGGATATCGTATGTATCGTTTTGCCGTATATCCGCAGTGCAAGAGAGGGTGTGAAACGCCTTGGTTCTCTATTAGAACAGTACGGCACCTATGAGATGAACGGAATCGCTTTTCAGGATCAGGATGAGGTCTGGTGGCTTGAGACGATCGGCGGACATCACTGGATCGCAAGAAGGGTGCCGGATGATGTATATGTTGTCATGCCAAACCAGCTTGGTATTGACCACTTTGATCTTGAGGATGCACTCTCCGATCAGAAAGAATATATGTGTTCTTCAGATATGAAAGAATTTATTGAGAAAAATCATCTGAATCTCTCAATGGACGGCAGCTTAAATCCGAGAGATGCGTTTGGCAGCCATGATGACGCAGACCATGTATACAATACGCCGAGAGCGTGGTATATGGAGCGCTGCTTAAATCCGCACACGAAAGTCTGGGATGGAGAACATGCAGACTATACCCCACAGTCCGACGACATTCCGTGGTGTATGGTACCGGAAAAGAAGATCACGGTGGAGGATGTAAAATATGTGCTGTCCTCCCACTTCCAGGGGACGCCGTACGATCCGTATGCGGCATACGGGGAGAAAAATATGCGCGGTGCATACCGCTCGATCGGAATCAACCGCAATGATTTTTTGGCTGTGATCCAGATGCGTCCGGGAATGGAACATGACTGTAATGTGATCGAGTGGATCGCATTTGCATCCAATGCGTTTAATGTACTGGTTCCGTTTTACGCGGATATCGATGAGACACCGGGCTATCTCTGCAACACCACAGGTGAGGTTTCCACGGACAATTTTTACTGGTCAGGCAGGATGATCGCGGCGATGGCAGACGCCTCTTACCGCAGTTCGGTATTCCATATTGAAAGATATAAGGAACATGTGTTAGCGAAAGGTTATGAGCTGATTAATCGTTATGATGCACTTCTTTCCAAAGAGACGGATGCAGCAAAAAGAAAAGAGATCCGGCATGAGGCAAACCGTGCGGTTGCCGGAATGTTAAAGAAAGAAACCACAGATACACTCGATAAGGTACTGTTTGAACTGAGCGGTCAGATGAAAAATGCATATGCGAGATCAGATGCATAACATGCAGATAAAAGTTAATCGAAAAGGGGGGCATAGATTGAAAAAAAGTCGGTATATTTTTCTTGGACTGGCAATGATCTTAATGCTGGCAGGATGCGGCGCAAACCGGAAAACAATCCGGTTTGGAGCTGCGGGAATCGGCGGAATGTACGATTCCTTTGCCAATGCATATGTCAGTCTTGCAAATAAAGAGGATTTTTCGTATAAACTTGAAACAAGAAATACTGCCGGATCTGCAGCAAATGTCAGACTTCTTTCGGGCAAATATATTGAACTGGGGATCGCCCAGGCAGATCTGGTGGAGGAAGCCTATCATGGAACCAGGGAATTCCGGGACAAAGCATACCAGGGATATAAAGCGGTTGCAGCGCTTTATCCGGAGGCATGTCAGATCGTCGTACGCGCGGATTCCGAGATTGAGACATTGGATGATCTTCTCGGGAAAACGATCAGTATCGGGGCAGAGGAATCCGGAACAGAGCGGAACGCAAACCAGATTCTGCAGGCACAGGGCATCAGCGGAGATATGGTAAAGACCGTCAATTTGGATTACACGGAGGCGGCAGCGAAACTTGCAGATGGAGAGATCGATGCGTTTTTTTGTACAGCGGGAACACAGACTACGGTGATCGGGGAGCTGGCAAAGGAATGCGGGATCCGTCTGTTGAGTATTGATGTAAAATGCCGGAACCGGTTAAAGGCGGCATATCCGTTTTATTCCGAATATACGATTCCGGCAGGCACTTATACCGGTCAGACGGAAGAGGTAAAAACACTGTCTGTACAGGCGGTGCTTCTGGCGGGTGACAGTTTATCGGAGAATACGGTAAAAGAGCTGACGGAACTTTTGTTTTTACATGGAAAGGACATCCGCTATGCGGCCTCAATCGAATTAAAAGAGGACGAGCAGTCTGCGATTGGAGGTATTACGATCCCGTTTCATAAGGGTGCGGCGGCATATTATGCAGAGTGCGGTATCGAGGTGCCGACAGAGTAAATACCGGATTTGAAAAATAAGATCCGGTTTGGGAATTAGAATCGAAAGGATAAATATGGAAGTTCAGTTGGATATGTATCAGACATTGGCAGCTTCGGTGCTGGTGCTGATGCTGGGTAGTTATCTAAAACAACAGATACATGTACTGGAAAAATTCTGTATTCCGGCGCCGGTCGTCGGGGGACTGCTATTTGCAATCGTCACATGTATCTGTTACAGCAGTGGATTTATGGAGATCTCTTTTGATGATACCTTAAGGGAAGTGTGTATGGTATTCTTTTTTACATCAGTAGGATTTCAGGCAAACTTCAAGGTGTTAAAGAGTGGAGGAAAGTCGCTGGCGATATTTTTAGGGTTGGTCATTCTCCTGATCGTCTCACAGAACCTGCTTGCAATCGGGACTTCACGTCTGCTAGGCATCGATGCGCTGATCGGTATGTGTACCGGTTCAATCCCGATGGTGGGCGGACACGGAACTGCGGGTGCGTTTGGACCGGTTCTGGAGGATCTGAATGTGGAAGGCGCAACGACGATTTGTACCGCGGCGGCTACATTTGGTCTGATCGCGGGAAGTCTGGTTGGCGGACCGCTTGGCAAGAGGCTGATCGAAAAAAAGAATCTGCTTGATACGGTCGTGCCGGAGGATGACAGTCTTTTAGTGGAAGATGAAAAAAAACATGAGCGCCATACGAATATGTATGCATCTGCAGTGTTTCAGCTGATTCTGGCAATCGGACTGGGCACCATTTTTTCCTGGCTTCTGACGAAAACAGGAATGACGTTCCCAATCTATATCGGCGCAATGATCGCAGCGGCACTGTTTCGTAATATCGGAGAGTATTCCGGCAAGTTTGTGATCCATATGGGAGAGATCAATGATATCGGTGGTATTTCGCTGTCATTGTTCCTTGGAATGGCAATGATCACGTTAAAACTGTGGCAGCTTGCGTCGCTTGCACTGCCGCTTATCATACTGTTGGCAGTACAGGCAGTTTTGATCTGTGTATTTGCAAGGTTTGTGGTATTTTATGTGATGGGAAAAGATTATGACGCAGCGGTGCTTGCAGCCGGAACCTGTGGATTTGGATTGGGTGCGACACCGAACGCCATGGCAAACATGCAGGTGCTGTGTGAAAAATATGCTCCGTCTGTAAAGGCGTATCTGATCATTCCTCTGATCGGAAGTCTGTTTGCAGATTTTATCAACAGTCTGGTTATTACATTTTTCATCAATATATTATAATGATTAAAGGGTCAAAATACCTTTTGACCCTCATATCATTATAATAGAAGAAACGGAGTAAGTATGTTTAAATTCAGAAAGAAACGGGAGAAAGGTCACGAATACAATCTGACTTATGATAATCTTGCGGTTCCGGAGATCCATACACATGAACCGGAGGATGTGGCAGATGAAGATGAAAAAAAGCCGGGAATTACTTATGACAGTGTGGCGATCCCGGAGATCCATATCAGAAAACGATAGAAAGGTAATTTAATATATGGCAGTAAATAAAAATGGAATCGTAGTAATTGGTGCGGTGTTTGTGGACATCAAGGGATTTCCGGAAGATATCTATATCCCGGATGGAAGAAATGCAGGAAGAATCGAATATATCCATGGAGGTGTCAGCCGCAATGTTGTGGAAGATATCGCCAATATCGAACTGCGTCCTACATTTTTGGGTATCGTGGATGATTCAGCACTTGGAAGCGATGTCATCCACAAACTGCAGAACCATAAAGTAAATACGGAATACATGTTGACGATTCCAAATGGAATGGGAACCTGGCTTGCCGTATTTGATCATCATGGCGATGTTGCCGGTTCAATCTCACAGAGACCGAATCTGATGCCGATTCTTGATGTGCTGGAGAAATCGGGGGACGAGATTTTTGAAAATGCTGATTCTGTCGTGATCGAAGTGGATATGGATAAAGAAATCGTAAAAAAAGTGGTAAGTCTGTGTGAAAAATATAAGAAACCACTTTATGGGGTTGTCAGCAATATGAGTATTGCGGCAGAGAGAAGAGACTTCCTGCGGAAATTTGACTGTTTTATCTGTAACCAGTTAGAGGCAGGGATGTTCTTTTCGGATGATTACAGCGAAAAGACTCCGGAAGCGCTCGCAGAGATCCTTGCCGGCTGTGTAAAACGTGCCAATATTCCGTCCATGGTTGTGACGATGGGAGGCAAAGGTGCGGTTTATGCAGACCGGGAAGGCACATACGGCATCTGCCCTGCCAAAAAGGTACAGGTAAAAGATACGACCGGAGCAGGTGATGCATTCTGTGCAGGTGTGGCAAGTGGTCTGACATACCAGAAAACGTTAGAGGATGCTGTAGAGATCGGAACACGCCTGGCTGCATCTGTGATCACGTCATCTGAGAATGTATGCCCGCGTTTTCTTCCGGCAGAGCTTGGAATTGATGCGTAAGCCTGAAAAAATCCTGTATATTAAGAATGTAGAATGAAAAAGGACGTGTTTCCGAGAATATAGGGCATATCTATTTTAATGCCATTAAATCTATGCTACACTCATGGGCAGAAAGTCACGGTTATCATAAGTACCGGAGCATTACGAAAGATGAGGAGCAGAGTGATGGAGATGGAAAGTGTATTTTTAGACAATCTTCCGGACACAGCCAATATGATCTTAAATATCCTGTGGGACAGAAATGAAGAGATGTGTACCGCTGAATTAACAGATGCAGTAAATGAAGTATATAACAGACGCTGGGAAAAAGGTCTGATACAGGAGTTTATTAATCTGTTGATCCGGATGGATTATGTGGAGAAGAAACGGCATGGGTTTCGTGTATACTATACGGCATTAGGTTCAGATTATGAATTGTAAAAATATTCTGAAAATTCAAAAGAAATCATAAAATAACAAAAAAACAGATGGATAATACTTGACTTTGCTGATTTATAGTGCTATAACGTAACCGAAGCAAGGAAATAAAGTAAAAGGATGAAAGATGATATGCAGAAAGGAAGCGTATAGTATGTCAGATAAGAATCCAAAACATCCATTAAAAAAGAAAAAGGCAGCAGCCAGGATCAATATTGCAGATCATGCCGCAGTAGAAGAGGCAAGAGAGGCACATAAGTCAAAGAAACACGTATATTGATCACAGGTTACAAAGTAGATGAGGGATGCCCGGAGTCGTAAGACTCCGGGTATTTTTTCATTCATAGGAAATGAAAGGTTTCTTTCTTTACAAATTAAAAAAGATATATTACCATAAATTCCGACAGAAAGGAGGAGCTTTATGAAAGAACTGCTTTACGGCATCGTGGAACTGATCGCGAAGATACACAGCTATCTGCTCCGGTTCAATGATGCATACGAATACAATTTCAGTGATAAGGAACTGCATTTTTTAGTCATTGGAATTATGGGAATGATGTTTATTTTTGTGGTGTATCCTGTTTTTAAATGGCTTGCAAAACACGATCATGTGATGGTGATCGCATGGATCTATGTTTTTACGCTGATCATCGTGATCACATTTGCGATTGAGATCGGGCAGAAGGTGACGAATACCGGCAATATGGAATTTGCAGATATCGTATTTGGTGTAGTCGGGTTTATTGTGATGTTTTTGATTTTTGCGATCATACGGGAAATTTATAAAGGGATTGTAAGCCTGATCCGTGATGTGACGCAGCAGGATGAAAAACACAGCAAAAAGAGACATCAGAGAACGTATGACGAATATGAAGAAGATATCATGGACGAAGATGACGAGGAATAATATTTTTCACACGCAGAAATGGAGATTTTTATGCGACAGATTTTAAAAAGAGTTGTGGAAACATTGATCGTGATATTTGGAAACTGCATCTATGCATTTGGAATTGCAATGTTTATTCTGCCAAGCGGGCTGATCACCGGTGGAACGACTGGTATTGCACTGTTTGTCAATGATGTTTTCCACACGCCGGTCACCGTGTTTGTATTTGTATTTAACACCATCATGTTTCTGATCGGTTTTTTTGCATTCGGATGGAAGTTTGCGGCAAATACGATTGTCAGCACATTCAGTTACCCAATCGCACTCGAACTGATCACGAGACTGATTGGCGGATACCGGATCACGGATGATCTGATCTTATGTACCGTTTTTGGCGGTATCTGTATCGGGGCAGCGATCGGACTTGTCATCCGGATGGGGGCTTCCACGGGCGGCATGGATATTCCGCCGCTGATCTTAAATAAATATTTTAAGATTCCGGTATCAAGTTCCATCTATGTATTTGATATGCTGATCTTATTGCTTCAGGTATTTCACAGTACCGGCGAGCAGGTGCTCTATGGCATTCTGCTTGTGATCGTATACAGTACGGTACTGGATAAATGTCTGATGCTGGGAACCACGAAAATGCAGATCAAGGTTGTCAGCAGCCATATTGATGAGATCCGCACAGCGGTATTAAAAGATATTGACCGTGGTGTGACACTGTTAAACAGTGAGACAGGGTTCTTAAGAAATAATACGATGATGCTTCTGACCGTGGTTTCCATGCGTGAGCTTGCCAGAACAGAAAAATTGATCCATGAAGTAGACCCGGATGCTTTCGTGATCATTAATAAAGTCAGCGAAGTGTCGGGAAGAGGCTTTTCGAGCAAGAAGAGATATTTAAAACAGACCGGGGATGTGGAAGGTTAAAGGGAGGATCAGATGACACTGCAGCAGTTAAAATATGCATTGGCGATCGCGGACTGCGGATCGATGAATGAGGCGGCAAAAACACTGTTTCTCTCCCAGCCGAGTCTCTCAGAGACGATCCGGGAACTTGAAACAGAGATCGGGTTTGATCTGTTTGTGCGTTCTAACCGGGGAATCCTGGTGACACCGGAGGGGGAAGAATTTTTAGGATACGCAAGACAGGTCACAGAGCAGTTTACACTGCTTACTTCCCGCTATATCGACAAGCAGGTCAAAGAAAAGTTCAGCGTGTCCATGCAGCACTATACATTTGCAGTCAAGGCATTTGTGGAGACGGTAAAACAGACCGGAATGGAGCAGTATGAATTTGCAGTCCATGAGACAACGACTTATGATGTGCTTGAAAATGTGAAAAATTTCCGGAGTGAGATCGGAGTTTTATATCTGAATGATTTCAATGAAAAGGTCATGAACAAGATCATCAGAGAGCATGGACTCGAATTTATCGAACTGTTTTCCTGTGATACCTATGTCTATCTCTGGTCCGGGCATCCGCTGGCAAAACAGGAAGTGATCTCGATGGAAGAACTCGATGCGTATCCATGTCTTTCTTTTGATCAGGGGGAGCACCATTCGCTTTATCTGGCGGAGGAAATGAAGAGCACTTATGATTATAAAAGACTCATCAAGGCAAATGACCGTGCCACGCTTTTAAATCTGATGATCGGGTTAAATGCCTATACGCTCTGTTCCGGAATTATCTGTGAGGAACTAAACGGCAGTGACTATATGGCAATCCCGTTAAAGGAAACGGAGAAAATGCGCATTGGCTATGTGAAGCGGAAAGGGGCAAAGGTCAGCCATATCGGGGAGATCTATATTGGAGAATTAAAAAAATACAGGGAAAATGTGATGTGATCAGCTATAGGTGAAACCTATAACTAACTCAAGGTTTCCAATATTAACACTTTCTAAAACTACCTGTTATAATAAGGACTATCAAATCAAGACAGAGCAGTCAGAGAAAGGAGAGATCAGATATGCGTACAGAAATTAAAACCTATACAACAGCAGGCAGAATGATGACAGGATCCATGTGCGGCATGATGTGTATGTGCTGTATGGGGCGATTTCGTGTGCGGAAAGATATCTGATTTTATGCATTGATAGAAAATGTAAAACAGATGTTTCCGCAAGGGAGCATCTGTTTTTTTGCCTTAAAATAAAATTTGTGTTAAGATGGAGCGCGGAGCGCAGACAGGTGCTCACATAAGGCAGGAAGAAAGGAGAACATGTATGGCAGCAATTGAGGTCAGACATCTCTATAAAAGATTTGAACAAAAGGGAGTGACCGTTGAGGCACTAAGTGATATCAATCTGTCGGTAGAACAGGGCGATATTTACGGGATCATCGGTATGTCGGGAGCTGGAAAAAGTACACTGGTACGATGCTTAAATTTCTTAGAGAAACCGACAGAAGGCCAGGTACTGATCGAGGGTCAGGAATTAGGAGCATTGACAGAGAAAGAATTAAGAGGACAGCGCAGTGATATTGCAATGATCTTTCAGAATTTTAACCTTCTGATGCAAAAGAGTGTACTCGACAATGTATGTTTCCCGATGCAGATTCAGGGAAAGAAAAAGAAAGAGGCAAGGGAAAGAGCGAGGGAGCTTTTAAAGACTGTCGGTCTTTCAGAGAAGGAAAAGGCATATCCGGCACAGCTTTCCGGTGGACAGAGACAGAGAGTTGCGATTGCAAGGGCACTTGCTTCCGATCCGAAGATCTTACTCTGTGATGAGGCGACCAGCGCGTTAGATCCGCAGACAACCGCTTCGATCCTCTCACTGCTAAAAGAGATCAATGAAAAACTTGGCATCACGATCGTGATCATCACACATCAGATGTCAGTGATCCGTGAGATCTGCAGCCATGTGGCGATCATTGAGCATGGTATCCTCGTGGAAGACGGACTGGTGGAGGACATCTTTTCACATCCGAAATCAAAAGCTGCAAAGGAACTGATCTTAAGAGATCAGCCGGGCAGTAACAATGCGCCATTGGCAAATGCAGTGCAGGAGCGCATGCAGGGAGACAAAAAGATCCGAATCGTCTTTTCAGAAAATTCCGCATTTGAGCCGGTCATTGCAAACATGATCTTACAGTTTAAAACACCGGTCAATATTTTAAGGGCAGACACCAAGAATGTCGGCGGTGTAGCAAAGGGAGAGATGATCTTAGGACTTCCGGAGGACAGACATTTACAGGTGGATATCGAGGAATACTTAAAAGAAAAAGGACTCGCAGTTGAGGAGGTGACCGAAGATGTGGAATGAGCAGATTATCATGATGCTGTTAGAGGGCATCAAGGACACACTTTATATGACTTTGACATCGACGCTGATCGGTTATGTGATCGGACTTCCGATGGGAATTCTTTTAACGGTCACTGACAAAGATGGAATTCATCCGAACGCAGCAGTTTACAAGGTATTAGACGTGATCGCAAACCTGATCCGAAGCGTACCGTTTTTGATTTTACTGATCGTGCTGATTCCGTTTACAAGATTTCTGATCGGAAGAAGCTATGGCCCGACAGCGACGATCGTTCCGCTTGTCATAGCAGCGGCACCGTATATTGCACGAATGGTGGAATCTTCCTTAAAGGAAGTGGACGCAGGTGTCATTGAGGCAGCGCGTTCCATGGGAGCATCCAATTTTACCATTGTAACAAAAGTCATGTTAGTGGAAGCGCGTACATCCCTGATCGTAGGGGCAACTATTTCACTTGGAACAATTTTAGGATATTCCGCAATGGCGGGAACCGTCGGAGGCGGTGGACTTGGAGATATCGCAATCCGCTATGGCTATACCAGATGGCAGACCGATATCATGATCGTGACAGTAATTTTACTGGTAATTTTATTCCAGATATTCCAGACGATCGGCATGAAACTTGCGAGCAATTTAGATCGCAGAAAATAAACGTGAACAATGTTTTTTAACATTGATATAAATTAGGAGTAAAATCCTGCCCAATGTGTTGGGCATTGCTCCATGCAAGAGGCACATGCTATGCAAGCTATTGAGCATAGCAGACATTTTGCTCCGCAAAACAAGGAGGATTCATATTATGAAAAAAAGAGTACTTACCACAATTTTAGCAGGCGTTTTAGCTGTATCTGCATTCGCAGGATGCGGCAGCAGCAACACAGCAGGCAATGCAGCTGCAGATAATAACGCAGCAGCAGAAACAAACGCAGCAGCAGAAACAAATGATGCAGCAGCTGCAGACACCACTGCAGCAGAAAGTGAAGCATCCGAGAGCGTAGCTGACACACAGACAACAGAGGGCGGCACAATTACCGTAGCAGCTTCCGCAACACCACATGCAGAGATCTTAGAGGAAGCAAAGAAGATCCTTGCAGATCAGGGATGGAACTTAGAGATCACAATTTTTGATGATTACGTACTTCCGAACGAGGTTGTAGAGAGCGGCGAGTTCGACGCAAACTACTTCCAGCACATTCCTTACTTAGAGAACTTCAACGCAGAGAAAGGCACACACCTTGTCAATGCAGGCGGCATCCACTATGAGCCATTCGGAATCTATCCGGGAACAAAGAAAGATCTCTCTGAGTTAGCAGACGGTGATACGATCGCAGTACCAAACGATACCACAAACGAGGCAAGAGCATTATTACTGTTACAGGACAACGGAATCATCACTTTAAAAGATGGCGCTGGTTTAGAGGCAACTGTCAACGACATCGCAGAGAACCCTCACAATGTAAAGATAGAGGAGCTTGCAGCAGAGCAGGTAGCAAGAGTTGCACCGGAAGTTGCATTCGTTGTATTAAACGGTAACTACGCATTACAGGCAGGTTACTCTGTAGCACAGGATTCCTTAGCATACGAGACATCTGATTCTGAGGCAGCAAAAACCTATGTAAATGTCATCGCTGTAAAAGAAGGAAACGAGAACAATCCTGGCATCCAGGCACTTGTAAAAGTATTAAAATCAGATGAGATCAAGAAATTCATCAACGATACTTATGATGGAGCAGTTATTCCGTTTGAGGACTAATTAAGACAGAAGGTTATCAAGGCTTTATAGATAAGCCGATGGAAAACATAACAGAATGACAGATACCGGATAAAGAAAGCAGAAGGTTTAGAAGCTGCGTCTTTATCCGGTATTTTTTTGTGGTAGTGGTTTATAAATTTTTCATAATAAAATGATTGAGATGTGTTTTTTGATGTAGTATATTATAAACATAGTTCTTTGCAATGAGTAATTCTATGCCATATCGGCAGCAGGTTCCACAGTAAACAAAATATGTTCGGAATGGCTTGAAGAAGTCTTGTTCATTTTATATAATAAAATTAGACATTTGAAAGTCATTTCATACGAAAAAGAAGAAAGGATTTTTGAATGCCAAAAGAAAACAAAAAAGTAAAAAAACAGTGTCTTGATTGATTTATTTTATGAGGATGAGTCTGCAGAGAAAAACCAGATATCACTTTATAATGCACTGCACGAAAAGCCGCTCCCTGACGGGACAAAGATCATGCCGCTCCGGGTGGAAAATATCATTTATATGAATCTGCAGAATGATTTTTCCTATGAAGCAGATGGAAAAGTCATTGTGATCGGGGAACATCAGGCGACGATTAATTTTAACATGCCGCTGCGCAGTCTGATGTATATCGGGCGTATTTACGAGCAGCTTGTTCCGGTCAGGGATCGTTACAAAAAAGGACAGGTGATGCTGCCGAAGCCGGAGTTTTACACCTTTTATAACGGGACTGAACCGATGGAAAAAGAGTGTGTTCTAAAGCTGTCGAATGCATTTAAAGTCCAGGATGGAAAAGCGCCATTGGAACTGGAAGTTAAAGTGATCAACATCAATCCCGGGGCAGAACATGAACTGCTGGAGAAATGCCAGGTGATGAAAGAGTATGGCATTTTTATTGATACGATAAGGAAATATCAGACCGAAGGTATAGAAAATCCATATGAACTGGCGATCAAAGAGTGCATAAAGAAAGGGATACTTGCAGACTATCTCAGGAAAAAAGGAAGCGAGGTCATCAACATGTTACAGGCAGAGTATGATTACGAACTGGATATTGAAGTGCAGCGTGAGGAAGCATACGAGGATGGCTTGCGGGCCGGGGAGCAGATCGGAAGACAAAATGGAATTAATGAAGGAATGCAAAAAGGAATGCAGGAAAAGGAAATAGCACTCATAGTGAAGAAGGTGCGTCGTGGAAAGAATTTACAGACAATCGCCGACGAACTGGAAGAGCCGGTTGATGAGGTCAGGAAGATTTATGAGGCTGTAATGAAAGCAGCACCGGACTACGATATGGACACGATCTGTAAGAGCCTGGCTTAGGTAAATTTTTTATGCCAGGGGTTGATGTAAAGGGAAAGGAGATTATGAAATGGTAAAAAAGAAATGGATGGCAGGAATACTGGCAGCAACAATGCTCATCGCGTGTGTGTGTCCAACGGAGATTGTAATGGCGGAGGAAAACAGCACCGGAGTTGAGAGTGAATCTCAGGTTACTGATCAGGCAGAGGCGAATGGGGATTTTGAAATTGAAAATGGCAAGTTGACAAAATATACGGGAAAGGGAGGAGACGTTGTAATTCCGAAAGGTGTAACGAGAATAGGGAACGATGCGTTTAGAAACTGTGAAAAATTGAAAAGTATCAGTATTCCGGAAAGTGTGACCTATATTGGTCAGGCTGCGTTTCTTGGCTGCAGTAAATTAAAGAATGTAAAAATTCCATCAAGGGTAAATTACATAAAAGATCTTACGTTTGCCCGGTGCTCTGAATTGGAAAGTGTAGAACTGCCGGAAGGAGTAAAAGCAATTGGGGAAAGTGTATTCGCTGGCTGCAGTAAGCTGGTTGATGTCAATATCCCATCAAGTGTGGAAAGAATCGACATGGATGTATTTTCAGGCTGCAGCAAATTAAAAAGTATCAGTATTCCGGATGGAATAACGGAAATAAGTGAAAGGATGTTTGAAAACTGCAGCAGTCTGAATAAGGTTGATATTCCATCAAGTGTAACTACCATAGAAACGGCTGCGTTCAGTGGATGTACAGGTTTAACAGGTATAGATATTCCGTCGGGTGTAAAACAAATACAGGATTACGCATTTGAAAGCTGCACAGGTTTGACAAGTGTTAAAATCCCGTCAGGCGTAAAAAGTCTGGAAGCAGGAGTCTTCTTTCGGTGTGGTAATTTAACAGGTATAGATATTCCATCGAGTGTAAAGAAAATGGGTTATGGTGTATTCAGACAGTGTAACAGACAGCTTGTAATTACCTGTAAATCGGGGTCTTATGCGGAGCAATATGCAAAAGATAATGGTATCAAATACAATTATTCTCAGAATTCAGCTGGTATTCCGGATAAGGGAAAAGTGTTAAAATCCGGTAAAACAACTTATACGGTCACAAAAAAAGGAAAAGAGGCAGCGTATACTAAGACAGCATCGCAGGCATCCGATATCACCGTTCCGGAAACTGTTACGATCGATCATATTTCCTACAAAGTAACTTCCATATCATCAGATGCATTCAAAAATAATAAAAAACTGAAAAAAGTCACGATTGGAAAGAATGTCACAACCATTGGAAATGGTGCGTTTCGTGGCTGCGGGAAGATGGAAACTGTTACGATCAGATCATCAAAATTAAAAAGTGTTGGGAAAAATGCATTTAAAGGTATTAAGAGTAATGCAAAGATAAAAGTGCCGGCAAAGAAGTTAAAGGCATATAAGAAACTTTTAAAAGGCAGTGGATTAAGTAATAAGGTAAAGATTACGAAGTAATTTTTAAATTCATAGGAAATTACGTCCTATGAATTTAAAAGCCCTCCGGACGGGATGCGCATCTCGCGGAGTAGAAGTTAGCTGTAAACAGCACCGCTCGAGCGCGAAAGAGTCGCAAGCGACTCTTTGTTCTGAAAAAATTTATGTAAAAATAATACAGTTTTTCCGGTACCGGTCACAAAAAATCTGATGTATATTAAAAGTATCATCAGATTTTTTGCATGATAGCCAGTGCTTTGATAAAGCCAGATCACACATTATCATATGTGAAACAGGAATCAACGCATTGAAAAAAAATCAGTATAAAGAGAGGCAGTCACATGTTTACAAAAAACAACACCATGAACGAAATTTTAAATACAGAGCCGGTCGGACGTGCAGCCGGCAATCTGTTTCCAACCTGTTTTATGGCACGCGTACCGGTGGAACACAGGGATCATACGATGGCACAGATTGAGAAGGAAGAAACAATGGAGTGGGGAGCACCGTTTTTAGCGGATGCCTTTTTAGAATGTGCAAATCTGATCAAAGAAACGGCGGAGACAAAGAAATTCAAATACATTCCATTGTGGGGAGAAAATGACGATGCATCGGCGGGCGATAAGATGTCGCACTGGAAAAACGGGATTCCGGATGCAGATTTGAATACGGAGGAAGGTGTCTGGCTGTTTACCGGAGATCCGGCTGTGGACAATGAGGCATTTGCGCATACAGCCGGCAGTGATTCCATTCCGCCTTATGAATCTGTGGCGGTTTCAGAGGAAAAAAGAAATACATCAGGCTTAAAACCGGCGGTGATCCTCTGTCCGGGAGGCGGCTATGAGATGGTATCCTTCTATAATGAGGGACTTCAGCCTGCACAGCGCATGGAACGGGATGGCGGCTATAAGGCATTTATTTTATGCTACCGGATCCGTCCGAACTACTATCCGCTGCCACAGATGGATCTTGCAAGAGCGGTTATGTATGTGCGGGCACATGCGGCGGAATATCAGGTGGATCCGGACCGGATCGTGATCGTGGGTGCATCTGCTGGAGGTCATCTCTGTGCGAGTGAGGCGCTGCTCCATGAGGAGTTAAAAGAAAATGTACTGGAAAACCTTGCAAAATTCCAGAAAGCTGATATGGTAGAACAATACAGAAAAATTTCTGCCAGACCGGACGCGGTCGGACTGTTATATCCGGTCATTAGTTTTACCTCGGAATACCACGAGGGAAGTTATATTTATAATACGAATGAAAAACCGGGACTGCGTGAAAAATTATCGGTAGAGTTCCATATTACACCGGATTATCCGATGACTTATGCCTATGCAAATGCGGATGATGGCTGTGTGCCGGCGAGCAATACCGTGCGTTTGAATGAGGCACTGGAAAAAGCAGGCGTAAAGCATCTGTGCGAAGTTTATCCGGTCGGAGATCATGGAATCGGGCTTGGATATCATACTTCCGCAAAAATGTGGAGTGAAAACATGCTCGCATTTTTGGATAAAAATCTATAAGAAAACTTTGGATTAAATTTTTCACACTTCAGGCGGCGTATCTCAGGCAGATGACAGGAAAGAGGAATATCGTATATGTTACAGGATATCAATGAAATTTCAGATGGAAAAATATACGGCGTACATGATATGGTACGTGTCGGCTGCAGTGACTGTGCGGGCTGCCATAGCTGCTGTGAGCAGATGGGGGATACCGTTTTAGTTGATCCATATGACTGCAAAAGATTAGAGACAGAGCTTGGGATGAATTTTGAACAATTGATGCAGTCCTATGTCGGGCTTCATGTGGAAGAGGGGCTTATCGTGCCTCATTTGAAAATGCAGGAACAGACGGATACCTGTGTATTTTTAAATGAGGAGGGAAGGTGCAGTATCCATGCATACCGTCCGGGAATCTGCAGATTATTTCCTCTGGGAAGAATTTATGAGGAGCAGGGTGTTTCCTATTTTCTGCAGAGTGGTGCCTGTGAACGCGGTAAAACGAAAATCAAAGTGGAAAAATGGTTAGATACGCCGCAGTTAAAACGATATCAGCAGTTTTTGACAGAGTGGCACAGCTTAAAAAAGAATATGCAGGAATATTTAAGCCGGCTGAATACTGAGGATGAAAAGAAAACGGTCTGCATGATGTTTTTACAGATTTTCTTTTTCCATCCATATGATAGCGGACGTGATTTTTATGAGGAGTGGGAGGAGCGCAGTAGTTTAAAACCACAGCTTGCAATTAGCCGGGAAGTTTTAGAAAATCCGGCACGTCATAAACTGGAGAACAAATCTGATGTTTAAAAAAGAATACAAGTGGATAATTAGTAACAGAAAAGGTTGATATTCTAACAAAAAGTGCTATGATTATATCCGGCTGAAAATTGAAATTTCAGAGAAGCCTCTGAAGAAAAGGATATTTTATGAAGTATTTGAGACAATTTATGATCATCCTGTTGTTTTCATTTCTGGGAGAGCTGTTAAAATATGTGCTCCCGTTTCCGGTACCGGCAAGTATTTATGGGCTGGTTCTCTTATTTATTGCACTGGAAACAAGACTCCTTCCGCTTGCAGCAGTCAAAGATGCCGGAAAGTTCATGATCGAGATCATGCCGTTAATGTTTATTCCGGCCGGTGCAGGACTCATTGATGCATGGGATGCACTGCGTCCGATTTGTGTACAGATCGTGGTGATCATGGTGGTATCAACGATCGTGGTTATGATCGTGTCCGGTTATGTGACACAATTTGTGATGCGTAGAGGGAAAAAGAAAGGAGCACAGCAATGAAAGAGTTTTTAAGTGATTCCGTATTTTTTGGTGTTGCGATCAGCATTTTGGCATATGAGCTGGGCGTGTTTTTAAAGAAAAAATTAAAGCTGGCAGTGTTTAATCCGCTTCTGATCTCGATCGTTGCCGTGATCGTTTTTCTGGTTGCGTTCCATATTCCATATGAGAACTATAATGAGGGCGCAAAATACTTAAGTTACCTTCTGACTCCGGCAACGGTATGTTTAGCGATCCCGCTTTATGAGCAGTTTGAACTGCTGAAACAGAATGTTGCGGCGATTTTTGCGGGATTGATCTCGGGTGTTCTGACAAGTGTGATCTGTGTTTTAGTCTTATCACTGTTATTCCACTTTGACCATGCGCAGTATGTCACGCTTCTTCCCAAATCGATCACAACGGCGATCGGAATGGGAATCTCGGATGAACTTGGCGGTTATGTCACGATCACGGTTGCGGTCATCATTATCACCGGTATCATCGGAAATGTGTTAGCAGAAACGATCTGCCGTGTTTTCAAAATTGAAGAGCCGGTGGCAAAGGGAATTGCGATCGGATCCTCAGCACATGCACTCGGCACAGCAAAGGCATTGGAACTTGGAGAAATCGAAGGTGCCATGAGCAGCCTTTCCATTGCAGTGGCAGGTATTCTGACGGTAATCGCCGCACCAATTTTTGCAACGCTGTTGTAAATATGGGGGTAGCCATGACAGATGTGCAATTTGGAAGTCAAAAACTGAAAACCATTTTTACCACCCGAATCCTGGTAGAAAAATAATGCGAAATGTGAAATCTCAGAAATGGTATTTCACATTTTTTTTCACTTTACATATCATAATATGAAAAAGTTATGGTTGGAAATAAAGATATGTATTGTCAGAACAAAATTGTGCATACGATACAGGCAGGCGATTCCCTGTATAAATTATCGAGACAGTATCACACGACAGTGACGGAACTGATTCTTGGAAATCCGGGAGTCAATCCATATAATCTCCAGATCGGGATGAAGCTTTTTATCTGCCCGGGAGAAGGATATGTGCCTCCGCAGAATCCGGGAGGCGGAAACATGGGAGGCGGAACAGGAAACGCCGGAGGCGGAAACATGGGAAGCGGAACAGGAAACACCGGAAGCGGGCATATGAGCGGCGGCACAGGCAGTATGGGAGGAAACATGGGAGGAGGAACAGGAAATGCCGGAGGCAGCAACGAGACCGAATCAGAGCGTGAGGATTCCATCCTCCGTCTCAACGAGGATATGCGTCTTGCATGGTTAAATCATGTTTACTGGACGAGAATGTACCTGATGAGTGCAGTCGCAGACAATGCAGACCAGCAGGCGGTGGAAGAACGGCTGCTTGAGACCGCAGACGAGATCACGGATGTATTTGCAAGGTATCTTCCGATCGCGACGACCAGACAGCTCCGCAATCTTCTGACGGAGCATATTGAGATCGCCGGACAGATTATTCAGGCATTGAAGGCGAAAAATATGTCTGATTATGATGCGCTGGTGAAGGAGTGGTACCGCAATGCCAATCAGATGGCAGCTCTTTTTGCGAATTACAATCCGTACTTTGAGAGCAGGGAAACCAGAAATATGCTGTTAAATCATCTGGATCTGACCAGGGAGGAGATCGAGCACCAGGTCAATGGAGAGTATGAGCAGAGCATTGATGTGTTCCGGGACGTAGAGCAGCAGGCACTTGCGATGGCGGATTACTTTGCGAGAGGACTGTTGGCAAGATAAAACATATAGATTGAAGCATTTTGCTAAATGTAATTCAACGGATCATTCATTCGTTAAAGCAGATAGAACAGCTGTAGAAAAAGCCCCATGCGGTAGAGTACGTTTTCAGACCGCATGGTGGAACAGCAGAAATACACAGGGGTATTCCGGACGATTAGAAAAATGCCAAAAGTAACGGAATCGCAAGATTTGCAATAAAAACAGCAATTAACTTGAATTGCCAGTAAAAAAATGTACATGCTATAATGCAATTATCAAGATTAAGGGGGAAAAAGATATGCCAATGCAGATGGGTTTCCGCTGGTATGGCGAGGGCAATGACAAGATCAGCCTTGCTGATATCAAACAGATTCCGGGTGTGACGAGCATCGTGTGGGCACTGCATCATAAACTGCCGGGAGAAGTGTGGACGGTAGAAGAGATCGCAGAAGTGCAGAAACAGCTTGAGCCATATGGTTTTAATATGGACGTTGTGGAATCTGTTAATGTACATGATGATATCAAGATCGGACTTCCGAGCCGTGACCAGTATATTGAAAACTACATCCAGACAATTAAGAACCTTTCCAAATTCGGTGTCAAGGTTATCTGCTATAATTTTATGCCAATCTTTGACTGGACGCGCACGGATTTATTTCATCCGGTAGGAGATGGTTCGACAGCACTTTATTACGAAGCAGGCAAGATCCATGATGATCCGAAAGAAATGGCAGACTATATTTTAAATAATTTACATGGAATGACATTTCCAGGCTGGGAGCCGGAACGTATGGAGAAACTGGACGAGCTTTTTGCAGCTTACAAGCCGGTGACAAAAGAAGTATTATGGGAAAACTTAAAATATTTTCTTGAAGCGCTTATGCCGACCTGTAAAGAATGCGATATCAAAATGGCAATCCACATGGATGATCCGCCATGGGATATTTTCGGACTTCCACGTCTTCTGACCTGCGAGGAAAATATTGACCGTTTCTTAAAGATGGTTGACAGCCCGTACAACTGCCTGACACTTTGCTCAGGTTCTTTGAATGCCGATCCGGGAAACAATGTGGCAGATATTGTCCGCAAGCATTGTGACCGCATCGCGTTTGCACATATCCGCAATGTAAAACATTTTCCGAATGGAGATTTTTCGGAGGCTTCCCATCGTGACTGTGATGGGGATACCGGAATCCTTGACATTTTAAAAGCATATCATGACTGCGGATTTGAGGGTTATATCCGTCCGGATCATGGACGCCACCTCTGGGGTGAAAAGCCGGGTACTGTACGTCCGGGGTATGGCTTATACGACCGCGCAATGGGCATTATGTATATGCTCGGTGTGTGGGATATGCTCGATAAGCTGGATAAAAATAAATAAGTATAAGATAAGCGTGATAAGAGGGCTGCCGTATGGCAGCCCTCTATGCATGAATGGCGGATGTGACTGGAAAATTTTATTGGATCTACTGCGGTTTCTGCGCATAAAGTTCCTTATATTCTTTGGGTGAGATGCCATACTCTTTTTTGAATGCACGAAAAAAACTGGTGTAATCTTTGAATCCGTACATCAGGTAGATTTTTGTGATATTTTCATTGCTGAGAATGGCATCCCTGCACATGGACAGCCTTTTTTTGGTAATATATTGATGGATGGAGATCCCGAAGTTATCCTTAAAAATATGGGAGATATGGTATTTGCTCACAAAAAAAGTCCTGGAGAGGCTGTCTAAGGAAAGATCCTCATCCAGATGGGATTCAATGTACTGCAGGATTCCATCATACAGACCGGAGGCATCTTTGCGTGCTATGGGATGTCTGGTCTCGTAGACAGTCCGGCTGATATGGAGCATCAGATCGTTCACGCAGAGCTCGATTTTGGCAGCTTTTCCAAAACGGTCCGCGTGGATCTCCTCAATCAGCCGGAAAATCTTTGCGGAAAGTGCATTGAAAGCCACAACGTCATAATGGTAAATAAAATGATGGGTATCCTGTGCATGTTCGATCAGATAAACATAGTCTTTGGACAATTCTTTCAGTTTCTGACAATAATCCTGGCTGATCCAGAAAACAAAACGCTGATAGGGAAGAGTATCCCCTACACTGGACACATGGTGGTGAATGCCGGGAGGAATGAAGACCATATCCCCCGGTTTCAGATGATGATGTTCTTTTTCAATGGAGATCGTTACATTTCCCTCCAGAAAAAAATAGAATTCATAGTAATCGTGGGTGTGATCTGTCACGCCGTAAAAATGGTTGTCATTATAGTAGTAAATTTCAAAATCTTTGGACAGCATATACTGTCGTTCATTAAAAGGAGACTGTAACTGTCTGCGCATGGTAAAATCCTCTGAAACATTTCAAATATAAGCAAAAAGTGATGGGCTGATATTTAAAATTTATCATAAAAACGCAATTTTTGCAATGTGAACAACAAGCAACTCTATTGGATGTCTTAAGGGGATTCACTTATAATAAACATATCAAAAAACGTTGAACAATGGAGAAAGGAAAAAGCTATGGAATTAAGTACACTTGGTTTAAAAGACAGGGAACAATGGGAAGCAAAGGGATATCGGCTTCCGCAGTTTGACCGTGCAGCAGTAACAGAGGCAACCAGAGAAAATCCGTGCTGGATTCATTTTGGTGCAGGAAATATTTTCCGCGCATTTCAGGCAAATGTAATGCAGAATATCTTAAACAAAGGAGAAATGCAAACAGGTCTGATCGTAGCGGAAGGTTATGATTATGAGATCATTGAAAAAATGAATCGTCCGCATGATGATTATTCCATTCTTGTCACATTAAAGGCAGATGGAAGTGTCGAAAAAACAGTGGTCGGTTCTGTAGTGGAGTCCTGTATCCTTGACTCGGAAAATGAGGAAGAGTATGGCAGATTAAAAGAGATTTTCTGCAGACAGTCCTTACAGATGGTATCCTTTACCATTACAGAAAAGGGATACAGTCTGGTAAACGGAAAAGGAGAACTGCTTCCTTCAGTCGCTGCCGATTTTGCATCAGGTCCACAGAAACCTGCAAGCTATATCGGAAAAGTTGCATCTCTTTTATACACACGTTTTAAAAACGGACAGCTTCCGGTTGCCATGGTATCCATGGACAACTGCTCCCATAACGGGGATAAATTATATGCGGCAATCCATACATTTGCCGAAAAGTGGGCAGAAAACGGTCTGGCAGAGAAAGAGTTTGTAAGCTATGTTAATGACAGGGAAAAGGTTTCGTTCCCATGGTCTATGATCGATAAGATTACGCCGAGGCCGGATGCTTCCGTGGAAGAGATCTTAAAGAAAGATGAGATCGCTGGGCTTGATCCGGTCGTTACATCCAAAAACACCTATGTAGCTCCATTTGTGAATGCAGAGGAATGTGAATATTTAGTGATCGAGGACTGGTTCCCGAACGGACGCCCGGAGCTGGAAAAGGGCGGCATCATGTTTACCGACCGCGCAACTGTTGACAAGGTGGAAAAAATGAAAGTCTGCACCTGCCTGAACCCACTTCACACGGCTCTTGCTGTGTTTGGCTGTCTGCTTGGCTACACAAAGATTTCCGATGAAATGAAAGATGCAGAACTTCGGAAAATGGTGGAGAGAATCGGATATACCGAGGGACTTCCGGTCGTTGTAGATCCGGGTATCCTTGATCCGAAAGAGTTTATTGATACCGTGTTAAATGTCCGCATACCAAATCCGTTTATGCCGGATACACCACAGCGTATTGCCACAGATACTTCACAGAAACTTGCGATCCGCTTTGGAGAAACTGTGAAAAATTATCTTGCATCAAAAGATAAGGATATCAAAAACTTAAAACTTATCCCACTGGTATTTGCGGGATGGCTTCGGTATCTTATGGCAGTTGATGATAATGGCGAAAAATTTGAGTTAAGCCCGGACCCACTGCTTGAGACGGTCTGCCCGGTCGTTGCCGGTATCAAATTTGGCGATACCGATGTGGAAGAAATGATCCGGCCATTGCTGACAAACAGTGCGATCTTTGGCGTGGATCTTTATGAGGCCGGTCTTGCCGGACTGACGGTGCAGTATTTTAAAGAACTGATTGCCGGGGCGGGCGCAGTGCGTGCTGCTTTAAAGAAGTATGTATAGGCACTGATTCTGATGCCAAACCATTTTTTCCTGCATATCTTATAGTACAGGATGTAGATTCCTGAAAAAAGTATGCAGGAAGGGAAAAATGATAATTTTTTAAGAAACCAGCATCTATATATGGCGGCGAGACCGGATCTGTCACTTTATGTGGCGCGCGAAGTGCTGATGGAACCGGTTAGTATTACCTGAATTTAGAATACTTATAAGTACTGGTAATGAGAGGTTGACATAATGTTGAAAAATAGAAAAATTTTTGATTCCATGGAACTAAAAATCGGAAAAATCATTTGACGGAAACTGCATTTATGATAATATATATTCATTATATGGATAGTATCGGGTGTTTTCTTACACGCGAAAGTAAGTGGAGGTTCAGAAGAAAATGATTAAAGTTGTGAAATTTGGCGGCAGTTCTCTTGCAAGTGCAGAACAGTTTGCAAAGGTTGGTAAGATTATCAACGCAGATAAAGAGAGAAGATATGTAGTTCCGAGTGCACCTGGAAAAAGAAATTCCAAAGACACTAAGGTTACCGATATGTTATATGCATGTTATGACCTGGTGGAGGCAGATGAAGATTTCCGTGTGCCGCTTATGAAGATTAAAGACCGCTATGACACGATTATCAATGGTCTGAATCTGAAATTATCATTGGAAGATGAGTTTAAGAAAATTGCAGAAAATTTCAAAAATAAAGCCGGTGTGGATTATGCAGCTTCCCGTGGAGAATATTTAAACGGTATCATCATGGCAAATTACCTTGGCTATGAGTTCGTAGATGCTGCAGAAGTGATTTTCTTTGATAAAGAGGGAAATTTTGATGCAGAAAAAACGGATAAGGTACTTGGCAAGCGTCTTGCAAAGATCGAGCGAGCAGTAATTCCTGGATTTTATGGTTCTAATCCAGATGGAAGTGTCCGTACATTTTCAAGAGGCGGTTCTGATATTACCGGATCTATCGTTTCAAGGGCTGTACATGCGTCCTGCTATGAGAACTGGACAGACGTATCCGGTTTTCTGGTTGCAGATCCAAGAATCATCGACCATCCGGAAACGATCAAGACGATCACTTACCGCGAGTTAAGAGAGCTTTCCTATATGGGAGCAAGCGTGCTGCATGAGGATGCAGTATTTCCGGTCCGCAAAGCCGGTATCCCGATCAACATCCGTAATACCAACGCGCCGGATGATGCAGGAACCTGGATTGTTGAGAGTACCTGCCACCAGTCAAAATACACGATCACAGGTATTGCCGGAAAGAAAGGTTTTGTCTCCGTTAATATTGATAAAGATATGATGAACTCCGAAGTTGGTTTTGGAAGAAAAGTATTATCCGCATTTGAGGAAAATGGAATTTCATTTGAGCATATGCCATCCGGTATTGATACAATGACGATCTTTGTTCATCAGCCGGAGTTTGAGGGCAAAGAGCAGTCCGTGATCTCCGCGATCCATCGCCTTGCAAAGCCGGACAGCATTGAGTTAGAGGGAGATCTGGCATTGATCGCAGTCGTTGGACGTGGTATGAAATCTACCCGTGGAACTGCAGGAAGAATTTTCTCCGCACTTGCACACGCAAACATCAATGTCAAGATGATCGATCAGGGATCTTCTGAACTGAATATTATCATCGGTGTCAGCAATGCAGATTTTGAAAATGCGATCCGTGCGATCTATGATATTTTTGTAGTGACCCAGTTATAAAAAAGAAACCTGCGGCGGAACTTTATTTCCGTCTGCAGGAGAGTATATGCAGCGTAAAGCCAGAACTGCTGTGATACACAATGAAGGCGACACCGTATGGAATTCATTCATGCGATGCCGCCTTCTAAACTATCTCGTCCATGGGACTCTACCTCGATTCATTTGTATTTTTCTGAGCTTGTCTCAGATTTGTCTGTACTTCTTCGCTTTCTCTTCAATCCGGATCTGTTATTCTTATGACTTCTGACATCGTATCATATCTGAGAATCTTGTCTGATACTGATTCATAAATCCTTTCTTAGGATCGTCATGTTTTCTTTCCTCTTTTTGAATGAAAAAACGAATGCGCTTATGTTTTCGGTGGTCCGTACCTCTCTTTCTTAGTATCGTTTGTGGTAAATCGTTATCTTTCTGGTGGTCTGTACCTCTCTTTCCTAATATCATTTGTGGTAAATCATTATCCCTCTGGTGGTCTGTACCTTCCTTTCTGGCTGCTTCGTCTCTGCATCCGTTTTTGTTTTTCTTTCGTATCTCTTTTGTTATTTTGTAATTTGATTATATCTGATAAAAATATATTTGTCAATAAGAAAATTGATAAAAAGTAAAAAAAAACAAAAGATAATTAAAAATTGCGTAAAGTTGATGAAAAATTCAGAAAATATAAAAAGCACAGAAAATAAAAACAAAAACGGAAAAAATGTTTGACATGAGACTCAAAACCAAAAGTTCAATGAAAGTTTGACAGGAACGGGAAGACGAATCTGGAACGGCAGAAACGCTCCCTTCATATAATAATGTGAAGGGAGCGTAAAGGAGTTTGCATGGATAGACAGACAATTCTTCTGATCAGCGATATGCGTCAGGTATATCTTGCTGAGATACTGACAAAGAAAGGCCATAATGTGCGCTGCCTCGATATCAGAAACCGTGAGACAGCATTGCAGCAGTTAGAGAAGCTGAAGCGTTTTCTGGATAAGGCAGATGTACTGATCCTTCCAATCCCGGTGCAGAAAGTGCCGGAGCAGGAGATCTTTTATGATATATTAAACAAAAATCTGGAGAAGAAAACACTTGTGATGGGAGGATGTTTTTCTGCGGAACAGAGGGAACTTTTAACCGGAAGAGATATTCATTTCCTGGATTTTATGGAAGATACGGTTGTAACGGAGGAAAATGCCGTGGCGACGGCGGAAGGAACGATCGCAGAGCTTGTGGAAAAGAGTCCTTATAATATTGATGAGGCAAAAGTGCTTGTGACAGGGTACGGGTATTGCGGAAAGGCGATCGCTAAGAGACTTTGTGCGCTTGGCGCGCGTGTGACCGTGCTTGCAAGAAGGAAGGAAGCACGCAAAGCGGCAAAAGGCGACGGTTTTTATGCGGTGGATTTTGCATTTGGACCGGAGGAGGCAATGGGCGCTGCAATGGTCGTTAATACGGTTCCGGCGCCTGTTGTCACGGAAAAGATCATAAGAGAACTTCCGAGGGATGCCTGTATTGTGGATATTGCCTCCGGGGAGGGCGGCACAGATTTTGCATGTGCAAGGGAATACGGTATCCATGCGGACCATGTGCTTGGAATCCCGGGAAAATATGCGCCGAAAGAGAGCGCATATATTTTGGAACGCTCCATAGAGAGGTTTATTTTGAAGGAAAAACAGGGGGAAGTGTCAGATGGATTTTGACAAATATAATATCGGTTTTGGAATCACAGGGTCTTTCTGCACATTTGCAAAGGCGAGAAAAGCGGTGGAGCATCTCTGTGAGATGGGGGCAAATGTGATCCCGATTTTTTCATTTAATGCACAGACCTGCGATACCAGGTTTGGCAGTGCAAAAGAATATGTGGAGGGGATTTGTGAGATTACGGGAAATGAAGGCATACGATCCATCTGTGCGGCAGAGCCGATCGGGCCGAACAATTTCCTTGATATCATGGTGATCGCGCCGTGTACCGGTAATACTGCGGCAAAACTGACAGGGGGGATCGTCGACACACCGGTGCTTATGGCAGCAAAAGCACATATGCGTAACGGCAAACCGCTTGTCATTGCGATTTCCACAAATGATGCTCTTGGAGCAGGGTTTAAAAATATCGGGATGCTGATGAATATGAAAAATATTTATTTTGTGCCGTTTGGACAGGACAATTATAAGAGCAAGCCAAATTCCATGGTCGCTAAGATGGAACTGCTTCCGGAGACGATCGAGGCGGCACTGCAGGGAAAACAGATACAGCCGGTACTGCAGGAGCCGTGATGAAAAAGGTAAGTATGGAATGGATGTTTCGTGAATATTTAGTCATCGTAAAAAAGAAAAGGCAGGCTGTGTTTTGCAGCCTGTCTTTTTCAAGTCATAGGAAATTACGTCTTGAGAATTAAAAAGCCTTTCGGGCGGGAGGTGCATCTTGAGGAGAAAAAGTTAGCTGTAAACAGCACCTTTCGAGTATAGTGTTGTCAGCTCTTATGCGTTTTTGGATGCCTCTAACGCTTCACGGCACGCTTTTGCAAGCTGGTCACCGCAGGAAGTAGGACGTCCGCCGCAGCGGATACCGCCGATTTTTTCTTCTACCTGTTCTACGGTAAGACCTTCCACTAATTTTGGGATTGCCTGCAGGTTGCCGTTGCAGCCGCCGGTAAATTTTACGTTGTGGACAACGTTTCCGTCCAGTTCTAAGTCAATCTGTGTGGAACAGGTTCCTTTTGTTTTATAAGAATAAGTCATATCAGATTCCTCCTTTGTTGTAGATCATATCCTGTGTGCCATCGCAGAAAGTGCGATTCAGTAAGAGTATAAACACAAGAGTGCGGTAACGCAAGGACTTTTTTGCGTTAATAAAAAATTCACAAAACGTTTACCCCTATTTTAGTTGTGGTAATACCCGAAAAGTGTTACAATAACAATATTGTGCAAGGCTTAGCCTGCAAAAGGACGGAAAACAGACTTGCAAATTTGAGAAAAACAGCCAGGAATAGGAGTTTTTATGAGCGCATTTACAAAGTTATTCGGAACACACAGCGAACGCGAGTTAAAAAGAATTTACCCGCTCGTTGACAAAGTGGAGTCATACCGTGACACCATGGGAGCACTGTCCGATGAAGAATTAAGAGACAAGACAAAAGAATATAAAGAGAGACTGGAAAAGGGAGAGACACTGGATGACCTTTTGCCGGAGGCATATGCAACCGTCCGGGAAGCAGCAAAACGTGTGCTTGGAATGGAACATTACCGCGTGCAGATCATCGGTGGTATTATCTTACATCAGGGACGTATCGCAGAGATGAAGACCGGAGAAGGTAAGACACTTGTTTCCACACTGCCTGCATACTTGAATGCTTTAGAGGGCAAGGGCGTGTGCATCGTAACAGTCAATGATTACCTTGCAAAGCGTGACTCTGAGTGGATGGGACAGATCCATGAGTTCCTCGGCTTAAAAGTCGGAGTGGTTTTAAACTCCATGACCAATGACGAGCGTCGTGAGGCATATAACTGCGATATCACTTATGTGACGAACAACGAACTTGGATTTGATTATCTGAGAGACAACATGGTTATTTACAAGGAGCAGCTTGTTCAGAGGGGACTCCACTATGCGATCATCGATGAGGTCGATTCCGTATTGATCGATGAGGCGCGTACACCGCTTATCATTTCCGGACAGAGCGGTAAATCCACCCGTCTTTATGAGGCATGTGATATTTTAGCACAGCAGATGAAGCGTGGTGAGGATGTGCCGGAGTATTCCAAGATGGATGCCATCATGGGTATTGAGCAGGAAGAGACCGGAGATTTCCTTGTCAATGAGAAGGACAAGGTTGTCAGCCTGACACAGGAAGGCGTGAAAAAGGTTGAGCAGTTCTTCAAGATCGACAACCTTGCAGATGCAGAAAACCTTGAGATCCAGCACAATGTGATCCTTGCCCTGCGCGCACACAACCTGATGTTCCGCGATCAGGATTACGTTGTAAAAGATGATGAGGTACTGATCGTCGATGAGTTTACCGGACGTATCATGCCGGGACGCCGTTATTCAGACGGCCTGCATCAGGCGATCGAGGCAAAAGAGCATGTAAAAGTAAAACGTGAGAGCAAGACGCTTGCGACGATCACGTTCCAGAACTTCTTTAATAAATTTGATAAAAAATCAGGTATGACAGGTACTGCCCTGACCGAGGAAAAAGAGTTCCGTGATATCTACGGCATGGATGTTATCGAGATCCCGACCAACAGACCGGTCATCCGTGTGGACAAACAGGATGCTGTTTATAAGACCAGGAAAGAAAAGTACCATGCAGTTGTCGAGGAAGTAAAAGCTGCACATGAAAAGGGACAGCCGGTTCTGGTTGGTACGATCACGATCGATGTCTCCGAGACGATCAGTGCAATGTTAAAGAGAGAGGGAATTCCGCATACCGTTTTGAATGCGAAGTTCCATGAACTTGAGGCAGAGATCGTAGCGGCAGCAGGACAGCACGGTGCGGTAACGATCGCAACCAATATGGCTGGTCGTGGTACCGATATCAAGTTGGATGATGATGCAAAGGAAGCTGGTGGATTAAAAGTTATCGGTACCGAGCGTCATGAGTCAAGACGTATTGACAATCAGCTGCGTGGACGTTCCGGACGTCAGGGAGATCCGGGTGAATCCCAGTTCTTTATTTCCCTTGAGGACGATCTGATGCGTCTGTTCGGTTCGGAAAAGCTGATGGATATCTTTAATACACTGGGTGTTCCGGAAAATGAGCAGATCCAGCACAAGATGTTGACGTCTGCGATCGAAAAGGCACAGACGAAGATCGAGGGTAACAACTTTGGTATCCGTAAAAACCTGCTTGAGTACGATCAGGTTATGAATGATCAGAGAGAGATCATTTACGCAGAGCGTATGCGTGTATTAAACGGCGAGAACATGCGCGAT
The DNA here is from genome assembly GCA_934317215.1 of uncultured Roseburia sp. GTDB lineage: Bacteria > Bacillota > Clostridia > Lachnospirales > Lachnospiraceae > Roseburia. Next base: position 43,834 of record CAKREH010000009.1, read on the forward strand.
GTGATCTTTAAGATGATCACGGATCGTGTGGAGAGCTGTGTGGATACCTGTATTTCTTCCGAATTACCGAAAGAAGAGTGGGATTTAAACGAATTAAATCAGCTTCTGACAGACATTATCCCGTTAGAGCCTGTAAATGCTGCTGATGTGGACAGTGTCAAGAACAATAAAGAATTAAAACATCTCTTAAAAGAGCGTGCAGTGAAACTGTACGAGGCAAAAGAGACAGAGTTCCCGGAGCCGGAGCAGTTCCGTGAATTAGAGCGTGTCGTACTGTTAAAAGTTATTGACCGCAAGTGGATGGATCATATCGATGATATGGATCAGCTTCGTCAGGGTATCGGTTTACAGGCATATGGACAGAGAGATCCGCTGGTGGAATACAAGATGGCAGGATTTGATATGTTTGACGATATGATCGCAAATATTCAGGAAGATACAGTCCGTCTGCTGTACCATGTCAAGATCGAGCAGAAGGTAGAGCGTGAGCAGGTTGCAAAAGTAACCGGTACGAATAAGGATGAGACGGCAGCCAACACACCGAAGAAACGTACGGCTGCAAAGGTTTATCCGAATGATCCGTGCCCATGTGGATCCGGTAAGAAATACAAACAGTGCTGTGGAAAAATGGCATAAAATTTTAAAATAAGTAGAGGGCGTCATGTTTATGGAGTGATTTGTAAATGTGGCGCTTTTTTTGTCGCCCGAATCTTCACAAAAAAAATTATTGACAAAAAATGGATTATCTGATATTTTAATAACAGTAATAATTACTATTATTAAAAATAGTGAGAGATATGCGATATGGCAGACGATGAAAATAAACATTTTATAAATCTGTATGCAGTTCATTGAAACATGGATAAGCATGTGGTATGATTTCACCGGAAAAGCCAATTATAAAATGGAGAGAAAGAAGGAGACGGATATGTATAACATAAGAAAAGTTACTGATGATATTACCTGGATCGGAGCAAGCGACCGCAGACTGGCATTGTTTGAAAATATTTTTCCAATCAAACGCGGCGTGTCTTACAACTCCTATGTTCTGCTGGATGAGCAGACCGTCCTTTTTGATACCGTGGATGCTTCCGTTGCGGGACAGTTTTTCGAAAACCTGGAAGCTGCTTTAGAGGGAAGAACATTAGACTACCTGATCGTAAATCATATGGAACCGGATCACTGCGCGATGATCGGTGATATTGTACGCAGATATCCGGCTGTAAAGATCGTTGGAAATACAAAGACATTTGGTATGATGAACCAGTTCTTTGGAACAGATTTTTCTGAACGTTCTGTTGTGGTGAAAGAAGGCGATACCTTATCCGCCGGAAAGCATACACTTCGTTTTGTGATGGCGCCAATGGTACACTGGCCGGAAGCTATGGTAACCTATGATGACGTGGACAAAGTGCTGTTTTCGGCAGATGGATTTGGCTCTTTTGGAGCATTAAACGGAAATATCTTTGCGGATGAAATGGATTTTGACCGTGACTGGCTGGATGATGCAAGACGTTATTATACAAATATTGTCGGAAAATACGGTGCGTCGGTACAGACATTATTAAAGAAGGCTGCAGGACTTGAGATCGCTGTGATCTGCCCGCTGCACGGACCAATCTGGAGAGAGAATCTCTCTTACATTTTGGAAAAATACCAGAAATGGAGCACTTATGAAGCGGAAGATCAGGCGGTAGTGATCATGTATGCGTCCATGTATGGCAATACGGCATCTGCGGCAGATGCGCTTGCAGGGGCACTTGCAATGCGCGGCGTGAAAAAGATCGCTGTGTATGATGTTTCAAATGCGCATGTCTCCGAACTGATCAGTGAAATTTTCCGTGCAAGTCATCTGGTATTTGCGGCTCCGACTTACAATGCCGGAATTTATCCGGTTATGGAAAATCTGCTTTCTGATATGAAAGCACTGGCTGTTCAGAAAAAGACTGTTGCAGTCATGGAAAACGGAACCTGGGCGCCGACAGCGGCAAAACAGGTAAAAGAAAAAATCAGTGAAATGAAAGATATGACGATTCTTGATACAGGACTTACCATCAAGTCTGCAATGCATGCAGATCAGAAGACAGAGCTGGATGCGTTAGCTGATGCGATTGTGAACAGTATGGTATAAATAAACAGCAAAGTATAGCATAGCAAAGCATGGGATAAAATATTGTCCTGTGCTTTGTTTTTACAGAAAAACAGAACAAAAGTTCGATTTTTGCTGTACAATTTATAAATGGAATGATATACTGGAAACAGAATCATACTAAAATATTAATGTTAACTGTTTCCGGATAGAAAATGTTTCTACATTCTATAGATGGGAGAAATGAGGAATATCATGGATCATTTCAAATTACATTCAAAATACAAACCGACCGGGGATCAGCCCCATGCGATCGAGGAACTGGTAAAAGGTTTTGAGGAGGGAAACCAGTTTCAGACACTGCTCGGAGTGACTGGTTCCGGCAAGACTTTTACAATGGCAAATGTGATTCAGGCATTGAACAAGCCGACACTGATCATATCGCATAATAAAACACTGGCGGCACAGTTATACGGGGAGATGAAAGAATTTTTCCCGGAGAATGCGGTCGAGTACTTTGTGTCATACTATGATTATTATCAGCCCGAAGCATATGTGCCGCAGACGGATACCTATATCGCAAAGGACTCTGCAATCAATGAGGAGATCGATAAACTGCGTCTTTCTGCGACAGCGGCACTGGTGGAGCGCAAGGACGTGATCGTGGTGGCATCTGTTTCCTGTATTTATGGTTTAGGAAGCCCGGAAGATTACCTTGGCATGATGGTTTCCCTAAGACCCGGGATGGAGAAGGACAGAGATGACGTGATCCGCGCGCTGGTCGATATTCAGTATACGAGAAACGACATGGATTTTCACCGCGGTACGTTCCGTGTACGGGGAGATACGTTGGAGATCTTTCCGGCAAACTATGGAGATACGGCGGTCCGTGTGGAGTTTTTTGGGGATGAGATCGACCGTATCACGGAAGTGGATGTGCTGACCGGGGAGATCAAATGTGAGCTGGAGCATTTTGCGGTGTTCCCGGCATCCCATTATGTTGTGCCGCAGGAGAAAATCTTAAAAGCATGTGATGCAATCGAACAGGAATTGAATGAGCGCATCCGGTATTTTAAGGGCGAGGATAAGCTGCTTGAGGCACAGCGCATTTCCGAGCGGACGAATTTTGATATCGAGATGTTAAAAGAAACTGGTTTCTGCAGTGGTATTGAGAATTATTCGAGACATCTTGCAGGACTTCCGGCGGGGGCAACACCGCATACTCTGATGGATTATTTCAAGGATGATTATCTGATCATCGTAGATGAGTCACATATTACGATCCCGCAGATCCGCGGCATGTATGCGGGAGACCAGTCAAGAAAGTCAACGCTGGTTGATTACGGGTTCCGCCTGCCGTCGGCGAAAGACAACCGGCCGCTTAATTTTGAGGAATTTGAGAGCAAGATCGATCAGATGCTGTTTGTATCGGCAACACCGAATGTATATGAGGACGAGCATGAACTGCTCAGGACAGAACAGATCATCCGTCCGACCGGACTGCTCGATCCGGAGGTCGTGGTGCGTCCGGTGGAGGGACAGATCGATGATCTGATCGGTGAGGTCAATAAGGAAATAAAAGACCATCATAAGGTGCTGATCACGACACTGACGAAGAAGATGGCGGAGGATCTGACGGATTATATGCGTGAGATCGGTATCCGCGTGAAATATCTCCATTCGGATATCGATACACTGGAGCGAGCGGAGATCATAAGAGATCTGCGGCTGGATGTATTTGACGTGCTTGTCGGCATCAACCTGCTCCGGGAGGGACTGGATATTCCGGAGATCACGCTGGTGGCAATTTTAGATGCAGATAAAGAAGGATTCCTACGGTCGGAGACATCGCTGATACAGACGATCGGGCGTGCTGCGCGTAACAGTGAGGGACACGTTATCATGTATGCAGATAAGATCACAGACTCCATGCGTGTTGCACTGGAGGAGACGAAGCGCCGCCGTGAGATCCAGCAGGCATACAATGAGGAACATGGCATTACACCGACAACGATCCAGAAATCTGTGCGGGAACTGATCAGCGTGTCAAAGAAGGTCGCAAAGGAAGAAATGAACTTCAAAAAAGACCCGGAGTCCATGAACCGGGACGAACTCACAAAACTGATCGCAGACATCCAGAAGAAGATGCAGAAAGCGGCAGCAGACTTAAACTTCGAGGCGGCAGCCGAGTACCGCGACAAGATGGTGGAGCTAAAGGGCATGCTGCGTGATATGTGACAGAGGATGAAATAGCAGTCAGAGGGGCGCACCAGAAGTATGGAAAAGGATCTTATCTTGCGGATAGAAAGTTTTTGGAAAAAGAAAAAGGACAGTGAATCATGAAGAAAAAAAGTGAAAGAAAATACATTAAGATCAGAGGTGCAAACGAGCACAATCTGAAAAATATTGATGTGGATATTCCAAGAGATGAATTTGTCGTGCTGACCGGACTTTCCGGTTCCGGAAAATCATCGCTTGCATTTGATACGATCTATGCGGAGGGACAGAGACGCTATATGGAGTCGCTTTCCTCCTATGCAAGACAGTTCTTAGGACAGATGGAAAAACCGAATGTAGAGAAGATCGAGGGGCTGTCCCCGGCGATCTCCATTGACCAGAAGTCCACGAACCGCAATCCAAGATCTACCGTTGGTACGGTTACGGAGATTTATGATTATTTCCGCCTTTTGTATGCGAGAGTCGGTATCCCGCACTGTCCGAAATGTGGCAGGGAGATCAAAAAACAGACGGTGGATCAGATGGTCGATCAGATCATGACACTCCCGGAGCGCACAAAGATCCAGCTTTTAGCACCGGTCGTGCGCGGAAGAAAGGGCGAGCACCAGAAGCTTTTAGAGCAGGCAAAACGCAGCGGCTATGTGCGTGTGATCGTAGACGGCAGCATGTATGAACTGACCGAGGAGATCAAACTCGATAAAAATAAAAAACACAATATCGAGATCGTGGTAGACCGTCTGATGGTCAAACCGGGGATCGAGAAACGTTTGTCGGATTCCATTGAAAATGTACTGGAATTATCGAAAGGACTGATGACTGTAGATGTGATCGACGGGGAGCCGATCCAGTTCTCGGAGAGTTTTTCCTGTCCGGACTGTGGGATCAGTATCGGGGAGATCGAGCCAAGAAGCTTTTCTTTCAACAATCCGTTCGGTGCATGCCCGACCTGCTTTGGGCTGGGATATAAGATGGAGTTTGATGTGGATCTTATGATCCCGGATAAGCGACTTTCCATTGCGGAGGGGGCAATCCAGGTCATGGGCTGGCAGTCCTGCACGGATCCGTCCAGTTTTACCTACGCAGTGTTAAAGGCACTGACAGAAGAATACCATTTTTCACTCGAGACACCATTTCAGGATTATCCGGATGAGATAAAACATGTGATCCTGCACGGAACAGGTGGCAGGGAGTTAAAGGTACATTACAAAGGCATGCGCGGCGAGGGTGTTTATGATGTGGCGTTTGAGGGACTGATCCGGAATGTACAGCGCAAATACCGTGAGACCGGTTCTGATACGATGAAGCAGGAATATGAGCAGTTTATGCGCATCACACCGTGTGAGACATGTAAAGGACAGCGTCTGAAGGCGGAATCCTTGGCGGTCACAGTTGCGGACAGGAATATTTATGAGATCACATCCATGTCCGTAAAGAATCTTGGAAGTTTTCTGAATGATATGGAACTGAGCCATCAGCAGCATCTGATCGGAGATCAGATCTTAAAGGAGATACGGGCGCGTGTCGGATTTTTAAATGAGGTCGGACTGGATTATCTGTCATTATCCCGTGCAACAGGAACGCTTTCCGGTGGAGAGGCGCAGCGTATCCGTCTGGCAACGCAGATCGGTTCAGGTCTTGTGGGCGTGGCATATATTTTAGATGAGCCGTCGATCGGTCTGCACCAGAGAGATAATGATAAGCTGCTCGGCGCATTAAAGAATTTAAAAGACCTTGGAAATACGCTGATCGTTGTGGAGCATGATGAGGATACTATGCTGGCTGCGGATTATATTGTGGATATCGGTCCGGGTGCAGGCGCGCATGGTGGACAGGTGGTGGCATGCGGAACGGCAGAAGAGATCATGAAAAATAAAAATTCTGTGACAGGTGCTTATCTGAGCGGCAGAATCAAAATCCCGGTTCCCGCAGAGCGCAGAAAGCCGACCGGTTTTCTGACCGTCAAAGGTGCAAGGGAGAATAACCTTAAGAATATCGACGTGAAGATCCCGCTTGGCATTATGACCTGTATCACCGGTGTGTCCGGATCAGGAAAGAGTTCACTGACCAATGAGATCTTATACAAGAGGCTGGCAAGGGATTTAAACCGTGCGAGATGCATCCCGGGCAAACATGACGATATCATCGGTATTGACCAGTTAGACAAGGTGATCGATATCGACCAGTCACCGATCGGAAGAACACCGCGCTCGAATCCGGCGACATATACCGGTGTATTTGACATGATCCGTGATCTGTTTGCGGCGACGCCGGATGCGAAGGCGAAGGGATACAAGAAGGGCAGATTCAGTTTTAATGTAAAAGGCGGACGCTGTGAAGCATGTTCCGGTGACGGAATCTTAAAGATCGAGATGCACTTTTTGCCGGATGTGTACGTCCCATGTGAAGTCTGTGGCGGAAAACGTTATAACCGCGATACGTTAGAGGTTAAATATAAGGGTAAGAGTATTTATGATGTGCTTGATATGACGGTGGAAGAAGCGTTGAAATTCTTTGAAAACGTGCCGGCGATCGCAAGAAAGATACAGACACTTTATGACGTGGGACTTTCCTATGTCAAGCTGGGTCAGCCGTCAACGGAGCTTTCCGGCGGAGAGGCACAGCGTATCAAACTTGCGACAGAATTATCAAAGCGCAGTACTGGCAAGACAATCTATATCTTAGATGAGCCGACGACGGGACTTCATTTTGCAGATGTCCATAAGCTGATCGAGATCCTGCGCAGACTTTCAGACGGCGGAAACACCGTGATCGTGATCGAGCATAATCTGGATGTGATCAAGACCGCTGATTATATCATCGATATGGGACCGGAAGGCGGAGACGGCGGTGGAACCGTGATCGCACAGGGAACGCCGGAGGAAGTGGCAGAAGTGCCGGAATCCTATACCGGATATTATGTGAAGAAATATTTAGAGAAGGATAAATAAAACGGAAGTTATATAGGTATAGAGGAAAAGAAGTGGCTGTAGAAAGGCAGTCACTTCTTTTTCGTTATAAATCCGTATGGAATGAATCATTAAAGATCAAAAAACTGGCAGGTTGGTTTATAGAAGAAGTCTAAAAAGGCACTGCAGCTGCAGCGCCTTATCACGTTCGGGGAGTACTCCCCGGTATCCCTTTCGGAAAACCGGGAAGCATGAGTTATGAAAAATTATACTGCCCGTCAGAAATACTGACGGTTGGGTCCGTTTGTATCGGACTTATTAGCTAGTACTCTTAGAATATAAAATAGAAATGTGATGAAAATGTGATAACAAAATGAAAAATAAACAAAATAAATAAAAAAGAATGAAGATTTTCTTATTTTTTTTAAAAATGCAGCCCGACCATAAAAAAACCTTTGAAAAATCCCATTTTTTGTATATAATAGGACTGTATATGTAAAAATAGGTTTAATAGCATTTTTGTGTCCGGACGGACATGGAAATATGATCCATAGATTCAGGAACAGAGAGACGAAAGGGGCAAGTATTAAAAATGATGAGTACAGATATTGGTATCGATCTCGGTACTGCCAGCATATTAGTTTATATCAAAGGAAAAGGTGTCGTATTAAAGGAGCCGTCAGTTGTGGCTTTTGACCGTGATACAAATAAAATCAAAGCAATCGGAGAAGAAGCAAGGCTGATGCTTGGAAGAACACCGGGAAATATCGTGGCAGTCAGACCACTTCGTCAGGGTGTTATTTCTGATTATCAGGTTACAGAGAAAATGATCAAGTACTTTATCCAGAAAGCACTTGGCAAGAAAACATTCCGCAAGCCGCGCATCAGTGTATGTGTGCCAAGCGGTGTTACAGAGGTTGAGAAAAAGGCTGTTGAGGATGCAACTTATCAGGCAGGAGCAAGAGAAGTTGCAATCATCGAGGAACCGATCGCTGCTGCGATTGGAGCAGGTATCGACATTTCAAGACCGTGTGGAAATATGATCGTGGATATCGGAGGCGGAACAGCAGATATTGCAGTGATTTCACTGGGAGGATCAGTTGTCAGTACTTCGATCAAGATCGCCGGAGATGATTTTGATGAGGCACTCGTTCGTTATATGCGGAAAAAACATAATCTTTTGATTGGCGAGCGTACTGCTGAGGATATCAAGATCCGCATTGGAAGCTGTTTCCCACAGGCAGAGGCGGAGACAATGGATGTACGTGGACGTAATCTTGTGACAGGACTTCCGAAAACGGTAACAGTTTCCTCCGAGGAGACAGAAGAAGCGTTAAGAGAGCCGACACTTCAGATCGTGGAAGCAGTACATTCTGTACTGGAGAAAACGCCGCCGGAACTTGCAGCTGATGTTGCAGACAGGGGAATTGTCCTGACAGGTGGCGGATCGCTGCTCAGAGGTTTGGAGGCACTGATTGAGGACCGTACAGGAATTAATACAATGACAGCGGACGATCCGATGACGTGCGTTGCTGTTGGTACTGGAAAATTCGTAGAATTTTTAGCCGGAAAACGTGATGATGATTAATTTTTCCTGGGATTTGCCGATACAATAAACAGGGATATGCTTTGTGCACAGATATGGCAGCTGTGTGAAAAATAAGTTTTATACATGCTGGAATAAATATTAAAATACATCAGAGGCTGTGCAGAAATGGAGAGTTTACATGGTAAAGGGATTGTATACAGCGTATACAGGAATGATCAATGAGCAGAATCGTCTGGACATTCTTTCAAATAACCTTGCGAATGCAGACACCAATGGTTATAAGAAAGAGGGAGCAACAAACCAGACGTTTGCAGATGAGCTTGCAATTAAGATCAAGGATACATCCAGCTATGGCATGCCGCAGAAGCTTGGAACAATGAGTATGGGTGTACACATCGGAGAGACTTACACAGATTACAGTCAGGGAAGTTTCAAGGTGACGGATAATGCAACAGATTTTGCCCTGGATGGAGATGGTTTTTTTGCAATTGCATATACGGATAAAGCTGGAAACACATCTGTGAAGTACAGCAGAGACGGTGCTTTTGTTGTAAATACAGCAGGTTACCTTGTCACAAAAGATGGTGACTATGTATTAAATCAGAACGGAGCCATGAATGCGGATGCCGGAGCACGCATTCAGGTGGATCCGAATGTGCCGATCACAGTGGATGAAAAAGGAAATATTTACCAGAATGACCAGCAGGTTGGTACGATCGGCGTTGTAGATATAGCAGATTATAATTATCTGGCAAAATACGGCGAGAATATGTATGATCTGGTAAATGGCGGGGTTCGTCAGGCATCTGCCGCAAAAGTAACGCAGGGATGTATCGAATCATCCAATATCAATGTTGTTTCGGAGATGGTTAATATGATCACGATATCAAGAGCATTTCAGGCCGGACAGAAGGTGATCAATGCGGTGGACGAAACATTAGATAAAGCGGTAAATCAGGTGGGAAAGGTATAAGCAGGAGGTAAATAGAATTATGATGAAAGCTCTTTATACTGCAGCAACCGGTATGATTGCACAGCAGTCGAATGTAGACAGTATTTCAAATAATCTTTCAAATGTCAATACAGTGGGATATAAACAGGAAAGGATGGAGTTTAAATCTTTACTTTATCAGACCATTCAGACAAAAACCACCAGTGCAAACGGGGCGCAGAAACCGATTTCAGCACAAGTAGGACTCGGTACGAGGGTGGCATCTAATACATCTGTTTATACACAGGGTTCACTGATGACGAGTGAGAGTGCAACGGATTTTGCGATCAATGGTAATGGATTTTTTGCAGTCAATGGTGCTGATGGAGAAACCTATTATACAAGGGCTGGTAATTTTGTATGGTCTGTAAATGCTGAAAATACGTTAACACTTTGTACCAATGAAGGTTATCCGGTTTTAGATTCTAATAATCAGCCGATCAAGCTTCCGGCAGGAATTAATGCAGAGGACGTTATTGTGGATGAAAGTGGAAAACTTGGATATACCAATGCCACAGGTGCATATGTGGATATGAATCAGACGATTGGATTATTCCAGTTTAACAACCCGAGTGGACTTGAAAAGAAAGGAATGAATCTTCTTGCTGTCACGCCGGCATCTGGAAATGCCATGAATGAAACAACAACGGCAAATCTGACCAGAAGTAAAATTTTACAGAAATATCTGGAAGGCTCTAATGTTCAGGTTGCAGACGAGATGGTAAATCTGATTGTCGCACAGCGTGCATATCAGCTCAACTCCAAGGCGATCACAACATCGGATGAGATGCTTGAGCAGGCAAATAATCTGAAACGATAAGATTAGACAACGGATTTAGGAAAGGAAAAAGATATGATTTCCATGGACAGCATTTCATCATTGATCGATACAAGTAAGAATACTGCGGCTGCAAATCAGGCAAGTTCCCTGCAGAGTTCCTTAAACAGTATTTCTTCGGATACCTCCGAGGATGAGCTGATGCAGGTATGTAAAGATTTCGAGTCATATTTCGTAGAGGAAGTATTAAAAGAAATCAAAGAGAGCCTGACGGATGAGGATGAAGAGGAAGATTCTTCAAACTCTACACTAAAAGATTATTATATGGACAATGTTATCGAACTGGTTGCAGACCAGGTTGTAGATGAGGTTGGAACCAATTATACGCAGCAGCTCTATGAGCAGATGAAACGTAATTATAATATAGAATAGGTTTGCGCGGATAGAATAAAAATGTTGCAAAATCAGCGCAGCAGAAATAAAATGTGCAGATAAAGTACATAGTGAAACAGTATGCAAAAATCGGTGCAGTTTTAACGGGAAAATGGACTATGGGTTCAAAAATCCCGTTAGACTGCATTTTTTATTCATGGCAATAGTTTAATCATAAAGCGTGAATTTTATTGCTTTAGCAGCAGAAAACAAAATTCTGGAATGGAGAAAAAAGTGGAAAGTCTTGCAGGATATGTGGAGCACATTATATATCGAAATGCAGATAATGGTTATACGGTCTTAAATCTGGTAAGCGGTGAGGATGAAATCACCTGTGTAGGGATATTTTCAGCAATTGCGGAGGGTGAGAATATCGAGGCGCAGGGGGAGTACACGGAACATCCGACCTATGGACAGCAGTTTAAAGTGGCAGGTTTTGAGGAAAAAGCACCGGAGGATGAAGAAGCAATAGAGAGGTATCTTGGTTCCGGTGCCATCAAAGGAATAGGGCTTGCCATGGCTGCAAGGATCGTCAGACGTTTTAAGGAGGATACATTCCGGATCATAGAGGAAGAACCGGAGCGTCTTGCGGAGATCAAGGGGATCAGTAACCGGAAAGCAATGGAGATTGCCAGCCAGGTCAATGAAAAAAGAGATCTGCGGCAGGCAATGATCTTTTTACAACAGTATGGGATTACAATGAATTTGGCAGTCAAGGTATATCAGGCGTATGGGCAGGATGTTTACAGCATCATCCGGGAAAATCCATACCGGCTGGCGGATGATATTGACGGAGTTGGATTTCGGACGGCAGATGAAATTGCAGCGAGAGTTGGTATCCGGATGGATTCAGATTTTCGGGTACGCAGCGGAATCTTGTATACACTGCTTCAGGCAAGTGGGGAGGGACATACCTATCTTCCTGAAACAGAGCTGACACCGCGTGCATCAAAATTATTGAATGTTACGGCAGAACAGGTGGAAAAGCAGTACATGGATCTTGCGATTGAAAGAAAGATCATCTTAAAACAGATGGAAGACCAGACACAGATCTATGCAGCGTCATTTTATTATATGGAAGCAAACACGGCGACGATGCTAAAACGGCTCAATGTAAGTTATGATGTGTCAGATGCGGAGATCGAACAGCGGATCCGGGGAATCGAAAAGAAAAGCGGAATGACGTTGGATGAACATCAGGTAACGGCGGTCAAAGAGGCAGTACGGAATGGTCTGCTTGTGATCACGGGAGGGCCTGGAACCGGAAAGACGACCACGATCAATACAATCATCCGCTATTTTGAACTGGAAGGCCTGGAAATTTTTTTAGCAGCTCCGACCGGGCGTGCAGCAAAGCGCATGAGTGAGACGACAGGATTTGAGGCGCGGACAGTTCACCGTATGTTAGAGCTGAATGGGGGAGCCGAGGGAAGCGGTGGATTTGAAAGGGATGAAAGTAATCCACTCGAAGCGGATGTGATCATTGTAGATGAAATGTCGATGGTGGATATCTCACTGATGTGTTCTCTGCTCAAAGCAATCTCTGTGGGAACGAGGCTGATTCTTGTCGGGGATGTCAATCAGCTTCCGAGCGTCGGACCGGGAAGTGTACTCCGTGATATTATCCAATCACATGCCTGCAATGTAGTTATGCTGACCAAAATCTTCCGTCAGGCATCCACCAGTGATATTATCGTCAATGCGCATAAGATCAATCATGGAGAAGAAGTGATATTAGATAATAAGAGCATGGATTTCTTTTTCCTGAAACGGTATGACGCAGATGTGATCATTAATGTGGTACTGCAGCTGATCAAGCAGAAACTGCCGAAGTTTGTGGATGCGACGCCTTATGATATCCAGGTACTGACACCGATGCGCAAGGGACTGCTTGGTGTAGAGCGCCTGAATGGGATTTTGCAGCGATATATGAATCCGCCTGCCGATGATAAAGTGGAGAAAGAATATGGCAGCACGGTGTTCCGTGAGGGGGATAAAGTGATGCAGACAAAGAATAACTACCAGCTCGCGTGGGAAATCCGTACAAAATTTGGACTCACTGTGGATAAAGGTCTTGGAATTTTCAATGGAGATATGGGAATCATAAGACAGATCAATGATTTCGCAGAGCAGATGATCATAGAGTTTGATGAAGGGAGAATGGTAGAGTACCCCTATAAACTTCTGGATGAACTTGAGCTTGCCTATGCGATCACGATCCATAAATCACAGGGAAGCGAGTATCCGGCGGTCGTCATTCCGCTGCTTGGCGGTCCGATGATGTTAATGAACCGGAATCTATTGTATACTGCCGTCACGCGTGCAAGAAAATGTGTGACGTTAGTCGGCAATGAAGTGACCTTCCAGCAGATGATCCAGAATACCTCACAGCAGAAAAGGTACAGCGGACTCTGCGACCGTTTAAAAGAAAATTAATAAAAAAGCTGCCATGCAGAGCAGCCGGTAATGAGAAATCATTCACACCGGCTCCCTTGTACGGCAGCTTTTTATTATTTGTGATTCATGACAATAGAATGTTCGCGGAGCGCGTATTCTGTTGTTTAAAGTCCTGTTGTATTTTAGCAAATCTTCATATTAAGATAACAGTGCTTTATCGTTGGCGAATTCTTCGCCGCTGACCTTTTCAAACTGATGAAGAAGATCTTCAACGGTCAGTTTCTTTTTCTCTTCTCCGGAGATATTTAAGATCACTTTTCCTTCGTGCATCATGACCAGGCGGTTACCGTGCACGATGGCATCCTTCATATTGTGTGTGACCATCATGGCGGTCAGATGATTTTCTGCGATGATCTTATCAGAAATCTCAAGCACTTTTGCGGCAGTTTTCGGATCAAGTGCTGCAGTGTGTTCGTCTAACAGCAAAAGTTTTGGTTTTTTGATCGACGCCATTAAAAGTGTGATCGCCTGCCGCTGTCCGCCGGAGAGCAGACCAACTTTACTGGTGAGACGGTCTTCCAGTCCAAGATCTAAGGTTTTTAACATTTCGCGGTAGGTATCGCGTTCCTGGTGTGTAATTCCCCAGGAAAGTCCTCGTTTTTCCCCACGTCTTGCCGCAATCGCCATGTTTTCTTCGATCGACATGGTGGTTGCGGTTCCGGTCATCGGATCCTGAAATACACGTCCGAGGTATTTGGCGCGTTTGTGCTCGGATAATTTTGTGACATCGTCTCCGCCGATATAAATTTTTCCGGAATCAATTGGCCAGACACCTGCGATGGCATTTAAGGTGGTTGATTTGCCGGCACCGTTTCCACCGATCACAGTGACGAAATCGCCCTCGTTCAAAGTCAGATTGACACCATTTAAAGCAATTTTTTCGTTGATGGTTCCGGGATTAAAAGTTTTGTGGATATTGTCGAGTTTTAACATTTCAGCCATTGACAGACACCCCTTTCCTGCCGTATTTGGATTTGAGATACGGGAATGCAAGGAAGATCGCAACGACGATGGCAGAAAAAAGTTTCAGGTCATCAGACGGCAGTTTCAGCCATAATACGATATTCATTACAATATAGTAGATGATCGCGCCGCCGATCACGGAAAACATGGTATATGCAAAAGCAAAATGTTTTCCGGCACATAATTTCCCGAAAAGTACCTCGCCGATGATGACAGCGGCAAGACCGATGACGATGGCACCACGTCCCATGTTGACATCTGCGGCACCCTGATACTGTGCGTAGAGTCCACCGGAAAGACCGACAAGGCCGTTTGAGATCATCAGTGCAACAACGGTGTGAAAATCAGTGTTGATACCCTGTGCGCGGGCCATCTGCCGGTTACATCCGGTTGCACGGATGGCATGTCCCTGCTCGGTTCCGAAATACCAGTATAAAAGGGCAACGACCGCCACGCAGAAAAGAACACATGTCACAAACAGCCGGACTTTGGCAGCGGAAGAATCCGAGATGTAACGCAGGGAAACAACTAACGGATACTTGTCAACACTGACAGCCTGATTCGAACTTCCCATAATATTTAAGTTGATGGAATAGAGTGAAATCTGTGTCAGGATACTTGCAAGGATTCCGGGAATCCCAAGCGCAGTATGCAGAATTCCGGTGATAAAACCGGCTGCCATACCTGCTAAAAATGCAAAAATAAGTGCAGCCCATGGATGCATGCCGGAACGGATCAGTATAACGGCAACTGCACCGCCGGTTGCAAGAGAACCGTCAACGGTAAGATCAGCAAAATCTAAAAGTCTGTATGTAATATATACACCCAGTGCCATCAGCCCCCAGACCAGCCCCTGCGCAAAGGCGCCGGGCATGGAGCGGAAGAGAGCCATCGGGTCTAAGGTCATAAGTATTGTCATAGAAAAACCCCTTATCAAAAATATTTTTTATTCGGAAGCGATGGCAGTATAGTCATCAGGAACTGTGATGCCAAGCTGTGAACAGATATCAGCATTGTATTCTTTGGTAACATTCTCTGCATACTGTACATCCATGGTCGAGATGTCAGCACCGTTTACTAAAACGTCGTATGCCATTTTGCCTGCTGTATAACCGATATCATAGTAGCTGATGGAAAGTGTGGCCACACCACAGCCGGAACAGATACCTTCCTCACCGGCGATGATCGGAATACCTGCCGGAAGAGCAATATTATTGATGGATTCGGTATTGCCTGCCATGGTATTGTCGGTCGGAATATAGAGGACATCACATTCACTGACGGCACTCTGTACAACAGAAGCGATGTCGTTAGAATCTGATACGGTATATTCTTTATAGGAAATACTGTCTTCATCGAGAGCTTTTTCAAATTCGGTTGCCTGGTATGCAGAGTTCGGTTCTGCGGAGCAGTAGAGAATGCCAACATTTTTTGCATCCGGGAACAATTCAACAAGCATGTCTTCCTGCTGGTCGATCGGAGCAAGGTCTGCAGTTCCGGATACGTTTGTACCGGTAGAGCCGGTCCAGTTGTCAATGTCAAGTGCTGTTGCATAGTCGGTAACGGAAGTACCGATCACCGGGATCGTGCTGGTTGCTGCAGCTGCACACTGCAGAGCAGTCGTTGCATTTGCTAAGATCAGGTCATAATTGTTAGCGACGAAACCGTTGCTGATGGTTGCGCAGTTTGCCTGCTCGCCCTGTGCATTCTGAAGATCAAAGGTAACATTGTCAGAACCAAGCAATTCAGTCAGTGCATCTTCAAATCCCTGGGTTGCCTGATCAAGAGCAGGATGCTCTAACTGCTGGCAGATACCGATCGTATATTTTTTACCATCGGAAGAGGTGTCTGTACCACTTTCAGTGGCCGCTGCATCCGAAGTCTGTGCTGCATCGGAAGCTGCTGCATCCGTGGTACTGCTGGTGTTTGCTGTACTGTTTCCACATGCTGCAAGTGATGCAGCCATGGCTGCTGTCATTACGACAGATAAGATTTTTTTGTAGTTTTTCATAGAATTCTCCATTCCTGCCCGTTTTTCAGGGCATCATAAGTTTGTGCGGGGACACACATCTTGTGTGTGAAAAATCTTATTTTTCACACTGCTCCCCTTTAGAACTTTAAAGTGCTATCGCTTTTAATAAACAAATTATAAAGACCTGAATGGGTTTCGTCAACATTATAGTAAGAAAAAATTAAGAAAAACTTTATGGTATGTATTTGGCAAAAATGATATCCTTTGCATGGAGAGATCTGGAAAGGATCTTATGAAAATCAGAAAAAATGGCATTTTCCTATATGGAAGAAAAATGTTATTTCAGATGCTTGAAATCCTTTATCCACGAAGATGTGCAGTCTGCGATGAAATCGAAGTGACAGGAAAGGGTATTTGTCCGTTATGTAAAGACAAGGTGCATGTGGCAGGAGAACCGGCATGTAAAAAATGCGGGAAACCGCTTGTGGATGAGAGGAAGGAATTTTGCATCGACTGTGAAAAAAAACATCATGTATACACACAGGGAAAGGCAGTGTTTGTTTATGAGGGTGGTATAAGAAATTCGATGTACCGCTTTAAATATGGAAATAAAAGAGAATATGCAGAGTTTTATGCGAATGCAGCAGTGGAAAAATATGGAGTGTGGCTGAACAAAATAAAAGCAGAAGTGCTGATCCCCATTCCAATGTATTCCCGGAAAAAGCGACTGCGCGGATACAATCAGGCCGAAGTATTTGCGCGGGCACTTGGAAGAAAAACAGGGATTTTAGTGGATGAGCACCTGGTCAGAAGAGTGAGAAACACAATTCCGCAAAAAGAGTTAAATGAGTCACAACGGCGAAGTAATTTAAAAAATGCTTTCCAATTGACAGCAGATATAGTAAAATATAAAAGAGTATTGCTTGTGGACGATATCTATACGACAGGCAGTACGATAGATGAAGTGTCAAAAGTCCTGAAGGAATCAGGTGTGAAAAACATATATTATATCTGTATCAGTATCGGAGAAGGATATTGACAGAATGACAGGAGGGCATGCCAATATGGAAGTGAAGAATTGCAAGGGCTGTGGACGATTATTTAATTATATGGGTGGTGCACCATTGTGTGATGGATGCAGAAAAAAGCTTGAACAGAAGTTTCAGGAAGTAAAACAGTATCTGGAAGAGAACCCGAATGCATCTGTTAACCAGGTATCCGAGGACAATGATGTGTCAGTAAAACAGATCAAGCAGTGGATCCGTGAAGAGAGACTTTCACTTTCAGAAGCTTCACTTGACGGTGTTACCTGCGAGCATTGCGGCAGACCGATCCGGACGGGGCGCTTTTGCGAAAAGTGTAAAGCGGCAATGGCAAATTCATTCGCAAACTCGATTGAAAAACCAAAGCCTGTAGAACCACAGAAAAAAGAACGCGACGGAAACAAGATGCGTTTCTTATAAGAAAAGAGCACTACTGTTCAGATGCAAGCTTGACACTTTGCTGTCAAGCTATGCGCCGTAGTGTATATTGTTGTGAGCTTACAGCCCCTGCCTCGAAGAGGCACTTTTCATGGGCTGTAATCGTTGCTGGTCACACTGGAAGTGTGGACAGCAACAAAAGAGCAGGGCCTGACAGGTGGTTCTGCTTTTTTTCTTTGAAAAAGAGGGGCACTGTGCTATAATAAAAATAAAAATGTGTAACTGCGTGCAAAAAAGCAGTCTGGTAAGAGAAAGGAAATGCAGCATGGTCAATGAACAACGACTGCACAGTATGATAAAAATAGCAAAATTTGATGCAAATGACGGAAAAAGCTGCAAACCAATGATACAGTATGCAAGGAAAGATTATGTAGCATTACAGCTTCTGAAAAGTTTTGTGGCCGGCACGATTGCTTTTTTTATGATGTTAGGGCTTTGGGTACTCTATTCTATGGATGCTTTGATGGAACAGATCAACAAAATGGATTTTGTAAAGTCTGCTGTCACACTGGGACTGTTCTATGGAATTTTTATGCTGATTTATCTTTTAGCCACATATATTATCTTTAATATGAAGTATACCTATGGCAGAAAAAAGGTAAAAAAATACTATGCAGGATTAAAAAAGATCAATGCAATGTATCTGCGGGAAGAACGGCTGAAAGCAAACGGAAACAAAGACTGGGACTGACAACGGGAAGCAGTGTGGAAGATATGAGTTTCACATGTGGGAATGGAGATTAGTATGACGACCTTATTGGAATTAAAAGAAAAATTAACGCGTTTTTATGGAAAATATGATATATACATTACACCGGTTATAAAGTTTGCTGTTGCGCTTACGGCATTTTTAATGATCAACCGCAATATCGGCTATATGGAAAAAATCAGCAGTACACCGATTGCACTGATCCTTGCACTGATCTGTTCGGTTCTTCCGGTTGGAGGAACTGTCTTTATTGGTTCTGTGCTGATCCTTGCAGATATGTATGCTCTTTCCCTGGAAGTCTGCATTGTGGCACTGATCTTATTTGTTCTGATTTATATCCTGTATTTTCGTTTTTCTCCAAAAAATGAGTATGGGGTGCTTTTGACACCAATTTGTTTTGGGTTGAATATTCCGTTTGTGATGCCGGTCGGCATGGGACTTCTGCGGGAATTATATTCCATGTTTTCACTGATTTGTGGAATTATTCTTTATTTCTTTTTAAACGGTGTAAAGCAGAATGAGACAACACTTGGCGGAGTGGATGAGAAGGATGCGGCAACATCAAAGATTGTTGTGGCGCTGAATCAGCTTTTAGGAAACCGGGAAATGTATCTGGTACTCGCGATCATGGTGGTGACTCTGATCATTGTCTATATCATACGAAGAATGTCAATTGAACATGCATGGGCGATTGCGATTATTTTTGGTATTCTGTTTGAGGCAGTTGGCATGATCGCAGGTGACATGGTCCTTGGAATCAGCGGAAAGACGGTTGTGATCCTGGTGGGAAGCATAATTTCCTGTGTGATCGCGTTTGTGATCCAGTTTTTGTTTTTTAATCTGGATTATTCAAGAACTGAGAGACTTCAGTTTGAAGATGATGAGTACTATTATTATGTAAAAGCAGTGCCAAAAGCGATTGTTGCAGGAACAGATAAAAAAGTAACCCGGTTCAGTGGAAAAGATGAACAGGATCGAATGACGAAAAAGCGTTTCGCAGAAGAAATGGAGATTGACGAAAATCTGCTGGATTAGTTGTTTGAATGACAGATAGCGGAAAGGAAAGTGAAGCAGGTGCAGAATGCGATGGCGACCATGGGCGCGTTTTGGGAAAAAGCGTCTATTTATTTGAATTTACCAAAGATTACAATGACGGATGTTGTGGAAATTCTCATCATAACATTTCTGTTTTATTATATGCTTGTGTGGATTAAGAATACGAGAGCATGGGTGCTGTTAAAAGGTATTATGGTAATACTGCTTTTTGTTCTGGTTGCAGCTGTATTTCAGATGAATACGATCATCTGGATCGCAAAGAACACGTTAAGCGTCGCAATTACTGCCATAGTTATTATTTTTCAGCCGGAGATCCGGAAAGCACTGGAAAATCTTGGACAAAAGAATTTTTTTACTTCTTTTTTTGTATTTGATTTTTCAAGAGGAGAAATTGCGAAGTTTACAGATAAAACGATCAATGAACTGGTAAAGGCATGTTATGAGATGGGGAAGGTCAAAACAGGTGCACTTATCGTCATTGAGGATGAAATCGTTCTTTCGGAGTACGAAAGAACCGGTATTGCAGTAGATGGAATCCTGACAAGCCAGCTTTTGATCAATATTTTTGAAAAAAACACACCACTTCATGACGGAGCGGTGATCGTCCGCGGAGACCGGGTGGTATCTGCTACCTGTTATCTTCCACTGACGGATTCTTTAAGCATCAGCAAAGATCTGGGAACCAGACATCGTGCAGCAGTCGGAATCAGTGAAGTCAGTGACTCACTTACGATTGTTGTTTCTGAGGAAACGGGAAAGGTTTCCATCGCCATGGGCGGAGAACTGTACCGCAATGTGGATGCTGAGTTTTTAAAGAACAAACTTTCATTTATACAGCATCGCGAGAAGAAAGTAAGCAAAATTGAATTATGGAGAAGGAGGCTTAAGGATGTTAAAGAATCTCACAAAAAAACTGACGAATAATCTTGGCCTCAAGGTACTGGCTGTGCTATTTGCAATCGCATTGTGGATCGTTGTGGTTAATATTGATGATCCGGTTAAACCGGCACAGTACACGATCAGTGTGACACAGGATAATATGGATTATCTCACTTCAAACGGCAAGTATTCAGAGACACTTGGTGGGAAAAATACAGTTACGTTTACGGCATCTGCAAAGCGGAGCATACTGGAAAAATTATCCAACACGGATTTTACTGCAGTTGCAGATATGGAGAAGATCGAATATGTGGAAGGTGATGGTGTATGCCGTGTCCCGATTACGATCACATGCAGTAAATATAACAGCAATACAGTTACGATTTCATCCAAACAGCAGTATCTGGATGTGACAGTGGAAGATCTTGGGAATGTACAGAAAAAGATCACTGCGGGCACGGAAGGTACCGTCATGGATGGCTGTGCACTTGGCGATGTTTCCATCGTGACATCGAATCTTTTGAAAATCTCAGGACCGTCTTCTGTTACAAGCCAGATCAGCACGGTAGTTGCAACGATCAATGTTGACGGAATGTCATCCGATGTGACTGATACGGTAGTGCCGGTTTTGTATGATGCGGACGGCAATGAGATCGATGCTTCAAAGTTGAAAATGAATATTAATACCGTTACGATCACGGCACAGATATTAAACACAAAAGATGTGGATCTTTCCTTCCAGACAAAAGGAAATGTGGCATCCGGCTACACATTAAAAGGGATTACCTACAGTCCGAAAAAAGTCCGGATCAAGGGAGAGACTGACGTACTTAATAAGGTGACAAAAATCACGATACCGGATGATGTATTAGATATGAGCGGTGTAACTGAAGATGTCAAGACGACAGTAGACATTACATCTTATCTTCCGGATGGAACTTCACTGGTACTTGCAGCAGATGCGAAAGTGGAGGTTAAAGTAAAAGTAGAACCGATCATGACAAAGACGTTTGAAGTAAGTGCGTCAGCATTTACATTGGAAAATATTCCGGACGAGACAAAGGCGAAGATTACGGAAGATACCATTGAAGTGGAGATTACCGGAGCTGAAAGCGATATTGGAAAACTGGCGTCAGATGAGATTACAGGTACAGTCAATTTACAGGGATATGGAACTGGTGAGCATAATATTGCGGCAGAAATAAATGTTGACAATCAGCTGTATCAGGTAAAGACAGTACGGATACCGGTTAAAATTACCGGTAAAGATACGGAGACAGAGACAACTTCGACAGAAAGTAAGAAAAAATAATAACTGGAGGAAATATAATGGCAAGAATGTTTGGTACGGATGGTGTCCGGGGAGTAGCAGGATCAGAACTTACGATTGAACTTGCAACGAAACTGGGACAGGCGGGCGCTTATGTGCTTACGAAAGAGCAGGAGCATCAGGCAACGATCATTGTTGGCTGTG
Organism: uncultured Roseburia sp.; assembly: GCA_934317215.1. Taxonomy (GTDB): domain Bacteria; phylum Bacillota; class Clostridia; order Lachnospirales; family Lachnospiraceae; genus Roseburia. Next base: position 65,808 of record CAKREH010000009.1, read on the forward strand.
ATACAAGAATTTCAGGGGGGATGCTTGCAAGTGCACTGATGGCGGGAATCTGCTCAGTCGGTGCAAATGCGATTTTTGTCGGAGTAATGCCGACACCTGCAATTGCATATCTGACGAGAAAACATAAAGTGGATGCCGGCGTTGTGATTTCGGCTTCCCACAATCCGATGGAATTTAACGGAATCAAGTTTTTTAATGGAGAGGGGTATAAACTTCCGGATGAGCTTGAAGATGAGATTGAGGCACTGATCCGCAACAATATGAAGGATGTCAATCTGCCGATCGGTTCCGGAGTCGGAAAAATTGATTATCGTTTTGATCTGAGAGATGAATATGTAGAGTTCATGAAAAAATGTGTTCCGGTCGATCTGACAGGTATGAAGATCGTGGTAGACTGCGCAGAGGGGGCTTCCCATTATACATCTGTGAAGGCATTGACAGATCTTGGCGCCGAACTGGTGGCAATCCACACAGAACCGGATGGAACCAATATTAATGCAAACTGCGGATCGACGCATATGGATGAATTAAAGGCAAGAGTAGTTTATGAAAATGCTGCCATTGGTATTGCATTTGACGGAGATGCGGACCGTATGCTTGCCGTTGATGAAAAAGGTGAACTGGTCGATGGTGATCAGATCATGGCAATCTGCGGTACTTATATGAAACAGAAAGGCACTTTAAAGAAGAACACGATCGTTGTTACTGTTATGACCAATCTCGGCTTCTCACTGATGGGAGAACGCGAAGGCATCCATGTGGAAAAGACAAAAGTTGGAGACAGATATGTCCTTGAAAATATGAGAGAACATGGATATAATATCGGAGGCGAACAATCAGGACATGTTATTTTCCTGGATGATAATACAACAGGAGACGGACTGCTCTCTGCGCTCCATCTGCTTGAGGTTATGGTGAAAACGAAAAAGCAGTTGTCAGAACTTGCATCCGTCATGGAAGTATTGCCACAGGCACTTGTAAATGCGAAAGTGCCGAACCACAAAAAAGACAATTTCATGGACTATCAGGAGATTGCAGATGCGGTTGCAAAATTAGAGCAGAAATTCAACGGGGAAGGAAGGGTGCTGATCCGTCCATCCGGTACAGAACCGCTTGTCCGTGTAATGATCGAGGGAAAAGATCAGGCAGTGATCGATGAGGAAGCAAAAAAACTTGCGGATCTGATCACGAAGATCATGCTTTAAAATGATGTAATCAGGATAATTGCAGAAAAATCGGACATTTATAAAATAAATAGTTTGGAGGGATTTACTATGGTAAGCCAGAAGGTAACAATTAAAAATCCGACAGGACTTCATTTAAGACCGGCGGGCATTTTATGCAAGGAGGCAATGCAGTTCAAGTCGCATGTGACATTCCGTTACAGAGAGAATACAGCAAATGCGAAGAGTGTGTTGAGTGTGCTTGGAGCCTGCATCAAATCCGGGGACGAGATAGAGCTTGTCTGCGAGGGTGAGGATGAGAAGGAAGCACTTTCAGTAATTGTGACAGCGATTGAGAATGGATTGGGCGAGTAGCATAAAAGTATTATAAAAAAGATTATAAGAAACAGCAAAGGAATGGAGATAAAAATGAAGAAGCTTTTAGTGACAGGATGTAATGGACAGTTAGGCCGTGCCATCCGGCAGGAGTATAAAGGGGAGGACGTTTCCTTTATCAACACAGATGTTGCAGATGGAGAGGGCATCATTGCACTTGACATCACAGATGTGAAAGCAGTTCTTGCACTGGCCCGTGCAGAAAAACCGGATGTTATCATTAACTGTGCGGCACATACCAATGTGGATGCGTGTGAACAGCAGTGGGATGCAGCTTACCGGATCAATGCGATCGGACCGAGAAACTTAAGTATTGCAGCAAGAGAAGTCGGAGCGAAAATGATCCACGTTTCTACAGATTATGTGTTTGAGGGAAATGGAACAAGACCGTATACCGAGTTTGATGAGATCCGTCCGGTGAGTGCCTATGGAAAGACAAAGGCGGAGGGAGAGAAATTTGTCCGTGAGTTTGCAGACAGATATTTCATTTTCCGTACCGCCTGGCTTTATGGCGATGGAAAGAACTTTGTAAAGACAATGCTTCGCCTTGCTGAGTCACATGATGAGATCAGCGTCGTATGCGACCAGCATGGATCACCGACGAGTGCAGTGGAACTTGCAAGAGCAATCCATCATTTTGAGCCGACAGAAAATTATGGTACGTTCCACGCAACCTGCGAGGGAGACACAAACTGGGCAGCATTTGCAGAAGCAATCTTCAAACGTGCCGGAAAAACAACAAAAGTAAACCATGTGACGAGCGAAGAGTATGCGAAGATGAATCCGGCTTCTGCAAACAGACCGGCATATTCCATTCTGGAAAATTATATGATGAAGCTGACAGATGGCTACAAAATGGCAGACTGGCAGGATGCACTCGATGAGTATATGAAAACGCTGTGCTAATGTTCACAGGCAGGCATTTTCTGAACTGAAAATGCCGTATGATACAGTGGTGGCAGCAGATTTTGCCGATTTGGAATGCGAAGCATCGGCAAAATCCGTTACTGGAACGAGGTACGGGTGAACAGTAACAACGCTGTAAGAGTCAGCGTTTGTACCTGTGGGAAAACTTGTACAGAGAAAGAAAGTATGATAAAATGACGAGAGAATTTTACACACCGTTATAATGGAGGAAAGTATGAGAACATATTTAGTCACCGGAGGAGCCGGATTTATCGGATCTAACTATATCCATTACATGTTTCGCAAATATGATAATGAAATCAGGATCATCAATGTAGATGTACTTACCTACGCAGGTAATCTTGAGAATTTAAAAGATATCGAGAACCGTGACAATTATACATTTGTACGTGCAGATATCACAGATAAAGATGCGATCGCAAAGATTTTCGCAGAGAACGAGATCGACCGTGTGGTACATTTTGCAGCAGAGAGCCACGTAGACCGCAGCATCAAAAATCCGGAAGTATTCGTAAAGACCAACGTGCTCGGAACTGCAGTGATGTTAAACTGCGCAAAAGCAGCATGGGAGCTGCCGGATGGCTCATATAAAGAAGGAAAGAAGTTCTTACATGTTTCCACGGATGAAGTATATGGTTCTTTAGAGGATGACGGAACATTCTTCTATGAGACGACTCCGTATGCACCGCACAGCCCGTATTCTGCAAGCAAGGCGTCCTCGGACATGCTGGTAAAGGCATATATTGATACTTATCATTTCCCGGCAAACATCACAAACTGTTCTAATAACTACGGACCATACCAGTTCCCGGAGAAACTGATCCCGCTGATCATCAATAACGCACTGCATGGAAAGAAACTTCCGGTATACGGTGATGGAAAGAATGTCCGTGACTGGCTGTATGTGGATGACCACGCAAAAGCAATCGATATGGTACAGGAGAATGGCCGTCTGGGCGAGACATACAATGTCGGCGGACACAATGAGAAACAGAATATTGAGATTATCAATATCATCATAGATACACTGCTTGAGATGCTTCCGGCAGATGACCCGAGAAGAAATCTGGTAAGCAAAGATCTGATCACATACGTGGAAGACAGAAAAGGACATGACAGACGTTATGCCATTGCTCCGGATAAGATCAAAGCAGAGATCGGCTGGGAGCCGGAGACAATGTTCAAAGAGGGCATCAAAAAGACGATCGCATGGTACTTTGAGCATGAGGATTGGATGAAAAATGTTACCAGTGGTGACTACCAGAAGTATTATGAGGATATGTATCAGAACAGATAAAAGATGCAGGCAGCAGTACCGTCAGATGGGGCGATACTGCTTGTTTGCGTTTTATAATGGACGTGAAAACAAGGAGGATTATATGAAAGGTATTATTTTAGCAGGTGGTTCAGGAACCAGATTATATCCGCTTACAAAAGCAATTTCAAAACAGATCATGCCGGTATATGACAAACCGATGATCTATTATCCACTGTCAACACTGATGTTGGCAGGAATCCGTGAGGTGCTGATCATTTCCACACCGAGAGATCTGCCGGTATTTGAAGACTTATTCGGGGATGGAAGCCAGCTTGGAATGAGTTTTTCCTATGCAGTTCAGGAACAGCCGAGAGGACTTGCAGATGCATTTATCATCGGAGAGAAGTTTATCGGTAATGATCCGGTAGCGTTAGTTCTTGGAGATAATATTTTCTATGGACAGAGCTTTTCGAAAGTGTTAGGAAGTGCCGCAGAGCGTATTGAAAAAGAAAAAGGCGCTACAATTTTCGGTTATTATGTCAGAGATCCGAGAGAGTATGGCGTGGTAGAGTTTGATGAGAACGGCAAAGCACTTTCCATCGAGGAAAAACCGGAAAAACCGAAGTCAAACTATGCGGTGCCGGGACTTTATTTCTATGACAATGATGTTGTGGAGATCGCAAAGAACGTAAAACCGTCAGCACGTGGGGAGATCGAGATCACATCTGTGAATAACGAATATTTACAGCGCGGAACCTTAAGTGTTGAGACACTTGGAAGAGGATTTGCATGGTTAGATACCGGAAATCACGATATGCTGCTTGCTGCTGCTGATTTTGTATCTGCGATCCAGAAGCGCCAGGGATTATATGTATCCTGTATCGAGGAGATCGCATACAAACGAGGATTTATCAATAAAGAGCAGCTTTTAAAACTGGCAGAGCCGCTGCTTAAGACAGATTACGGCAAATATCTGGTAGAAGTTTCAAAAGGATTATAAAAATAAAGTGTGAGGAAATAGATATGGGAAAAATAAAAGTAACACATGATTGTAACGGGATTGAAGGATTAAAAGTAATTGAGCCGGCAGTATTTGGTGATGAGCGCGGATATTTTATGGAGACTTATAACTACAATGAGTTTGCAGAAGCTGGAATCGACTGTCAGTTCGTACAGGACAACCAGTCAGCATCCAGAAAAGGTGTGCTCAGAGGTTTACATTTCCAGATCAATCACCCACAGGATAAGCTTGTGCGTGTTGTAAACGGAGAAGTGTTTGATGTTGCAGTGGATTTAAGAGAAGGTTCAAAAACATTTGGAAAATGGTTTGGAATCGTTCTTTCTGCAGAGAATAAAAAACAGTTCTTTATTCCAAAGAATTTTGCACACGGATTTATCGTATTGTCCGATTACGCAGAATTCTGCTACAAAGTAACAGATTTTTATCATCCGAATGACGAGGGCGGTATTCTCTGGAAAGATCCTGCTGTCGGTGTTGAATGGCCGATGCCGGAGGGAATGACAGAGGCAGACCTGATCCTTTCCGACAAAGATAAAGTACATGGCGGATTAGATGCATACTGCAAAGAGCGGGGAATTGCAAGATAGAAGTTTCATGAAGCAAAACAGATCTAATCCCGGAATAAGATTGCAGGAAAGGACTTGAAATGTATCAGACAAGAGAAAAAATTCAGAGTATTATTTTGCTTCTGGCGGATTTGGTATGCTTTGCCGTGAGTTACTTTGGGGGAGGTTACCTGTGGCTGGTAGGCTATCGAAATGTATCTGTTGTCAATATGAAAACAGAGCTGATGGAGAGCTTTGGCATTGTCATGGTCATCTATATGCTCGTTATGCTTTTTTCTGATATTGATAACCGCTTTATTGACAGAAGTGTGTTCCAGGAATTATGGGCGGCTGTCAAGGCAAGCGTGGTACTGATCTTTGTGACAGCTCTGACCATATTTTTACAGCATAACAATGCAGAGGCCTCCCGCGGTGTGTATTTCTGTATCGCACTGGTCAATATGTGCCTTTATTTTGGTGTGCATATTATTATCAAATATTATCTGCTGCGTGTTTACCGCAATAAACGTGCAAACAATCAGGTGTTTTTAGTGACGACGGCGGACCGTGTGGAAAAGGTTATGGCGGATGCAGATCACTCAGGTGACTGGATCCACCGCCTCGCAAGCATTGCGATCATCGATGATAACCAGATCGGAAAATGGTATCACGGAGTGCCGGTTGTCGCCACATACGACAATATGTTCCAGTATGTGAAAGAGCAGATCGTGGATGAGGTTTTTATCAGTGTGCCTTATGAGTCCGGTGATTCACTTGCAGAGGTGGTCAATAATTTCGAGGACATGGGCGCTATGGTACATGTGACGATTGAGATTTTAAATAAATTCGACGATTATCACAAGAGCTTTAATATGATGGGGAATATTCCGGTCGTAACCTTTTCAAATCAGTCTTATGACTGGAAAATGCTTTTGATCAAGCGTATTATGGATATTTTAGGGGCAATCGTAGGACTTGCGATCACGGCAGTTGTCACTGTATTTTTAGCACCGCCGCTTCTGATCGAATCTCCGGGACCGCTTTTCTTTGCACAGAAGAGAGTAGGGAAAAACGGAAGATTTTTCAAAATCTACAAGTTCCGCTCCATGTATAAGGATGCGGAGGAACGCAAGAAAGAGTTAGAGAGCCAGAATGAAATGAATGGTCTGATGTTTAAGATGAAGGATGATCCACGTATCACGAAAGTGGGAAAATTCATCCGGAAGACAAGCATTGACGAGCTGCCACAGTTTTTCAATGTCTTAAAGGGAGATATGAGCCTGGTTGGAACAAGACCGCCGACGGTGGATGAGTTCAAACAGTACGAGTCACATCAGAAACGCCGCTTAAGTGCAAAACCTGGAATCACCGGGTTATGGCAGGTAAGCGGAAGAAATGAGATCAGCGATTTTGAAGAGGTCGTAAAACTGGACGTGCAGTATATAGATAACTGGAGTCTTGGTCTTGATATCAAGATCATCTTAAAGACGATCAAGGTTGTATTTGAAAAAGGCGGAGAGTAGGAAGGAGCTTACGATGGATCAGAGATATGAAAGCAGCAGAGAATACAGTTTGATGGATATTCTGAAGTACAATTTAAGAAAATGGTGGCTGGCAGCTATCTTAGCAGTCGTTTTTGCGGTCATTGTCGGTGGGTATAAGGCAAAGACTCTGATGCCTTATATTGATGCGGAAGTCTATGAGGACAGAATGCAGGTGCAGGCGTCGATTTATGTGAGTGATTTTAATTCCGGCAGTTCTGTGGAGCGCGGAAATAATATTATGAAGATCGCAAAGAGCAGCAGTGTATATGAGGAATTTTGCAAAGTTACAGGTATTGATCTGACGAAGCAGGCATTTACAGATATGTTTGAGTGTGAGCAGACAGAAGCATCCGATATTGTTACCCTGTATGTCGTATATCCGCGCACAAGCTGGGATTACACGGTGGACGATGAAGATCAGGCATTTGCTTTTATGAACGGACTGCTTGAGGCACTGGATCATGTGACAAAAAAAGAGATCGGAACACAGTGTTTTACCGTGTTTGATGCACCGGAATCACAGCGCAATGTAGAAAAGATCGCGTCTTACACGATCTCGAAATCTGAATACCGACAGGCGGTATTAAAAGCAGTCACAGCAGGTATCCTGCTTGGAATCCTCTTAGAGGTCGTATGTTATACACTCTGGATGATGATCTATAAAAAACCGAAGGATGCAGATGAAGTACAGACATGCCTGGAAACACCGGTTGTTGAGGTGATCAATAAAAAGAATGACGGTGAGGAATCTTACAAAAAGGTAGCATTGTTTTTAGACCGCTTAAAAGAGGATAGAAACAGTGGTGTAAAAGAGACTGGAAGCCGCAGAATCAATATTCTGCCGGTAGGACGTGTGGCAGATGAGACTGCTTTGCGTGTAGCGATGTCCTATGCAAATGAAAAGAAAAAGACATTACTGATTGATCTGAATGCAGCGGACAGTGAGGTGGCATCTTTAAGTGCATATGTCATGGGAACTTCTGACGAGTTAAAACTGCAGCAGATGAACGGGTATCTGGATACGGTAAAGAGAAATAAAAAGCAGGAAAACGGTTTTGACCTTGTTGGAAATGAAAAATTCAGGGAACTGTTAGATCGTTTTTCCAGACAGTATGATTATATCCTGATCAACGGAAGAGACGCTGCATCCATGTCAGAGGGATATGAGACTGCAGTGCTCTGCGACAGTAATCTGGTGGTCTGTGGACGCAGAAATGCAAGAACAGAGGCACTTTATACAGTGAAAAATACAGCAGAGGTGAACCATATCCATTTAGATGGAGTAGTCGTATATGATTTATAAAAATATCATTTATATGTGCATGCTTTTTGTGGTGCTGCCGGTATGGATCGGTTTTCTGTGGGTGTGGTTTTTAGATATCCAGGGTACATTTATGAGGCTGTGTAATGCATGGATGCTTGGACTGATTACCATGTTTGCAGCAGGTCAGATCATTCTGGTGCCGATGATAGTAACAGCCAAAACACTGACTGACACGGTCGTATTGTGGAAAATAATATTGACCGTGCTCTGCGTGCCTGCATTGATCCTGCTGTTAAAAAAACTGGGGGACGAAGAAAACACCCGGAAGGAAGAAAAACAGAGACAGAAAGTGGGAATATGGGGGATGGTATTTATTGCTCTTGCCGTGATACTGATCCTGATACAGGCATGGATTCCATTTCATTATCAGCATATCGATGATGATGATGCGCGTTATGTCTCGGAGGAAGTGTCTGCTGTCGTACATGATACACTTTTGATGGATGATCCTATTACGGATGAGTTTATGTATTGGGATGTCGGGGAAGTAAGGAAAGATGTGACATCGCCGTGGACGATGTATGTGTCGATGTGCTGCAGGATATCAGGAATTGCCCCGGCTGTATTTTCACACACTTATTTTCCATTTTTTATGATCATAATCTGCTATGTGTTGTATGGAATGATCGGAAATATCCTGTTCCGTGGAAATGCAGAGAAAACGGCTGTCTTTCTGATTGTCCTGTCGGTGTTCCATATCTGGGATTTTACATCGACACATACGCTTTCGGCCATGTTTTTGCTTCGTATCTGGCAGGGAAAGGCAATTGTGGCAGGTTTCGTCCTTCCATTGTTAATATACCTGTTTTACAGGATCTTCCAGAGTGAAAAACAGAGTATGAGATGGGCAGCCCCTTTGTATGCAGTCAGTTTTGCGGCAGCACTTCTGTCTGGAATGGGAATCATTATGGCACCGGTCATGATGGGAATTTACGGACTTCTTGACGGAGTTTATCACAGAAATATAAAGCGCATGTTCTGCATATGGATGGCAGTGCTGCCGTGTGCTGCCTATATGCTTTATTATATGTCAGGGATTTAAAAAGGAAAGAAAACGGATATGTCAGCAGATTTTTATTCGATATGGGACAATTTTAAAAATTTTATTGGTGGGCGTACCGGGCTTTTTCACTGGGGATTGTTCTGCCTTGCACTTGTTTTTCTTTTCCTGGCTGGAATCAAACAGAAAGAAGAAAAACAGGCTGTCCGATTTCTGGTCTGGCCGTCTGTTCTGATACTTTTGTTTTTGTTTAATCCGTTATTTTACCGCTATGTCGGAAGCAGGTTTTTTGCCGGTGTATACTGGAGATTATTCTGGATGCTGCCGATTTCATTTACGGTGGCGTATGCAGTGGTGAGGCTGGTTTTCCGTTGGAAAAAACAATTTGTCCGCATTGTGGTTTTAGTGGCTGCCATTGCCGTGGTTGCGGTCAGCGGACAAAGGATTTACAGTGGAACTAATTTCACGCAGGCAGAAAATGAATATAAACTGCCACAGGCGGCGCTTGATGTTGCAGATATTTTAGCGGGGGCCGGTGTGAACTGGAAAGTAAAGTCCGTTGTGCCGAATGAACTGTTTTGTTATATCAGGCAGTACCGCTGTGATATTGGATTATTTTATGGAAGAAATGTTGGTGGATTTATCTCCGGGATCGGAGATGATGAGGCTGCCATGTATCAGCAGATGTGTCAGGAAAAACCGGATATGTCAGTGGTGACGGATATTGCAAAGCGCAATGAGATCGTGTTTTTGTGTTTTAACCGCGCCACACAGGAGATACCGGAAGATCTGAAACCGTATGGATATCACTATTACGGGGAAACCGGAGATTATGTCATTTATATGCTTGGAGAGGAATAGATGGAGCAGATCAGGAAATGGATACGGGAAAATGACTGGAAGGGCATGGGAATTGTCGCATATTATGGTTACTTTGCAATCAATGTGTTAGTAAAAGCATTTGGTTATGACAGCAGTGACCAGATCTACAAATTTTTCATGTTATCGGGAATTCTCCTTCTTGGAATCAAGCTTATCACAACAAAATATACGTTAAGGGAAGTCGTGATCATCGCGCTTTTACTGGGGGCAGGAATGTTCATCTGGGTGATGACCAAAAAGGCGACGCTGCTGTTTTTATTTTTGACGATCATCGGAATGAAAGATGTACGTTTTCGGAAACTGATCGGTATGTCCGTATGGATCAGGTTATTTGTAGCGGTTGTTATGGTGGCCGGTTCTATTTATGGGATCTACGATATCGGTTATAAAACGACACCGAACGCACAATACGTCGAGGTACCGGTGTACAGTTTTGGATTCAGCGAACCGAACACAGCATATCTTACTATTTTTCTGCTGTTGATCCTTCTGATCTATTATTACTATGAAAAATTAAATGTATGGTGGTTTTTGGGCACCTGTGCCGCCGCATTTATTTTTTACGAGACAACGTTCTGCCGTACCGGAATTTTGGTATTTTTATTTGCGTGGGTGCTGATCATCTATGAGAAAATGGTGAAAAATGAGCGGGCAAAGTTCATTTTTGTGCTTTCTGTTCCGGTTGGGGCAGTGTTCAGCTTTGCAACCATGGTGCTTTTCAACAGCGGAAACTCACTGATGAAAATGATCGACCGCTACGTATCGGGAAGGGTGCATATCATGGGGGAATATTATCAGGATCAGGGACTTGCGCTGCTTCCAAGAAATCAGGAATATTTTTATGCGAGTTACCACGGACTGATCGACAATACGTACATGCATATTTTATTGTACTGTGGATGGATCTTTGCATTGGTCTTTTTTGCAGTGCTCTGCCTTATGCTTGTGCGGCTTTATCAGGCAGGCTGTTATAAAGAACTGGTCATGTTATCCGTATTTGCGCTTTATGCGATCATGGAACAGTTTGTACTAAATGGTTTTATGAATCCTTTTATCCTTCTGATAGGGATTCTTGTATATCCGAATCTGCTAAGACAGTTCAAAGGGGAAAAAGACGAGGACAATCATGGAAAAATACCGTATTCTTCAAATTCATAATTTTTATCAGATCCCGGGCGGGGAAGATGTCGTGGTGCGCAACGAAAAGAAACTGTTAGAGGAGCACGGACATGAGGTGTTTACCTACTATCGCAGCAATAAGGAACTGAACGAGGGCAGCAAATTAAAAAAACTGCTGATCCCGTTTACTGCTGTTTATTCCTTTAAGACCTGCCGGGAAGTAAAAAAGATCATCCGCGAGAATAAGATCGATATCGTGCATGTACACAATACACTGATGATGGTGAGCCCGTCCGTATTTTATGCAGCATTCCGGTGTAAAGTGCCGGTGGTCCAGACACTGCACAATTTCCGTATGCTCTGTCCGGCGGGATCTTTTTTCCGCAACAATGTGATTTGTGAGGAATGTGTGGACGGCGGTTTAAAGTGCGCCATAAAACACAAATGTTACCGCGGAAGTAAAATCCAGACGATGGTAAGTTCTGCAATCCTGTGGATCCATCGTTTCCTTGGAACTTATTATCGTGTGAATTTTATCTGTCTGACTGAGTTTAATAAAAATAAGCTGCTCAGCTCCTTAGATCCGGGCAAAAAGATCGTGGATCCGAAGCGGGTTTATATCAAGCCGAACTTTACGTTTGCAGATGGGATTGTGCCGGTCAAAAACCAGCCCAAGGAGGAATATTATCTGTTTGCCGGAAGAGTGGAGGCATTAAAGGGAATCGACATTGCGGTAAAAGCATTTGAAAAATTGCCGGATAAGATTCTTTATGTGGCTGGAACAGGTCCTATGATGGATGAAATGCAGTCCTATGTCAGCACCCATAACATGAAAAATGTCCGCTTTTTAGGTTATCTGCAGAAAGAAGAAATGACCGAGAAATTTTACAATGCGAAGGCAGTCATCATGACTTCCCAGTGCTATGAGGCATTTGCCATGACGATCGCCGAAGCATATTCTTACGGTGTGCCTGTCATTGCCGGACGTGTCGGTAACATGGACGGCATGGTGAATGAGGGTGTGACAGGTGTAAAATTCGAGTATAACTCCGTCGAGGATCTTGCGAAAAAAGTCTGTGAGTTTGAACAGATGGATCTGAACAGATTAAAGGAAAATGCAAGAGAGTTTTACCAGAACCGTTTAAGACCGGAGGATAACTACCAGAAACTTATCAGCATCTATCACAGCATTTCAGAGGAAAAAGAGCAATGAAAAAAAGGGCAGTATTTATTACGAATATACCATCACCATACCGGGTGGATTTCTTCTCTTATATGCAGAAAAACTTTCCGGAATATGAATTTCATATTATTTTCTCCGGTGCCGGCATGGAAAACCGGAAATGGAATGTTGAGATGGAGGAAATCGAACATTACCATTTCTTAAAGTCAAAGACGATCATTATCCGCAAACGGTTTGATGACCGCTATGTGTTTATTCCAGTGGGCGTGGAAAAGACATTGAAAGAGATCGCGCCGGATGTGGTTTTTGCCATGGAGTACAATCCGACGATCCTTCGTACGGTACACTGGTGCCGGAAGAAGAAAATACCGTTTATCAGCTGGACGGATGGCACCTTAAACTCCGAGAAAAATATCGGAAAAGTACAGCGTCTGTCACGAAGCTATATTATAAAAAGAGCGGCGGCATTTATCGCGAGCAGCACCGCATCAAAAGAGGCGCAGATCGCATACGGCGCTGATGAGAAGAAATGTTTTATCTCATATCTTACTGTGGATATTCAGAAATATCTGTATGAGAAACCACAGAAAACAACCCCAAATGAGGGATTGCAGCTTCTGTATGTGGGAAGTCTGATCCAGCGGAAAGGACTTGATCTGTTACTGCCGGCACTTGCAAAAACGCCGCAGGATATAAGACTCTGGATCGTTGGAGAGGGACAGGAAAAAGATCTGCTGCAAAAACAGTGTACAGAACTTAAAATCTCTGAACGCGTGGAATTTTTAGGATACCAGGAGGGCGGGCCGCTGCAGAAATTGTACCGCACCGCGGATGCCTTTGTACTTCCGACCAGGGAGGACTGTTTCGGACTGGTTCTCTTAGAGGCAATGTGTGCATCCCTTCCAATCATTTCATCTAAGTATGCGGATGGCGCGAGGGATCTCGTCTTAGATGGCGAAAACGGTTATATCATTGACCCGGAAGATGCGGATGGATTTGCGGAGGCGATTGAAAAAGCTGCCGCCGGGGATATGGCATCTGTCATGGGAAAAAAGAGTTACGAAAAGGCTCATGAATTTTCTTTTGAACAGGTTTCAAAAGGTTGTATCGCGGCACTCTCGTATGTATTATCACAGAAATAAAGGATTAATATGAAAAAAAAGATTTTATTTAACGGACTTGGAAACAGGGGATGGATCGGCGGACTTTACTATATCAAAAATATTATGTTCAGCTGTCTGCAGAATGAAAATATCATGGAGCGCTTTTCGCTGGTGCTCCTGATTGATCCGGAACACGCAGATATCTTTGACTGCTTTAAAGAAAATCCAAATGTAGATATCCGTGTTTATGATGGAAACAATAAAATAAAACTGGCACTTTATGAGATGCGTCTGATCTGGTTTAGCGGTGTGAAATACTGCTATGCATTAGAACTCAACAAGATCGGGAGACTGTTTAAGAAGAAGGGGATCTTCTGGATCCCGGATTTTCAGCACAGAACCCTGCCGGAATTTTTCGGCGCGGAGGAGTTAGCGCACAAAGAAAAAAATGATCTTGCCATGACAGGAAGTGATAATCCTATGGTCTTAAGCAGCTTTGATGCGGCGAGAGATTTAGAGCGTTTCTATCCGGGGCACCGCTGCTCGGTCGAAGTTGTGCATTTTGTGTCCTACATTGAGCCAGAAGTGCGTGCGATAACGCCGGAGCTAGAGCAGAGCGTCCGTGACAAATTTGAACTAAAGAGAAAATATATCTATATTCCAAACCAGTTCTGGCAGCACAAAAACCATATCGTGATGGTGGAGGCAATCGAGTGCCTGTTAAAAGAAGGAAGATTAAGAGACTATGATTTTGTGTTTACCGGCAATCTCAAAGATTACCGTAACCCGGAATATATCGATAAATTAAAAAAGATCATGGAATCAGAGACCGTTCGTGCCAATATCAAACTGCTTGGATTTGTGGAGCGTACCGAGCAGCTCGCAATCATGAAAAATGCACAGTTTATCGTTCAGCCATCCCTCTGTGAGGGCTGGGGAACCGTGTTGGAGGATGCAAAGGTACTCGATAAAGCCGTACTTCTCTCAAACATTCCGGTACATCAGGAACAGCAGAACAAAAAATGTGTTCTTTTTGATCCACATGATCCGAAACAGCTTGCTGAGACGATCGCCCGCACCGCAGAGCGGGCATCCCTCCCGGAGCATGAAGCTGAATATACCGGAGACATGGAGCAGGGCATCGCAAATATGTACCGCGAGGCAAGAGAATATTCAAGGGCACTTGAGAGGGTATTTTTATAGGAGGTTCACCCATGAAAAAAATGATCATCACCGGCGTAAACGGTTTTATCGGAAGATGCGCCATGGAATATTTCCGAAAGGATTACGAGATCACCGGCATCGACTTAGCCGACCGCTACTGTGAGGATGGGGCTAAGATCCACTACTACCAGTGCAACATGTCCAAAGACTCACAGGAACTCGCTAACATATTTACCGGAGTGCAGCCGGATGTGATCTTACACTGTGCCGGCAGTGCCAATGTAGGAGCGTCCATCGTAAACCCGATGGCAGATTTAGACGGCAACCTGCACAGCTTATATCAGCTTCTTTTAGCACTGAAATCATTTGAAAAGAGACCAAAAATTATTTTCTTATCGAGCGCCGGTGTCTACGGCAATCCAAAGCAGCTTCCAATCACGGAAAAAGATGCGCTGGCACCGATCTCCCCATATGGCGTGCACAAACAGATGGGGGAGGAACTCTGCAGTTACTACAACAGGGTACATGGATACCACATCCGCTGTGTGCGTATCTTTTCCGCATATGGAAGCGGACTTCGCAAACAGCTTTTGTGGGATATCTATCAGAAATACTTAAATACCGGACGCATCGATCTGTTTGGAACAGGAAATGAGACGCGCGATTTTATCCATATTTCCGATATTTTGCGTGCATTAGAACTGATCCTTGCATATCAGGGACCGGAGGAGATCTTTAACGTGGCAAACGGTGAGGAAGTATCGATTCGTGAGCTGGCTGAAATCTATGCAAAGCAGCTCGGCGAGGACACCGGTATCGTACGGTTTAACGGTGAGACGAAGGTTGGCGATCCGCAGAACTGGCGTGCTGATATATCCCTGCTTAAAAAAATCGGCTACGAGAAAAAGATGGATCTTACCGAAGGAATCCGTGAATATGTAAGCTGGGTAAAACAGCAGGCATAGAAAGGACGAAAAAGAATGGAAGAGACGAGAAGTCTGGCTCCGGTAATTTTGTTTACTTATAACCGGCCGGAACATACAAAGCGCACCATTGAGGCACTTGCAGCAAATGAACTTGCATCTGAGACAGATCTGTATGTATTTTCCGATGCGGCAAAAAAAGATGCAGATAAAGAAAAAGTGCAGGAAATCCGTGACTATGTAAAAACCGTGCAGGGATTCCGGCGGGTGGAGCTGACTGCAAGAGAACAGAACTATGGTCTTGCAAAAAATGTGATCGAGGGTGTGACCGCGATCGTAAATAAATATGGAAAAGTGATCGTTTTAGAGGATGACCTTGTCACAAACCGCTATTTTCTTTTGTATATGAATGACGGATTAGACCGTTACCAGAACGAACAGAAAGTGACAGGAATTACGGGATTTTCTCATTTCGGAGATACCTTTTCCTATCCGTGTGAGTCGTATTTTAATACGCTCTCAGGCACAAGCTGGTCATGGGCGACCTGGAGTGACCGCTGGAAATATTTTGATGCGGACTGCGACGACTGGACGGATATGGTTTCCGATAAAAAACTGCGCAAAGCATTTAATTATGACAATACCTATGATTTTTACAAGATCATGAAAATGCAGAAAACCGATGAAAAGACCAACTCCTGGGCAATCCGCTGGTACTGGACGAATTTCCGGAAACAGGGACTGATCTTATCCCCGACAAAGTCTTTAGTCAGCAATGAAGGCTGGGATGGCACCGGAATCCACTGCGGCAACGAAAAGGGACCGGTATTCGACCATAAACTGACCACGGATCACAGGATTACAGAGTTCCCACAGGAGATCTGTGAAAAACCGGAGATCCATAGGGCGATGAAAAAAGCCCTGATCCATGAGTCACAGCCGAATCTGATCAAACGGATCTACCATGTGGTATTCCGGAAAAATTATATTGGACAGGCGTAGAACATTTGAATGGCAGACAAAACAGGCTGTCTGGAAATGAGGATGAAATAAATATGAAGATACTTGCAATTTTTACCTGTTTTAACAGAAAAGAACTGACAAAGCGGGGGATGGCAACACTCTCAGAAAATAAAGATGTCACATTTGACTATGTGATCTTAGATGACAACAGCTCGGATGGAACGCGCGAGATGTTAAAACAGATGCGCAATGACGGCACATACCAGATTGATCTGATCGAGGGAGACGGAAGCAATTTCTGGAATGGCGGTATGCATAAAGCAATCGAGCATATCAAAAAAGAACATATGGATTATGATTACTATATGCTGATGAACGATGATACAAAGTTTTTCCCGGGTATTTTTGATGAGATGGCACCACATCTGAAAAAAGATGAGGTCACGGTCGGTGCGATCTGTGGCGAAAATGGCGGCTTGAGCTACGGCGGCATCAAATACACCAAAGGAATCAAATACAAAAAATTAGGCCCGGATGCGCCGGAGGTAAACTGTGATACCTTCAATGCAAACTGTGCCATCATTCCGCGTGAGATCTTTGAAAAAGTCGGGATCGATCCGTTTTATCAGCACAGTATCGGTGATTTTGATTACGGGTTACAGATCAGTAAACTTGGATATCAGATCCATATCTATCCAAAGTTTGTCGGCGAGTGCAATGATAATACACTGCAGAAAACCTGGCAGGATGAGACGCTGCCGCGCATGGAGCGGATCCGCTTAAAGGAGAGCCGCAAGGGACTTCCATTCCGCGACTGGTTTCATTTTCTGCATAAAAACTTCGGACTTGGAACGGCAATCGTGCGTTCCATCACACCGTATATCCGTATTATACTTGGAACAAAGACGAGATACTCCGGCGCGTAGAAAGCCGGCATGACCATCGCAATATTTGAATGAGGATTTATATGGGAACGATCTGTTTTGTGATTTTAAATTATAAGACCTGGCGGGAGGCAGCTGCATGTGCGGAGTCTGTTCTAAAGACACAGCAGGGGCAGGATATCCGCATTGTTCTGGTGGACAATGGTTCCGGCAATGGCAGTGAGGAGTCGCTCCGAGAAGAATTTGCCGGGGAAAAAAGAGTGCATGTGATCGCAAGTGAGAAAAATCTCGGGTTTGCGCGAGGCAACAATCTCGGCATTCAATATGCGAAAAAACATTTTGAGCCGGATTTTATCGTTGCTGCAAACAGCGACATCATTTTTGAACAGGAAGACTACTGCCAGAAGTTAAGGGAAATCTATCAGGAAGAACGCTTTGATATTTTAGGCGGGGATATCGTGGATGCAAGCCGTACCAGACATTTTAATCCGGTGGCGAGAAACAGGCAGTATACGTTAAACTATATGCGGAAACAGATCATGGTTTCCTGGGCAAAATGTAAGATGTTCCAGCTGATCAAACTGTTTCATTTAAAGAAAGTAATTGCAGGCCATTACGGTGTCGTATCGGATGAAGCGGGGCGGGATGTGAAGGATGGCAGTAAAAATCTTACCACCCGCGAGGAGGACGGAAAATCCGTATCTGCGGACAGCCGCGTGGATGAGCGGATGAAGGATGTTCTCTTACATGGCTGCTGCATGGTCTTTTCGAAAGATTTCTTTCAGAAAATGGATGGGTTTTACGACGGAACATTTCTCTATGCGGAGGAGGAGATCCTTTATTATCTGGCAAAGAAGAAAGGCATGACGTTACTGTATGCACCGGAGATCGGCTGCATGCACAAGGAGGCAGTGTCCACAAATTTTGTGATGCAGGATTTCTGTGATGCGAAGATTTTTTATTTCGGGAATATCACAAAATCATACAAAGCATTTCTGACACTGATGAAACAATATGAGTAAACAGGGCGGACTATTTCAAAATTCAGTTTACAATGTGATCTATAAACTTCTGGATGCACTTTTTCCGCTGGTTTCGGCTGCGTATCTTGGCAGGGTGCTGTTGTCGGACGGAGTCGGAAAGGTTGCGTACGCGCAGAATATCGCACAGTATTTTGTGCTTGCGGCATCTCTTGGAATCCCAAATTACGGGATCAGGGAGATTGCAAGAAGGCGTAAGGATGAGAAGCAGACGACGGAGCTTTTTTCGTCGCTCTTTTTTATCAATCTGATCTCCACATTGATCTGTACAGTATTGTATTATGCGCTGGTGTTAAATCTGCCATATTTTTCATCACGGAAACTGATTTCACTGACAGCGGGACTTTTGATCGTGTTTAACGCGTTTAATGTGGACTGGTTTTATCAGGGCCAGGAAGCGTTTAAGTACATTGCAATCCGCAGTTTTGCGGTAAAAGTGATCTCACTTGCAGCAATTTTTGTATTTATCAGTAGCAGCGAAGATTATGTGCGGTACATGTTTGTGATCGTGATGACGACGGGGGCAAACTATATCATCAATATGCTGAAACTAAAGCAGTTTGGCATACGGCTGACCTGGCATGGCATAAAAATCCTGCCACATATGAAACCGATCTTTATCATGCTTGGCACGACGGTTGCAATCGAGCTTTACACAATGCTTGACACCACAATGCTTGGACTGCTGTGTGACGAGAGAAATGTTGGATATTACACAAATGCCATGAAGGTGGTAAAAATCATCATTACAGTCATCACCGCGATCGGCGGAACCCTTCTTCCACATTTAAGCCAGTATCACATGGAGGGGGATGACGAGGCGTGTGGAAGGATCGTAAGCAGGGTATTTGAGATTATGCTGTTTTTGTTTTTGCCATGCTGTGTGGGACTGATGCTGACGGCGGATGATCTGATGGTCGTGATGTTTGGAGAAAGTTTTGCGCCGGCAGGGACGACGCTTCGGATTGCGGCGCTTCTGACATTAGCGCTTGGATTCAGCAATTTATTCGGGACGCAGGTACTTTTGACTTTCGGGGAAGAAAAAAAGCTGCTCTGGTGTACCATTGCAGGTGCGCTGTCAAATGTCTGCCTTAATTTTTACCTGATCCCGCGGTTTTCACAGAACGGGGCAGCCGTCGCATCGGTCATCAGTGAGGCGTTAGTCACGGTCTGCTGTGTAGGTTTTTCGAGAAAACATATCCATGTGGGATTAAGGGCCGGATACCTTGGAAAGACAGTACTTGCGGTGGCTGTTATGAGCATACTTACCTGGTTTGTCATTGGAATGGTAAGCGGCGGTCTGCTGCGGCTTGCAGCAGCTGTGTTGACAGGAGTGGTCTCTTACTTTGCGATGTGCCTTCTGTTACGCAATCCGGTCTGCATGGAGTATAAGCAGCTTTTATTAAGGAGAGGAAAACAATGATCTATGTATTATGTCCGGCGGACGTAAAGACCGGCGGAACAGAGCTTCTGCACCAGTTAGTAAAGACACTGACGGATGAGAAAGTTCCTGCAAAAATCGTTTATACGGAGATTTCAGAGGAGCATCCGGGCATGAATCCAGCCTTTGCAGAATATACAGACGGATATCTGCGTGAGGAGGAAATTCCGGATAAAAAAGAAAATATTCTGGTCGTACCTGAGATTTACTGTGAGAGAACAGCCAGATATCAGAATCTTTCCGTGTATATCTGGTGGCTCTCTGTGGATAACTATCTGATCCACAACAGTTTTGTGGATAGAAGGCGCGCAAATGGTACACTGCGTGCCATAAAAGCACTGGTTACCGGAAAATTAAAAGATAAAACAGCATTTGTGAAAAAAGCAAAGATGCATCTGTGCCAGTCCTATTATGCAATTCACTATCTCGAAACGATCGGGATCACAGGGGATCAGGTAAAGTATCTGTCCGATTATGTCAATGATATTTATCTTGCCGGGGAAGAAGCAGCACTTTGTGAGAAAAAGGAAGATGTAGTTTTATACAATCCGAAAAAAGGAGCAGCATTTACAAAGGCGCTCCGTGAGGCTGCACCGGATCTCCACTGGGTTCCATTGATCGGTATGACAACAGAAGAGATGCGCTCGTGCATGAGTAAAAGCAAGGTTTATATTGACTTTGGAAATCATCCGGGAAAGGACAGGATACCAAGGGAAGCAGCAATCTCCGGCTGTATTGTGATCACGGGGAAAAGAGGGGCAGCAGCATTTGCAGAAGATGTCTGTATTCCGGAACAGTATAAGTTTGATGAGATAAGTGCAAAAAAAGAGGAGATCATCTCCTGTATCCGGGACTGTATCTGTAATTTTGATGCACATAAGGTTGATTTTGAAGGGTACAGAAGTTATATTAGAAATGAACATCAGCAGTTTGTGGCGGATGTGGGAAAAATATTTGCGAATGAGGATTACATATGATAATATCAGTCATTTTTGTGCTGCTTTTTCTGGCACTTCTTATGGGTGTAGTGCTGGTGCCCAAAATTGAAGGAAAGATCAATGTTGTAAAAGCGTCTGTGATGGGGATCATGGCGATCTTCTGCTATCAGGCACTTGTGGCATTTGCCTTTGATCTGGTGGGGATACCGGTCGATATCCGTACCACATGTATCTCTATGGCTGCAGCATCGGCTGTGCTGTGTGGTATTATATTAAAAAAGAAAAAAGTACAGAGATTATTTTTTAAAGTTACAGATATGATTGTGTTAGTGGTGCTTGCCGCTGTTGTGGCAGGGGTATCTCTGCATATGTTTACACTGCATTTACGGTTAAGTTACATCAATACAGACCCGGCGAATCATTTTAATGATGCGATGGTCATTGTAAAGCAGGGAGTGTTAGGCAAGCATATTTATTTTTCTGCATTTATCAATGCCATGTTCATTGAAATCTTTGGTCCGGTGTTAGCCGTTTCAAAATATTATAAGGCATTTATCTTAGCAGACATTTTTATGCACGTTCTGGAAGTGTGGATGTGCTATGTTTTAATACGTACGATCAGTGACAAAAAGATCATAAAGATTTTTGCGCCGGTGTTTGCACTGGGGTATTTCTGGGGCTATCCGGCATACAGTTATATGACGGGCGGCTTTGTATACTGGAGCACCGGTGTTATGATATTGATGCTTTTAATCTATGCATTGCTTTTGCTGGAACGTTACCCTGAAAACTACAAGTGCAATGTAATTTTGCTTTTGCTGGCATTGTATGCAAATACCTGCTGCAATGCATTGTTTATCCCGGTCAACTCTGCAGCCGTGATTCTGGCATTGTTTGTGCTTGCCGTCCGCAAAAAAAAGATCAGCAAAAAAATGATCGCAGGATTTCTTGTGGTCATCGTTATTGCAGCGGCGGCGGTGCTTGTATTATTTATGGACAAATGGGGCGGCTCTTTTGACAGAATGATAGCTTACGTCAGCAAATCGGGAGGGATGTATCATTCCGTGTATGCAGATCTGATCTATTTTGTACCGGCAGCATTTATCGTACTGTTTTATCTGCTGGCGAAAAAGAAATATTCTGCGACGATTCCAGTGATGGCGCTTTGCATGGTGGCCTGCACCTGTGTGATGTATGGTTTTCTGATAAACCATATGATGTCATTTTATTATTATTTCAAGATCTACTATAATCTCTGGCTGTTCGGCTGGCTGCTTGGCGTGATGGCGGCAGACATTCTTGCAGATGAAAAACAGCTTGCAGGATTTTATGCATATGTTGGATTTATTGGAGTACTTGTGCTGTTTACATTTACAAATTATGACATGAATATGTGGAAATTTGATGCAGGATATAATGAAGCATCTGTGCCAAAACATTTTCTGGCGATCTACTGGAATAATCTGGATACAGCACAAAAGGATTATGAGGATTATATGCTCCCGGCACAAATGATGGATGCGATGTCCTATGCGGCCGATCAGCTGGACGATGAGGCAATCCCGGCACTTGTAGCAAATGATAACGTATTTTACTGGTTAGATGGAATGCGTGCTCAGAATACAAGAAAGTATAAGCTGTACAACCGTGAACTGGTGGATGTGCTGAATAAGATGGATAAAAATAACATCACAAAGATCCTGGTTGATAAACAGGATGAAATCTATCAGCAGTATGAGAGCTATTTTTCTTTGTGCAGTGTGGTGTATGAAAACGACCGGGCGGCAATTTTAACTTTCCCGGGTGAGAACTGGTGTAAAATACTTCCATATGTGAAGGACTACGATGAAAAAAAATTAGAGCTTTATTCGTATGTGAAAAAGCATTTAAAAGATGAGACGGTACCGTTGATGGCTGCAAAAGAGTCCAGCCTTGATTTTATTATTTACAGGCAGAAAACAAAGCAGAAATCTACGGATTGTTATACGTGGAATTTTAATCCGAAAGAGAATCTTGATAATTTAAATGAACTTGGGATCAGGTACATTACAGTACTATATGATGATTCTTATTATCAGGAGAATCAGTATTATCTTGACAGCCAGGAAACGATATTTGAAAATGAAGCTGGTAAAATCATAAAATGTGCTGGAAATAGTTTCAGCACGGAGTATAAATAGTTTATGATGATGGATTAAGGAGGATGATCCAAATGAAAAAAAGACATCAGGAAGGAAAGAGAATTGCTGCATGGCTTATGGCGTTAAGCCTCTGTATGACAGCTGTTCCGGCGGAACAGGCAGTGTACGCAGCCAGTGTACAGGATAAGACAGAAGCGGCAGAGAGTTCTTTCGCGGCAGAAGATGCAGAGCAGGAAGAAAAAATTGCGGTGACGCAGGAATCTGAGCCGACAGAAAAAACTGTGGTGGCGCACGAGTCTGAAATGACGGAAAATACCGGGAAAGAGGATGCTTCTGAGACGGCAGGAGAGCCAGAAGCAGAGAGCAGGTCTGAGACGACAGAAAATACCGGAGCAGAGAGTAAATCTGAAACAACAGAAACTACTGAAACAGAGAAAGAAACAGAGACGACAGAAGCGGCTGAGACAGAGAGTGGATCAGAGACAACAGAAGCCACTGGGACGGAGAGCAGCTCAGAGACGACAGAAGCCACTGGTACAGAGAACGGCTCAGAGACGACAGAAGATACTGGGACGGAGAGCAGCTCAGAGACAACAGAAGCCACTGGGACGGAGAGCAGCTCAGAGACGACAGAAGATACTGGAAAAGTGAGAAATACAGAAAATGTAGAAAATACCGAAGTAACAGAAGCGTCAGAGACGACAGAGAGCATCGAAAACGAAAAAGAGTCAGAGATAACCGAAGATACAGAGAAAGTTACCGATGATTCAGAGACTGAGGATACAGAGGCAGAAGAGAGCGAAGATGTTGTAAAGAAAGATGGAAATGTGACTCCGGGAAACACTTATGCAACAGCGGCAGCTATTAATGTGAATACTCCTTATGCAGCAGCAACATCTGTAAAATCCATTACGCACTGGTATAAGTTTACACTGAGTAAAGCCGGTATGGTACAGCTGAATTTTGCGCATGCAAAATTATCGGATTCCAGCAACACCCCGGCATGGAAAATTGACTTTATTGCGGATAAGGTCGGTGGAATGGTATCTATAGAAAGTGGACTTCAGGATACAGAGAAGCGGACAGCAAAGATAGGACTTGAAGCCGGCACTTATTATGTGCAGATCACAGGGGTAGATACTGTGTTTGTAAAGCAGTCCTATAATTACGTGTTCAACATTTCCTATGAAGATACTTACTGTGAGACAGAACAGAATGACAGTATTTCCACAGCAGATAATTATACCTTAGGGCAGACAGTGACAGGAAGTATCCATTCGTTGATCGATGGGGATGTGGATTACTATAAAATAACAGCGACAGCAAAAGGATACCTGTCATTCCAGTTACAGCACGATAAAGTGACTGGACGAGGGAGTGCGGATATTTACCGTGTAGAGGTCTGTGATTCCACCGGGGAGAAAATTTATACCATGAACAGTAAAGCGGATGAGGAAAAAACCAAATCCGTAAATCTCGGACTTGCAGTGGGAACCTATTACCTGAAAGTATCCGGGATTTTATATTCCGGAACGAATGGCGAAACTTACAGGCTGAATGCATCCTGGAACAACGCGGACAACTGGGAGTGTGAGAGCAATGATACTACTGCCGTGGCAAACAGTATAGAAGCCGGAAAAGCAGTTTACGGAAGTCTGTATGCATTAAGTGATGTCGATTATTATAGCATGGAAACTGCAAAAGACGGCTATATAGTGGTTAATTTACAGCATTCTAAAATTACGGGACGTCAGAATACATCTGTTTATGCAGTCACAGTATGTGATGCTTCCGGCAGCTCCATCTATGAGATGACGAGCAAAGCTGAAGAGGAGTCAGCGGATTCCATTAAACTGGGACTGGCTGCAGGAAAATATTATATAAAAGTAGCAGGACTGAATGCATATTACAACGGAAACTATGTGATCAAAACAACATTTAAGGAGTGCAGTGACTGGGAGCGAGAGAAAAACGATACGATCGCTGCGGCAAATACCATGAAATCCGGCAAGGCAGTCCATGGTAATCTGCAAGGGTTAAGTGACGTCGATTATTATGGTTTTGAAACGTCAAAAGACGGCTATATAGTGGTCAATTTACAGCATTCTAAAGTTACGGGACGTCAGAATACATCTGTTTATGCAGTCACAGTATGTGATGCTTCCGGCAGCTCTATCTATGAGATGACGAGCAAAGCCGAAGCGGAGTCAACGGATTCCATTAAACTGGGACTGACTGCAGGAAAATATTATGTAAAGGTAGAAGGACAGAATGCGTATTATGGCGGAGATTATGTGATCAAAACCAAATTTAAGGAGTGCAGTACCTGGGAGCATGAGAGTAATGATACTTACGATACGGCAAATACAGCTGTTTCCGGTACGACATACAGCGGCGATATCCGTACCTACAGCGATGTGGATTATTTTAAGATAAAACTTTCCGAAAATGGTTATATCCATGTGAAACTGAAACATCCGGTTGTGAGCGGACAGGAAACCACAAACATGTTTGTGCTCAGTGTGATCAGAAAAGTGGACACGGATCAGTACACGGAAGTATATACCACAAATATCCGTGGCGGGGATACCAGCGTTTCCACACCAAATCTTGGACTTCCTAAGGGTGAATATTACATAAAAGTTGCAGGAACCGGAAATACGGCAGGAACATTATTAAATGCCACAAGTTATCCTGTAAACTACAGTGTATGCATCAAGGCAAAAAAAGCAGGTAACAGAGAGGTGGAGTCGAATGATTCCGTTACTACTGCAAATACCATAAAGAGTGGAAAAACATATTACGGAAGTATCAGCGGTTCGAAGGACAAAGATTATTATAAAATCAATATGTCTGAAGCCGGTTATCTGAAAGTTAAGTTTGGGCATAAAAACAACGGGAATACAGCAAGCTGTTACAATATCGTTATTTACAATAAAGATAACAGTGAAATTTACAAATTTACAAACACGGGAACAGACACCTCGTATACAACCTGTAAATTAGGACTGGCTGCCGGAAAATATTATGTATGTGTCAGCCAGGCATCTACCCTGTATACCGGTGACTATACGATCAGTATGACGCAGAAAGCGGCTTCCGGATGGGAGACAGAAAACAACGGTGACTGGGCTTCGGCAGACAGGATAGAAGCCGGCAAAGCGGTAAAAGGTGTGATCACAGGATATACGTCAGATGAAGATTATTATCGTTTCACGCTCACAAAAGCGCAGTATATCAATTTCAGTCTCGCACATGACAAGATCGATGATGCGGGAAGAAGCTGGTATGTGACACTTTATAATGCAAATGGCAGGAGAGTGAGCCGAAGAGCTGACGATCATATTTATTGCTATGCGGGAAGCACCTATACAGAGTCCCAGGCAGTCAGATTAAGCAAGGGAACTTATTACCTGAAAGTACAGGCATATGCAAAAAATGCAGTGGAAAAGGAATACACACTCTGTGTAAATAAGATTAAAAATAAGAAAACAAATGTAACTTCTGTAAAATCAAAGGCTTACAATAAACTGAAAGTCTCATGGAAAGTTGTGCCGGCGGCAGCTTCATATGAAATCTACCGCAGCACGAAAAAGGATGGAGACTACCAGAAGGTAAAAACCATTGACAGCGTAGGTACCAGTTCCTGGACGGACAGCAGTGTAAAAACCGGAAAAACATACTATTATAAGATTAAGACAGTTGTTAAGACGCAGGATGGAAATCAGACCAGTGGATTTTCCAATATAAAATCTGCAAAGGCGGTGCCGTCAAAGACGACATTGAAGGCAAAGGCATCGGATACAAAGAACATAAAACTGACATGGTCAAAGGTAAAAGGTGCAAACGGCTATGAAATTTACCGCAGTAACAGTAAAAATGGAAAATATAAGAAGATAGCGGTCATATCAAAGGGCAGCACGACATCTTATAAAAATGGAAAACTGAAAAAATCAACGACCTATTATTATAAGATCCGCGCATACCGTAAAGTAGATGGAAAGAAAGTATACGGAAACTATTCTTCCGTTGTCTCTGTAAAGACAAAAGCAAAATAAAAGCAAAGAAAAAAGCGGATACCCCGGCGGGAGGCATTTTATGTTTCCTGCCGGGGTATTTTTAATATTTTATGAAAATTATGGTAAGATATATTCAAAGTTTGGGATTTATGGTAAAATGACATAGATTATGCAAAGGTATGAATGTGAGGTAATCCATGAGAAAACGAGAGAGATATAAACATCTGCTGAATTTATTTGCCAATTTTTTAATGCTTGTGGCTGAGACAGCGATGTTTGCTTTTATATGGTATAAAATGTATGTGCCGGAATTGGAGGATAAGTTCTGGAACAGAGGAAACTGGGCAGTGATCGGAATGTATGCCCTGGTATTATTTTTCTTTATCCGCACATTTGGAGGATACCGGATAGGATACCTCAGAATAACAGATATCTGTTTGTCACAGATCCTTGGAATCCTGTTTGCAAACATCATTGAGTATTTTCAGATCTGTATGATTGCAAATGATTATATGTCAGCGTCACCGCTTCTGTTGTTGACAGCAGCAGAGTTCGCAGTGACAATACCGGTTATATTTGTCGTAAGATACTTTTATGTCAGATTGTATCCGCCGAGACGTATGATCGTGATCTATGGGGAACATTCGCCGGAAGAGCTGATTTCCAAGATCAATTCCAGAAAGGACAAGTATGATGTCTGTGCAACTGCCAGTGCCTATATGGGACATGAAGCACTGTATTCTAAAATATTAGAGTATGAGGCAGTGGTTTTATGTGATCTGCCTGCAAGTATCCGTAACAAGATCTTAAAATTCTGCTATGACCAGAACAAAAGAACCTATATTACGCCAAAGATATCGGATATTATTTTGAACGGAACAGAACGGATCCATTTATTTGATACACCGCTCATGCTCTCGAGAAACCAGGGACTTACGATAGAACAGCGGTTTGTAAAGAGAGCCATGGATATTATTTTTTCATTGCTGGCAATTGTTATTTCATCGCCGTTTTTACTGATCATTGCGCTTGCAATTAAGCTATATGACGGGGGACCGGTGTTTTATAAGCAGGAACGTCTGACAAGAGACCGTGAAACATTTCAGATCATTAAGTTCCGCAGCATGAAGGTGGATTCAGAAAAGCAGGGAGCACAGCTTGCAAAGAAAGATGATGACCGGATTACACCGGTTGGCAGGATTATAAGAAGAACGCATCTGGATGAACTGCCGCAGATTTTTAATATTTTAAAGGGAGAAATGTCTTTTGTCGGTCCAAGACCGGAGAGACAGGAGATTGCTGAAAAATACGAAGAGGTTGTTCCGGAATTCCGGTTTCGTCTGAAGGTAAAAGCCGGACTGACCGGATATGCACAGGTATATGGAAAGTACAATACAACACCATATGATAAATTAAAGCTGGATCTGACCTATATCCAGACGTATTCTGCATGGCTGGATGTAAAACTTATGCTTATGACATTTAAAATTATGTTTCAGAAAGAAAATACGGAAGGCGTAGATGAAAAGCAGACAACAGCAATCAAAAAGGAAACGTAAAAATGGAACAGACAAGTGAGATACAGATATCCGTGATCATGCCGGTCTATAATGCGCAGAGTTATGTGGAACAGGCGGTAGAGTCAGTCAGAAAACAGGAAATGATATGGGAATTGCTGATTATAGATGATTGTTCTACAGATGATACCGGAAAGATATTAATGAAATATCAGAATGATGCACGTATTAAAGTGATTAAGAATAAAAAAAACAGTGGAGCAGCGGAATCGAGGAATGCAGGTATCCGTATGGCAAGGGGAAAATATATCGCTTTTTTAGATGCAGATGACTGGTGGGCAGATGGCAAGTTAAAATTACAATATGAAATGCTTGAACAATGTCAGGCTGTGCTTTGCTGTACAGGACGTGAACTGATGCGCGCAGATGGGACGAGTACAGGAAAAACAATCCATGTACCGGAAAAGATTACGTACGGGATGCTGCTTAGAACAAATTATATCCCATGTTCGTCAGTGCTGGTGAGAACGGATGTGGTCCGGCGTTATTATATGGAACATGCGGAGATGCATGAGGATTATATATTGTGGCTGAAAATATTAAAAGAATATGGACAGGTTTGCGGAATAGATCTTCCGTTATTAAAGTCCCGTATGAGTGCAGGTGGAAAGTCACGTAATAAATGTAAATCAGCAGTAATGCAGTGGCGGGTTTACAGATTTATAGGAATGAACCGGTTTAATGCACTGCGTTATATGATATGTTACACATTCAATGGCATAAAAAAATATACAAGAGGATAACAGAAAAATGAAAAAAAGGATTTTAGCGGTAATTATGGCGGTCTGTGTGAGTATGACAGCACTGCCGGCAGATGTGCGTGCAGCAGAAGATGGGGCAGTCCGGACGGAAAGTACGGTGCAGGAAACGGAGACAGAAGCATCATCGGTGGAAAAATCATCCCGTACGGCAAATGCAGGGAATGAAACAGAAGAACTGGCAGAGCCGGAGACAACCGGGACAGAGAAAACAACAGAGTCTGCTGAGACTGAGACAGCCGGGACAGAAGAAACAACTGAGACGGAAATAATTGAAACAGAAACAGCCGAAACCGAGGAGCCGGCTGGAACGGAAACGGAATCGGCAGGGACAGAGACAGAAACGACAGAAACGGAAACCGGGACAGAGACAGAAACAACAGAAACGGAAACCGGGACAGAGACAGAAACAACAGAAACGGAAACCGGGACAGAAACAGAAACAACAGAAACGGAAACCGGGACAGAAACAGAAACAACAGAAACAACAGAAACAGAGACAGAGACAGAAACAACAGAGACGGAAACAGAGACAGAAACAACAGAGACAGAGACGGAAACAGAGACAGAAATAAAAACGACCGGCACAGAAACAGCCGAAACTGAGGAGCCAGATGAGAGCGGGACGGTTGAGGCAGCAGAACTTAATTACATGATGGTAGAGTCCCCATATGTTGAGACACCGGGCATCCAGAATGTGGTTTTGAGTCTTGGAACCGGAAACGAGCAGATTTCCGGCATTGTTTTAAAATATCAGAATCTGACCACAGGTAAAACATATCAGGCAAAAGCAGCCGGAACAGAAGAGGATATGACACGCTTTACCATGGATTTTTCCAGAAATGGGCAGGCTGGAGAGTATCAGATCACATCCGTGCAGTTCACACAGGAAAAAACAAAACAGGAAATCCTGTTATCAGACCTTGAAATGGACGTAAGATTCGGTGTCAATGAACAGGCAGAAACGAATCCGGATCAGGTGCTTTATGATGAAGATGCCTATGCGGATGTGGACGCAGATGTTGTTACCATGAATGAAGATGGCGAAATTGTTTCTGAAAATACTGTGGAAAATGTGTTAGAGCAGGGAATTTCAGATGCAGTCATTGGTGGCACGGATCACTTAAAAGGAGCAAGTGGTAATGTGACGGTAGTTCTTGATCCGGGGCATGATGATACACATGCAGGAGCATCCGGTTTTGGAGTTCAGGAGAAAGATCTGACACTTAAGATTGCTGCATACTGCAAAGAAGAGTTATCTACTTACAGCGGAATTACAATTTATATGACAAGAGAGAGTGGAAACTGCCCGGCAGGCGGCGGGGATAATACCGCATGTTTAGATGCCCGCGCAAATCTTGCGAAGAATGTGGGGGCAGGCGTGTTAGTCAGTTTCCATTTAAATACGGCAAACGGAGCAGCACGAGGCGTAGAAGTTTATTATCCGAACAGCAATTATAATGCACAGGTGGGAAGCAGCGGACAGGCACTTGCGAAAAAAATATGTGATAAATTAGCAGCACTTGGACTGAATTATCGGGGCACACTGATCAGGGATGCATCATATGATAAATATCCGGACGGCTCTGCGGCAGATTATTATGGACTGATCCGCCGCTGCAAGAATAATGGTATACCGGGGCTGATCATTGAGCATGCATTTTTGGATAATGCAAATGATTATTATACATATTTAAGCTCTGATGATAAATTAAAGGCACTTGGTGTTGCAGATGCCACTGCGATCGCAGAGTATTTTGGACTGACAAAAGGTGCAAAGACTGTAACGCTTATGTATACGCAGTCAAGAGAAGATGGAAGTCTCAGATTGAAATGGAATGGACTGGATAATGTCGATTATTATGAGATTTACCGCAATACTGTGGATGATACAAACTATTCTAAAATAGATGAAGTATCCGATGCAACGTCTTATATTGATGAGGATGTAAAGACAGGAACCAGATATTATTATCTGATCCGCCCGGTATTTAATGATGGAACCACGGGAGAATATTCCAAATCTATTTCAGGAGTGGCATTAGGAAAAACAAAACTTAAAAAGATTTCAGCACAGAGCGGCAAAAAAATTACACTGACATGGGAAAAAGTGTCCATGGCAGAGGGCTATCTGATCTACCGCAAAGACGGTGATGATGGAAACTTCAATCAGATTGCCCAGGTGACATCCGGCGATACACTGACGTATACAGATACGGTAAAAACCAACAATAAGAAATATAAGTATAAAGTACAGGCTTACAATACAAACAACGGCAAGCAGGGTGTCGGTACATTTTCGGATG
Source organism: uncultured Roseburia sp. (assembly GCA_934317215.1). Taxonomy (GTDB): domain Bacteria; phylum Bacillota; class Clostridia; order Lachnospirales; family Lachnospiraceae; genus Roseburia. The sequence goes on from CAKREH010000009.1 coordinate 97,427, forward strand.
TAAAAGTGGCAAAGACACTTGCAAAGGTAAAAATTACCGGAATCACGTCTTCCAATGCAGAAACTTTAACGATTTCCTGGAAGAAAGTTGATGGCGCAAAGGGATACATCATTTCACGCAGCACAAAGAAAGACAGTGGATATCAGGAAATTGAGACAGTATCCGGGGCAGGAACAACCTCCTGCTCAGATGATACAGTAAAAGCGGGAAAGACTTATTATTATAAAGTTGAAGCTTATAATGTCATCGATGGTGAAACGGGATATGGCGGTGCATCAGATGCGATGTCAGGAAAAACTGCAAAGCGGACGAAGATCACCTCGATCGTTTCTGACAATGAAAAGGCACTGACAATTAAGTGGGATAAAATTTCAGGTGCTTATGGTTACCGGATCAAACGCAGTACGGAGGAGGACGGAACCTATAAAGTCATTAAAACGATCAAATCCGGCAATACGGCCAGTTATAAAGATACCAGTGTAAAAGCAGGAAAAACCTATTACTACACGGTTGAGACAATGGTAAAGACAGATGGCAATATCTGTTACAGCGGCGATTCAGTATCCGTGGAAGGAAGAACAGCGAAAAAGACAAAGATCAAATACGCAGTTTCAAATGGCAGCGAACAGATCGAAGTAAAATGGGGTGCGGTAAGTGGCGCTTACGGCTACCGGATCAAACGCAGTACGTCAAAGAATGGCACTTATAAGGTTGTTGCAACTGTAAAAGGAAAGAATAAGACAACTTACCTGGATGAGAATGTAAAGACCGCAAAAACTTATTATTACAAAGTTGAGACGATCAATAAAGTAAACGGCAAAAAAGGATACAGCGGTGACTCCGCAGCTGTATCGGCAAAGACACTGAAAACAACTTCCATCACAGCAGTGAAGGCAGCAACAAGTACATCTGTAAAATTGGAGTGGAAAGCTGTGGATGGAGCATCCGGCTATCAGATTTACCGGAGTACGTCAAAAGACAGTGATTATAAAAAAGTCGGACAGGTAGAGGGCAGAAATACCAGAAAATTCGAGGATCAAACGTTAGAGGCCGGAAAGACATACTATTATCAGGTGCGTGCCTATAAGAGCGGCAGTGCCAAAGATGGTGTGGCATCATTCTCAAAAACACAGAAAGCATGGACGGTTCAAAAGGCAGCATTCTCCCAGATCACGAGTGACAACAAAAATCAGGTCACACTTGGCTGGAAGAAAGTTTCAAAAGCTGAAGGATATGTGATCTGCCGCAGCAGCAAGTCACGCAGTGGATTTGAAAAGATTGCGGAGATTTCATCCGGCACGACACTGACTTATACGGATAAGAGTGTAACAAGCGGTAATACTTATTACTATAAAATTGCAGCAGTTTATAAGATCAAAGGAAGTGCGGGCAGAGGAAGTTACAGCGATGTGCTGCAGGCTGCAGTTTTGAAACAGGGAAGTATTTCTTCTATCACATTAGGCGAAAATATGGTATTAAATGTTTCCTGGAACAGTGTGGAAAATGCGGATGGCTATGAGCTTGCCGCAGCAGTCAGTCAAAAGGGAACCTACACCACCTTACAGACTTCAGGGGAAACATCTTTTACACACAGCAATCTGACACAGGGAAAAACATATTATTATAAAGTAAGGGCATACAAAGATTTAAGCAGCAAAATCCGCATGTACGGTCCATGGTCTGCAGTAAAATCAAAGGCAGCAGCTCACGAGATCATGGGTACAAGCAGTGTGAGCGTAAACCAGATGGTAACTTATTATAATAAGCGTTATACTTTCCCGGCGGATACTTACCGTGACAAGGGGGCAGATACCGCGGAGGCATTCTTTAAGATTTTAAAAGAAGAGGCAGAAGCGGAGGGCGTAAGAGCAGATTTATTATTTGCACAGGTCATGTTAGAGACAGGAGGACTTACCTTTGGCGGTGATGTTCAGGCGAGCCAGTGTAACTTTGGCGGACTTGGTGCAGTCGGCGGAGGCGCTGCCGGTGAGACTTACGCAGACGTAAGAACCGGACTCCGCGCACAGGTACAGCACTTAAAAGCCTATGCAAGTACGGATGGTCTGAACAATGAATGTGTGGATACACGTTTCCAGTATGTATCGCGTGGAACAGCTAAATACATAGAATGGCTTGCTATCCCGCAGAATCCATATGGAAAAGGCTGGGCGGCAGATGCAGATTATGGCACCAAACTGCTTCGGATCATGGACAGTTTGTAAATTAAACAATACTGGTATTGACAGGTACCCTCTTTACTGGATTGCCAGTAAGGAGGGTTTTTCTGGTTTTCTGGATTAAAAGAGAGTGCAATCGCACTAAAACTTGCAAAGAACAGCTAATTTTGATATAATACGCCGGTATATAGTGGTGTATGACAGTGTCACAGGAAAGGGAAAAAATGTTAAAAAGATTTATTACGGATATAAGGAAAAATTTTCACTATGCAGTTTATTCTGCAAAAGCGGAATTGAAGGCAGAGGTAGCCGGATCTTATCTGAACTGGATCTGGTGGATATTAGAACCGATATGTCTGATGCTTATTTATACATTGATCTTTGGATATGTGTTTAACGCAAGCGAACAATATTTTACCGTGTTTATTTTTATTGGAATTTCCTTATGGGATTTTTTCAGCAGAAATTTAAAAAACAGTGTTAAAATGGTAAAGAAAAATAAACCGATCGTTACAAAGGTTTATATTCCGAAATTTATACTTATATTGTCCAAAATGATGGTAAATGGATTTAAAATGATGGTATCCTTTGGAATCGTTGTTTTAATGATGATCATATACCGGATACCTGTAAGCATTAATCTGATATATATTATTCCATTGATGATAGATGTATTCCTGCTGTGTTTTGGAATTATGTGTATTTTACTACATTTCGGAGTGTATGTGGAAGACCTGGCAAATGTAGTGGATATTGCACTGAAACTGATGTTTTATCTGACTGGTATTTTTTATTCGATCGATACGAGAATTGGTAAAAGATATCCTCTGATGGCAGCAATCCTGGGGAAGGCGAATCCGATGGCATACATTATTACCGGGTTCCGGAAATGTCTGATTTACTGTGAACGTCCGAGTCTGCGTGTGATGGCACTCTGGTTTGTATTATCGCTGTTTATATGCGTGATCGGAGTCAGAACGATCTACAAGAATGAAAACAGTTATGTGAAGGTGATTTAGTATGGGAGAAAAACGATATTCGGTTACAGTGGAAAATGTAACGATACGATACAGAAATTTAAAGGCATACTCTATAAAAAAGCAGTTGTTCCGTAAAAAAAATAATGAAAAACAGTATTTTGAAGCGGTCAAAAATGTTTCATTTCAGATTGAAGAGGGAAAGATCCTTGGAATCATCGGAAAGAACGGAAGCGGAAAATCTACTATTTTGCGCGCAATAGCAGGGATTTTTTCACCGGATGAAGGTACGATCGATCTGCATGGACACAGTATATCACTGCTTTCTATCGGCGTAGGATTCCAGAAAGAGCTTACAGGAAGAGAGAACATCAAGTTATCCGGTATGCTGCTTGGATTCAGTGAGGAGGAAATAGCAGCGAAGACGGATGAAATTATTGAATTTGCAGAACTTGGTGATTTTATCGACATGCCGGTAAAGACATATTCAAGTGGTATGTATTCCAAACTTGCATTCTCAATTACCGCGATCCTCGAAACGGATATTATGCTCGTGGATGAGGTGCTCAGTGTAGGCGATCATAAGTTTAAAAAGAAAAGCTACAAACGTATGAAAAAGCTGATTGAAAATAAAGAAAGAACGGTTATCATAGTTTCTCATAATATGGATACACTCGAAGAGCTGTGCGATGAAGTCATGTGGATGCATGAGGGTGTTGTAAAAATGATCGGTGAGCCGAAAGAGGTACTGGAGAAATACAAAGAGTTTATGCAGTAAATCAGGGAGGCATACGGTGAACAATTTTTTCAGAAAGCTGAAATGTGTTTCGATAAGGGATATCGGACATATATTTATATTCCTTGTGGCAATTATCCCTGCGATTTTCATGAGAAGAAAAAGAAAAAATTTATGGCTGGTCTGCGAATATGGACTGGAAGCAAGGGATAATGGCTACTGGTTTTACAGATATGTGAAAGAAAATGATCCCAAACAGGATATCGTATATGCGATAGATTTTTCAAGCGAAGATTACAAAAAAGTTGCAGAGCTTGGTGCATGCGTGCCTTATGGAACGTTAAAACACTGGATTTATTATCTGTGTGCAAAAATCAACATCAGTTCCCAAAAGGGCGGAAAACCAAATGCGGCTGTATGCAATCTGCTTGAGGTGTATGGCTTTTTGAAAAATAAGCGTGTTTTTTTACAACATGGAATTACCAAAGATGACGCAGAATTGTTTTATTATAAAAATACAAAGATGCGTCTGTTTATCTGTGGTGCAAAACCGGAATATGAATTTATCCGGGAAAGATTCGGATATCCAAAGGGATATGTTGCATATACGGGATTTGCACGATTTGATGAACTGCCGTTAGAACATGAGAAAAAATCCAATACGATTCTGGCTGCACCGACATGGAGAAGATGGCTGTATCAGGTGAGCAATAATCCATATGAAAATGCAAAGAGTGACATTCATGAAACACAGTATTATGAAGAGTGGATGGGATTTTTGAAATCAGAAAAACTGGCTGATATATTAGAACAATTTGATTATCGGATTGTTTTTTTTCCGCATAGAAATATGACAGAAAGTTTTGAGGGGCTGGATCAGATTACAGACAGAGTACAGTGTGTTACCTGGAAAAACGCAGATATTCAGGAACTGATGAAAAAGGCGGACTGTATGATTACGGATTATTCAAGTACGGCAATGGATTTTGCGTATATGAAAAAGCCGGTGCTCTATTATCAGTTTGACTATGAAAAATATCGCAGTGAACAGTTTGCGGAAGGTTATTTTGATTACAGGAGAGACGGATTCGGCAGGGTATGTGGACAGAAGGAAGAACTTTTAGGTGAATTAGAAGGTGTCCTGAAGAAAAACTGTATGATGGAAGAAAAGTATGAAAAACGATGTGATCACTTTTTTGAACTCCGTGACCATTTAAACTGCCAGAGGATTTATGAACAGATAAGGAAATTGTAAATGGATGAGACGACGATAAGTGTCATTATACCGGTCTATAATGTAGAAAAATATCTTGAAGAATGTTTAAATGCGGTCCAAAGACAGACATTCGGACAGTTTGAAGTATTGCTGATCGAAGATGAATCTTTGGATAAAAGCAGGGCGATATGTGAGGAATTTTGCAGAAAAGACGAACGGTTTAAAGTTTTTTCGGGTGGACATAGAGGCGTTTCAGCTGCAAGAAATATAGGCCTTGAAAAAGCAAAAGGAAAATACATTGTTTTTATAGACAGTGATGACAGGATCGAAAATGATATGCTTGAATATCTGTACCGTGGAATCTGCGATTATCATACCCAGGTGGCAATCTGCGGAATAGAGATCATCGATGGAAGAAAAAAGAGAAAAATTGTGGAAAACACGCCGCTTGTGCTGACACCGGAAGAGGCACTCACGGAAATCTGCAGAGATGGAAAAGTAAAAAATTATCTGTGGGCACAGATTTACGAAAAACAGCTGTTTGATGGAATCCGTTTTCCGGAGGGCAGGATTTTTGAAGATATTGCGGTGTATTACCGCATCATTGAAAAAACAGAAAAAATTGTCCTTTTAAACCAGATTAAATATTATTACGTGAGAAGAAAAGGAAGCCTTTCTTTTGGAAAGAATAAGGCAGCAAATGTGCAGAGATGTTATGCATACCGCAGACGTTATGAATATCTTTCAGAAAAATATCCGTTTTTGAAGGAAGATATGCAGCGGCTGATTTTTATAAATTACCGGAAATTGTGTAAAGAGTGGGGGAAAGATCCCGAAGGGTTCACAAAACCGGATATCCAGGTGGAAAAGAATTTCTATGAAAAGTTAGAGAAAGAAATGCGGCAGAATGGAAAGCTGACTCCGGTGGAACAAGAGGAAGCAGCTGTACTTTTAAGATATCATGGAGATCGGGACATAAAATTATGGCTGCTTGAGGGTGTACGTATTTTACAGAAAATAATGAAAAACCTGTGTGGAAAAGGAAACATGAAATGAAACCGTTGATAAGTATTATTGTTCCTGTGTGGAATGTTGACCAGTTTTTGGAAAAATGTCTGGACAGTCTTTTGTGTCAGACATATGATAACCTGCAGATTATTTTGGTGGATGATGGTTCACCCGATGCCAGTGGGCAGATCTGCGATATCTATGCCAAGAAAGACCGCAGGATCGAGGTGATCCATCAGGAAAATGCGGGAGTATGTAATGCGAGGAATACTGCATTAAAGCATGTAAAAGGTGATTATATCGGTTTTGTTGATCCGGATGACTGGGCAGCTCCGGACATGTTTGAATATTTATTACAGGGAATCGAACGTGAGAAGGCGGATATTGCCTGCTGTCATTATTACAGGGTAACACAGGGGGAAGAGATTTACTCACAGTGTGACGGCATTGACTATGTATATACGAAAGAAGAGGCAGTCGAAGAATTAATAAACAGATTTTTAATACGAAATGTGTTCTGGAATAAATTATTCAAAGCGGAATTATTCCGCGATATTGTTTTCCCGGAGGGAGTGATTTATGAAGGCACAGTTATGATTTACCAGCTCCTTTTGCGTGCGGAAAAAGTAATTATGTTAGGACAGCCGAAATATTACTACGTAGATAACCCGAAAAGTTATATAAACAGTGATTCATTTCCGTATTACACGGATTTTGTCATGGCACATATTGGAAGATATCTGGCACTGGAGGAACAGTTTCCTGATCTCAGGGTGAAAATGATGCAGGATCTTCTGGCAGCATTGTTTAAATTTCAGTATATGTATCGGGTGAAAATGGAGACTGTGCAGAAAGAACAGGAAAGAATTGCACAGATCCGGCAATTTTTTGAAGAAAAAAAAGATTTTATTGCAAATGAGATAGAGCTTGATGCGATCCGAAAAAAGCAGCTTCCTTATCTTTTGAAATTTACACCGGAAGATTTGAAGAGAGCAAGAAGGATAGCGGCGGTGGATGACCGGAAGAAAATGCTGTTCCGCGTACTTAAGAAGGGGAAAAAACAGGTCAGGGAAATTCCAGCATCGGTCACATATGAAAGAAAATATTATCAGGAAATAAACAATCATATTTTAAGGGAAATTCAGCAGTGCGAATTTGAAATTCTGAAAAAAGTACATGAAGTCTGTGAAAAAAATGGAATTCAGTATTATCTTTATGGAGGTACACTGCTTGGTGCCGTGCGTCATGGCGGATTCATCCCATGGGATGATGATGTGGATCTTGTCATGCCGTTAGAGGATTTTGACCGTTTTATCAGGATTGCTCAAAAAGAGCTTGGAGATGCGTATTTTGTACAGACCTGCATGAATGATCCGGGCTTTCCGAAAGTTTTTTTGAAAGTGCGCCGGGAAGACAGTTATATCTGCGAAGATAAATGGGAAAAACGCAGGATGCATGCAGGAATTTATATTGATATCATGCCGCTTGCAGGATTTCCGGCAGGAAAATGGAAGAAAAAAATATTTTTACATGCATTTTCCTTCTGGGAACAGTTATGTTCATTTGATAAGCCAAAGACCAGTCATATAGGCGTGAAAATCCTGTTTTCCATGATGAAAAGGCTGCCTTTGCAATTTAAGTACCGCATGCGTGAGAAGGTTGTGAGGCTGTCGGACCGTGTGGGCAGAAAGAGTGGCCTGGTGTGCAGTTATGGAAGCCATTATAAACCGATGGCACGCCGGGTGATGCAGCAGAGCTGGTTTACGGGAAAAGAACAGATGTGTTTTGAAGGACAGGAATTTTATGTGCCGGCAGGGTGGAAAGACTATCTGGAATATCTGTACGGGGAAAATTATATGGAACTTCCACCTGTTGAAAAGAGAGAAACACATTTAAACCTGACAAAGACACGTCTGCCTGGAAAAATCAGGGAAAAAGGAAAATAAAAGGAAAAATCTAGTAAAACACATGTAAATGTGGTATGATTTTGAGAGAAAATGTAGTCATATCTAGGAATAAGAAGGGGAATAAACATGAAACATTATAAAGTTGGTTATACGGCAGGTGTATTTGATTTGTTTCATGTAGGACATCTTAATTTGTTGGAACGGGCGAAGGCACAGTGTGACTATCTGATTGTGGCAGTAACGACAGATGAACTTGTTTCCTACAAAAATAAAAAGGCAATGATCCCGTATGAAGACAGAGCCAGGATTGTGGCTGCATTGAAGGTAGTAGATCAGGTGGTGCCACAGGTAAATATGAACAAAATGGAGGCATGGGAGCGTTATCATTTTGATGCGATGTTTGTGGGCGATGACTGGAAGGGAACAGAAAAATGGCAGCGGTATGAAGAAGAGTTCCGCACCGTTGGAGTGGATATCGTCTATTTCCCATACACGAAAGGAATTTCTTCTACCATCATAGAGGGAAAACTGGAGGAAAATTCATAAGAAAGGTGGATTTAGTTATGAAAATGAGAGGTAACGGAGCAGGATATTACAGCAAATCAAAATCAGGTGAGTGAGGACATGAAAGGTACCACAATAAAAAAGATAAAATCAGTTAAATAAGGAGTTTAGAAATGGCAGAAAGACCAAAAATATCAATTGTTATCCCGGTTTATAAGGTGGAGGACTACATTGCAAAGTGTATAGAATCACTGCAGAAACAGACATTAAAGGAATTTGAAATGATTTTTGTAGATGACTGTGGTGAAGATGGTTCAATTGCAATAGCAGAGGAATATGCGAAAAAAGATCCAAGAATAAAGATTTTGTATAATGAACAGAACATGGGTGCAGGGCAGTCAAGAAACAGAGGAATTGATGCGGCAACAGGAGAGTTTATTGCTTTCGTGGATCCGGATGACTGGGTGGATGATAATTTTTACGAGGTCTTGTATGCAAGGGCTAAAAGCGGAAATTATGACATTGTAAAGGCAGATCGTATCAAAGTAACCTATTTTGATAATGGGGATATCCGCCACCAGTATTCACCTGTAAATGAAAGAATTAAAGCCGGAATGACACAGAATAAGCCTTTATTCCAGCTTTTTACGTCAGAACACCAGACAGCAATCTTTAACTGTGATATGATCCACGAACACAAAATCTATAATGGAAGCGCGTCACACAGCGAAAACAGCGTATTTTTGCTGCCGGCATGTTATTATGCAAAACGTTTCTGCTTAGAGAGCGGTGTGGCATATTACTATTTCCAGCGGGAAGATTCCAGTGTTCATGTAATGGACTATAAGAAATTTTCCGGAGAACTGTGTTCATTCCAGGAACAGATGGAGTTTTTAAATCGTGAACTTGCAGGAACTGCTGCATACTATGATTTCGTAGGAAAAAAACTTTTATTCCTGATGAGACGGTACGATGAACTGCAGAATATAAAAGAACTGCGTGGATTCCGCAGTGAGTTTTTGGAAACGCTCAGCAGCGAATTAGATGCCGTTGAAGACAAAAAGAAATTACGGAAATACGGCCGCCGTGTTGGCATGTTGTTAGATCATAAAATACAGAAGTATATTATGACCAACAGGTTTCAGAAAGTTGCAGTCTGGCTGAAACAGAGAAAATTACAGTTGGTATCAGCCGGACTGGCATTAAAAGATAAAGTATATACGGTAGAATCAATCGATGGTGACTGGAAGCATGTCAGAATTTGCGGAATAAAACGCACTCTGAAAATGCCTCAGTTATATGATTTTGGAAATAGAGAACTGTTATATCTGCAAAGTTACCGTGGCTGTATTATTTTCAGTAAAGCATTCGTGGAAAAGGATCCTGAGTTTGCAAGAATGTATATCAATGCATTTACGAAAAATAATTCCGAATATAACTGTAACCTTCCTGTGGACAGTGAACTGTATAAAGAACATTTGGAAAAACTGAAGGATGGAGAACTGTGCTGGAGATATACAAAGAGATTTGGATTTATTTCAAAGGCAACGATTTATTTAAATGAACAGCAGGAACTCTGCATGAAAGGCGAGATACTTGGAAGTGATGAAGTGATTGAGACGGAACATTTTATCGTTCACCCACAGCTGGAAAGAAAAATCATTCCTGGCGTTGTTTTAAAAGATTATATTACTTCCCAACCGAAATTAGGTGCTACGATCGATGAATTGGAAAGATATCTTGATTATCTTTTTGAGGTATTTAAAGTAGAGGATGATACAAAAGTTGCCGGTATGGCATACGATGCGTTTCCGTTTAACTGTATTTTAAAAGAGGGTCATGTTTACGAATTATTTGATCTGGAATTCGAATACAAAGAGGAATTAGATAAGGGATACATCATATATAAGGTCGTGCGTGTTTTAGGCAAGAAGCGCAAGATGACTGCATATTATCAGATTTGCGAAAAGTACGGTGTTGTAGCAAAATGGCAATATTGGGATAATTTCAATTTCAGAATCTGGCTGGATACGATATCAGAACCGGATGATACACCAAGCAATGCAGAGAATAAGGAATTATTCCAGAAATATTTTATAAATTAAATACAAACGAAGGGGAAGTATGCTTATGAACAAATTGAAAAAAGCAATTGCCATGCTCAGTATGGCGGCAATGGTATGTACTACATGCCTGCCGGTTAATGCAGCTGAAGTAAAAAGTCATGAAGTTCAGGTGCTGGAAACAGAGAGCATTGCAGCAGAAGCAACAGAGAGTGCTGTTACAGAGACAGTAGAAGCAGCAGAAACAAGTGAAGCTGATACAGAGACTCTGGAAGAGACGAAAGCAACAGAAGAGACAGAAACAGCAAAAGAAACAGAAACAACAGAAGCAGCAAAGGAAACAGAAACAACAGAAACAACAGAAACAGCAAAAGAAACAGAAACAACAGAAGCAGCAAAAGAAACAGAAACAACAGAAGCAGCAAAAGAAACAGAAACAACAGAAGCAGCAAAAGAAACAGAAACAACA
>CAKREH010000010.1 GCA_934317215.1 uncultured Roseburia sp.
AAAGTTACCCTTTTTTCTGAAATACATATCAAAATCATTTAAAAAATTAGCTTGACATATCACCAGATTGCTTTCTGATAAGTTTATACATAATATGGCAAACAATAAACAAACCAAAATAATGCTATTGCAAACTAACAGTTTGCATAATATAATAACCATAGTGCAATTTTAGAAAATGAACACAATTATATTACAAACGGAGGAAAAGCATGAGAAAGAGAAAAATGTTAATCGGCGTGTTGACGGCAGCCATGCTGCTTGGAAATGTCAGTCCGGCAATGGTGCAGGGCGCACAAGCAGCAGATGTGACAGAAGTGCCTGCAGAAACAGAGACGGAAGAATTAGCGACAGAGGCTGCGGCAACGGAAACGGAAGAGGAGGAGACGACTGAAACTGCGGTAACGGAAACAGAAGAGAACCAGCCGTCGGAAACCACGGTAACGGAGACAAATGAGGAACGGCTGACAGAAGAATCAGCGACAGAAGCTGCGCCAACAGAAACAGAAGAAGCAACAACGGAGATTGAGGTCACAGAAACAGAAGAGGAAGCAATAACCGGGGATGCTTACAAAACAGCAGATGCCAAGGCAGACGAAAATGGATTTATTATTGAGAATGGTGTGCTGACAGGGTATACGGGACCTGGCGGGGATATTGTGATCCCGGAAGGGGTAACGAGTATAGGTAAGGATGTGTCTGATGGTTATAGCGCAGATAATTATGGACCAGATTACTTAAAAATATTTGGAAATAATATTACAAGTATAACAATACCAAGAAGTGTAAATAAGATAGCGCGCAATTCATATTATGTAATGCAAGGTGGAGGGGACACGACAGCATACGCATTCAATCCTTTTTTGGGGGAGAATTTAAAAAGAATTATTGTAGAAGAGGGGAATTCTAATTTTAAGGCAATAGATGGTATCTTATATGAAAAAAATAAAGATAGTGAGAGTGGGGCAGAAACGTTAAGCCTTTTTGTATGTCCGCGAAGTATTGAAAAAGAAGACATTGTGGTGCCCTCAAATGTTACGAAAATAAATGCTGGAGCGTTTAAAGAATGTAAAACGATAAAGACAGTTTCTTTACCAGATGGAGTTGGCGGTTTTGGAACACAGACATTTTATAATTGTAAAAATCTGGAAAAAGTTACTATGAATATAAAGGGAATAGATGTTGGAGTGAGTGCATTTTGGGGATGTGAAAAGCTGACTGATATTTCCAACGTGCATGTTTGGCATGTAGGTTACTGTGGATTTTTGGGATGTACGAAGTTAGAATATGTGAATACAACAGGCGCGATAATCGAGGGGCATGCATTTCAAGGATGTTCTGGGTTAAAAAAAATACCTGAGAAAATAGAAAGAATTGAAGCGGGTGCTTTTAGATTTTGCAGTTCACTGGAAAAAATTAATTTACAAGAAGGAATCAAGTATATTGGTGAGTATGCATTTTCTGAAACGAGAGTAACAAGTATAACTATCCCAGCAAGTGTTACATATATAGGAGAGAGTACATACCATACTGGAGGAGGGTGGACACTTCAAGGAAAACGTGCTTTTGCAGACATGAATGATCTTCAAAAAATTGAGGTAGCAAAAGATAATGAAAATTACAAATCTATAGATGGAATTTTATACAGTAAAGATGGAACAAAGTTGTATGTTTGTCCTGATAAAAAAGAAGGTGTGGTAACAATTCCTGACACGGTAGAGAATATAGACGCATGTGCATTTATGAAATGTAGAAAAATTACAAAAGTTATTTTCCCCAATACTGTAAAAGAAATACCGGAACGTTGTTTTGCGGGTTGTCTTGAATTAAAAGAAATTAAAATACCTAACAGCGTAACGAATATAGTAGGCATGCCTAGTAAATATAAAAAAATGTTTTATGAGTGCAACAGACTTCAAAATATTGATGTAGCACTCGACAATCCAAATTATAAGTCTGTAGATGGTATTTTATACAATAAACAGGGAACGGAATTGTATTATTGTCCAAATGGAAAGACTGGGAATATAGAGGTGCCTAATAGTGTACATATCATAGGAGAGAATGCATTTACTAAAAGTGGTTCTGGTGGTTATGAACAAGACATACAGCTTATGTATTTGGAAGAAGTAAATTATGAGGGCGTCATTATACCTGACAGTGTAACAGAAATAAAAGAAGGCAATAAATTTACAATGATTTACTGTAACCCAGGTTCTTATGCGGAATCTTATGCGAAAGAGCATAACATTCCATATAAAAATGGTTTACCACAGACAAATCAGACAATCACTGCCCCAGATGTTATTACAAAAACCTATGGCGATGCAGTCTTTTCCATTGATGCTGTGACGAGCGGCGACGGTAAATTATCATATGTTTCTGATAATGAATCGGTTGCAAAGGTGGATGCAAAAGGCAAGGTAACATTGACGGGTGTGGGAACAGCGCATATTACGATCACTGCATCTGAGACAAAGAATTATTCTGAGGCAAAGAAAGTGATCACGATTACGGTAAAGAAGAAAGATTCTGCCGGAAATACAGATAAAAACTCCAACCTGATCACTGCAAAAAACATTACCAAAACCTACGGCTGCAAAGCATTTTCCATTGGCGCAAAGAGCAAGAGCGGCGGAAAACTGACATATAGCGTAGCAGACAAGAAAGTTGCGGTCGTAGATAAAAAAGGAAAGGTAACAGTCAAAGGATATGGACAGACTAAGATCACGATTACGTTGGCTGCAAAAGGAAAATATCCAAAAGCAAAGAAAACGATCACTTTGACAGTAAAACCGGTAAAGACCAAAATCGCAACTGTAAAATCCACAAAATCCAAAAATATGGTTGTGAAGTGGAAAAAGGATACGAAGGCGACAGGCTATGTGATTCAGTATTCTACGGATAAGAAATTCAAGAAGGGTGTTAAGACTGTTACGATCACAAAGAACAAAACAACATCTAAGACAATTGGAAAACTGAAAGGCGGCAAAAACTATTATGTCCGTGTCTGTACATATAAGAAATCAAATGGAAAGCAGATCAAGGGAAGTTACAGTGCGGTAAAGAGCATAAAAGTGAAAAAATAACATTACAGAAGGAGGAAAGCACATAGGATGTGTGAAAAAGAATTTCAGGTTGAGATCATAGAGGCAAAAAGGACACAGAAAGTACGCCAGAGCGTAAGACCAAGCGGGAGATTTGTGAACGGCGGGGATTTTGAATACGATCCTGCAATTACGGAAACAACCAGACAGACGATGTTTTGTTATACCTACCGTTTTTTAAAACCGGAGGAATGTGTGATCGAATATCAGGGACATACCTACAGGATGCCGGAAAAATTTACAATTGATATTTATGAGTCTGCAAAGAAAAAACTCAATAAAGAATATCTTCCGGGTGATCAGAGAAAAGTTTTAGAGGGTCAAAAGGGATGCAAATTCGGATTAAAATTGCAGTATGATCCGGCAGAAATTAAAGAAATTCCGGAGAAGAAACAGATTGTATTAAAGGTAATCGTTTTGGCATGGGATGTTCAGACAGATATTGTTATGGAGCAGATTGCATAAAATAGGCTGTTAATTGCCAAACATTAAATTCCCCGGCGTTTATGTGAGGATGATCACATAAACCCGGGAAATTTTTATAATGAGATCTAATTTTCTTTTAATGCATGGTAAAGATCTTCATCTGACCAGCCAGGGTGAGCCTGACATAGAAAATATACTTTGCTGATAAATGCAACGTCCCTGTCAAGCAACTTAGCACAGCTTTGTGCAGGAATATTTTCCTGGAACATGTTGTGGATGATGTGTAATTGTTCAAGATGTTTGCCTTCCGCTAAGCCATCCGCATAGCTGTCCCTGCGTTCCATTTTAATATACTCATCCATATCGAATTCTTCCAATAACATACCAACGACCTCCGGGTAGTTTTCTCCTTTGATTATAAAAAATTGAAACGTTTTTCACAATAGTTTTCTGAAATAGCTGGCGAAATGCCAGAATAAAAAAGAGTGGTATTCAGAAAATGATTTTATGGAAATAAAATTGAATTGCGATGAATGTAGTATGCTATAAAAACACCATAAATTGCAAGCAGGTTCCGTCACTGAATGGATTCACATAGACAAATCAAAACGAATTGTTTATACTTGGTTTATGACAATAGAGTGTTTGCACAACATGCAGCCTGTTGTCCAGGGTAATCAATTACGGCTTTATAATAGCCAGCAGCACTCAAAAGAGGAGAAAATATGATTTTATATTTTGTACGTCACGGAGAGACGGACTGGAATGTAAAAAAGAAGATACAGGGCAAGACAGATGTGCCGTTGAATGAGAATGGCAAGCAGCAGGCGAAAGAGCTTGCGGACATGCTTTTAGAGCGGAAAAAGGAAGGTGCGCTTCAGGTTGTGCGTGCTTATACGTCTCCACAGCTTCGTGCTGCACAGACGGCGCAGGCAGCGGCAATCGCGCTTGATATTCCATGTATTGCAGCCGATGGACTGCGGGAAATGGATATGGGCGACTGGGAGGGCAGAAGATGGGAAGATATCATAGAGGAAGATGCAGCAAAGTACCGGGACTGGGATGCGCGCAGGCGTTATGTCCATACACCGAATGGAGAGTGTTACAATGAAGTGCTGGGGCGTGCACTCGATACGCTTGGAATGATCCTGGAACGGGAAACGGAAGATGTTCTGATCGTGACGCACAGTGCGGTACTGATGGCGTTGCGCTGCTATATTGCCGGACTGCCGTTCGAGGAAATGGTTGCAAGATACAAGGCAAAAAATGCCGAATTGATTGAAATTTTTGCAGAAGATGTGAAAGATGCGATCAGGCGTTTTCAAAAAGGAGAGTAAAGAGTTTATGGCTGTGTAAATCACGGAAAACAGCGTGAAAAATACAAAGACTGTCGTAAGAAATGATATCCTGTCGGGGAAACAGGGGACATTCTTCCGGCAGTCTTTTTTTGCACTTTCCACAATTTTTAAAATGAATTTTTGTGAATGATTTTGACGGATTTTGATTGACTATGACGGAATGGAAATATATAATAAAGCTATCAAAGATGAACGAATTTGAACGGTTGTGAATGAAATTGGAGGAAAAGATATGCTGACAGAAGAAAGGTTTACGAGAATTTTATCCATACTAGAGAGTATGGGCAGCGTGACCGTTCAGCAGCTTATGACGGAACTGGATGCATCAGAGTCAACGATCCGGAGAGATTTAAATACACTGGATGCAAATGGCCAGCTCATTAAAGTTCATGGCGGTGCAATTTTAAAAAACACCGCATACAGTACCGAGGACGACGAAGTCATGCAGCGTAGAGAACGGAACAAAGGAGCAAAAGAAAAGATTGCGCAATATGCGGCAGGTTTGATCGGACCGGGTGATTTTGTTTATATTGATGCCGGCACGACGACAGATCTGATGATTGATTTTATTACGGCCAGACAGGCAGTGTTTGTGACAAATGCGATCACACATGCCAAAAAACTTGCGCAGAAAAGTTGTACTGTATATATTCTCGGCGGTGAGTTCAAGACGGTGACAGAAGCGATCGTTGGAGAGGAAGCGGTCTCTTCGGTTGAAAAATATAATTTTACGAAGGGATTCTGGGGAGCAAACGGAATCAGCATGCAGCGCGGATTTTCCACACCGGAGCTTAAGGAGGCACTCGTAAAAAAAAGTTCGATGGAAAACTGCAGGGAGTGTTACATCTTAGCGGATGACAGCAAATTCAATCAGATATCAAGCGTGACATTTGCTCCGTTTGAAAGTGCAAAGGTCATCACGACAGGTCTTACAAAACCTGCGTACCATAAATGTAAAAATGTAATTGAAGTATAAAAATACAAAGACCTGCGAAATCACAGAGCAGGAAACGCAGAAAGGAGATAGAAAAAATGATTTACACCGTCACATTTAATCCATCACTGGACTACATTGTGACAGTTCCGCATTTCACCTGCGGAATGGTCAACCGGACATCAGAGGAGAAGATTTTTCCGGGTGGAAAAGGAATCAATGTATCCATGGTGTTAAAAAATCTTGGACTGGAGAACACGGCACTTGGTTTTTATGCCGGATTTACCGGAAACGAACTGGAGCGTCTGATCAGGGAAAAAGGGATCCGGGCGGATTTTATTCCGGTAAAAGAAGGAATGACAAGGATCAATGTAAAAATGCGTTCCGACGAGGAGAGTGAAATTAACGGACAGGGACCGGCGATATCGGAAGCTGACATCAAAACACTTTATGAAAAACTGGACCGGCTATCGGATGGAGATGTTTTGGTTATGGCGGGAAGTATCCCGGATGTGATGCCGCAGACCATCTACATGGATATCATGAAATATCTTGCAGATAAGGATTTAAAGATTGTTGTGGATGCGACAAAAGATCTGCTCGTAAATGTATTACAGTATCATCCATTTTTAATTAAACCGAACAATCATGAGCTTGGTGAGATTTTCGGTGTGAAAATAACAGAAAAAGAAGATGTGATCACTTACGCAAAGAAGATGCAGGAAAAGGGTGCAGGAAATGTCCTCGTTTCCATGGCTGGCGACGGAGCAGTGCTGGTTGCTGAAGACGGAAGCATCTTTCAGTCGGAGGCACCAAAGGGTAAGGTCGTCAATTCGGTTGGCGCCGGGGACTCCATGGTAGCCGGATTTGTAACAGGTTATTTAAAGACGGGAAGCTATAAAGAAGCTTTCCAGATGGGGGTTTGTACCGGAAGCGCGTCGGCATTTTCCGAGGAACTGGCAACAGAACCGGAAGTTTTGGCGCTTTTAGATAAAAACAAAGATATTTTTAATAAGGAGTAAAATCCTCTGCTCACCAGAGGGAAAATTTTACAATGTAAAATTGCATTTTGCTTCGCAAAACAAGGAGGATTAAGCGTGAAAATCAGGGATTTACTTGCCGTAGAGAGTATTGACTTAAATGGCAAAGTTAATGGAAAGAACGAAGCCCTTGATACAATGGTTGCATTGATGGCTAAGAGCGGAAAGATCAACGATGTTGAAAAGTACCGCAAGGGCGTATACGCCAGAGAGGAAGAAGGAACGACCGGAATTGGTGAGGGAATCGCCATTCCACATTGCAAGTCGGATGCAGTCAGCAAACCTGGTCTTGCAGCAATGGTCATCAAAGACGGGGTGGATTTTGATGCATTAGATGGAGGAAAGGTCAGCCTGATCTTCCTGATCGCAGCACCAAATACGGAAGACAACGTACATCTGGATGTACTTAGCAAGTTATCGGTTCTTCTGATGGATGAGAATTTTACAAGCGGACTTCGCAATGCAAAGACGGTTGAGGAATTTTTAAGTGTGATCGACCGTGCGGAAGCGGAAAAAGATGCCGAAGAAGAGAAAAAGAACAGCGCAGATACAAAGAATGCGGCTGAGGAGAAAACCACAGAGAATGGAAAGCTGATCCTCGCTGTAACCGGATGTCCGAATGGAATCGCACATACTTATATGGCGGCAGAAAATATCGAGAAAAAAGCGAAAGAGCTTGGATGCCGTGTGAAAGTTGAGACAAGAGGTTCCGGCGGTGCCAAAAATATATTGACAAAAGCTGAAATTGCAGAGGCTGCATGTATTATTGTTGCAGCGGATACACAGGTTCCGATGGATCGTTTTGCAGGCAGACCTGTGATCCAGTGTAAGGTTTCTGATGGAATCAGTAAGGCGGAAGAACTGTTAGACAGAGCGTTAAACGGCAATGTTCCACTGTATCAGGCGAAAGAAAACGGCCAGGCAGCAGACAGTGAGGAAGAATCTGACAGCGTTGGACATCAGATTTACAAACATCTGATGAATGGAGTTTCCCATATGTTACCGTTCGTTATCGGCGGTGGTATCCTGATCGCGATCGCATTTTTGATCGATGGTTTTGCAGTTGACTTAAACAGCCTTCCATTTGATGAGCGTTCCAACTTTGGTACGATCACACCGATGGCGGCAATGTTTAAATCGATCGGTGGTGTTGCATTCGGATTTATGCTTCCGATCTTAGCCGGATTTATCGCAATGAGTATTGCAGACCGTCCTGGTCTTGCAGTCGGCTTTGTCGGCGGAGCAATCGCAGCAAACGGAACATCCGGATTCCTTGGAGCTCTCGTTGCAGGTTTTGCTGCAGGCTATCTGGTACGTCTGTTAAAGAAACTGTTTGAGAAGCTGCCGGAAGGCTTAGAGGGTATCAAGCCAATGCTTCTCTATCCGGTAATCGGTATCTTTTTGATCGGAGTGATCATGACTTATGTGGTAGAGCCTCCGATCGGAGCATTAAATGTTATGATCAACAATGGATTAAACAGCATGAATGGTGCAAAGGCAATCCTGCTTGGCGCACTGCTCGGCGGAATGATGTCCGTAGATATGGGTGGCCCGGTAAACAAAGCAGCATATGTATTTGGTACCGCATCTATCGCAGCAGGCAATTACAATATCATGGCAGCTGTTATGGTCGGTGGTATGGTTCCACCGCTTGCAATCGCACTTGCAACCATGTTCTTTAAAAACAAATTTACCGAAGAAGAGAGAAAAGCAGGACCGACAAACATTGTTATGGGACTTTCCTTTATCTCAGAGGGAGCGATTCCTTTTGCAGCATCAGATCCATTGCGTGTACTGCCGTCCTGTATCATTGGTTCCGCAGCTGCAGGAGCATTATCCATGGCATTTGGCTGTACGTTAATGGCACCACATGGTGGAATCTTCGTATTCTTAACCGTAGGCCATCCGCTGTTATATCTCGTATCACTGGCAGTTGGTTCTGTTGTAGGATGCGTGATCCTTGGACTTTTAAAGAAGGATGTATCAAAAAGATAGGAAACGGAAAAGGTAATTAAAATCGCAGGCTTTATGTTGCAACAATATAGAGCCTGTGAATATGTAATCATAAAACAATGTGTTATGTACAAAGAAAGGAGAAAATCATGAAAGAATTTAAATACGTGATCACAGACAAAGAGGGAATCCATGCAAGACCGGCAGGAGCACTTGTAAAGGAAGCAGCCGCATTTCCATGCAGCATTACCATTGCAAAAGATGGAAAAGCAGTAGACGCAAAACGTATTTTTGGAGTTATGGGACTTGGTGTAAAATGCGGCGAGGAGATCACAGTCTGCACCGATGGAGAGAATGAAGAGGCAGCAAGTGCTGCAATCGAGGCATTTCTGAAAGCAAATCTGTAAAAATTGATAAAAACAGAAATAAAAATCTAAAATGGAGGTAACGGGCATGGAACTGCACGGAAAAAGTGTATTCGGCGGAATTGCCATGGGCAGACTGTCTGTCTATCATAAGACGGATAACGCAGTAAAACGAACAAAGATAACGGATATAGAAGCAGAAAAAAAACGTTTTGAGGATGCAAAAGAAGAAGCCAAAAGGCAGCTTGGTGTTTTTTATGAAAAAGCAGTCAGGGAAGTCGGTGAAGTCAATGCGGCAATTTTTGAGATGCACCAGATGATGCTGGATGATCTCGACTATGTAGAGTCGATCACAAACATGATCGAAACCCAGCAGGTCAATGCAGAATTTGCAGTTGCTTCCACCGGAGATAATTTTGCGCAGATGTTTGCTGCGATGGATGATGATTATATGAGAGAACGTGCGGCGGATGTCAAAGATATCTCCAACCGCGTGATCTCTATTTTGCAGGGAAACGGCGATGCAGGTTTAAGCGGTGATGAACCGTTTATCCTTTTAGCGGATGATCTTGCACCGAGCGAGACCGTGCAGCTTGATAAATCAAAAGTACTTGCTTTTGTAACACGTCACGGTTCCACCAATTCCCACACGGCGATCTTAGCGAGAACCATGAATATTCCGGCATTGATCGGAGTTGATTTTCCGGAAGAGGGTGTGGACGGACAGTTCGGTATCGTGGATGGATTTGATGCAAAGTTTTTCGTAGGACCGGATGAGGATACGAAAGCGGAATACCGGAAGTTAAAAGAAGAAAATGAGCAGAAGAAACGTCTGCTTCAGGAATTGAAGGGTAAGGAAAATATCACAAAGGATGGAACGAAGATCAATCTTTATGCCAATATCGGGGGTGTTTCCGATGTGGCAAATGTACTTGCCAATGATGCGGGTGGAATCGGACTGTTCCGGAGTGAGTTCCTTTATTTAGAGTCGGAGGATTACCCGACAGAAGAAGCGCAGTTTGCAGCATATAAGACAGTTGCGGAAAATATGGCGGGGAAAAAAGTCATTATCCGTACACTTGATATCGGAGCAGATAAACAGGTCGGTTATTTTGACCTTGAGAAAGAAGAAAACCCGGCAATGGGTTATCGTGCGATCCGGATCTGCCTCGACCGTACTGAGATTTTTAAGACACAGCTCCGGGCAATCTACCGTGCCAGCTATTATGGAACGATCGCGATCATGTTCCCGATGATCATTTCCGTAAATGAGGTGAAAAAGATCAAAGAAATCATTGCAGAAGTGAAAGCAGGACTTGACGATGACGGCATTCCGTATAAGGATGTGGAACTCGGTATTATGATCGAGACACCGGCGGCAGTTATGATCAGTGATCTTTTAGCGAAAGAGGTTGATTTCTTCTCAATCGGGACAAATGATCTGACACAATATACACTTGCGATCGACAGGCAGAATCCGAAACTGGATAATATTTATGATTCACACCATGAAGCAGTCCTTCGGATGTTAAAAATGGTCGTGGATAACGGACATAAGGAAGGATGCTGGGTTGGCATCTGCGGTGAACTTGGCGCGGATGAAACGCTCACAGAGACATTCCTCCGGATGGGATTTGATGAGCTTTCCGTATCACCGTCCATGATCCTTCGAATCAGGGATAAGATCAGGAATATTGATCTGTCAGAGAAATAAAAGTGCATCAGGGATCTGCAGCGTATAATTCGCATGCAGATCCTTTTTTAATTCATAGGATTAGGGAGTCAAAAGGTGGTTTTCAATTTTGGGTCTGTCAAATTGCACAAAACCGAACTTGTTTTGTTCCGTTGTCCGAAAATAAGAAAAACTAAGTATGCCTGAATCAGTTTTTCACAGAGTGACGTAAACGGCATTCAACGAGCCTTCCATGGCTCGTGAAGCCTTGTTCTGCCGTCCGTGGCAGAACATTACTGTAAATAGACAGGCATACTAAGATTTTCTAATTTTCTCCCAAAGTCACAAAAACAGTCTCGGCTTTGTGCAATTTGACAATCGCTAAGTTATGAACCACCTTTTGACACCCGAATCTTCATAGGAAATTACGTCCTATGAATGAAAAAGCCTTCCGGGCGGGATGCGCATCTCGCGGAGCAGAAGTTAGCTGTAAACAGCAGAAACTTTGCTGTTATGCCCGTTTTTTCGCATGGTTTTGGGCATATATCGGCAATAGGTTTGTTGTATGCCTAAAAAGGCGGGAAAAATGAGGAGCCGGACGCAAAGGATGCATGGTATAATGTTGATATTATATGGGAATTAACTATGTAAAACATAGAAACATAAAACATAAAACATAAAACAGGAGGCACACATGAGCAATTACTTACTGATCAAACAGGGAACGATCCATAATGCCATAGAGGAAGAGCCGTTTGTGGCAGATATTTTGGTGGAGAATGGAAAAATAAAAAAGATCGCACCGGTCTTAGAGGGGAAGATCATCAATGATGCGGATGTGATCGATGCAACTGGGATCGACGTTTATCCGGGATTTGTGGATGCGCACTGTCACATGGGATTAGACGGGTATGCGACCGGATTTGCCGGGGAGGATTATAACGAATTAGGAGATCCTGTGACACCGCAGCTCTCGGCGGTGGATGCGGTCAATCCGCAGGATGAGACATTCCAGATGGCACGCGAAGGCGGTGTGACCTGTGTGTGCACCGGACCTGGCAGCTCAAATGTCATTGGCGGAACGTTTTGTGCCATCAAGACCTACGGAAAGCGTGTGGATGACATGTTAGTCAAAGAAAAAACCGCTATGAAGATCGCTTTCGGTGAGAATCCGAAAAACTGTTATAAGGAAAAAGGTGTTTATTCGAGAATGTCTGTTGCCGCGAAGCTGCGGGAGGCACTCACAAAGGCAAAAATATATGACACAAAATTACACGATGCCGGCTGTCCGGAGGGCTGGAATGAACTTGAGATGGAACAGGCACAGGAACAAGTGATGGACGATTTGCAGAAAACAGACGCGGATAGGAAGGTGGATTTTTCAAAGATGCCTGCTTACGATGCAAAAATGGAGGCGCTTCTTCCAGTTATCCGCGGCGAGATGCCGTTAAAAGCCCATGCGCACCGCGCCGATGATATCTACACCGCAATCCGCATTGCAAAGGAATTTCATGTAGATCTTCGGATCGATCATACAACGGACGGAGCATTGATCGCAGATGATCTTGCAAAGGAAGGATTTCCGGTTGCGGTTGGACCGTCTTTTGGACATGCAGCCAAATATGAACTGCGCCACAAGGGATTCCACACGCCGGCTGCGCTCGCAAAAGCGGGATGTCAGGTTTCAATCATCACGGATTCACCGGTGATCGAGGAGCGCTATCTGGCACTTTGCGCAGGCAGGGCAGTCTTTAACGGGTTAAGTGAATTTGATGCGTTAAAGGCAATCACGATCAATGCAGCGAAACATATCGGAATCGAAGACCGCGTCGGAAGTATTGAGGATGGAAAGGATGCAGATTTTGTACTGACAAAGGAAAATCCATTTGCCGTGGATACCCATATTTTGTATACGATCATTGATGGAAATGTAGTGTATGAGGGGGAGAAAGCATAAAAAAACAGGGAATTTGTCTCCTGGAGACAAGTAAAGATCACTTTATTGGTACCGCAGAATAAAAAGAAACTGTTGATTTTGCATTTTATTGACGGCATTCCAGACGGGTGCTAAGATTTGTACAAGAAGAACAAATAAGTTAGCAAAGGCGCTAAGGTGTGTATCTTAGCGCCTTTTCGCAAATTCAGTCAGATACAAGTCCGGCAGATCATAGCAGACTTGCGGAAAATATGTGCAGACTGTTATGTGGGACATCAATAAAATGGAAAAGGGGATCAATAATATGAAAAAATTTACGAATGTGAGATTAAAAGGCAAAAAAGAACTGGTATCAATTCTTGTAGAAGATGGAAAAATCAAAAAAATTGCAGAACAGATTCCGGAGGAATGTGAAACTATTGATGTTGGTGGAAATCTTGTAATTCCACCATATGTTGATCCACATCTTCATCTGGATTATGTGTTCACCGCAGATATGGGAGAACAGAACGGATCAGGAACTCTGTTTGAGGGCATCCAGAGATGGAGTGAGTCAAAGGGCAATATGACTGTGGAACAGATGAAGGCGCGTATTTACAGCGGAATCCGCAAAGAGATGCTTCACGGAGTTCAGGCAATCCGGACGCATATTGATGTCACAGATCCAACTTTTACCGGATTAAAAGCAGCACTTGAAGTAAAAGAGGAAGTAAAAGATATTTTAGACCTTCAGATAGTTGCATTTCCACAGGAAGGCATGTATGCTTATAAAGGTGGGGATGAACTCGTTGAAGAAGGTCTTAAAATGGGAGCCGACTGTGTCGGAGCAATCCCGCATTTTGAACTGGCGAGAGAGTTTGGGGAAAAATCCATCCACAAAGCCGTTGAGCTTGCGACAAAGTACGATAAGCTGATCGATGTCCACTGTGATGAGACAGATGACACACAGAGCCGTTTTTTAGAGCTTTTAAATGCGCTTGCACTGATGGAAGGAATCGGAGCAAGGACAACGGCAAGCCACACCTGTTCTTTTGGCTCTGCGGACAACAGCTATGCATTCCGCATGATGAAGCTGTTTAAAAAGTCTGGGATCAACTTTATCTCCTGTCCAACCGAAAATATTTATCTGGAAGGCAGACAGGATACATATCCGAAACGCCGTGGTATCACGCGTGTGAAGGAATTAAATGACAATGGAATCAATGTCTGCTTTGCACAGGACTCCATGTCGGATCCGTGGTATCCACTTGGAAATGGGAATATGATGATGATATTAGATCATGGCATCCATATCGCACAGATGATGTCACCGGAGGAGATCGTCAATGACCTTGATCTTGTGACAAAAAATGGAGCCGTTACCATGAATATTATGGATCATTATGGAATCGAGGAAGGCAAACCAGCGAACTTTATCGTGCTGGATGCAAATTCAGAATTTGAGGCGATCTGTGAAAGAGCAGGAATCACTGCTTCTGTCAGAAATGGAGAGTTTCTGTTTCAAAAGATACCTGCACAGGTCACGGGAGCAATTGACATACTGAAATAATAAAAGGATGTGACAGGCGAATGTTTCAATGCAAGGATTTGCTTTCGCTTACGACGATGTCGCAGGCGAAGGTAGTTGCCGGAGCCGGAGGGATGGAGCGGGGGATTCGCTGGTCCTATAAGGCAGAAAATATTAATTTTGAAAAATGGGTTCACGGTCAGGAATTATTGATTATCAGCGGACCTGTTACCCAGCGGAAAAACTTTGATCTGTACCGGACAATTGAAAAGGCAATTGAACTTAAAATGTCATGTGCCTTACTTCTGGTAGGAGAAAACTATGTGACACAGATTGAGAAACAAGTAATAGATTTAGCGGAAAAAAATGATTTTCCGCTTTTTACTATGCCATGGGATGTGCCGCTTTTAGACTTTTTTGAGGAACTTGGCCATGCGATATCGTATCTGGATGACAGGAAGGATATTCAGGACAGCCTGCTCGCAGAGATCATCTTTGGAAACAGCATCAATGTACATAATATTGAACGAAAGTGTCAGCAGATGGGACAGGATATTTCTGTGATGGAGCAGGTGTTTGTGCTTCATCCGGACAATCTTTCCAATGATGAAGTGCGTTCTTATGCGGAGGTGTTAAAAGGGCTTTTTGGGAAGAAGGAGTATCCTGCGATCATATCCTGCTATGGGGATCGCATGATAGGATTTATCAGGGACTGCAGTGGGCAGAGGGAGCTTATTACAGAGATATTTGATGAATTTACCTCTTTTTTGCAATGTGAGCATGAGGGGATTTGTTACACTCTCAATATTGGAGAAAAATGCAGCAGTCTTTCGAAACTCCAGAAGAGTTTTCAGGAAACGTCAAAGACAAATTCGATCTTAGAGCATATCCGCAGAGTAAATGATGTGGTATTTTATGATCAGATGGGATTTTATCGGCTGCTGATGTCCTATGAGAATACAGAGCCGATGAAGCGGTATGTGGATGAGGTGTTAGGGGAGATTCTTGCATATGACAAGAAGAACCATACCCAGCTGGTCGAGACAATGTGGGCATATTTTGGAAGTGACTGCAATCTGCAGAAAGCGGCAGACAGGCTTTTTTCGCATAAAAACACAGTGAAATACAGGCTTTCGCGCATTGAGCAGATTACCGGGAGAGATTTTGATAACCGATTTCAAAGTCAGGAACTTTACAATGCCCTGATGATCTATTATTATATTGAGTAGACAAGATACGATGCTGATTATGACGGTGTCACAGGACTGGATTTGTTTCCCGGAAACAAATGTATACAGAGCCGTTTGTCTGTTACAGACGAAAATACAGGTCTTTATTGATTCGTGGGGAAAACCTCGTTAAGATAAGTACAACGATAAAGGACTTTATTACATACGAAAAATGGCAATGGGGCCGGAAGGGAAACTTCCGGTCTTTTTTTTGACAGAAGAAAGGATGATTGGTTATGAGCTATGGATTGATTGCAACATTGATCGTACTTGTCATTGTAATTGGTGCGATCACAACAAAAAAATGTGAGGCATTTCTGATTGCCGGTTCTATGGTTGGTGCACTTGTATTATGGAAACAAAATTTTCTCACTGAGTGGGTATCTACATTGGAAGGTGTCATCAGCGATGAGGCATATGTCATTCTGATATGTGGGCTGTTTGGCAGTCTTGTAGCACTGCTTACCGCTTCAAAAGGAAGTTTTGGTTTCACAAAGATTGTTACAAAGATCTGTAATACAGAGAGAAAGACACTATTTACCACATTTCTTTTAGGTATCCTGATCTTTGTGGATGATTATTTAAATGTTTTATCCATCGGAACAGCAATGAAAGGTTCTTACGACAAGAAAAAAGTGCCGAGAGAAGCACTTGCCTATCTTTTGGACAGTACGGGAGCTCCGGTTTGTGTATTGATTCCGTTTTCTTCCTGGGCAGCATACTTTGGAGCAATTTTTCTTCAGCAGGACTGCGTTAAGAATCTCGCAGGCGGCAGCCTGATGAAAACCTACCTGATGGCGATTCCGTATTGTGTATATCCAATTGTTGCACTTATTATTGTATTTCTCTTCTGCATGGGATGGTTTCCGAAGCTTGGCGGAATGAAAAAGGCATATGACCGTGTTGCCGCAACAGGAAAAACATACAGCGATGTCAGTAGAAAATATAACATTGGTTCCGAATATGGTGAGGAGGAAGGAAGAAGCGTATGGTTTTTTATCATTCCACTTGCAATATTAGTCGGCATTGCAGTTGCAACTGGTGATCTTGTCATAGCAGCAATTATTGCAATTCTAGTCTGTATGGTATTATATATAGGAGCAAAGATCATGACCTTTTCCGAATTCTGGGATACGTTTGTAAAAGGCTTTGCAGATATGCTTCCGATCATTATCCTTTTAATTTCAGCATTGACTTTCCAGAAAATCGCAAGTGAAATGGAAATGACAGAGTTTTTTGTAGACTTATGTAAGCCGATTATGTCCGGTACAGTATTTCCGATGATTGCATTTATCATTGTAGGACTGCTTGCATTTATGATTGCAAATGCATGGGGCGTATGTACGCTGGTTGCTCCTGTTTTACTTCCGCTTGGCGCAAGTGTTGGGGCTAACATCGTGCTTGTGATGGCAGCGATCCTCTCCGGGTGCGCATTTGGAAACCATGCATGTTTTTACTGTGATACAACAGTTTTAGCTTCGAATGGAGCAGGAATTGACAACCTTGAGCATGCGGGATCACAGCTTCCATATGTATTGATCGGAGCGGCAGTCTCCATCGTAGGATTTTTGATCCTTGGTGTGGTAATGTAGAAGTGAATGGCAGTGTAGAAAAGTTTGTGGAACGTATATTCTATTGTTTAAAATCAGAGCCGGAACGGAGGAATTATCATGGAAAAGAAAAAATATATTGTCACGATAGCCAGACAGTTTGGAAGTCTTGGACGTCCAATTGCAATGAGGATGAGTGAAAAATTAGGTGTGGAATTTTATGATCGCGATATTGTGGAGGAGGCTGCGAAAAAGCTGAATCTTCCGGTATCAAAGATTGATGAGATTGAAGAGAGTGCAAAAAAAAGAGTAAAAACAAACAGTTTCAGACGTATGATGTATCCGCTTGGGACCCAGACGGATAATCTTCAGAACAAATTGTTTGATGCACAGCAAAATATTATTAAATTCCTTGCAGAAAGGGAATCCTGTATTATTGTTGGACGTTGCTCAGATTTTATCCTTGCGGATGAACCGGATCTGCTACGGGTATACATTTATGCGCCTTATGAGGCGAGGGTTGCAAATTGTGTGAACGATCTGAACATGGATGAAGATGAGGCGCGTAAAATGATCCGCGCGGTCGATGAGGCAAGAGATCATTATCATATGCATTATGCAGGATTTTTACCGAATGACCAGCGGTTTAAGGAGATCATGATCGACAGCAGTATGCTTGGAACAGAAGGGACAGCCGACTATCTGGTGGAGGCTGTAAAGAGGAAATTTGATCTGCCGTGAAAGTGCACTATTGTATAATTCTTCCGTGTCTGATATGATGATGCCATAATTATAGTACCAGATATAAGGTACAATCGCGGGAGGATACCATGATAAAAAGAAAATATTGGACGAAAAAAGTACTGCCGGTTCTGATGTGTGCAGCGCTTTTGATGACGAACCCGGTGTCTGCCGAAGCTGCAACAGCGGCAGAACGCAGCGCATATCAGGCAGTTTTTGATGCAGATTATTATCGCAGTGCATATCCGGATGTAGCCGCTGCTTTTGGCAATAATAAAGCAGCACTTTTTAATCATTTTGTAAATTACGGATTAAAGGAAGGAAGAAGCTGTTCTGCAGATTTCAATCCGCAGGCATACCGGGCAAAATATGCAGATCTGCAGCAGGCATTTGGCGATGACATGGCAGCATACTGCAGTCATTATGTGATCTGTGGCAAAGCAGAGGGCAGAGACGGAAGTGCATCTGCCGGTACAATTGTGGCTGGGACGGCTGCAACCGAGACAGCCGCAGTACAGGCAAATGTGATCGGCACCTGTACAACAGAATATGATGCAACAGTTCCGCGTGCAAATAACGTAGAACTGGCGGCAGCCCGGATCAACGGTGTTGTGGTACAGCCGGGACAATCCTTTTCCTTTAGTTCCACTATTTTACCGCGCACAGCGGCAAATGGATATGTGGTTGCACCAATCTATATCAGCGGAACAGTTGGAACCGGAATCGGTGGAGGTGTATGCCAGGTGTCTTCTACACTGTATGCTGCAATGCTGCATGCAGGTCTTCCGGCAACACAGCGTTATCCGCACTCACTGCCGGTAACATACCTTCCGGCGGGATATGATGCAGCAATCGCAGGAACAAGCAAAGACCTTAAGTTTACCAATACTTTTTCACAGCCGCTATTGATCCAGGCATCTGCGTCAGGCGGAGTATTGACGGTAACATTGTCATTACAATAGAAGAGAGAAACAATGCGGATTTTAGTGGTAAACGATGATGGAATCAAGGCACCGGGTATAAAGAGTCTTGTGCAGATGGCAGCAGGACCTGGCGAAGTATAGGGGTGGCTCTGGCAGCACAGTGCAGCGTCATGTCATACCGGATGGAAGTTGTATTTTTCCAGCGAAAGGGAGAATATTTATCAGCAGAATTAATGATTTTTATTAACGTACCTGATAGATATTCTCCCTTTTGTATAAACTGGGTAAAATTTTAGTAAAACTTTACTAAAGCTATTGAAATCTGTAAAATCGTGAAATATAATGCAGAAGAAAGGCGTGATTATATGGCAACAATCAAAGAGATTGCCAAGCTGGCACATGTGTCGGCGGCAACGGTGTCGAGAGTGTTGAATCAGGATGAGACATTATCTGTGACACCTGAGGTAAAAAACCAAATAATTAAAATCGCTCATGAGTTGAAATATGTCCCGCCTAAGATGCGTCATGCCAAACGAGACAGACAGATCGTCATCGGAGTTGCGGACTGGCATATCGTAAGAAGAGACAGACCGGATGTGAGCATTACATCGGAGGATATCTTATCCGGAAGTATTGCGCAGAAAGCAGATATCGCTTTTTTACGTCTGATTTATGGAGAAGTAAAACAGGTGGACGGTATCATTGCATTTGGATTGTTCTCGGAAGTGGAAGTTGACTTTTTGCGGTCACTGAGCACAGAGATCCTGTTTGTTAATTCAGATAAGAAGGATTATGAGTTTGATCAGATCCTTATGGATTACGATCAGGGGTTAAGCGATATGGTGCATTATCTGATGGACGAGAAGGAGTATCGCAGCATTGGCTATATTGGCGGTATCTATGAAGATGATATGGTACGGATCGGAATGAGGCGTCTGAATGGATTAAAGCAGATCCTGCAAAAAAAAGACTGTTATCGGGAAGACTATTTTAAGGTCGGGGAGATCAGTCATGAAAGCGGATATTCACTTACGAAGGAAATGCTTTTGACGAAGGACGTGCCGGAGGTTCTGATTCTGGGAAATGATGAGATTGCAGAGGGAGCTCTTGAAGCGATCAAAGAATTAAAGTACCGGATTCCGAAAGATGTTGCGGTTGTGGTTTACCGCGATATTGAGACGCTTTCGACAAAATACCAGACGTACACAAGTCTTCGCATGCTGCCGGATATCGTATGGACGACTGCCATAAAGCTTCTTTTGGAGCGGGTCTTAGATGGCAGAAAAGATACGATGAAGGTGTATCTGCCAACAAAACTTGAGCTTGGAGACAGTGCCTGATCATTGGCTGGACAATTCATGAAAAGAGTAACAACAAAAGTGTGCACGCCTGCATGGAAATGGATGCAGGAGAGAGAGGAGAACATTTCATTATGAAGAAAAAAATTGCTATGTTACTTGCAGCAGCATTATGCATGGGTACATTTGCAGGATGTGGAAACAGCACATCAAACAACAGCAGCGCAGCAGACAACAATACGACAAATAATACGGCAGCTGCAACAGAAAGTTCTGACGTGACAGCTTCTGCTGATAATGTAAAGATCGATACGTTAAACGTATATTTCGTTCCATCCAGAGATCCGGATGAGATCGTAACTGCAACAGAGCCGCTTGCAAATTTAATGCAGACAGAGTTAGCAGGCTTAGGATATGATATCGGTGAAGTAAAGATTACCGTTGGTACAACTTTTGAGGCAGTAGGTGAGGCGCTTGCAGCAGGAACTGCTGATGTTGGATTTATTCCGGGTGGTACCTATGTACTTTATGATGATGGAGCAGATGTGATCTTAACAGCAACCAGAGATGGTTTAAATAAAGATTCGGACAACCCTGCAGACTGGAATGACGGACAGCCTACAGAAGGTACTGACAAACAGGCAGTTTCTTACCGTGCATTATTCATCGCAGGTCCTTCTGACAAAGGACAGGAACTTGCTGATAAAGTTAACTCCGGCGAAGAACTTACCTGGGATGATTTAAACGGCGCAAACTGGAGCGTTATGTCCTCCTCCTCACCGGCAGGTTACATTTACCCGGCTTTATGGTTACAGGATAAATACCAGAAGGGTATCACAGATCTTTCTTCCGCAGTGCAGTCTGATTCCTACGCAAGCGCATTTGCAAGACTTGCTTCCGGACAGATCGACGTACTTGTAACTTATGCAGATGCAAGACGTGACTACGAAGAGAACTGGACAAGCGAATTTGGACGTACAAAATCTATCTGGGAAGAGACAAACGTGATCGGTGTAACAGATCCGATCTATAACGATACAGTCTGTGTCAGCAAGACATCTCCGATCATGGATGACGGCTTAAAATCAGCAATCCAGACAGCACTCATCAACATCGGTAACACAGAGGAAGGTAAGGCAGTTATCTCTATCTACAGCCACAACGGATATGAGCCGGCACAGTCTTCTGATTATGATAAAGAGAGAGAAGCACAGAAACTGATCCAGGAATTAAGTGCAGCAAACTAATCGTTACTGGAACGTCTGACAGGGAGTGGACAGTATCGACTAAATAATAACAGGCAGTATGACGGGCAGCAGGAGGGCTGCTGCAGAGCCGGGAAACCGGCTTTGCGGCAGCCTTTCAATGAGTATACACCTATAAAAAACACACACCATAAAAACAGCAGGTGAAAGAAAGGTTTGGTTTAAATTTATGATCGAGTTTAAGGACGTATCGAAGGTATATCCGAACGGGGTAGTGGGACTGGACAATGTCAATTTAAAGATCGAACAGGGTGAATTTGTAGCGATCATCGGTCTTTCCGGTGCAGGAAAGTCCACGTTACTGCGGACGATCAACCGTATGCATGACATCACATCAGGAACTCTGACAGTGGATGGATTAGAGGTTAAAAACTTAAAAGGAAAAGAGCTTCGTACTTTTCGCAGAAAGATCGGAATGATCTTCCAGTCATTCAATCTTGTCACACGAACAACAGTAATCCGTAACGTATTGATGGCAAAAGTGCCGGAAATGCCTTTCTGGAGAGTTCTGCTTGGTGTGTTTAAAAAAGAAGACAAAATGCAGGCGCTTGAGAGTCTGGATAAGGTCGGTATCCTTGATAAGGCATATATCCGTGCAGACCAGCTTTCCGGTGGTCAGCAGCAGCGTGTTGCCTTAGCACGTACACTTGCGCAGAACCCAGAGATCATTTTAGCAGATGAGCCGGTTGCAGCACTTGACCCGGTAACGGCAAAACAGGTTATGAGTGATTTCAGAAAGATCAACCAGGATATGAACATTTCAATCCTGATCAACATCCATCATGTGGAATTAGCACTCGAATATGCAGACCGCATCATCGGAATCCGTGCCGGAAAGATCGTCTATGACGGACCTTCCGAGAATGTGACACAGGACGTGTTAAACACAATTTACGAAGGAAAGATTCCGGAGAAAACGGAGGAAGCGTAATGGGATTGTACGATAAAATATTTAAACCGAAAAAACTTGTGCTTGCAAACGGCAAAGTTGTGGAAGAAAAATGTTCCCGCGCGCCGCTCATCATTATTCTGCTCGTGATCGCAACGTGGATCTCTGTAAAAGTTACAGGTTTTTCCATGACAACACTGGTAACGAGGATCCGGTTTTTCTTTGACATTTTAGCGCAGATGTTCCCGCCGAAAGCCGGCTACATCTCAAGTATCTGGGGACCACTTTTTGATACGATCAAAATGTCACTGCTCGGCTCTTTTGTGGGTGGTGTGCTTGCGATCCCTTTTGCAATTTTAGCGTCCGGCAACCTGATCAAAAATAAAATTTTGATCGGTGTAGTACGTGTGTTTTTAAGTATTGTGCGTACGATCCCGACGCTGGTTGCTGCCCTGATCGCAACCTATATCTGGGGACTTGGCACCATGGCAGGTACCTTTGCGATCGCAGTATTTACCTTTGCATATGTCGGAAAACAGTTATACGAGATGATCGAGACAGTCGACATGGGAGCCTATGAGGCGATGGAAGCCATGGGTGCAGGAAAGGCGTACTCCTTTATTTCTGCGATCATGCCGCAGGTATTGCCGGCATACATGTCTGTATGTTTATTCTGTTTCGAGGGAAATGTGCGTTACGCGGCGATCCTGGGATATGTTGGAGCAGGCGGACTTGGACTGATCTTAAATGAAAAGATCGGATGGCGCGAGTATGACAGTGTCGGAATGATCCTGATCGTTCTCTTTGGCACCGTTCTTATCATTGAAGCGATCAGCCATTACATCAGAAAGAAATTAACGTAGGAGGAACCGGCAAAATGAATGAATCAATCAAAAAAATGTACGAGCAGGAACCAAAGACCTGGTACGCAAAGATCATTGTGGCTTTGATTGTTGCAGCACTTCTTGCATGGTCACTTTCTACGGTCCAGTCCACCGGATCAAACGGAAGCGGACTTTCCGTCGCAGGAAAGATCATCAGCGGAATTTTCCACCCGGATACGAATTTACTGTTTGACCTCTCCACATCCGGTGTTGCTTATCTGTTACTGGAAACCATGTGTATCGCATTTTTAGGAACGATCGTCGGTGCAGTATTATCCATTCCGCTTTCTTTCCTTGCGGCAGCAAATCTGATGCCAAAGCCGGCTGCACTGATCTTCCGTGTGTTTATTATGGCGATCCGTACGATCCCGGCATTTGTATATGGACTTATGTTTATCCGTGTGACGGGACCAGGACCGTTCGCCGGACTGCTCACCATGTCACTCTGCTCGATCGGTATGATCAGTAAAATGTTTATCGAGAGTATCGAGGATCTTGATACGAAGATTTTAGAGTCACTGGATGCGGCAGGCTGTACGATGTTCCAGAAGATCCGTTACGGTATTTTATCCCAGTTGTTCCCGGATTTCATGTCCACGCTGATCTATCGTTTTGATATGAACTTAAGAGATGCGACCGTACTCGGTCTGGTTGGAGCCGGTGGTATCGGTGCGCCGCTGATTTTTGCCATGAGTGCATACAAATGGAACCAGGTAGGTGCCATCCTTGCGGGACTGATCGTGCTGATCTTAATTATTGAAGTGATCTCCTCGAAGATCCGTACCAAATTAGCGAGGGGTTAAAAGATGCAGCAGAGAAAATTAAAAATCTATTTTACCTCCGATGTGCACGGCTATTTTTATCCGACGACCTACGGCGATATGACAGAAAAAAATGTCGGTCTGTTCGGTTGTGCGGGAGATTTTAAGAAGGATGAGGATACGCTGATCTTAGATGGGGGTGATATTTTGCAGGGGTCTGCTTTTGCATATTACTGCCGTCAGGTTGCAAACTCTCCGGAAGTGATCGCAGATATTATGAACGACTGCGGATACGATTATTATACACTTGGTAATCATGATTTTAATTACGGACTTGATTATCAGGCTGCATACCGCAATCGAAATAACGGTGTGTGTGTGTGCCAGAATGTCACGGATGAGAAAGGAAACACTTTGTTTCCATGGAAACTCCATACGATGAAAAACGGACTGCGTGTCGGCATTGTTGGTATCGTGACCGATTATGTAAACATCTGGGAAAAGGAAGAAAACTTAAAAGGAATCCACATCACAGATCCTTTTGAGACGGCAAAAAATGCACTTGTGCAGATGAAAGAACAGACAGACCTTACGATCTGCATCTATCACGGCGGTTTTGAGTGCGATTTAGAGAGCGGAGAGACGCTGTCTGAAACGACTGAAAATGTCGGATACCGTATCTGTAAGGAACTGGATTTTGATATTTTACTGACCGGACATCAGCATATGTCTGTGCCGGGAAGAGATTTATTTGGCACATATACGGTACAGCCGTGTGATAATGCGAAGGAATATCAGTATCTGGAAGTTACGATGGCAGATGATGAGAAAAGTATCCGTTCCGAACTGCGCCAGTCAGATGCGGCAAAAGGGGGCATGCTTGCGGATAAATACCGCTCCACAGAAAATGCCGTGCAGGCATGGCTGAACCAGCCGATCGGTCATTTAAGCCGCGCGATCCTGCCGGAAGAAAAAGTAAAAATGGCATTGTACGGTTCGCCGATCGCAGACTTTTTAAACCGCATCCAGCTTCATTTTTCCGGGGCAATGCTCTCATCGGTCGGTCTGGCAAATGAGATCGCCGGATTCCGCAGTGAGGTGAGCACGCGCGATATCATCGCGACATACCCGTATCCGAATACGCTGGTAGTCTGCGAGATCACCGGAAAACAGTTAAAGACCGTGATGGAGCGCAGTGCAGAGTATTTTGCCTATGATAAGGAGGGCAATGTCTGTGTTTCTGACAGCTTCCTGATTCCGAAGGTCGAACATTACAATTATGACTACTACATGGGTGTGGACTTTACGATCAATCCGAAAAGACCAGTCGGAAGCCGGATCGAAGGGCTTTCAGAAAACGGAAAGCCGGTTTTGGATGATGATAAATTTACGATCTGTCTCAATAATTACCGTTACAGCGGTGCCGGTGGATATGATGTTTACACGGAGTGCCCGCTTGTAAAAGAGATCAATGTTGAGATGGTAGAGCTCATTATGGATTATTTCCACGAATATCCGTATATTGAGGTGTGATGTTACGATAGGCTGTGCAAAGAATAGACTTGACAGAACCAGCCGCATGGCATACAATCAAGACAGCGCATGGAAGAGAAGAGTACTGATCGGAAATTTTAAAGAGAGAGATACATTTTGGTGCGAGTATCTTAAAATGGAACATCAGGAAGACCACCTCTGAGCGGCCCTAATCCGGTCCGGTGATTCCGTTATCATCAAAATGAGAGATTTTCCACATGGAAATAAACGGGGTGGAACCGCGGATAAAAGATTGTTTATTCGTCCCTTATACAGATAAGTTGTCTGTATAAGGGACTTTTTAGTTCAGGAAAAGGAGATTGATCATGGTAGATTTTAAAGAAGATGAGAGACTGAATACGCTCAACCATTCCTGTGCACATGTGATGGCACAGGCAGTAAAACATTTATATCCGAACGCAAAGTTCTGGGTAGGACCTGTTGTAAAAGAAGGATTTTATTATGATATCGATCTTGGCGATACCGCAGTCAATGATGATGTGATCGCAGCGATCGAGAAAGAAATGAAAAAAGTCTGCAAAGAAGGTAAAAAGATTTACAGACGTGAGATCTCAAAAGCAGAAGCATTAGAGCTGTTCAAAGATGATGAGTATAAGCTTGACTTGATCGATGGCCTGGAGGATGGAAACATTTCCGTTTACGATCAGGGTGATTTCACAGATCTCTGCCGTGGACCGCATGTCGACAATACCAAGTTATGTAAAAACTTTAAGCTGATCAAATATTCCGGTGTTTACTGGAAAGGTGATGCAAACAACCATGTCATGCAGCGTATCTACGGTGTATGTTTCCCGACAGCAGAAGAGTTAGAGGAGCATTTAAAACTCTTAGAGGAAGCGAAAGACCGTGACCATAGAAAGATCGGCAAAGAGATGCATCTGTTCATGTCCGATGATCTGGTTGGACGTGGACTTCCGATGTTTCTTCCAAAGGGATATACCGTATGGCAGGAGCTTGAAAATTATATCAAAGCAAAAGAGCGCAAACTTGGTTATCTGCATGTTATGACACCTTGTGTCGGTACGGTAAATCTGTACAAGACTTCCGGTCACTGGGATCACTACAAAGAGAACATGTTCCCGGCAATGGAAGTTGAGGGAGAGTCTTTCGTACTCCGTCCAATGAACTGCCCGCATCACATGATGATCTACGCAAACAGAATGCATTCCTATAAAGATCTTCCGATCCGTATCGGTGAGATCGCACATGACTTCCGTTTTGAGGCAAGTGGAACTTTAAAGGGTATTGAGAGAGGAAGACATTTCTGCCAGAATGATGCACATTTATTTGTAACACCGGAGCAGATCGAATCAGAGTTTGCAAAAGTGGTTGAGCTGATCTTTGATACTTACAAAGATTTCAATATCACAGATTACCGCTGTGTACTCTCCTTAAGAGATCCGGAAGATAAAGTAAAATATCATGATGATGATGAGATGTGGAACAACGCAGAGAATGCACTCCGCAAAGTACTTGATGATATCGGTATTGAGTATACAGAGGAGATCGGTGAGGCTGCTTTCTACGGACCGAAACTGGATGTAAACGTAAAACCGGCGATCGGTAATGAGTATACACTTTCCACCTGCCAGTTAGACTTCTGTCTGCCGGCAAAATTCAATCTGTCCTATATTGACAGTGACGGAACAAAGAAAACGCCGGTCGTCTTACACAGAGCGATCCTTGGTTCCCTTGACCGTTTCATGGCATATATTTTAGAGGAGACAAAAGGAAACCTGCCGTTATGGTTAGCTCCGGTTCAGGCTAAGATCCTTCCGGTAAAAAATGAGGATGAGGAACTCAACGCATACTCTCATGACTTATACAAATATCTTGATGATAACGGAATCCGTGTTGAGATCGATGAGAGAAACGAGAAACTCGGCTACCGTATCCGTGAAGCACAGATGGAGAAAGTGCCGTATCTGTTAGTACTTGGTAAGAACGAAGCAGCTGACGGAACCGTAAGCTACAGACTGCATGGAGAGCAGAATTCCACCACAGTTTCCAGGGAAGATTTCCTTGCACTGTTAAAAGAGGATATCTGCACAAAGAAGATCAATCCTGCAGCATTAAAATAAAAAGAAATATGAAAATGCGGTGTGTCCGGCAGGATATGCCGTATTTTTTAAATTCATAGGAAATTACGTCCTATGAATTTAAAAGCCCTCCGGGCAGGATGCGCATCTCGCGGAGCAGAAGTTAGCTGTAAACAGCACCGCCAGGGCGCGAAAGAGCCGCAAGCGACTCTTTATTCTCCATGACTGGAATACACCAGACAGGAAACAAAAACCTTACAAATTGTCAAAGATGTATATTGTAATCAAAATTAAATGATAGTAGAATGATACTAATATAAAATCGGTTATGAGAATAAATCAGAAAGAACAAAGGAGGATATTGATGTGACCCTGAGTGGAAAAGTATCATTAAAGGTAAAAATGACGATTCTGATTATTGAGATTTTAATAATCGGATCATATGGAGTAGTTGTCGGAGCTAAAAATATGGGTGCTATCCGTAATGATGCAATCGCCAGCATGGAAGAATATGTAAGTGAGGAACATCCGGAATATTCCCAGGAAGAAATACAACAGGAAATGCAGCCGATATTGCAGAAAATGCAGCAGGAAAAGAAAGCAAAACAGGATCAGTTTTTCTATTTTATGGTTAGTATGTGTATACTCACGGATATATGGGTACTGTATCTTACATTCGACATTACATCGGGTGTCAAAAGATCTGCGCTGTTTGCCGAAAAAATGGGACAGGGCGATTTTACGCAGCGTGTGGAGGAAAAATACCTGAAACGTGAAGATGAGATCGGTATTCTTGCACGCAGCATCCGTAACATTCATCACAATATGAGACATCTGATCGGCTATGTACAGCGCGAAGCGGATACATTGGATGAAACGGTTGGAACAGCAGAGGCGGCACTGGCAAAACTTGCGGACGAGATCGACAGTGTATCCGGTATCACGCAGGAACTTGCAGCCGGAAATCAGGAGACCGCAGCAGCTGCACAGGAAGTGAATACGATGTCCGGAGAGATTGAGGAAGCTGCAAAAGGAATTGCAGAGCATGCGCAGGAGGGAAACGGAAAAGTTGACGAGATCCATACCAGAGCGGCTGATACGAAACAAAAAATCAGTGCAAGCCGTGCAAATATCAGGAAAGTGCATGGGGAAATCAATGAGAGCTTATCGGAAGCACTGGAAAATGCAAAAGTCGTGGAGCAGATCGGTGTTCTTGCGGAGTCCATCATGGGAATCACTTCGCAGACAAATCTGCTGGCTTTGAATGCATCAATTGAAGCCGCAAGAGCCGGAGAGGCGGGAAAAGGATTTGCAGTTGTTGCAGATGAGATCCGTAATCTTGCGGAGCAGTCGGCGAGCACGGTCGGGAATATCCAGGAAGTGACAGAGCGTGTCCAGACAGCAGTTGCAAGACTGACCACAGATGCAAAACGTCTGTTAGAGTTTGTGGGAGGAGACGTCACGGAGAGTTTTGATGATTTTGAAAAAATGGCAGATAATTATAGTGAAGACGCAAACTATGTTGAAGAACTTGTAACGGATTTCAGCGCGGCATCCGAACAGCTTTTAGCTTCGGTCAGCGGAGTGGTAGCAAACATTCAGGAGGTAACGAAAGCTGCGAATGATGGTGCGGCAAGTACCGGAAGCATTGCAGAGCGTGTTACCAATGTTGACAGACAGGCAGAAGATATGCGTGTACTGATGAAACAGACGCAGGAAGCATCTTTGATGCTGCGGAAGGACACAAAGAAATTTACGGTTGCATAGACAGGATCAATCTATTGTAAAAAATATTTTGAATAAAGTGAAAATTAGGACTGCACCACCATTTACTAATTTTAAAAGTTCAAGTAAAATATAAGTAAAATTATGCTTTGTAAAACAGGGAGACTTATATGTTACGGGAAAAGATCAAAAATTGGAAAATGGGACTGGCTGCAGTCCTTGTTTTTGTTCTGGTTTTGGGAATGACGGGAATATCCGGCAGTGTGAAGGCAGCAGACCAGACGGACTCGAAAACAATAGATATCATGTTCGTGCATGACACACATTCTCATCTGAACAGCTTTTCAACGGTAGTAGATGAAAAACAGGAAATGATCGGCGGGTTTGCAAGGATTAAGACACTGATCGATGAACAGAAAGAAAAAGCCCCGGATACACTGGTGGTGGATGGCGGAGATTTTTCCATGGGAACGCTGGTGCAGACCGTTTTTGAGACACAGGCGGCAGAGATTCGGATGTTAGGGGCACTGGGCTGTGAGGCGACAACACTTGGCAACCATGAATTTGATTATCGTTCAAAGGGGCTTGCTAAGATGCTTGAAACCGCGGCGGAAAGCGGAGATACCGTGCCGGAGCTTCTTGTCTGTAATATCAACTGGGATGCCATGGAACAGCAGGGGCTCTCAGAAGGACAGCAGAAGATCCGTGATGCATTTACGGAATATGGTGTGAAAGATTATGTGATGGTGCAAAAGGGCGATGTCCGGGTGGCGCTGCTTGGCGTATTCGGAAAAGATGCACTGGCATGTGCACCGACCTGTGAACTGCAGTTTACGGATCCGGTGGAAGCAGTAAAAAAGACCGTAGCTGAAATTAAGAAAAACGAAGATGCGGATATTATCGTCTGTCTGTCCCATAGTGGAACTTCAGAGGATGAGTCAAAGTCAGAGGACGAAATTCTTGCAAAAAAAGTGCCGGCTCTGGATGTGATCATCAGTGCACATACGCATACGAAACTGGATGAACCGATCGTACATGGAGATACTTATATCGTTTCCGCAGGGGAGTACGGTAAGTATTTAGGTTCATTATCCTTGGAACAAAAAGATGATGACCGCTGGAGCATGAAAGAGTATAAGCTTACTCCGATCGAAACGGATATTGCAGAAAATGCTGCCACACAGGAAGAGATCAATTCTTTTATGGCGACGGTGGATAGCGATTATCTGGCACAGTTTGGTTTTACAAGGGAACAGGTACTTGCGGAAAATGATGTAGCGTTTGACAGCCTTGAGGATCTACACAGCATCCATACGGAACATAACCTGGGGGACCTTATCGCAGATGCCTATGCTTATGCGGTCACAAACAGTACGGATTATAATGGCACTCCTGTGGATGTGGCAATCGCGCCGAGTGGAACGATCCGTGACACCTACACAAAGGGAAATATTACAGTAGAAGATGTTTTCAATTCATTTTCACTTGGAATCGGTGCAGACGGTGTGCCGGGTTATCCGCTGATCGAGGCATATCTGACAGGAAAAGAGTTAAAAACCGTGGCAGAGATCGACGCATCCGTGTCGGATCTGATGACATCCGCACGTTTGTATATGTACGGCCTGCAGTTTACTTATAATCCGCACCGTATGATCTTAAACCGTGTTACCGACGTGTATCTGCTGGATGCAGATGGCAATCGCAGGGAGTTAGAGGACGATAAACTGTATCGCGTGGTGGCAGATCTTTACAGTGGGCAGATGCTGTCTGCGGTGACGAAAACATCGTATGGACTGTTGTCTGTTGTGCCGAAAAAGACAGACGGAACACCGGTTGAAAATTTTGAAGATGTGATTTTGACAGATAATGGCGGGGAATTAAAGGCATGGACGGCGATCGCACATTATATGGAGTCGTTCCCGGATGAAAATGGAGATGGAATTGCGGATATTCCACAATATTATGCCGGATTGCATGAAAGAAAAGTGGTAGATGATTCGGCCAATCTCATAAAATTAATAAAAAATCCGAATAAATATGCCGTCATGATCGCAGGAGTCGTATTGATCGCTATTTTACTGGTTGTTTTGCTGATACGGTTAGTGTTAAAATTAGTAAAATACCAGACAGGAAAAAGACGCAGCGGAAGTAAAGCAGGAGAAGAACCATGAGCGCGCAGGACAAAACGGAAGAAATTTTAAGACAAATGCATATATTGCTTGCAGGCAGTGAAGCTTATGACAGTATTGGCAGTAAAATTATCCTTGATAAAAAAAGAATGTTAGAGCTGCTTGCAGAGCTAAATAAGGCCATTTACGCGATGCTGGATGAGTATGAACTGACAACGCAGGGCAAGGAGCGTGCAAGACGTGAGGCGGCAAAAATCGGAGAAGATATCTTAAAAGATGCCAGCGGGAAAGCGGAGGATGTGTATGCTGCGTCTGTTATGTATACCAATGAGGCACTGCGGCATGTACAGGAAATCATGCAGAGGGCAACGGATGCCATGCAGGAGATTTATAAGGATGCCAATGAAAAACTTCAGAAAGAAAAAGATGTTGTAAGGAGAGACCAGTCAGACCTGAAAGGACATCTGCAGAACCTTGCTGATACGGACAAATATCTGAATCTGATCGAGGATCGTAACCGTGAGATTGAAAAGGAAAGAGCAAAGGAAAAGGGTGAGGTGAATCCATCTCCTTATTCAGCGGTCAAACCCGAGATTAAGATCAACCAGGAATATTTTGAAAAGGCAGGAATTCTGCCAGAGAATGAATTGCCAGAAGAAATCCCGGAAGATACGCCGCAGGAAACCACGTCAAAAGCGGAAGTAAATGTAAATGTCAATCTGGATGCGGAATATTTTCACTGGAAAGAGGGCGAGGAACATGCCGGAGAGAAGAAACCGGAGAAACGTTCTTTTTTCTCCAGACATCATAAAGAGTAAAAGGGGAATGTGATGTTAGAGAAGCCGGAGGAAAGACAGTTTCATAAAAAATGGGAAAGCCTGTATGTTTTTACTGGACAAAGAAGTGATCTGACAACGATGATTTCCATAGCGGTCATAAATCCAATGGTTCTGTATGTATTTATCGGGTATGTGGCAGGAAAAAAGACCAGTCTGCCGATGCTGTATCTTATCATTGATGGGGTATTATTCCTGCAGTGGGGATTGTTGGTGAAAAGACGTAAAAGGAAGATGGAGGTGTCAATGCAAAACGGGGACGGGCAGCTGGAGATGATCAGGGAAAAAATAAATGAACTGGAAAAATAACAGAGTAATTGATAAACGGGGAGACAGCCTTAATGGCCGTCTCCCTGTTTATATCCTGTATTTGAGATGATCTGCTGGCTGTTTGAAAGAACCGTTGCAGATGGGGTATAATTTTCATCATTAAATAAAAACTGATGTAATTGTGTAACGTTAGAAGCAAGATCACACGGAATGACAACATCACCGATCTTATCATATCTGTGCGTTGTTTTTTCATATGGAAAACCGGTTGTATCTCCAATGTCATAACTGAAAATTGTTGCTGCGAGAGCGAGGAGATCCGTATTGGAAAAACTGGTCTGAATGTCCCCAAAAGCTGCGTTGATCAGTTTGTTGAGTGTCAGAATATTGGATTTCTGCGCTTTCTGCATCATTGCGGTCAAAACAGTACGCTGGCGTTCGGTTCTGCGGTAGTCATCACCGCCGCCATAACGGATTCTCGCGTAGGCGCATGCCTGTACGCCGTCTAAGGTGTAAGTTCCGCCGGAGGCAGGTGGTGTGGAATTGTGTCCGGTCAATGCATTCAGCTCCTTCATATAGCCTGTCATCAGGACCGCTTCATCATCCGTGATCGTGATGTCGACACCGCCTAACAGATCGACGCATTCAATGATCGCATTAAAATCAACAGTTACATAATCTGTGATGGCAAGATCAAGGTTTGTATTTAGCATGGAAAGAGCCTGTTCCGGACCGCCTTTTGCGTAGGCTGCATTGCATTTCTGGTAAGTGCCGCCACCGGTATCTAAATAGGAGTCACGGTAGACAGATACAAGGTTGATCGTATGTTGTTTTGTATCAATGTTT
Source organism: uncultured Roseburia sp. (assembly GCA_934317215.1). GTDB lineage: Bacteria > Bacillota > Clostridia > Lachnospirales > Lachnospiraceae > Roseburia. The sequence goes on from CAKREH010000010.1 coordinate 33,238, forward strand.
GCCAGCATGATAACATCGCTGTTTCCTTTAGAAAGGCTGCCGTTGGAACGGTTGTCAAGTCCGAAGAGAGCGATCGTTTTGTAATGAGCCATCGATTCTTTGGTCTCATCGGAGAGATCGTCGTTGATGGAGACGTCATTCATGTCTAACTTGTTTTTTTCAATTTTTGATAATTTTGTTGTGATAAAAAGGGCAATGGCGAGGAGCAGAATGATCACAAACTCCACAACAAGGAGCAGGATTTTTTTCTGCTTTCTGCTTTTGCCTGCAGTGTGCACATTTTTTTTCATAAGAATCCTCCGTTTTGTGCAAAACTTTTCGTCCAGACGAAAAATATGTGGAAAAGCAGCACATTTTTTATTATTCAGGTACAAAAGATATCATAAGACGGGAATGGCAGTGATGCAATAAAGTATTTCTTAAATTTGAGATAAATTTCTTAAATTAAGTTAAGAAATGTGGAAAAACCTGCATATGCAGTGGCGATTTAAAGGAATATTAAGAAATCCGCTCTATAACAATTTAAACTTTCCTGTTAAAATAAATGTAAAATCTGGTGTAATACTTAAGGTAAGACACAAAAATAAATGGAGGAGTTTATGCAGACAATTTTAGTGTGTGATGATGATAAGGAAATCGTGGAAGCGATCGAAATATATTTACAGCAGGAAGGATACCATATTTTAAGGGCATATGACGGCGAAGAAGCACTGGAGATTTTAAAAGAAAATGAAGTTCATCTTCTGATCATGGATGTGATGATGCCGCGTCTGGACGGAATCCGTGCAACTTTAAAAATTCGCGAGGAGAGCAGCATTCCGATCATTATTTTATCTGCAAAGACGGAGGATGCGGATAAAATTTTAGGACTTAACATCGGAGCGGACGATTATGTGGAGAAACCGTTTAATCCGCTTGAACTGGTAGCGAGGGTCAAATCACAGTTAAGACGTTATACCCAGCTTGGAAATGCGGCAGAGAGCAGCGCATCTGTGTATACAGTCGGTGGGTTGTCGATCAATGATGATTTAAAAGAAGTGACCGTGGATGGCGAAGTGGTAAAGCTGACACCGATCGAGTACAACATACTTTTATTACTGGTCAAAAATCAGGGAAAGGTATTTTCCATTAATCAGATCTATGAGAGCATCTGGAATGAGGATGCGATCGGAGCAGACAATACGGTGGCAGTACATATCCGCCACATCCGTGAAAAAATCGAGATCAATCCGAAGGAGCCGCGCTATTTAAAGGTTGTGTGGGGCGTTGGATATAAGATCGAGAAGAACTGATTCGGGGGGATTCCGTACGCCGGCATAAAGGATAATGACCGGCACGGGGATGGAGACTTCATATGGAAAAGAAATCATACACATACGGCAGTAAGCTGGCAGGGATGATCCTGAACCTGTTTTTTACGGTAATACTTACCATCGCTGTCTATCTTCTGGCATCACTGATCAGCAAAAATATTCTGCAGGTAACGGATATCGGTACAGATGATTTTTTTAATTCCGGATACTATACCAGATGTATGGAGCAGAAATGCAATGAGCTGATCGATTATCTGCATCTGCTGCAAAAAGGTGACAAGCGGAGTGCGGAGGATGATAAGCGTTATCTGCAGTATACAAATGAGTTTAAGCGCGAAGATACCAATTTCTGTTACTGGTATAAACAGAATGGAGTGTGGTATACCAACCAGCCGGATTCTGTAGAGGGTCAGGTATTTGATACGCAGACGGTTCTCATGGAAGCAAAGACCATGGGAGATTATCTGCTCTATGATATGGAGAAAAAAGAATTTGGCACCGATATCCGCGGCATGGAGAATTACTTTTTTGGCAGTTATAATAATCAGATATATCTGCCATTGGAAAATGTGGTACTTGTGATCGGAGTGGACACGGATCTGACCGCAAAAGATGATCTGTATGATGCTGCGGTGGAATATGTGAGACTGCATCCATGGATCAAGGTGAGCATCGTAGCTGCACTGATCAGCCTGATGGGATGGGTGTTAAGTCTTGTATATCTGACACTGGCAACCGGACACAGGGATGGAGAAGAGGGAATTCATCTTAATTTTATTGACCGGATAAAAACAGAGATCGTGACTGCTGTATTTATTGCAGCAACCAGCGAGCTGATCATGCTTTTGTCGCATGTAAATAATAAAACATGGAATGTGTCGGGACTTCTTGTCGCATCGGGAACGGTCAGCCTGCTGATCGATATGATGTTTCTGATTTTTTATCTGAGTATGGTGCGCCGGATGAAGGCGGAAGTGATGTGGGAAAACAGTCTTGCATACTGGTTTGTAAAAGGGATGGACAAGTTCTTTGAAAAACGGACGGTAACGGTGCGTGTGATTGTTGTCTTTGCAGTCCACATGATCGTCTGCTTTGTACTCGCCATGGGAGCTTTTTATTACCACCGGGTAATCTGTCTGGTACTGCTTTTAATCTTCAGCGGCATGGAGGCATATCTCCTGCTGCGTTCTGCAGTGGAACATTATCAGGTATATGAAGGCGTGGAAAAAATTACGGAAGGTGTGCTAAGCAACAAGATCGACACGGAAGGACTGCATGGTGAGGATAAAAAACTTGCTGAAGCGATCAACAATATCGGCAGTGGTCTTTTGCATGCGGTGGATGACAGTACGAAAAATGAGCGCATGAAAGCAGACCTGATCACGAATGTTTCACATGACATCAAAACACCGCTGACCTCGATCATTAATTATGTCAATCTGATCAAACTGGAACATATTGATAATGAGCGTGTGAACGGTTATATCCAGATTTTAGACGCCAAGTCGCAGCGGTTAAAACAGCTGACGGAAGATTTAGTCGAGACCTCGCGTATTACATCCGGAAATGTTAAACTGGATATGCAAAAGATTGACCTGGTAGAACTGATTTATCAGACGGCGGGTGAATTTAATGAAAAGTTTGAGGCGAAGGAACTTACAATCGTCACCAAACTCCCGAAAACGGAAGTGATGATCCTTGCGGATGGCAGACAGCTCTACCGTGTTATCGAAAACCTTTATAATAATGTTGCAAAATATGCGCTGGAAAAAACAAGGGTTTATGTGGATGTGCATGTACTGGAAGAAAAAGTGACATTTTCCATCAAAAATGTTTCGGAGCGTTCCCTTGCGTTGGAAAACAGCAATGCGGGAGATCTGACAGAGCGTTTTATCCGTGGAGATGTTTCAAGAACGACAGAGGGAAGCGGACTGGGACTTTCCATTGCAAAGAGCCTGACACAGCTGATGGGCGGCATCTTTTTCATCGGAGTGGATGGAGATCTGTTTAAGGCATCGATCACATTTCCGATTTATAAGGAAATAAAAGATACAGATGCTGAATAATATGGGAAATCTATAGCTGTTTGCAGTAAATGGTTTTATGCGCTTTTTAATGCTTTCGATTTAACGTGTAAAAGTACTTGATTTTTGTTGATGCGGTCTATATAATTTTAAACAATGAATCTAAAAGAAAACAGGGCAAAAGAATGGAGGAAACCATGAAATTATACGATAGCGGTGTATATCTTGTAAATGGAAATGAACTGGTGCCGGACGGTGCAGATGCCATCAAAGAAATCGAGGCAAAGACCGGTGCAGCGGTAAGTAAAGAGCAGGCGGCAGAAAATACGATTGCTTATGGTATCTTAAAAAATCATAATACATCCGGCAATATGGACAAACTTCAGATCAAGTTTGACAAGCTGACATCCCACGATATCACATTCGTTGGAATTATCCAGACAGCAAGAGCATCGGGATTAGAGAAGTTCCCGATTCCGTACGTGCTGACGAACTGCCACAACAGCCTCTGTGCAGTCGGCGGAACGATCAACGAGGATGATCATATGTTTGGGTTAACCTGTGCAAAGAAATACGGCGGAGTTTATGTACCTCCTCATCAGGCAGTCATTCATCAGTTTGCACGAGAGATGCTTGCAGCAGGCGGCGCGATGATCCTTGGTTCTGATTCCCACACACGTTACGGAGCACTTGGCACCATGGCAGTCGGTGAGGGTGGACCGGAGCTTGTAAAACAGCTTTTAAATAAAACTTATGATATCGATATGCCGGGCGTGATCGGCGTTTATCTGACAGGTACACCGATGAAAGGTGTCGGACCGCAGGATATTGCACTTGCCATTATCGGAGAAGTGTTTGATAAAGGTTATGTAAAGAATAAAGTCATGGAGTTTGTCGGACCAGGTGTTGCAAATTTAAGCGTTGATTTCCGAATCGGTGTGGACGTTATGACCACAGAGACGACATGTCTTTCTTCCATCTGGAAAACAGATGACAAAGTAAAAGAGTTTTATGCGATCCACGGCAGACCACAGGATTACAAAGAGTTGAATCCGGGCAGCGTGGCATATTATGACGGAATGATCGAGATCGACCTTTCAAAGATCAAACCGATGATCGCAATGCCATTTCATCCGAGCAACACTTACACGATCGAAGAGTTAAATGCAAACCTGATGGATATCTTAGACGACTGCGAGAAACGCGCAGAGGTAAGCTTTGACGGAGCAGTTAAGCTTGACTTAAAGAGCAAAGTAAGAGATGGAAAACTTTATGTAGACCAGGGTATCATCGCAGGCTGCGCAGGCGGTGGATTTGAGAATATCTGCGATGCTGCGGATATCTTAAAGGGCGCAAGCATCGGACCGGATGAGTTTACGTTAAGCGTATATCCGGCAAGTACACCAATTTATATGGAGTTAGTAAAGAATGGTGCAGTTGCATCCCTGATGGAGACAGGTGCGATCGTTAAGACAGCATTCTGCGGACCGTGTTTTGGCGCTGGCGATACACCGGCAAACAACGCATTTTCCATCCGCCACTCCACCAGAAACTTCCCGAACCGTGAGGGCTCCAAGGTACAGAAGGGACAGGTTGCCTCCGTTGCGCTGATGGATGCACGTTCTATTGCAGCAACAGCCGCAAACAAGGGATTTTTGACAGCCGCAACGGATGTGGATGTAAACTTTACCAGACCGAAGTACTTTTTCGATCAAAACATTTATGCAAACCGCGTCTTTGACAGCAAGGGCGTAGCAGATCCTTCCGTTGAGATCCAGTTTGGACCAAACATCAAAGACTGGCCGGCAATGAGCGCATTACCGGAAAATATGGTATTAAAAGTGGTATCTGAGATCCACGATCCGGTCACGACCACAGACGAGCTGATCCCGTCCGGAGAGACATCCTCCTTCCGTTCCAACCCGCTTGGACTCGCAGAGTTTGCACTTTCCAGAAAAGATCCGCAGTACGTGGGCCGGGCAAAAGAGATCCAGAAAGCACAGAAAGCCTTAGAAGCCGGAAACTGCCCGTTAGAAGCAGTGGAGGAGTTAAGACCGGTTATGGATGCGATCGATAAAGCATTTCCGGAGACAAAGTTTGAGGATAACCATTCTAATGGAGAAATCGGTTTCGGAAGTACCATCTTTGCAGTAAAACCTGGCGACGGTTCCGCGCGTGAGCAGGCTGCTTCCTGCCAGAAAGTACTTGGAGGCTGGGCAAACATTGCAAATGAGTATGCAACCAAGCGTTACCGCTCGAACCTCATCAACTGGGGTATGCTTCCGTTCATCATCCCGGAGGGCGAACTGCCGTTTAAGAATCTTGACTACTTATACATCCCGAATATCCGTAAAGCAGTCGAGGACAAACAGTCCGAGATTACAGCGTATGTGATCAAAGATGGAAAGGCAGAAGAGTTTAAACTTGGACTTGGTGCGATGACTGATGATGAGAGAGAGATCATCTTAAAGGGCTGTCTGATCAATTATTACAGAGGGTAAAACCGCAGACTGATAGTTTGGGGCATCGGCGCATGAGCACCGGTGTCCCTTTTTGCAAAGTCCAGTAATTAACAAAAATTTCAGCAAAATCTGATTGCGTTGCCTGTCTGCGAAGGTTATAATGAAAATATTAGATAAGACGGAGGATGGCAATTTGGACGAACATGAAAAAATAAAAAAAGCAACTCAGGAAACAGAATGGGAGTTAAAACCACAGTATGTCATCATCGCACTGGTCGTATTTGTGACTTTCTGCTGCTGCATACTGTTTTTCTTTATGATCTACCGTTACAATGGATTCACAGACTTCTGGAAGAAGCTGTCTTTGATCTTACAGCCGATCATTATCGGTGTAGTGATCGCATATCTTTTAAATCCGATCATGAAATTTTTAGAGGGACACCTGCTTAAGTTTTTAGAGCCGCGGATGAAAAGCAAACGCAAAGCGAAAAAGACATCAAGGGGAATTGCAATTACCGGATCGCTGGTATTTTTAGTGGGAATCTGTGTGCTTTTAGTGGCGGCGATCGTTCCATCTATTTCTGCGAGTATCCAGAGTATGATCACATCGTTTCCACAGGAAGCAAAGGATCTGACGAAATGGGTAGACGAGGTGACAAACGGTGATACGGAACTTGCGTCCATGATACAGCAGGGCGTGGACAAAATAACGGATACGGTTGAGACCTTTTTTGAAGATGATATTTTTTCAAAGGTACAGACCTATCTTACATCGATCACAAGCGGTGTGATCTATGGTGTCAAATTCGTTTTAAATGTGATCGTCGGTCTGATCATTTCAGTCTATGTGATGGCAGACCAGGAACATTTTGCAGGACAGGCGAAAAAGATCGTATATGCGATGTTTAAACCGGTGCGGGCAAATGTTATCATTGATACTGTCCGTAAGAGCAATGAGATTTTCAGTGGATTTATCAGTGGTAAAATATTAGATTCGGCGATCATTGGTGTGCTCGCCTATATCGTGCTTGCAATCATGAAGATGCCGGATACGGTGTTAGTTGCCGTGATCATCGGTGTCACCAATGTTATACCGTTTTTCGGCCCATTTATCGGTGCGGTGCCGTCCTTTATCATTATTGTGCTGCAGAATCCGATACAGGGATTATATTTCCTGATCTTTATCGTTGTTTTACAGCAAATCGACGGAAATATCATTGGGCCGAAGATACTTGGAAGCTCTACCGGATTATCGGCATTCTGGGTTGTGTTTGCAATTCTGGTATTTGGCGGATTATGGGGATTCCCGGGAATGCTGCTCGGTGTGCCGCTTATGGCAGTGATCTATTATGTTGCACAGAAAACGGTATCTTATTTCTTAAAGAAGCGTGGACTTACAACAGATACACTGGCATATGTATATCTGACCAAAGTTGACAAGGAGAGTAATCAGCCTGTTTATGATAAAAATCCGTCAAAAAAAGAGTTGAAAAAACATCATGGAAAACATGTCGGAGAATCCGTAGAAGAGAGTAAAAAAGAAGAATAAGATCAATGACAGAAAAGAGGGTATGGCAGACTGCAAACCCTCTTTTTTTGCCGTATCATGACATTTTTTTCTAAGATTAAATTTTGACATCTATATGTGCGTATGATAAACTAAGAACAAAAGAAGCAGCAAAAGAATAGCGCGTTCTGAGGTGGCATAATTTGGATAAATATGAATATAAATTAAAGCTGGATCAGATGAAATCACTGACTGCCGAACATAATTATGAAAAGGCAGCAGAGATAGCTGATACGATCAACTGGAATAAAATAAAAAATGTAAATGCACTTGTAAAAGTTGGAGAAATTTATGAGAATACCGGTCGTCTGGAGGACAGCCGTGAAGTTTTGCTTATGGCATATGACAGATCGCCAATTGGAAGGATGATTATTTTTCGCCTGGCAAAAGTTGCAGTCAAAATGAAGAATTTTGATGAGGCAAAAGATTATTATCAGGAATTCGTGGAGATCGCACCGCATGATAATTTAAAATATGTGCTGAAATATGAGATCTGCAAAGCGCAGGGGGCAAATATAGAGACTCTGATCGGAATTTTAGAGGAGTTAAAGGAGCAGGAATATACCGAAGAATGGGCATTTGAACTTGCATGTCTGTACCATAAAGCGGGTATGGCAGATAAGTGTGTGGAGGCATGTGATGAGCTGGTTCTGTGGTTTGGAGAAGGTCCATATGTGGAGCGTGCCTTAGAGCTGAAGATGATCTATCAGCCATTAAATAAACAGCAGGAAGAAAAGTACCGCAAATTTTGCCAGAAACGCGAAGGTGTTGTTGAAGTAAGACCGGAGGAGGAACTTGACTCAGGTGAGATTGTAAATGAAACAGTACAGATACCGGATGTGAAACTTTCACCGGAGCGGTTTAATACACAGAATCTGCAGGAAGAACTGCAAAAGAGCATGCAGCAGATCATGCAGGCAACTGAAAAAGAAACTGTTACAGACAGTATGGACAATATCAAAAAGCTTGTGGAGGAAATTCCATATCTGCAGTTTCCGAAAGAAGAACCTGTTCCATCTGGGGAAGATGAAAATACGCTGGAACATATAGAGACGGATCATGAGATTGATGACTCGTTAAAGATCAATTTTAAGGAGCTGCTTGCGGAAGAACATGATGGACAGATTGGGATGTATATGCCGGAAAAAACGGCGTTAGAGCATCAGATCACAGGTCAGATGAGCATTGAAGAAGTGCTTGCCGAGTGGGAAAAGACAAGATATGCTGCTGAAGTTGCATTAGAAGATGCAAAACAGCGCAGACTTGAATCTGCGAAGGCACGTGCCTTACAGGAAGCAGAAGAGATCATGGGACGCCTTGCAGATATTATTCCAAAACTTGATGCAGGCATTGCTCCCAAAGATATACTGCAGGATCAGTACCTGGAAGGCAAGCCGCTGGAAAATGACAGGGCGGCAGCTATGGTTGCAAACATGAACCAGATCTTACAGGAAGAGATTGACCGGATTTCGACAGAGACGGCGGATATCGATAAACAGCTTGCAGAGGCAGCCGGAACAGCAGCACCTGCAACAGAAGTGGAGCCGGCAGCTTCAATGAGAGAGACCTCTGAGTCAGGAGTAAATGCAGCGGAGTTTGCAGAAGAAGTATCCGGAATGCTTCAGGGAACCGAAGATGTGGAAAGTGCAGATTTCTCTGCTGAAAATACGGTAGAGGAAGTCTCGGCTGTCCGTGCAGAGAAGATGCCGGCAGAGGATGATTCAGATATCCGTGCAGAGAAGATGCCGACGGGGAATGATTCAGATATCCGTGCAGAGAAGATGCCGACGGGGGATGATTCAGATATCCGTGCAGAGAAAACATCCGAAGAAGATGATTACGACATAGTTACTGCAGACACGATAGATCTTGGTAAAGTGGTAACGGAGCAGGCGTTGACCGAAGCGGCAGGACATATTACTGCTACGGAAAGCATTGCGGAAGATATCACACAGAAAGAACTGGCTGACAACACGGCAGTTGAAGTAACGAAAGAGGTTCTTAAGAAAGAGGATCGGGTGGAGAGAATCCTTCCTGAGATCACAGAGCCTGAGGATGAAACAGGGTTTGAGGCAATTACATCACTGAGTGAAGAGCTGCGGGGGATATTTACCTATTTCATTTCGATCAAGGGAATGGAAGAACAGCTTTGTCAGGCACTTACGGGTGCGGCAAGGCATCTGATGACAGGAAAGGATGCTTCTATCGGGAATATGGTCATCCAGGGTGGCAGTGGAAGTGGAAAAACAGTCCTTGCGACGGCAATGGTAAAGGCACTTCAGAAAGAAACAGGGAAACCGAAAGGAAAGGTCGGAAAGATCACAGCTTCCACACTGAATAAAAAGGATGTTGCATCTCTGCTAAAGAAGATTTCCGGGGGATGTCTGATCATAGAGAAAGCCGGAGATATTTCCAAAGAAACAGCAGTCCGGCTGTCACTTCTTCTGAAAAGTGATACAAGCGGATTATTTGTCATTATGGAAGACACATACCGTGGAATCGAGAAGGCACTCGGCAGGGATGAAGGATTGGCTTCCCGTTTTTCGGAGAAGATCAATATCCCGATATTTACCAGTGATGAGCTTGTTTCATTTGCAAAAGCATATGCAAACGAACTCGGGTATGCGATAGATGAGATGGGTATCCTGGCACTTTACAACAGTATCAGCAATATACAGAAATACGACAGGGCAACAACACTCACAGAGGTAAAGGAAATTGTGGACGATGCGATCCGTAAATCTGAAAAGGGTGGTTTACGGAAAGCATTTAGTATCATTACGTCCAGAAGATATGATGATGAAGATTATGTGATTCTTCGCGAAAAGGATTTTGGAATCTAAAATATACAGGCTATAATCAAGACATAAAAATAAAGGGGTGTAAGGGTATGGCTAATTTTTCAGAGTTGGATCGCTATTTATTTGGACAGGCGACGCATTACGAGATTTACCGAAAACTGGGGGCTCATTTTACGGATCAATATGGAATCCGTGGAGTATGTTTTGATGTGTGGGCTCCAAATGCTGAAAGAATCTGGGTGATCGGTTCTTTTAACGGATGGGATGAGACGGCAGATGAAATGACAAGGCTAGAACCGGATACCATGGGAATATTTGAATTATTTATTCCTGGTATTGAGGAAGGTGCATTGTATAAGTATCTGATCGAGACAAAAGATGGAAAACGGCTTTACAAGGCGGATCCATATGCAAATTATGCGGAACTTCGTCCGGGAACGGCATCTGCTGTCACAGATATAGAACATTTTAAATGGACCGATGAAAAATGGATGGAAGAGCGTGCAAAGACCAAAGATGTCTATGCAAAACCGATGGCAATCTATGAAGTACATCCGGGATCATGGATGCGTCATCCGGGCAAAGAGGATGATGGATTTTACAGCTACAGGGATCTTGTTAAATATCTGATCCCGTATGTGAAAGAGATGGGATATACACATATTGAACTGATGGGTATTTCTGAGTATCCGTTCGACGGTTCCTGGGGATATCAGGTGACCGGTTATTATGCACCGACCTCCCGTTATGGAACGCCGCAGGACTTTGCATATTTTATCAATGAATGTCACAAACATAAGATCAGCGTGATTTTAGACTGGGTGCCGGCGCATTTTCCGAAAGATGCACATGGACTGGCTGAGTTTGATGGAACCTGTTTATACGAATATGCGGATCCAAGAAAAGGAGAACATCCGGACTGGGGTACAAAGATATTTGATTACGGTAAGAATGAAGTTAAGAATTTCCTGATCGGCAGTGCATTGATGTGGATTGAGCATTATCATATTGACGGACTGCGTGTGGATGCAGTGGCATCCATGTTATACCTGGATTATGGAAAACAGCCGGGACAGTGGATTCCGAATAAATATGGTGATAATAAGAATCTTGAGGCAGTGGAGTTCTTTAAGCATGTCAATACACTGATCCTTGGAAGAAACCCGGGAGCAGTCATGATCGCTGAAGAGTCTACGGCATGGCCCAAAGTGACTGGCCGTGTGGAAGATGACGGACTGAATTTCAGTTATAAATGGAATATGGGATGGATGCATGATTTCCTGGATTATATGAAACTTGATCCGTATTTCCGCAAGGATAATCACCACAAAATGACTTTTGCCATGAGTTATAACGAGAGTGAGAAATACATTCTTGTGCTTTCCCATGACGAAGTGGTACATCTGAAATGTTCCATGATCAATAAGATGCCGGGCGAGATGGAAGATAAATTTAAAAATCTGATGGTCGGCTATGCATTTATGATGGGACATCCTGGCAAAAAACTTTTGTTTATGGGACAGGAATTTGCACAGCTTCAGGAGTGGAGTGAGGCGAGAGAATTAGACTGGTATCTGCTGGAAAACCCGGATCATAAGCATATGCAGAACTGGGTAAAGAAATTATTACATATTTATCAGAAAAATCCGGCGCTCTATGAACTTGACAGCAGCTGGGGTGGATTTGAATGGATCAATGCAAATGATGCTGAGCGCAGTATTTTCAGCTTTATCAGAAAGAGCAAAGACGGAAAGAATAATCTGCTTTTTGTATGCAATTTTACACCGGTGGAACGCAGCGACTACCGCGTAGGCGTACCAAAACACAAGACTTATAAACTGATTTTAAACAGTGACGATGCAGAATTTGGCGGAAGCGGCAAAGAGCGTCCGGTAAATTATAAATCTGTGTCGAAGGAATGTGATGGAAGACCATACTCGTTTGCATATCCGCTTCCGGGCTTTGGTGTGGCAGTATTCCGCTATTAAGAACTGTATAAAATAGCAGGACGGCACTTGGAATTACATTGAAAAACTTAATAAAAATGCTGATGTATCCGATATATACATCAGCTGTGGATGGCGCAGATATTTCAGGGAAGTGAAAGTATGCGCCATTCTTTTGTCCTGCCAGAACCGGATATAACGGAATGAAGCAGAAGACAGGGCGCAGCGAATGAATTTGTACAGGTCAGTATGAAATAACAGAAATGACAAGGAGAGCCGGATCATGAGAATAGATAACCAACAGCAGAATAAAGGAGTAATGGATCTGATGCCGCAGACAGGTGCTGTGGAAGAAAAAAACGGAATTCAGTTGTTTGCGGATGCGGTAAAAACGGAGAGCAGTAAAAAGGCTGCGGGAACTACGTCTTTTCAGGCAAAAGAGGTTACTTATCTGAATCCGGCAAAAGAAGAGAAAAAGACGATCATAGATGAAATAGGGCAGTCGGGTTCTATGGATGCGGGGGAGCGAAAGGCACAGATGGCGGTGCTTGCGGAAACTACTTCACCGGAAGATTATGAAAAAATGCAGGAGGATGGTTTTTCACTTGATGAGACCACGAGCAATAAGATCGTGACCGTGACGGATAAAATTAAGGCACAGCTTGCAAAGGCGGGGGTGGATATTTCCAAATTTGGAGATGATCTTGACTTCGAGCAGCTTGCACAGATCACAGGCAGTCCGGAACTTGCAGTTCAGATTGCAAACAGTCTGCGGGAAGCAGATCTGCCGCTTGCAGATGATAATTTCAAACAGATCGCAGAGACAGTAGAGATGGCAGGTTCCTTATCTGCATTGGATGATGGTGCTGTAAAATATCTGATTGATAATCAGTTAGAGCCTACAGTGCGAAATGTATATTTTGCTGAGCATTCTGCAAGTGCAGGTTATATTCCGGCAGAAAAGCAGGATATTTCGTCCTTCCTTCCACAGGTGAAAAACGTGATCGCATCAGCAGGACTGGAAGTAAATGATGATACTATTGCAACCAGTAAGTGGATGTTAGAGAACAATATACCGCTGACAAAGGAAAATCTTACCTATGCACAGGCTCTGCGCCAGACGGAACTGACCACGGGATCAGAGAATGTTGCAGACCTGGCGGCAGAGGCGGTCAGCGAAGGAAAAAGCGCACAGGATGCAGTGATTCTTTCCGGTTATACCTGGATGGAACAGGCGAAAGACGCTGTGGATACCGTAGAGAATGCAACGGATGAAGATCTTGTTTATATTGTGGAAAAGGGACTGCCGCTTACACTGGATAGTTTAAGAGAAGCTGCGGCAAACCGGGCGGCAGGAGGACAGCCGAAAGGAACTGTGCCGCCAGCGGCAGAAAACCGTGCGGCGGGAACTGTGCCGCCAGCGGCAGAAAACCGTGAGCCTGGAACTGCGTCACCAGCATCAGAAAACCGTGCGGCGGGAACTGCGTCACCAGCATCAGAAAACCGTGCGGCAGGAGCTGTGCCGACAGCAGCAGAGAACCAGCAGACGGGAACTGCGTCACCAGCATCAGAAAACCGTGCGGCAGGAGCTGTGCCGACAGCAGCAGAGAACCAGCAGGCGGGGAATGCAGCATCGGAAGATCAGAATAAGAGTATAGTACAAAGTTATGCGGATGAGGGCTATACGCAAAAAGGCCAGCAGCTTTTGACGGCACGCAGACAGTTAGAAGAAATTCGTCTTACAATGACGGCAGAAGCAAACTACCGCCTGTTAAAACAGGGTATTTCCATTGACACAGAGCCGTTGGTAAAACTGGTGGAACAGCTGAAGAATCAGGAAAATGAATATTATAGAAATCTATTGAAGTCTGAAGGTGTGGATGCTAACGACGAACAGGTGGAACTTTTTAAAGAGGTCGATAAAAAGGTTTCCGACATGCGTTATGTTCCGGCATATGTGCTTGGAATGAAAGATGCTGACATATCGACGATCAATGGTGTCCATAAAGCAGGTATGGAACTGAAAAGTTCCTTTGAAAAGGCAAGTCAGCAGTATGAGACTCTGATGACAGCACCGAGATCTGATCTGGGGGATTCCATCCAGAAGGCATTCCGTAACGTGGATGATATTTTAAACGGTCTTGATATGGAACTGACGGATGAAAATCGTCGTGCGGTTCGGATTCTTGGATATAACAGTATCGAGATCACCCAGGATTCTGTGTTTCAGATGAAAGCAGCAGATGAAGAAGTGCAGCGTGTCTTTAAAAATATGACTCCGGCGGTTGTTACACAGATGATAAAACGCGGGATCAACCCACTGGAAATGGATTTTACATCGTTAAACCAGGAGGCAGAGAACATTAAGAGCGAGGAGTCTGGCAGGGAGGATAACCGCAGATTCAGTGAATATCTCTGGAAAATGGAGAAGAATCACGAGATCAGTGAGGAGGAGCGAAGCTCTTATATAGGAATCTATCGTCTGATCCGACAGGTGGAAAATACAGATGGTGCAGCAATCGGTGCTCTGGTACAGCAGGGAGCATCGCTTACGATGAAAAATCTTTTGACAGCTGTGCGGTCTGAAAAACGCAGCAGTAAGATGGATTATTCGGTAGATTCTGATTTTGATGGTGTATCCGGTACATCCAATGGCAGTTCCATCACTGATCAGATTGAAGCTGCTTATCAGAATAACTGCTTAAAAGATGCATCAGAATTACTGACACCGGAACGTGTGAAAGTTTTATTTAAGCAGGATTCTGACTGGGAGAATATGACACCGGAGGAATTTAAGGCGGCGTTGGCACAGGCAAAAGAACAGGCGGATGAGAGTGGCATTGATGCAGATTATGCAAAAGAACAGCTTGCACAGTTAGAACAGGCAGCAAATGCTGAGGAGAGTATCTATCGCATTCTGGATAAATATGATATCCCAAATACAGTGTCAAATGTGCTGGCAATGGAATCTATGTTACATCAGCGTAACCAGATGTTCCGTAAGATTTTTGGAAGCAGCACGGCGGATCACAATGGAGATGATCAGGTAGATGCGGACGATTTAGAAGCAATGAAACAGGAATTGTTAGAGGAATTTGGAGAGGCTGTTTCGGAACCGGCAGATATGGCGGCCGCACAGGAGAAGCTGGGGGAGCTTGCAGAAAACGTGATGAAGACAATGATAAACAGCGATCATGTGACAAGCCTTGATGTGCGTGAGATGAAGATGCTTTCCGCGCAGCTTTCTGTAAACAGTATTCTTGCAAAGGAAGAGCAGTATGCTGTTCCGGTAATGGTCAATGATGAACTAATGAATGTTTCGGTTAAGATTGTGCGCGGTGTGGACAAAAAGGGAATTGTCGATATCATGATGGAAAGTGAACTGCGTGGAAAGATTGCGGCGACATTCCAGGCAAAGGAAGATGGGATACATGGACTGGTCGCCACAGATTCAGGGGAGACGGCAGAACTTTTTAAGGAACAGGCACAGAATCTTATGGATTCGCTTGGGGGAGAAAATGACGGCGTCACAGAACTACACTGTGCACATATCCCGGATCTTGATCTGAATCATTTTTCCATGGGGGCATTTGGAGTTGATGCAAAGGATGAAACTTCAGCCTCTGAGAATCAGGATACTTACCATGTGCAGACCTCACGTTTGTATGGGATTGCAAAGCATTTTATCAAGGCGGTAAAAGGAACACTCGCAAAAGAAGCATAAAAATTAATTTTCGGACTACGTGGATTCCGATAGATAATTTTGTATACCAATATATATGGCATCCACAAGCTGATTTTGATAGTCATCTGTCAAAAGAAGATCGGCCTCTGTCGGATTACTTAGAAACCCACACTCTACAATCACGGTAGGTGTGGGTGTTTTTTTGAGCAGATAATAGCTTTCATTTGCCTTTGCAACGCGGTGATTATCAGGATCGACATTTGTAATCAGACTGTTCTGGATCGTATCCGCCAGCTTTTTTCCGTCCTTAGACTGACCAAAGTAAAATACCTGTGCGCCGCAGACTTCCGGAGACGGATAGCTGTTCTGGTGCAGACTGACTGTAAATATGGGAGCTGCATCCGTGATGATTTTACAGCGGTTTTGCATATCTTCAGCTTTTTTGTTTGTGCTTCCTTCTGAATAAAGACCAGTGTCTGAGTTCCGTGTTAAAATGATCTGAATGGAATCATGCTTAAATTTATCCCGAAGTTTCAGTGCCAGTGCAAGATTGATGTCTTTTTCCAGTGCATCATTGATGCCGACTTTACCCGGATCAATGCCCCCGTGTCCGGCGTCGATCACAATCGATAAATTACCGGAAGATGAACTGTTTTGTCCGGTGTCGCCGGTAAGCTCGGTATTATGTATGGAATTTGCGTCAGATATGGCTGACTGGTTCTTCATACCTATATGGCTGTTTTGTACAAGGATGGCGCTTTGGCTTCCAAGAAAAAATGCTGCGATTACCAGACAGACAGCCATGATAAGTTCTATTTTTTTCTTCATAAAAACCCCCGGAGTATCGTTTTTATAGAATATTCACGATATCCGGGGGTTATGTCAAAAATGAGTTGATGTGTTTTAAGAAAATTTAATGATTGTATCTGGTCAATTAATGTATTTAATGATGGTGTCCCAGGTGGAAGGCAGTTCTAAACCAAGTTTCCAGAAGGAACCGCCGGCAAGCTGATTTTCCTGAAGGACTTTTAATTTCTCTTCCAGGGAAGTGGCATCCTCCACCCATATTTTGTAGGTGACGCCATTGTTTACATACTGTACATAATATTGACCATCAGCATCGGACCATACTGGTTCTGCAGCATTTGCACTGATCAGTTTTTGAATCTCTGACATACTTGTCGCATAAGAGTCGAGTGTAAAAAGCTGATAGCTGTCAGCCGAGTCGCTGGTATTAGCCTCCTCGCCTGCCGCCTGTGCATCAGCGGCTGCGTTGTCAATCTCATCCGTGTCGGTATTGTTGTTATCGGATGTCTGTGTTGTGCTGTCAGCACCTGCAGTGTCATCAACAGGCGTCTCAGACCATACGCGGGCATAAAACGGCATGCCAAGGATCAGCTGGCTGGCAGGTACCTCTTTTAAAGTATTGGCAACCCCCTCTTTTACGAAACCGATTGAAGCTACAGATCCTGCTTCCTCGGAACCTGCATAGTGTTCATCATATGCCATGACAACAACATAATCTGCAAAAACTGCCTGTTCAGCACGGTTGTAGAATGCAGTGTAGCTGGTAGGAACATAATCGTCCACAGAAAGAACAATTCCATTGTTTGCACATTTTAATGACAACTCCCGTATAAACTGAATGTAAGAATCACCGACTTCGGAACTTAACGCCTCAAAGTCGACATTGATACCGTCAAAATTATACTGAATGGCCGCAGAAATCAGATTATTGATCAGGTTCTCACGCTTGGATGTATAAGTTAAAACGGATGTGGTATCTACATCTTTGTTTTCCAGGTTGCTTACAAGAGCCCAGACTTCAATGCCGTTCTGGTGGCAGTAATTTACATAGTCGGAGCTTGCAAGTGAAGCAATGTTTCCGTTATTGTCATTCAGATAAAACCAGGTAGGGGAGATAACATTGATCCCCTTGGTATTCTGGAGCACGGATGCAATGGTCATATTGGCATCCACGTTTGTGATCTGATGCCATGCCATATTGATTTTGAAGTCTTTTTTTATATGTGTAAATTCTTCTGCAACATAATCGCTGGTCAGTGTTTTTGTGGATGTTGTACCAAGTGCCTTTGATTTGATATATCCGATGATGCCTTCTGCAGTGGATACCTTTGTCCAGGTATTGTCTGGCTCTAAAATAGTAACCTCCGTATTTTTGTCGATGTCTGAAAGAATCGGACTCTTGATGCCGCCTTTTTGCCGGAGCTGTGTTTTTTGTTTTACCGGTGCAGTTGTGTAATCACCCCATGCGGTCGTAAGAATTACACGGTTTGGAGAATCAAGTACCTTGTAGGAAAAATCGGAGTACAGTTTTAAAAAGTCGATTGCAATATATGCAGTCTGGGCATCTGCCTTGACAATTGGATGATCCAGGGAATGAGAATCCTTCGTCACATAATAGCTGGTGCTGTCTGCATCTGCGGAAATCAGATCTGTTGCAGTTGTATAAAGAAGTTTATTTTCATTGTGATCCCAGTAAATGCGGTCATTAAGATAAGCGCGGACCGTTTCATAGTCAAGATAAACAGTTCCGTTAAGGAGTTTTCCTTTTGCATCGAGGATCTGGTTATCTAAGATCAGGGCTGTTTCCTGTTCGCTGGATAGATTATAGTAATCAGATAGCTCCATATGTTCTTTGGAAGGTGTATATTTTTCAATGAAGCTTCCGAGAAGCATAAAACAGATAACGACGACGATCAGAGCGCCGGCAGCTAAAATAGGGACAAATTTTTTCTTCATATAAGAACCCTCTTCTTCTTAAGAATTATCGTTTGTGCTCCTATTGTAGCATAATGATATGTAAATTCAAAGTTATTTACTCGTAGTTTTACGGCAGAGCCTATGTTCGGTAAAGCTCTGCCGTCTCTTTTTCTCGGATTTGTATGTTGTCTTAGATATTCTTTTTATTCTGACCGGGTGGGCATTGAGGTACTCCATCCCTGTCAATTGTTCATGATAATAGAATGTTCGCAGAGCTTGCATCCTATTGTTTATGATACCGGATCTATTCGCAAAATGCATAGACCGTTATCACAGGTTCGTTCTTTTGATTTTATCAAAATGTAATTCTGTTAACACCCCCTCATTGAATATATAATCTCTCATATAAGAATTTTCTTCTGTGACGGAGAGCTCTTCTGTGACTTCTTTTGAATTGCTTGGCACACCTTCGAACCAAATGGTTGTTCCCATATGTTCTAAGGAAGAGAGCTCTAAGTATAGCTTTTTCATATGTTCAGAATCCAATGTTGTTATCCCCCGTTTTCACTTACTGTATGACAAAGCGGATCAAAGTCCTTTATTCCCAAAAGGAAATTCGCTGGTTACAATTATGTGATATATTAGTAAAATAATTTCTGCAAAAAATTTTCAGCAGATAAATTTCTGCAGAATGGAAAAGTGTTCTTTCTTTATATAAAATGGATCCGGAATAGATGGAAGACTGCTTAAGGAAATCTGATAAAGGCGGGAAAAATCACGAATCTTTTTTGGACTTTCCGTTTGTGTTAGACAGTAAAAACCTTCCCCAAGGTTTGTATAGTGGCTGAGCGATTCTAATAATTCCCGATAATGTCTGATATTCCATGGTGCGAGACTTCCAATGACAAGTTTTCTGTCACACCGAAGAAATTCATTGATACAGCATTCGCTAAAACTTCCAAAATCAAAGAGCAGAATATGGTATCCCTGGTTATACAGACCCGGCAGTTCGTCCGGCGTTACGTCCGGATAGTAATCCACTCCATGAATGTTAAAAAAAGTCCGGTCATCCATAAATCCGCATCTGCACGGGAGCGTAGTTTCAGAAGGAATTGCTGAAAGTGTTTTCCTTTTATGCAGCTCTAACAGTGCAGTTTTTTTGTGCAGTTTTGAATGACACAGGTTTGAAAGTGCAATTGCAAGGTGTGTTACACCAACACCGGCTGTACAGCCCAAAATGCCGATGGTAAGTCTCTTATTTAAATCAGTTCTTCCGATGTTCCGGATGATGTATCAGCTCCTTTCGTTGTAGAATTTGCAAAATAAGACGTTCCTTCTCTGGAGTTATATGAAAAGGATTTGTGTCCAAAGGAAAACAATAGACCGGATTTTTCAGATACCTGGCATATTTCCTGGCTGCATTTTTATTTCCATGGTTACAGATATATACAGGCGGTTCAGTATTTTTGAACTGACTGGTAAAAGCAAGTGTGTCTGCAATATCCCATGGACTGCCGCTTAACAGGATAAATGTCAGGTCAAAGTGACCAGAGTCAAAATATTCACTGGTGTGAGTACCGAAGTCCCTTACCCGGATGACAGATGGTAAAACAGGATCTTCTATTCCGGGACCATAACAGGGAGCAGCAGTAAAATTTTTTGACTGAAAGATTCCCTGGTTCTCTGTGAGTGAAATTCCTGCCTGTGTCATGGATATAAGGTTGTCAGAATGATCCATTGGCATATAACAGCATGGAATATGTTTATGGTTCAGTATGTTTACCAGGGATACTGAAAAAAATGTTGCACCGGCACCGGAACGGCTGCCGATTACGGCTATGTTTTTTATGAGATGTGAAAATGCATGACACGCAGAAAATCTTTTTTTGAATGCCTGCCTGAAAAGAATTCCTTTTTTTGCCGGAGTTTTCTGACCGGCAGATTCTGACAGTGCGAGCATAAGATCTGAGGCTGACCGGTATCTGGAATTCAGATTTGGATCGGCAGCCTTTTTTATAATATGCGTGAGTGTTTCAGAACAGCCAGGTGTACATGCTCCCGCGAGTGTTTCTAACACTTTTCCAAGAGAATAGATATCGGATGCAGCAGTCACGGCATTGCCATTAACAGCTTCCGGAGCTGCATACCCGTCTGTTCCGTATAACTGGATATTTTTACCTAAAACGGTAATAAATGAAGCGATTCCAAAGTCGATTATTTTTATCTGATTTCCACATAATATAATATGCTCCGGTTTTAAGTCCTCATACAGGACAGGGTATGGAGATAAATGATGCAGGTAATCAAGAACAGCACAAATCTGTATGCCATAATTTATTAATTGTTCCTCTGGAATTGTTTCCTGATGGAGAATAAGATCCTCCAGTGAATCACCCTGAATAAATTCTTCTATCATATAAAAAAAACGGTCATCTTCGTCGATATCATATATGAGGGGGATGCCAGGATGATTAAGATTTTTCAGAAGGCTGGCTTCCTTTAAGAGCTCTTCTTCTGAAAAGTTGGAAGTGTTTCGTGCGGTGTCTTTGGGGATACACTTGATGGCACGATAAACTTTCAGTTTGAGATGTTCGGCAAGATAGACAGTGCCGCTGCTGCCGGCACCAAGAGTCGAAATAATACGGTATTTGCCAAACAAAAATTTGGTATCTATGCGATATCCGCTCCTTTCCGGGCGTGTCATATTCGCATCTCATGCATAGTTTATATCATGAATTATTTTATATTGCAACTTCTTTTGTAATCTTTGTGGAATATAGACAAAGATTGATGTTTATAATACAGCATATGTTACAGAAAAAAAGCGGTTATGGTTTTAGAAAGTTTTAATAATGGTATACTTTACATCGATATTGCATTTGTTTATAATAGATGTACAGTTTACAAGGTTTTCCGGATAAAAGGAAGTGATTGTATGAAAATTGAAAAAGTAAATGATAATCAGATTCGTTGCACACTGACGAGAGAAGACTTAGCAGAGCGTCAGATCAAGTTAAGTGAGCTGGCATACGGCACAGAAAAAGCCAAGATGCTGTTCCGTGACATGATGCAGCAGGCTGCATACGAGTTTGGGTTTGAAGCAGATGATATTCCGCTGATGATAGAGGCGATTCCGCTTTCTGCAGATACCATTATATTGGTCATTACAAAAGTAGAGTATCCGGAGGAACTTGATACAAGATTTTCCAAGTTTTCTGATCCGGATCCTGAAGATTTATATGACGAAGCTGTTATTGGCGGGAATGTTCCTATTTCCGAGGGCGCAGATGATATACTTGGAATATTCAAAAAACAACAGGAATTAAGAAATGCAGCAAAATCGCAGCAGAATGACAATTTCGTACCGTCAGATGGCGGTCAGAAAGAAAAAGAAGATCCGGTCAGGATCCTTGTAGACATTACGAAATTGTTTATGTTCCAGAGTCTTACTGAGCTGTCGAAGCTTGCTGCCGTGTTAGGTGATTTTTATAAAGGGAAAAATGACCTGTATGAGGATATTGCAACACACAGATATTATCTTCTGGTAAGCAAAAGCAGCCAGTCACCGGAGGAGTTCAATAAGGTGTGCAATATTTTATCTGAGTATGGATCCCAGCAGGCATATTCGCCGGCGACAGAGGCATTTTTTGGAGAACATTACAGACTGGTCATAAAAGGAAAGGCACTGCAGATGCTTGCCGCATTATAACTGACAGACAAAGGTTTTTGACCGATAGATCAGTTTGATATCAGAAAAGGATCGTGAAGATGAGTAAAATCATTTCCACGATCCTTTTCTGATGTAATAAACGTTAACAGTAAGATGGCATTCAAAACTTACTCTGCAAGATCTTTAGCAAGAAAATCGTTGATCTCTTTTACAAGAGCATCCGGCTCGATTCCGTGAACCATAGCAGCCTCTTCGATGGTCTCCATCTGGGAAGATGGGCATCCAAGACAGTGCATACCGATATTTAAAAGAATTGGCGCGATATTTTCGTCAATCTGAAGCAGTTCGCCGATCATAGTAGATTTTGTTACCTGTGTCATATAGTCCTCCTTATAGAAAATAGGTTTTTTTAGTTATTATCACAGCTTATTATGCCTGGATGTGGACATTATAATACGAATCGACAGGGATTGCAATCAGTTCCAGAAGAAGTATGAAAAAATAAACATGTACATTTTGAAAAAATATATAATTTTTAAAACAATTGACTCTTTAGAGAAAGTGTGTTGAAACCGATATATACAAAAGAGAATTGGGACATGGAGTGTCGGTAATACAGCATGGATGCGTGGCAGAGACAACAGAAGGAGAAAGTAGAATGAGAATTAATTACAATGTGTCAGCAGCGATTGCAAATAAACATTTACTTGGAATCGAGGATAATTTAAGTACGTCGATGGAACGCCTCTCATCGGGACTTAAGATCAATCATTCCAAGGATAATCCGGCAGGAATGGCTATTTCCAATAAGATGAAAGCACAGATTGACGGTTTAAACAGGGCCTCACAGAATGCGTCGGATGGTATTTCCGTAATTCAGATCGCAGACGGTGCCCTGAATGAAACAACCAGTATTTTACAGCGTATGAGAGAACTCTCCGTGCAGGCAGCGAATGATGCAACATTGACGCCGGCAGATAAAGAAGCGATCCAGAAGGAGATTGATTCCTTAAAAGATGAAATTGACCGTATTTCGACGGATACAGAGTATAACAGCAAAACACTCTTAGACGGATCATTAGACACCAGAGTTTACACAAAAAATGCAACGAGAGTCGATATTTCAGATCATGTCAAAGCAGGTCAGTATCAGCTTACCATTAATACAGCAGCTACAAATGCGGGACCGGTTACTGCAAATGAGAATTATAATTCCACAGCGCAGGTCGGTGCGTCCGGAACAATGAGTATTAATGGTTCTAAAGTAGAGATCGAGGCAACCGATACCTATGCGGAGGCTTTTGAGAAGATCAGAAATGCTGCGGAGACAGGGGAAACTTCGGTAAAAATTGATGACACAACAGGAGCACTTAAATTTTCGTCAACAGCATATGGGCAGGAGAGCGTATTAGAAATCTCTTTTGACAATAAGAATCTGGCAGCAAACCTGGGATTTGCTGCAAATAACGGAAATGATGTGGTTGAAGATCCTCAGAATAAAGGCAGTTATGTATATGGAAAGATTCAGAATGGTAAAGTGATCGTACCATCCGGTACAGATGCAGATGTAAAGCTCAAGAAACCGGGTGATGGAACGGGCTTTGGTGATACCGCTACGGTAAAAATGGATGGAAATAAGATTACGGTAACAGACCGCGGTGGATTTGAGATGTCATTTCTTGTTGATGCAGGTTATACGGGTAAGCTGGATTTTGATGTTACGGATATTGGAACAATGGCACTTCATATCGGTGCAAATGAGGATCAGGAAACAAGAGTGCGTATTCCGGAAGTTTCCAGCAAGAGCCTTTACATTGATGATGCAGACGTGACGACTGTAAATGGAGCAGGAAGAGGTATCACGCAGTTTGACGATGCAATCTCAAAAGTCAGTGAAGTGCGTTCAAGACTTGGCGCATATCAGAATCGTCTTGAGAGTACGGTATCAAGCCTGGATACGTTTGAAGAAAATATGACAGGAGCCCAGTCACGACTGACAGATGCGGATATGGCTTCCGAGATGACAGATTATACACATCAGAATGTATTGAATCAGGCAGCAATTTCTGTTTTGACACAGGCAAATGATCTGCCACAGCAGGTATTGCAGATTCTGCAGTAACAGGAGGGATCTGTTTTGAAAAAAGAACAGATAATGGATTTTACAAGAAGGATCAGCCAGAGTAACAGGGGTGGTCTGGTCATTGTAATCTATGACATATTTTTTGCGTATATGGAAGATACAAAAGAGGCATATGATAACGGAGAATGGGAAAGTTATAAGACAGCACTGCGGAATGCTTCAAAAACAGTCAGTGAATTGATCTCATCTCTTGATTTTTCCTATGAACTTGCAGGAGAGTTATACCGCATTTATGTATTTTGCAGGGAAACGCTTGCAAAAGCAATGTATAAAAGGGATTTAAAAGAGGTTGAACTTGCAGAGAACCTGATGAAGAAACTTTATACGGCATTTGCGGAGGTAATGAAAGAGGATACCTCCGCACCGCTTATGCGTAACACCCAGCAGGTTTATGCCGGATATACGTATGGAAAAAATGATTTGGTTGAGATGTATCAGGGTTTTGATACTTCCAGAGGATTCTTAGTATAGGAATCCTCTATTTTTTTTATGCTTGCCAGCAAAAATTTATAGCGCATTTGCACAGAATATAGTTCATAAATGCAGCAGTCGATCATGTCCGGGTCAATTACATTTTCTAAATTACGGTATGCGTCCTGCAGATCCTGTGCAGTCTGATGGAGGTCATTCATTAGCACTGTGTAATGCGCATCATTTGTTTTTTCTGGTTGAAAAAAACGAAACATAATATTCCTCCGTCTGAAAAGTTCTTTATTTTCAGTATAATCATAAAATTTCCATTCTATACAAAAAACGGAAAAATTATAAGAAATTATTTGCATAAAATAAGCCAGGATGAATAAATTTGATAAAAAAGAAGGCATGGGTTATCGGGTATAAAACGTGCAGAATTAAGAGGTGTGTATGCCACAGATACAGGAGGAATGGACGATCATAGCGGTTCTTTGTATTGTCCTTTTCATTGTTGTGATCGGGAAAAAAATGCAGGTGCTGCTTAATTTTATGATCCGTATTGTTTTAGGCGGAATCGGGATTATTTATGCAAATGATTTCCTGGATTCACAGGGAATAGCGATTAGCGTGGGATTAAATCCGGTAAGCCTTTTGACAATTGGAATCCTTGGTATAAGCGGGTTTGCGCTGCTTTATGGAATTTTGGCATGTAAATTTTTGTGAATAGTCTACAAAGATAAGATATTTTGAAAAAAAGTGTAGACAAACAAAAAAAGCGTTGTTATAATTCGACTTACAAACTACGAAAGAGGTGATGAATTGGGGGACTAATGAATCTTACATTGCTGACGCATCTTACGATAGCGGTGGTGATGGATTTTGGAAACGACAAAATCAGTAACCGGCTGATCGTTTCCGGATTAATTTGGGGACTTGCATTTCGACTGCTGGGGGAAGGGAGTGCAGGTGCAGTTCATTTTCTGATGAATATTTCTATTCCGGTTATCTTTTTATTTCTTTTATTTAGTCTGCGCGTACTTGGTGCGGGCGATATCAAGTTATTTTCCATTGCAGGAGGTTTCCTGACACTGACACAACTCTGTTATCTGATACCTGTGGCTTTTGTTGTGGGGGCAGTGATAGGAGCAGGAAAGATCGTTTACAAAAAATTAACGGTTGGTTACGCAATTGGAACAAAGACATTCATGCATTTTTCAACAGCAATTTTAATTGGATATTTTATTGTGGTCTGGGGGTGGGCTATTGCATAAACTGGATGTGGCATTCTGCGATACGAATGAAACGTATGGGGAAAGATTTGCTGCATATCTGATGGAACACAAGGCAAAGGAATTTGCAGTTCATTTATTTCGGGAGCCGGAATTATTTTTGCAGAAACTAAAAAATGAAAAATATGATCTGGTTTTGCTTGGAAGTGGTTTTTTAGAGCCCGGAGAACAGGCTGATCTTTTGGGGATGTCTGTGCTGATCCTGTCAGAAAGTATGCCAGAGCAGTTGTCAGAAGATAATTCTTATCTGCATCCGGAGGGAAAGCCGGCGGTTATTTTTAAATATCAGCCGATGGAGGCGATCCTTCATGAAATCATGGCAGTGACAGGAGGGAAAAAAACTGGAAAGGAGACATTTACGGGCAGTCCGGCAAAACTGGAGGTAATAGGGGTGTATTCTCCGGTAAGTCATGAAATGCAGATGCCATTTTCCATGGTGCTGGCTTCTGTGCTTGCAAAACAAAGAAGGGTATTGTACATCAATCTGATGCAAAATACCGGTTTTTTACAGCTGCTTGACAGTCAGGCAGAATATGATATCGGTGATCTGACTCTTCGCCTGAGAAAGGGGACAATAGAATCGGAACACTTTTTTCGGAATGTATACGAAATGGGGGATTTTTCGTATGTAGCTCCATTTCGCAATCCCGAGCAGCTTGGGGAATTTCAGATGAATGATTATCAGAAACTACTGGCATATCTGGAAGAGAACACGGAGTTTGATACGGTTGTGTTTGACTTTGGAACAGGGATTTATCTTATAGAGGCTTTTCTGGAAGAATGCAGCAGTATTTATTGTCCGGTAAAAGAGGGGTATTTCTATGAGTGTCAGAAAGCAGAATTTTCTCATTATCTAAAACGGGCAAAGCCGGATGGAATGTTTGAAAAGTTACATTTTGTAAATCTTCCTTTTACTGCGAAAGGAATCCGCGGCGGAAGAAATATGTTAGAACAGCTTATCTGGAGTGAATTT
Organism: uncultured Roseburia sp.; assembly: GCA_934317215.1. Classification (GTDB taxonomy): domain Bacteria; phylum Bacillota; class Clostridia; order Lachnospirales; family Lachnospiraceae; genus Roseburia. The sequence continues at coordinate 60,249 of CAKREH010000010.1, forward strand.
GGAGATTTTATAAGAAACTATCTGGCAGGAGATACTTATGGAAAAATATAGGTGGAGTGAAGAGGTATTTGAAGGTTTAAGGTCAAATATTATAGCGGCACTTGATTTGTCCAGAGAGCAAAATGATGAAGAGATTTACCGGTTTATTGAAAAGGAAGTGGAAGAATATTCCAGAGAAAATCTGCTGACACTGAAAGAACGGGAGAAATTAGAACATTTACTGTTTAATTCGTTAAGAAAATATGATGCAATCCAGGAATTATTAGAAGATCCTGAAGTGACGGAGATTATGATCAATGGAGCGTCACATATTTTTTATGAGAAAAAAGGAAAACTGTTTCAGGCGCAGACACATTTTTCATCCGAACAGAAATTGAGTGATGTGATACAACAGATGGCAGGGAACAGTAACCGTATGGTAAATGAAGCATCGCCAATCGTGGATACAAGGTTAGCAGACGGATCACGTGTGAATATTGTACTTTCACCAATTTCCATAGATGGTGCCGCAGTATCTATCCGAAAATTTCCACAAACGCCTATTTTGATGGAGGATCTGATACGGATAGGGTCGATTACAGAGGAAGCAGCAGCATTTCTGAAAATGCTTGTGACAGCTGGATATAACATATTTATATCAGGAGGGACAGGCTCCGGGAAAACGACATTCTTAAACGCACTGTCCCAGTATATTCCGAGGGAGGAAAGAATCATTACAATTGAAGATTCAGCAGAACTCAGGCTTGTTGACAAACCCAATCTGGTAAGACTTGAGACAAGGAATCAGATGTTTGAGGGGGTAAAGCCGGTTACCATACGGGATCTGATCCGCACCGCACTTCGAATGAGACCGGAGAGAATCATTGTTGGTGAGTGCAGAGGAGAAGAGGCACTTGATATGCTGCAGGCAATGAATACCGGGCATGATGGAAGTTTATCCACAGGTCATGCAAATTCCTGCCGGGATATGATGAGCCGTTTGGAAACGATGGTGCTGATGGGGATGGAACTGCCGCTTACGGCGATACGAAGTCAGATTGCTTCGGGACTGGACATTCTGGTTCATCTTGGGCGAATGAGGGATAAAAGCCGTAAGGTGCTGTCAATCACAGAAGTGATCGGTATGCAGGAGGGGGAGATTGTGTTGAAAGATCTGTATCACTATGTGGAAAAACCATCGGATATGGAAAAAGTTTGTGGAGAATTGAAGAGAATGGGAACATTATTTCATCAGGAGAAATGTAAAAGGGCAGGAATTGGGCTTTCGGATACAGGAGGATAAATGGACTATCGGAAATATCAGTGTAAGCGTTGGGAACGACTGGGATGTTTTGCAGTGGGAACAACATTAACAGCAGTAATCTCATGGCTGTTCTATCGTTCATGGTATGGAATGGTGTTAGTTATTCCGATCAATTCTCTTATCATTTTCTATTATAAAAACAAAAAAAGAGATGAACGTGCAAAAAAACTGATGATTGAATTCCGGGATGCAATTATGTCTGTTGCAGCAGCATTGCTTGCAGGGTATTCCATTGAGCATGCATGGAAAGAAGCAGAGCGGGAAGTTTCAGATCTGTATGGAACGGAGGCTATGATCACGAAGGAATTAGTTCAGATGAATGCAGAAATAAAGTTGAACCGGAATGTAGAAGAGATTCTGCATGATTTGGCGATCCGCAGCGGGGTGGAAGAAATCGAAAGTTTTGCAGAGATTTTTGGTTTTGCGAAAAGAAGCGGAGGAGATTTTGCGGGAATTATCAGGACGACTGCAACACGGATATCAGCAAAGATAGAAGTGGAGCGGGAAGTGGATACGGTTATAGCCGGGAAAAAATTAGAAGGAAAGATTATGGGGATAATGCCTTTTTTTATTCTTGCGTATCTGAACTTTGCATCGGGGGAATTTATTGATCCTTTATATGGAAATCTGCCAGGGGTACTTGTCATGAGTGTGTCATTGCTGATTTTTGCAGGAGCGATGGCAATAAACGGACGGATTTCAGATATCAGAGTTTAAGGAGAAAAAAGTATGGTTTTATGTATTGGGGTTCTGTGTGCGGCGATATTTGTGGCGGTTGTGGCGAAGAAAAAGGTATTGCCAGGGATAAGCCGTGCAGCGGCTGTAATGATTTTGGTATCTGTACTGGCAATTTTTGCACAAATTTCAGAAATGGCAGATGAAAAAAGTGATGTGAAATCAGAACTTGTGCGTCCGGCGTATGGAGAAGGCGGTTATGAGGAAGAAATGACACTGAATGTAGAAAATGTGCTGGATGGATATTCTTATCATGTGGTGGTTCCGGAACAGGTTCTTTCAAAACAGGAGGAGCGGAACCAGCTTGAGACTGCGCAGCAGGAGATTGACGGCGAATTTGCAAAAAACAGTGGTGAAGTACGGGAAAAAGTAGAAATCCATAACAATTATCAGGACGGAAGGGTGAGTGCAGACTGGGAGTTTGATCCGTATGATGTGATTGATGATGAGGGTGTGGTGGTTGCGGAAAACGTACCAGAGGAAGGAATTTTAGTAAAGGCTGAGGTGACGTTAAAGTGTGAATCGTCGGAGTGTATCAGTGAGCGGTACTTCCGGATCATGCCTAAGATCCTTAATGAAGAACAGAAAATTCTTCAGGAAATTGGGACTTACCTGCACAGTCAGGAGACGGGGACGGAAAATACTCTGAAGCTTCCCGAGCAGCTGGCCGGGAAGAATCTGGTGTGGAGTACGAAAAAAGAGTACTTGCCGGAAAAAATTATTTTTCTTGGAATAGTGACTGCCATATTGCTTCCGATTGTGGAACAATCACGTGAAAAGGATAGAGAAAAGAAACGAAAAGCGGTACTGGAACTGCAGTATGCGGATATGGTAAGCAATCTGGCACTTCTGCTGGGGGCAGGAATGACTGTTTCTTCCGCATGGAATAGATTGACGGCGAATTATATAAATAAGCGGAATAAAAAGACAGTTTGCGAGAAAGAAGTATATGAGGAGATGATAAAAACTGCATATGAAATAAAAAATGGAATGGGGGAGGAACGCGCATATGAGCGTTTTGGAGAGCGGTGTGGAGGATACCGCTATCGTAAGTTTGGCAATCTTCTGTCACAGAATCTCAAAAAAGGAAGCAGAGGTCTGACAAAGCTTTTAGAGCAGGAGGCGGAAGAAGCATTTGAGGAACGGAAAAGCATGGCTCGGAAACTGGGCGAGGAAGCAGGGACAAAGATGTTGTTTCCAATGATTCTGATGCTTGGTGCAGTTATGTTAATACTGGCATTTCCGGCTATGCGTTCTATGGAACTATAAACTGGCTGACAGGAAAGGAGAACTTTATGAAAGGATTTAAAGATTTTTTACGGGAAGAAGATGGGGTAGCTATTATTGAGATCGTGTTGATTCTGGTTGTGTTGATCGGACTTGTAGTTATATTTAACACAAAAATTAAAAATCTCAATACAAAAATTTTCAATAAGATTACAAAAGAAAGTAATAAGTTATTATGAAGACAGAGGCAGAAGGAAGTCTGACTATATTTTCTGCCTTAAGCCTGTTACTGATCTTATCGTTTTTGCTTGCATTATTAGAGGGAGCGAGAGTATCAGGATTAAAGATGATGGATACTCTCGCAGCAGAAACGGGAATGGATTGTGTGGCAGCAGAATATCAGAAGACACTATGGGATAAATATCATTTGCTGTATCTGGATGGTGCATATGGTTCGGATCAGTTTGATCAAAATAAAGTGAGTTCGCATGTAATGGATTATGTTGCCCAAAATTTGTCAAAAGCTGGGGAAAACAGTATGTTTCGGACGAAGCTGTGTGAGGTATCCATGGTGGAATACATGTTTGCAACAGATAATGAGGGGGCGGGAGTCCTGAGCCAGGCAGCGGAATATATGAAGAGACATCTGCCAGAAGATGCTGTGAAGAAAATGTATCAGCAGTATCAGGATGGACAGCAGATACAGGCAGATGGAAAAACAGAATACAGTGTGGAAGAAGCGGATCAGGCAATAGAAAATGCAAAGAAGGAAAAAGCCGGGATGGAAGATCAGAACAGTGGTGGAGATGATATACAGGCAGAGAGGGAGAACAGTGTCAGTCAGAATATGGAGAGTACAGATCAGGAGCCGGAAGCTGAAGAAGAACAGATGGAAAATCCACTTCAGATTGTTTTGCAGTTAAAACAGAACGCAATTCTTGGCATGACAGTATCGGATATGTCATCTTTGTCGGCGAAAGCGATCGAGATAAAAGATACGGTCTCTGAAAGACAGTGTGAAACAGGAATATATAATGCAGAAAAGATGGAAAAACAGAAGGTATTTGACCGTGTCATGGTGATGGAATATATTGAAAAGCATTTTTCAAGTTATGCAGAACCGGGAAAAGGAGACCTTGCATATGAGACGGAGTATATATTGTGCGGTAAAGATAGTGACAGGAAAAATTTAGAATCAACCGTAGAACGCCTGATGCTTATAAGGGAAGCTGCAAATGTTACACATATTGTAACAGATAGGGAAAAATTAAATCAGACATCAATAATTGCAACATCACTTGCCGGATTTTCGGGTAATCCTGCGGTCATTAAGATCGTACAGATTGGTGTAGTGGCCGCATGGGCATATGTGGAAAGTATACTTGATCTGCGTACGATTCTTTCCGGAGGGAAGATCACATTGATTAAAAATTCAACAGAATGGACTACCGATATAAAAAAACTTGGTGAGATTGCGGCGGATAAAGGAAAAGCCAGAGAATGTAAAAATGGATTATCTTATCAGAATTATATAAAGCAGCTGTTATTTGCAGTAAAAGAGAGGAAAACAGCATATCGTATGATGGACATTATGGAACTTGCCATTCGAAAGGAAGAGAGCAGTAAAAATGCCAGAATGGATCATATGATAGATACCATGACCTGTGAAATGCGATTCGAAGCACAGCCTCTGTTTGCAAAAAGAAATTTATATGGAGGGGCGATAACAGGCAGATATACATTTTTTAAAAGTCAGGAAATGTCCTATATCAATGAATAAAAAGGGGGATGTGGCGGTGTTTCTTACAGAGAAAGAAATAAAAAATAAAATATGCAAAAAAGGATCTCTCCCGGAAAGTGCTGATATTCTTTCTCATCAGGCGGGGGCCTGCCGCTGTCAGGAGACACCGCCATGTCCCTGGCTGGAAGGATCATTTACCTTAGAAGCAGCTGTGATACTGCCGGTTCTGACATTGTTTTTTGTAATGATTTTAATGTTTTTCAGGATAATGCAGGTTCAGATGGAAGTGCAGAAAGCGTTAGATGACACTGGACGCAGGCTGGCAGTTCTTGCTGTGGAGGAGAGTGCGGACGATTCCGGGGTAATTGGAATAGCAGCTGCAAATGTGCTTTTAAAAAAAAATTTAAAGAAAAATGATAATATTAACCGTTATGTTGTAGATAAAGCAGCAGGTATCAGCCTTTTAAGTTCAAAATTTACAGGAGATGAAATTTATCTGATGGCCTCTTACCGTATTAAAATACCGGTGTGGCTGCCTGGAAAGTCACAGCTTAAAATCAGGCAGCATACAGTATGCCGCAAATGGACGGGATGGACGGAAAATGGCAGTGATGCTGAAATATGGGTATATGTGACAGAAAAGGGAAGTGTTTATCATACATTGAGAGAGTGTACATATTTAAAATTATCAGTAACATCTGTTAATTATGAGGGAATGGAAAAGAGACGTAATAAATATGGAGAAAAATACCACGAATGTGAAATCTGTGCAGAAAAAAGCAAAGTAGGAGATACTGTGTTTATTACAGATCAGGGAAACAGATTTCATTATGATTTAAATTGCAGCGGAATTAAACGTACGATTTATATGGTGCGCTTATCGGAAGTGGGAAACAGAAAAAAATGCAGTAGATGCGAAAATTAGAAGATGGCAGGAGGTGGTATGAAAAATGCTGCAAAATACTTTGGTGCTGGGATTCTTTTCTATATCTGCATATCAGGATTTCAGAAACAAAAAGATAAATATATATTTTTTACTGACAGGAGCTATTATAGGACTGTTATTTCATCTGTACAGTATGGAATTTGATATAATAGAAATTCTGTTTGGAATGGGAATCGGGATTATGATTTTATTGTGTGGTTTTTTATTAGGCGGTGGTGTTGGACTTGCAGATGGAGTGATCCTGATCATCAGTGGTATATTTCTGGGATTTGAAAAAAATATGGAGGTATTTGTGGCGGGATTATTTTTATCAGGAATAACGTCGTTGTTTTTATCTGTGATCAAAAGGAAAGGACGAACTTACAGGATTCCCTTTGCACCTTTTTTACTGGCAGGGTATCTGTTCGTAATGGCAATGGAATGATGGAATTGGAAGCATCAATTACCATTGAAGCTGCGATTATTATGTCGATGGCAATGATATTATTTTTGGCAGTTATGAGACTTGGATTGCAGCTATATGGTGAGACGGGAACACTTGTGGAAGAGCTGCTAAAGCAGGAGAACGTAAATGCAGTAAAACTGTTTTATGAGATAGAAAGGGTGAGCGGATTATTTTGAGTATTCAGGTCAGCTACTATAGAAATATTCATGCCAGCCATATGATTTTAATGCCGGCATTAGAGGGAGAACCATGGGAAAAAGAAATGCTCTGGAGAAACAGACCTGAGAATCTGATATTACCGGAGTGCAACAGCAGGAATGGACAGCCACAGCTGTGGTATGACATCACTGGAAAGCAGGCAGTGGATATGCTGGCAGAATTGTCGGATATCGGATATGATATTTTTATCAAAGTATGTGAGGCTGTTGTTTCAATGGCAGAGGTGCTGGATGGGTTATTGATATCTCCTGATATATTGCTTTTGCAGCCGGAAAGCATTTTTTTGGATAATAAGACGCAAAATGTCAGCTTTTGCTGTTACTTTGGAAATGAAAAAGAGATAGGAAAATCATTTCATGCGCTGTTAGAGTATCTTCTGGCGAAATTAGACCATAAAAATGCGAATGGTGTTCAGGTGGCATATGAGTTATTTGAATATACCAGAATGGAAGGATACTGTATTGCAGAAATAAAAAAAATGCTGAGAAAGTCTGAATATATAGAAGATGTACCGGAAAAAATTACAGATACAGCCTGGCGGGAAGCAGAGTATGAGGATATGTCTGTCCCTCTGGAAAATAAGAAAACCTGGTTTATGCATTTATGGCAGGGAAAAGAACAGAATATATTTGGAAAGATCCGAAGAGTATTGTTTAGAGGATCTATGCCGGAGAAAAAAACGGAGCCATTTGTATTTGAACCGGAACCAGAAATTAACATGCGTCAGCAGAAGCCAACCGTTTTACTTGCAAATCTCCCGAAAAAGGAATATGGCATATTAAAATATGAGGGAGATGGTGCGTGCGGTGAGCTTGTAATAGATCACACACCATATATCATAGGAAGTGATGCGGATTGTGATGGAGTAATACCGAGTGGAACGGTGAGCAGGCATCATGCGAGGATCACCAGAAAGGGAGAGGTTTACTTTATAGAAGATCTGAATTCTTCCAATGGAACCATGGTAGGCGGAGAGTTGCTGAACTGCAGGGTAAAAATGAGTCTTCAATCGCAGGAAACAGTTATGTTTGCGGATGAACAGTTTAGATTTATTTAAGAAAATAAAAAGACATACATATTTGCAATCTTATTTTGCTACGTTATAATGAACTTTAGCGAGTTCATACATGTGCAGGAAACATGCACAATAAATACGCTATAATCAAATCAGAGGGCAAATATATGGGCAGAGAGATAGAACAGGCAATACTTACAGAAGGTTACCGGTTTTGCAGGGTACAGCCGGAAAACACCGGTGTTTTTTATAAATATTATCAGCAGGGATTTCATGTGGTAATGATAATATCATTGGAAGATACACAGGTTTTGACGGTAGAACAGCATCAGATTATGCAGGAGCGTGTGATGGATCTGTTTTATCATCCACAGGGAAGACTTGCGGATTTTCCGGAAGGTTATCCGGTTTATCATGTGGAAGTACTTACACTGCTGGTTGGCAGTAATACGGATCGGATGCATCAGTTATGCAGTATACAAAAAAATATCTGGGGGTATGAAACGAAGCAGGGCAGACTGATCATTTATGAAAATCAGCCGGGAGATTTCTGGGGACTTAAAAATGCACTGGAGAATTGCAGAGCCGAATCAAAAAGTACCGGAAGTACAAATCAGGGTTTTCGTCTGAAGGGACTTTCCTATACAACGATAGCAATTGCAGCTGTAAATGTGATCGTTTATCTGATACTGGAAATTCTGGGAGATACGCAGGATCCATTTTATATTGCATCTCATGGTGGCATGTATCCGGAATTTATACAGATCAATCATCAGTGGTGGCGGATATTGACAGCGATGTTTATCCATTTTGGACTGCCGCATCTGGTAAATAATATGGTAATATTCTGCTGCGTTGGATCGAGACTGGAGAGGGCAGTTGGTCATTTTAAGTTGTTTGTAATATATATATTGTCAGGAATTGGTGGTGGATTATTATCCTATTTTATGATGTTATACAGCGGAGATTTTGCAGTATCTGCAGGAGCGTCAGGCGCTGTGTTTGGCACGATCGGCGGTTTGATCTGGGTAGTGATAAGACACCGGGGCAGATTTGAAGGTTTAACGGTAAAAGGAATGATTCTTATGGCGGTACTGAGTCTGTACTATGGTTTTTCCACAATTGGAATTGATAATTGGTGCCATATCGGAGGAATTCTTACCGGATTTCTTGCAGCGATGATTTTATACCACAAAAAAGTGGAAAATTGTTGATTATAAGAATAAAAGTTTATATACTGAAAACAGTATTTGGTGAACATGCAGGAAGAGGTAGAATATGAAAGTAAACATTTATTATGGTGGACGGGGATTGTTAGACGATCCTACATTATATGTGTTGAATAAAATGGAAGAAGTATTACAGGAACTTCGCGTGACAGTGGAACGTATTAATATTTATGAGCATAAAAATGAGATTGCAACACTTCCGCAGACGATGAAGGATGCAGATGGTATCATTCTTGCAACGACCATTGAGTGGCTTGGAATAGGCGGCTGCATGCAGCAGTTTCTGGATGCCTGCTGGCTGTATGGTGATAAAGAAAAAATAAAAACGACTTATATGCAGCCGATTGTCATGTCTACGACATATGGAGAAAGAGAAGGCGAACTGACATTGCAGAGCGCATGGGAGATTTTAGGTGGACAGCTATGTCCGGGACTTTGTGGTTATGTAGAGGACCTTGTCAGTTTTGAGATGAATAAAGATTATACGGTTCTGATTGAGAAGAAAGCGGAAAACCTTTACCGGACAATCTCGCAGAAAGTAAAATGTCTTCCAACCAGTAATCAGGCGGTAAAGCAGACGATATTAAGAACTCCACAATTGGAACTTACACCGCAGGAGAGCGAGCAGTTGTCAAAGTATGTGTCAGATGACACTTATGTGAAAAAACAGAAGGAAGACATTGAAGAACTTGCGACGATGTTTAAGGGAATGCTTGGTAAGTCTGAAAAAGAGGATGAAGAGGCTTACATTGAAACGTTCCGCGCGCAGTTTACACCGCAGCCTGATTTCAGGGCAAGATATCTGTTTATTATAGAAGGCAGAAAAAAACCATTGTTTCTGGAAGTAAATGAAGGCGAGCTTACGCTCCACTATGGTCAGGAAGAAAATATTGATGTTTATGCGAAATTAAAACCGGAAGTCATGGACAGCATTGCAGATGGACGGATGACATTTCAGAGAGCGTTTATGACGGGAGAAATGACAGCCAAAGGAAATTTTAAAATCCTGCGTATGTTAGATACTATGTTTAACTTTGCGCATTGATGTAGAAAATCTGCAGGATACCGTAGCAAATATGCCGGATAAGCAAATAAAAGGAAGTGCAGATGCACGGAAATGGAGGATAATAGATAATATGAGAGACGCGAATTGTATTTTTTGTAAAATTATTGGAGGTGAGATTCCATCCAATACGATTTATGAAGATGATGAGTTCAAAGTAATTCTGGATGCGAGTCCGGCGTCAAAAGGACATGCACTGATTCTGCCCAAAGAACATTATGCGGACATTTATGAAATTGATGAAAAAACTGCGGGGCATGCAATGCAGCTTGCAAAAAAGCTTGCAAAACATATGACTGATGTTTTAAAGTGCGATGGATTTAATATTGTACAGAATAATCATGAAATTGCGGGGCAGACAGTATTTCATTTTCACATGCACCTGATCCCTCGTTATAAGAATGCAAAAAATAACGATATTCTGATCTGGAATCATGAAGAGTTTACGCCGGAAGAGATGGCAGAGATCAGAGATTCTTTAAAGATGTAGAAAGACTTTGTGGAAAATAATTTTTAACATGGTTATAAAACGAAAGAGGAACAGACATATAGAAAAATATATCCGTTCCTCTTATATTAAAAATCATTTTTTAGATGCTTCTAAAATAAGTCCGATGATCGTATCAATGGAATTGCGGCTGTTGCTGTTTTCCATTGCCTCAATATATGTTTCCTTTTTGTGGAAGACATGTTCAATTGCTTCAAGAAGTGTTGTATTTGACAGATCTTCTTCCTCTAACACATAACTAAATCCCTGGGAACGAAATGAATTTGCATTCAGGATCTGATCTCCACGGCTGGCAGCTGCGGAAAGAGGAATTAAAATATTAGGCTTGCGTAATGCCAGAAGTTCACAGATCGCATTTGCACCCGCGCGGGAAATAACAAGGTCTGCAAGCGCAAACATATCGGAAAGCTCTTTGTTGGCATATTCAAACTGGGCATATCCATTCGTCTCGGTTAATGTCTCATCCAGATTGCCTTTGCCACAGAGATGAATTACATTGTAATTTTTCAAAAGTTCAGGAAGCAGACCACGGATTACGGTGTTTATCACACGGGAACCAGAGCTTCCGCCAACAATCAGGATTGTCTGTTTACTGTGATCTTTAAAATGACAGAGTGAAAAAGCAAAGTCGGCATTTCCTGTTAAAAGTTCCTGACGAATTGGGGAGCCGGTCAGTACGGCTTTTTCTTTCGGAAGATAAGAAAGTGTTTCGGGAAAATTACAGCAAACTTTTGTGGCACTTGGAATGGCAAGTTTGTTTGCAAGTCCCGGAGTCAGATCAGACTCATGTATAATGGCAGGAACTTTACAGTGTTTTGCAGCTAAAACAACCGGAACAGAGACAAATCCTCCCTTGGAAAAAACAACATCCGGTTTTATTTTTTTTAACAGCCGGATCGACTGCGCATATCCTTTTAATACTTTAAATGGATCTGAAAAATTCTTAGGATCAAAGTAACGTCTTAATTTTCCAGAAGAAATGCCATAGTAAGGAACACCCTGTTCCTCGATCAGCCGCTTTTCAATTCCCTCATAGGAGCCTATATAGGAAATTTCAAAACCTTCATTTCGCAGGGCTGGCATCAATGCGATGTTCGGTGTGACATGCCCCGCAGTACCGCCCCCGGTCATTACGATTTTTTTCATAGAATAATCCCTTTCCTGTAACATTTTGCACTTCCCTATTTATAATACCCTTATGCATAAAAGTCAAGAAAAGACTTATAAAATGGAAAACGGGGAGAAAGAGAATTGCTAAAAAGCCAGGAATGAAAAGGGAAAAATGTCGGAAGTTGCGGTCAAAACACGGTCTTAAGACCTTTTCAAATGGTCCTGTTCTTTCTATAATTAATAAGAAAAAGGGACAACGTATAAAACTATTGATGAGTCCCGGAAAAGAGAGGTGGCATACATGGAACAGATAGGAATCTTTGTGGCAGAATATGCGGAATGGGTTTCTGTGGGAAGCAGCGTTGTGATGCTGATCCTTCTGATTTATGTATTACACAGGATAAAAAAAACAGAGCGAACAAATCTTTTGATGAACAGGGAAATGGAAAAAAGGTTACAGCAGATAGAAAAAGAAAGCAGGGGAGAAAGGAGAACTGGTGAAATTCTGCAGAAGGAAAAGAAAAATGTGTGTCAGACTTTGATGCAGCCAGATGTAAAGGAAGGGGAGCAGAGTGAGAAGTCTGTGACAGTGATCAACGATGTCATAGAGGAGGTTTTTTCCTGAATAGGAAGAAAACGCCAAATGCTTGACATTTTAAAGATGCTTTGCTATAATCCTCATTGTAACAAATCCGTAACAATTGTAACAAAGATGAATAAAACGAAACAAAGGTGTAATACTATTTATATAAGATGGTAAACACTGATGGAGGTTTTCTATGAGTTTAAGAAAAAGAGCAATCAGCGGGATCATGCTTGCAGGTTCTATGGTCATGATGTGCGCGGTTGCAGATGCAGCCAATACAGTTTCAGCAGAGGCAGTAGCGGTTGTAGCAGACACAAGGACGGACTTAGCTACAAATGGGACAGCAGGTGTTGTTGCACAGTTAAATCAGGTAAGTACAGATGCCGTGGAGATGGCAGCAGCAGGAGTGGAACACTCCCAGACTATACTTGTTGCTTCAGCAGATGAAGAGGCACAGGTGGCAGAGGATGCAGAGGCAGTGGAAGAAGTATCTGTAGCACAGGACGAAGCAGTATCTGTCGGGAATTCTACACAGGCTGATCCGCAGGAAGATGGTACGACACAGGATACCGGTGTCACAGAAGATAAACAGGAAACAGTTGAGGAAAATACAACTGATGTAGAAAATATCGGGAATGCAGAAAATACCGATAGTACAGAGGATGCCGGAAATACGGAAAACACCGGGAATACAGAGGATGCCGGAAATACGGAAAACACCGGGAATACAGAGAATGCCGGGGATACGGAAAATACCGGAAATACAGAGGATACCGGAAATACAGAAAAGACGGAGAATACAGAAGAGACCGAGTGGCAGAACCGCCTGATGGCAGACGTCAATGAATTTTTATATGTCAGGGCATCTGGTGATGCAGACGCAGAAATTATCGGGAAATTATATAAAGGTGATGTGGCAGATGTTGTTGAGAGCGGAGACACATGGACTCATGTGGTATCCGGAGATGTAGACGGATATGTAAACAATGATTATTGTGTATCCGGTGAGGACGCACTTGCTTATGCACAGGAGAACGTTGAGACGGAGGCACAGGTCAATACGAATGGACTTCGTGTCAGAAATGCAGCATCGGAGGATGCGTCGGTGATTTCTGCAGTTTCTGAAGGAACAACATTGACGGTTGATACAGATGCCGAGACAGAAGACGGATGGGTTGCTGTAAAATATAAAGGACAGACTGCATATGTCAGCGCAGATTATGTTACGACAGAGCTTGCGCTTGGCGAGGCAGTTACAATAGAGGAAGAAAAGGCTGCATTGGCAAAAAAAGCTGAGGAAGAGGCAGCTGCAAAGGCAGCACAGGCTGCGCAGACTACAGAGGCATCTACGGTACAGAATGCGGCAGTATCCGCATCTTATGATGATGTTACACTGCTTGCCGCACTGATTCAGTGTGAGGCGGGAAGTGAATGTTATGAAGGACAGCTTGCAGTTGGAGCAGTCGTTATGAACAGACTTCGCTCCGGTGCATATCCATCCAGCATTTCAGGTGTTATCTATCAGAGCGGGCAGTTCCCGCCGGCAGGTCAGGGAATGGTTGCAGGCATCGCAGCAAATGGACCGAAGGGCAGCTGCGTACAGGCTGCACAGCAGGCGTTAAGCGGTGCAGACAATACCGGCGGAGCAACTTGTTTTTCAAGAGCAAGTTCCGGGCGCGCAGGTGTTGTAATTGGAAATCATGTATTTTACTAAAAGACTGCTATGACTTTAAGACAGGTATTTCAAAATGAGATACCTGTTTTTTCTATTATTGAAAGGCATCTGCATAGCTGTCATGACGGATGAAATTCTTCAAAAGGGATTGACATATCAGAAAGAACAAAGTATTATTTAAAGGAAATTCATACTGCAATGCTTTAAAGTGAAAAAGAAAATGCATTATGAAAACAACAGATTAAATGTTTTACAGGCAGATCTATTGCCATGAATAAAAGAAAATGTCAGCGCACAGAGAACAAAAAGTCTTATACAGGATGATGTGAATAACTGATAAAACAGCGCAGAAACGGAGGACAAAATGGAAATGGAAATGGAGTTCTTACGGAAACTTCCGACACCGGCAGAATTAAAGGAGGAGTATCCGGTAAGTGCACAGGTCGTTGCAACGAAAGCAGAGCGTGATGATGAGATCCGCGCTATTTTTGAGGGAAAAGAAGACAAGCTGATTTTAGTGATCGGACCATGTTCCGCAGATAACGAGGATGCGGTAATTGATTACATTTCGAGATTACGCAAGGTTCAGGATAAAGTTTCAGATAAAATTTTTATGATTCCGCGTATCTATACCAACAAGCCTAGAACGATCGGAATCGGCTACAAGGGTATGCTGCATCAGCCGGACCCGGAAAAAGAAACAGATATGTTAAAAGGAATCATAGCCATCCGCCAGATGCATAAACGTGCAGTGGAGGAGACCGGATTTACCTGTGCGGATGAGATGTTATACCCGGAAAATCACAGATATCTGTCAGATCTGCTATCTTATGTAGCGATAGGTGCACGTTCTGTGGAAAATCAGCAGCACAGACTGACAGCGAGCGGTGTTGGTATTCCGGCAGGTATGAAAAACCCGACAGGTGGTGATATTGCAGTTATGATGAATTCTATTATTGCTGCACAGAACAGCCATACATTTTTATACCGCGGATGGGAAGTGAAAACACAGGGAAATCCGTACACACATGCAATTTTAAGGGGTTATGTGGATAAGTTTGGAAGAAATATTCCAAACTATCATTACGAGGATCTGCAGAATTTGTTAGAGCACTATGAAGATGCTAATTCCTCAAGTAATCCACTGGCAAACCCTGCGGTTATTGTGGATGCAAACCATTCCAATTCCGGCAAGAAATTTGAGGAACAGATCAGAATCAGCAAGGACGTGCTGCATAGCTGTAAGATGTCAGCCGATATTCATAAACTGGTCAAGGGACTGATGATCGAGAGTTACATCGAGGACGGAAACCAGAAAGTAGGGGAACACTGCTATGGAAAATCTATTACCGATCCTTGTCTAGGCTGGGAGAAGACAGAGAAGCTTATCTATGAGCTGGCAGAGTTGTGGTAAATAACATGTACCGGATTTTGATCGTAGAAGATGATGAGAGTATAGCACGGAGTGTCAAAACCCATCTGGAAAGCTGGAATTATGAGGTATGCTGTGCCGAAGATTTTTCTAACGTGACTGGTACGTTTGCGGCATTTGATCCGCAGCTTGTACTGATGGATGTGAAACTTCCTTTTTTCAATGGCTACCACTGGTGCAGTGAGATCCGCAAAGTATCAAAAGTGCCTGTTATTTTTTTATCATCCGCATCGGATAATATGAATATCGTGATGGCAGTCAGCATGGGTGGGGATGATTTTATTGCAAAACCATTTGATCTTGAAGTGCTGACTGCGAAAGTGCAGGCAATGCTTCGTAGAACGTATGATTTTAGCGGAGGACAAAGTGCTGTTTTAGAGCATAAGGGTGCAATGCTGAATCTGACAGAAGCGGCACTGTTTTATGAGCAGGAAAAAATCGAACTGACAAAAAATGAATTTAAGATTCTGCAGGTACTTATGGAGAATAAACAAAAAGTTGTGTCAAGAGATACGCTGATGGTAAAATTGTGGGAAAGTGACAGTTTTGTGGATGAAAATACGCTTTCCGTCAATGTAAACCGTTTACGGAAAAAGCTGGAATCTGTGGGGCTTTGTGATTTCATTGTAACGAGAAAAGGAATTGGGTATCAGATCGGATGAGTGGAGTTATTTCTTATATAAAGAGAATTGGTGTATGGTTATGCATTGTCATTGTATGTGAAATGATTATGATCATCACGATGATGCTCAATAAAATACCATTCGCAGAAATTGGTTATGGGATGTTTATTTCACTGTTTTTGCTGCTGATACTTATGGCTCTTGATGCGATAAGATATTACAGGCATTATCAGAAAGTAAAGGAATTAGAGCATTCCATTCTGCTCTCCACGGATGGGATGCCGGAAAATACAGATCTGCTGGAAAATGAGTACCAGAAACTGCTTCGTATATTATCAGATGGATATACAGGAGTACAGAGCCAGGCAGCCATAAGACAGAAAAATATGCAGGAATATTATGCTATGTGGGTGCATCAGGTCAAGACTCCGATTGCAGCTCTGCGTCTTCTGCTTCAGAAGAAAAATGATGAGGGGCAGATGACAGAGGAACTTTCCGAATTGTTTGGTATTGAACAGTATGTGGAGATGGCATTGCAGTATCAGCGTCTTGATTCGGAAACGACGGACTTTGTATTTGAGGAGACCAATTTAGATGAGATTATACGGACATCCGTGAAAAAATACGCCAGGCAGTTTATTGCAAAAAAGATCAGTCTGGACTATGAACCGGTGAATGCAGTTGTAATTACCGATAAAAAATGGCTCTCATTTGTCATGGAACAGGTGATATCAAATGCGGTCAAATATACGAAAACAGGCGGCATTAAGATATATCTGGAGGATGGGGATGGAACCATGTCAGAGCCATTGCAGAAAACATCCCATAGAGAAGAAGCCGGGGAGAAAAATGGCAGCATGAAATCAGTTCGCATTGTCATTGAGGATACCGGAATCGGGATTCGGGCAGAGGATTTGCCGCGTATCTGCGAGATGGGATATACCGGCTGCAATGGACATGAGGGACAGCATTCGAGCGGAATCGGGTTGTATTTGTGCAGCCGTATTTTAAAGAAACTAGGTCATACATTTTCCATTACCTCCGAAGAAGGAGTGGGAACGGTCGTAAAAATTGGTTAAAGAGGTTATTGCAGGTCAGAAAAATGTTATGGAGAAAATGCAATCTTACAATAATGTAAGATACAGCAGGGAAATGTAAGCTGGTTCGATGGCTTACATTTCCCTCTTTTGTTATACTTGTTACAGTCCTTGAGGAAGTGAAATAAAATTGCTGCGGTAAAAACGATGTATGCAGCAACAAAAAATATGAAAATAGAAAAGACGGGAAGGAACCTGATATGGCACTGTTAGAAGTAAACAATTTAAAGAAAATATATACCACGCGGTTTGGAGGAAACCCGGTAGAGGCATTAAAATCCATGAATTTTTCTGTGGAGGAAGGCGAGTATGTGGCAATCATGGGAGAGTCCGGCTCCGGAAAAACGACGCTTCTTAATATTCTTGCAGCGTTGGATAAGCCGACTGCGGGAGAAGTCCTTTTAAACGGGAAAAATATCGTGACACTTCGGGAAAAAGAGATCTCTGCATTTAGACGCGATCATCTCGGATTTGTTTTTCAGGATTTTAATTTATTAGACCAGTTTTGCTTAAAGGACAATATCCTGCTCCCGCTTGTACTTGCCGGTGAAAAACCAGAGCAGATGGAGCCGAAGGTATATCCACTTGCAAAAAAACTTGGAATTGAGGAGCTTTTGGAAAAATATCCATATGAAATTTCCGGTGGTCAAAAACAGCGTGTGGCGGTGGCGCGTGCACTTATTACAAATCCACAGCTGATCTTAGCGGATGAACCGACCGGGGCACTTGATTCGAAAGCGACTGACAGTATACTGTCACTGTTTAACCAGATCAATGAGGACGGACAGACGATCCTTATGGTAACACACAGTATCAAGGCGGCAAGTCATGCGAGACGGGTGCTGTTTATCAAAGATGGAGAAGTATTCCATCAGCTGTACCGCGGAGATATGAGTACCGAGGAACTTTATGCGAAAATATCCGACACACTCACTATTTTAACGACAGGTGGTGAGCGTCATGAATAAACTTTATCTGAAACTTGCATGGAGCAACTTAAAAAACAGCAGACAGTTTTATCTGCCGTATTTGATCGCGGGGATGTTGTCAGCCATGATGTTTTATACGATGTGTGCGATCCAGGGCAATGAAGGCCTTTCAAAGATGCGTGGAGGAACCAGTGTCCAGATGGTGCTTTATTTTGGAGTGATCGTTGTAGGCGTGTTTGTCAGTATCTTTTTATTTTATACGAACAGTTTTATTATGAAGCGCAGAAAAAAAGAACTTGGAATCTATAACATTCTTGGTATGGAAAAAATCCATATTGCCAAAATCATGGCATGGGAAACAGTTTTTTCTTTTCTGATCGCAGTTGGCGGCGGATTGGTCGTTGGTATCGTATTCCAGAAATTACTGACCATGTTTTTGTACCGGCTGACCGGACTGGAAGCAGCAATTTCGTTTTACATTTCAGGATGGGGATGCCTTCATACTGCAGAACTTTTTGGCAGCATTTATGTATGTATTCTTCTTTACAATCTGATGCAGATCAGGCTTTCAAATCCGGTGGAATTACTGCATAGCGGAAGTACGGGAGAACGCGAGCCGAAAACTAAAATTCTGCAGGCGGTGCTTGGTGTAGTTTGTATTGCGACCGGTTATTATATGGCAATCACGGTGGATAACCCGGTAAAGGCGATCACTCTGTTTTTTGTTGCAGTCATGCTGGTTATTATCGGAACCTACTGGCTGTTTAATGCCGGCAGTATCGCATTTTTAAAATTGCTTCGGAAAAACAAACGTTATTACTATCAGACCAGACATTTTACAACGGTTTCCGGTATGATCTACCGGATGAAACAGAATGCCGTGGGTCTTGCAAATATCTGTATTTTATCAACAATGGTACTGGTTGTGATCTCTGTGACAGTATGCATGTACGCCGGGCTTGAAGATGAGTTGAAAACGCAGTATCCGGCAGAGATTGAAATACTGTTTTATGACCCGGATGGTCAGCAGGATACAGGGACATTCGACCGGATGACAGATGAGATAGAAAATGTGATAAAAGAAAATGGCAGAGTGATAACAGGCAGACAAAAAGGAATCTATGCGGGAGCAGCAGTGATGATGTCCCAAAATAAGGTTATGGCGCTGGATCGTTCTAATATGGATTTTTCCAATATGTATATGCTTGAAGTTATGACAAAACAGGGATTTGAGGAATATATGCAGGAATCAATCCCGGATATTTCAGATGGAAGCGTGGCAATAATGGCAGATCCTGTGTATGAGCAGGAAAGCATTGTGATTGGTGATGATGAGTATCCGGTGGAACAGACCATGAAAATTCCGGGGAAAGATGCAATGACGGAATTAGTGGGAGGTACCGTAATCGTAATTGTAAAAGATGAAACTGCATTAGAAAAGATGCGTCAGCAGTTATCAGATATGGAGACGGCTGCCTATGGGGAAGATCGAAAAGTTGACCTTACCTATGTGATGAACTTTGATATGAGTGGGTCAGGGGAAGAAAAAATTGCCTGCGCAAATGCTGTGCGGGAGCGCCTCAATGAATGGCAGAATGATGAGACAAATCCACGGATCATGCGGCTGGATTGTAACGTAGTGTCAAGAGCGGAGGGCCGCATAGATTATGAGTCAAGCAATGGCGGTTTGTTTTTCCTTGGACTGTTTTTGGGAAGCATGTTTTTGATGATCACGGTACTTATTATTTATTACAAGCAGATATCCGAAGGTTATGAAGACAAAGAACGGTTTGCCATCATGGAGAAAGTCGGAATGAGCAACGCAGAGGTAAAGGCCTCGATCCTTTCCCAGGTGCGCACGGTATTTTTCCTGCCGCTCGTCACGGCAGCATGTCATCTTGCAGCAGCATATCCGATGCTGAAAAAACTGCTTGCACTGGTGGCTTTGTATAACGGAACCCTGTTTGCATGGTGCTTAGCAGGCACAGTGCTGGTATTTGGACTGATCTATCTGGCGGTTTTTGCGATCACCTCAAAAAGCTATTATAAAATTGTGGGAAATCAGGTATAAGACGGCTGCCGCATCTGTTTTGCAATGGACAGATGCGGTATTTTTGACATTGGAGTCCGTTCTGTGTTAGAATCAGTCGAAATTTAAAAACGAGAGTCTGAAGATGGAACTCATGTGACTGTGCATTGTCTCTAAAAGGATAGAAACGAGGAAGATTATGGAACAGATAAAAAATATTATTTTTGATGTGGGGGATGTTTTACTCTCCTACCGGTGGAAATATATGCTGATGGATTATGGTCTTACAGAAACGGAAGCAGTACGCATTGGAACGGAAATGTTTGATGATCCGGAAGGATTGTGGGGACTGCTTGATCTGGGAACCGTCCCGCAGCAGGAGATCATTGAGCGTTATTGCAGAAAATATCCGGAAGATGAAAAGGTGATCCGCTGGTTTATCGGACATGGAGAGTATATGCCTGTAGCAAGACCTGCGGTATGGGATCTTGTACATAAATTGAAAATCCAGGGATATGGGATATATCTGCTATCAAACTATTCGGAAGAATTATTTAAAAAGCATACAGAATACGCGGATTTCATGAAGGATATTGACGGACTGATCGTGTCCTATATGGTGCACAAAGCAAAACCGGATCAGGCGATTTATGTGGCAATCTGTGAGAAATATGAGTTAAATCCATCTGAATGTCTGTTTTTTGATGACCGTCTGGAGAATGTACAGGCGGCGATAAGCTACGGCATGCAGGCGAAGCGGGTATTGTCAAAAGAGGGGCTTGCGGAGGATCTGGAGAAAATTGTGCAGGCGTATAAGAGTTTGTAAAAGAAATAGGGGTTGTTTTTTTCGCATTCAATGCATATAATATACTTAACAAGGGAGCTGGTCGGATAGGTGCAAGCTATCCGCTCCGGCGTTATGTTTTAAGTTATAGAATAACCGTCCAACCTTTAGCCGGGGAGTGGACGGTTATTTTTTGCGCTTATTATCTCTAACAAGCGTAATGATTGCACAAAGCATGATGACAAAGGTAAATAAGTCTGAGTATGTAACCATAGCTTGTCCCCCTTCCGCAAGGTCTCGGAACGGATGGCAAGAACCGTCTAACAGCTCCCTTGGTAAATATATTAAATTATCAATGTATCTCAGGGGAAAATAAGAACTTCTATGAAAAATAAAAGAGAGCAGACAACGGGAATCGAACCCGCCTCCTCAGCTTGGGAAGCTGATATACTACCGATGTACTATGTCTGCCCGTAATGAAATAACTACTAATTATTATAGCAAAACGAAAAAAGATTGCAACCGTTTTTTTGACGGTGTAAACTGAGAAAAAGAAACATTGGAGGAAACGATAACGATATGAAATATCCAGAATTTTTACCGGAAAACGGAGCGATCGGTTTTGTGGCGCCATCCTTTGGATGCAGTATAGAGCCATACCATACAGCATTTTTAAATGCACAGAAGAAATTTACCGCAATGGGACATGGATTAGAACTTGGACCAAATTGTTATGCGTCGGAAGGAATCGGCATCAGCAGCACTCCGGAAGCATGCGGGGCGGAGCTGACAGAATATTATTGCAGCGATAAAAATGACATTCTGATCTCCTGTGGCGGCGGTGAACTGATGTGTGAAATCTTAGACAAAGTAGATTTTGACAGGATCAGGGCTGCAAAACCAAAGTGGTATATGGGATTTTCAGATAATACCAATATGACATTCCTGCTTGCAACGCTGTGTGATACGGCATCTGTATATGGGCCATGTGCGGCTGCATTTGGCATGGAACCGTGGCATGAGAGCCTTTGGGATGCCTATCATCTTCTGCGAGGAGAAAAAAGCAGTATAGATGGTTATGCGTTGTGGGAAAAAGAAGGAAAAAAAGATGAGGAACATCCTCTGGAACCATACAATGTGACAGAGGCGAAAAAGCTTATGGTATTTCTGCCCCAAAAACAGAAAAATAATGTACAGTCCAAACCATTGGTACAGCCGGCAGAAGAATTACAGGAAGAAATCACCATGCAGGGAAGGCTGCTTGGCGGCTGTATAGACTGTCTGGTCAACCTGCTGGGAACAGAGTTTGATAAAGTACAGGAATTTACGGAAAAGTATCAGGATGATGGAATCATCTGGTTTTTAGAGTCCTGTGATCTGAACGTGATGTCTATCCGCAGGGCGGTCTGGCAGATGAAACATGCAGGCTGGTTTTCACATGTAAAAGGCTTTCTGATCGGAAGACCGGCAGTGTTCGGACAGGAGATGATGGGATTAGACCAGTACCATGCAGTTACAGACCTGCTTGCAGGGTATCAGGTACCGGTCATTATGGATGCGGATATCGGACATATCCCACCGATGATGCCGCTTGTCTGCGGCAGTTATGCGGACATCAGGGTCAATGGAAATGCGTTGAAAGTAAATATGCAGTGGAAATAGTTTTCCCCCAATTATAAAATAACATTTACATTTTTGCCGATTCCGGTATTGAGCAGTGTGTTTAAATCAGCAGTCACCGGTGTAACAGATGCAATATTAAGTGCATTCACTGAGGTAGAACCGGTATCAGCAGAGTCGGTCGTGCCGGTTGTACCGTCAGGAACAGACGAGGACGCCTGTTTTTTGGCATTGCGTTTTGCCAATGCGTCATTGTATTCGATCTGTGTCAGAATGCTGCTCCTGTTTTCAAAACGTCTGGCATAGGAATTGACACGCTGCATGTATTCTGAATCTGCAGAAAACAGAGATTCAAATTTTGAAATGTCGGCTGAACTAAAAAGAGAACTGCGTGATTCAAGTGTGCCGTTATCTTTTACGGTGATACCGATCTTATCAAGCTGACTCTCATATTCGGCAGTCAGATTTTTCAGACTTTTCTGTGTATTTTTCATTGTCCGGTCATCTGATGCACCGGAAGAGTTTATCATATTATTATAAGTGCTGATAAATGCTGAAACATTGTTCTTTATATTTGTTTCATTATCGTCATCATATGTGAATGAACCAAGGGAACGTATCGCACGGCGCAGCGCATGCGAATCGGCACCCGTGAGGGTGGAATTGGACAGATTACTGCGTGATGTGGTGGTACGTGCATCCGCATTTGATGCATAAAAACGACGCGTATAATAGGATGTACCAAGTGTGGTTCCGGCTCCGACATAAGCGGTATTGGCCATAAGAAAGACCTCCTTAAAAATCATCTGTTATATGTTTCGGTCGAAAAGCGTAGATAATTAACCATGGCATTGAAAATTTATTTGCGTTATACTACTATAGAAACAGCAGAAATATTACGACAGGAGGGAGAAGATTATGGAGATAATAGTTTGGTTGGCATTGATCATTTTCTTTGTGGTATTGGAGATCGCTACCGTTGGTCTGACATCGATCTGGCTGGCAGGAGGAAGTCTTGCAGGACTGATCTGTGCGGCATTTGGAATGGGAATCACAGGACAGATCATCGTGTTTGCAGCAGTGTCATTTGTACTGCTTTATTTTACAAGACCCTGGGCCCTGAAATATTTAAAACCACATCTGGTCAAGACAAATTACGAGGAAGCAGTTGGGAAAAATGTCTGTGTCACCGAGCAGATAGATAATATCAGGGGAACCGGAACCGCAGTTATGAATGGTCTGGAATGGACCGCCCGCTCGGTGGATGATGAAAAGACCTTCGAGCCGGGAATGATCGTTATGGTAAAGGAAATCAAGGGTGTTACACTTTATGTGACGGAGAGCAGTGCTATGCCGCAGATGAATGGAGATCAAGAGAAATGAAACTTGGAATGGTATTTGAAGGCGGGGCAAACCGCACGGTTTTTTCCTGTGGAGTAATGGATAAATTTCTGGAAGAAAATATCATGCCGGATTATTACATCGGTGTTTCCGCTGGAATGGCATATGGATTGTCGTATCTTTCCGGGCAGAAAGGACGTAATCTGGAACTGATGGAAAAATATATGGCGGATAAGCGATATATGGGTATGCGCCATCTGCTAAACCGCAAAGAACATGCGTATTACAATACGAAGTTTGTGTTTGAAGAAGTACCGAATGAGCTTCTTCCACTTGATTATGATGCTCTGGCACGTTTTCCGGGAGAGATTGAAGCGGCAGTCACAAATATTCATACAGGAAAAGCAGAATACATGGAAGTTCCGCGTGGGAAAGAGATGAGAGATCTGCTGATCGCAACCTGTTCACTTCCGATTCTTTTCCAGCCGGTAAAGATCGGCAGACATTATTATCTGGACGGCGGACTTGCAGATTCGGTTCCTTATGAGCATGCCATGGAAATGGGATGTGAGAAACTGGTTGTCGTTCTGACAAGGGAACGCGGGTATGTAAAGACACAGGAAAAGGCGTCAGGCGTTATGAACCGTCTTTATCAGCGTTATCCAAAGATCGTGGAGGATATGAAACTTCGTGCGGAGCGCTACAATGCTTCCATGGAAAAACTGATGCAGTTAGAGAAAGAGGAAAAAGTATTTGTGATCGCACCGGAGTCGACCTATGGAGTTGGCAGGACGGAGACGGATACCATAAAATTGCGCAGACTTTATGATGAAGGCTATCGTATTGCCACAGAACAGACGGACGCCCTTCGCGCCTATTTGAATAAATAATGCAAAGGAGAAAAAAGATGAACATTGTATTTCTGGATGCAAAAACAATCGGGGAAGACATTGATCTCTCCGGGTACGACAAACTTGGAACAGTTATAAAATATGGATTTTCCACAACGGAAGAGGCAAGAGAACGCACAAAAGATGCCGATGTGGTGATCGTGAATAAAGTACAGATCAACGAGACATCGATCGGCGAAGCAGAGCACCTGAAACTGGTCTGTGTAACTGCGACCGGAACGAACAATCTGGACAAAGCATATCTGGATGCACATGGCATTGCATGGAGAAATGTTGCCGGATATTCCACGGAGACGGTGGCACAGCACACATTTGCCCTGTTATTCTATCTCTGGGAAAAATTAAGATACTATGATGACTATGTCAAATCAGAAAAATACGTTGGAGATATCACATTTACACATTTTGATAATGTATTCCATGATCTGAATGGTAAGACATGGGGAATTATTGGGCTTGGAGCGATCGGACGAAGAGTTGCGGACATTGCCAAAATGTTTGGCTGCCATGTGATCTACTATTCCACAACAGGGAAAAATGACCAGCCGGGTTATGAGCGTGTGGAGTTTGATGAGCTGCTTGCAAAATCAGATATCGTGTCCGTACATGCGCCGCTGACAGAGCAGACAGAAGGGCTGATGAATGCAGAGGCATTTTCTAAGATGAAACCGTCTGCCATCTTTTTAAACCTCGGCAGAGGACCGATCGTTGTGGAAAGAGATCTTGCAGATGCGTTGGAAAATAAAACAATCGCAGGAGCCGGACTTGACGTACTTACCGTAGAACCGATGAGTGCAGAAAATCCATTGAAACGGATCAAGGACAGCAACCGTCTGATCATTACCCCTCATATTGCGTGGGCAAGCCTTGAGGCGCGCACCAGACTGATGAAAATCATTGAGGGACAGATCCGTGACTTCTTTGGCGGAAGTGATAAATAAACACTGGAAGGTACACTTTGCAAACAGCCTGTTGGTCTGTTATCAGAAGTAAAATACAAAAACAAAATACAGAAATAAAAAATACCGCGCAAATCTGTGCGGTATTTTTATTGGTGCGTGGAATCTGAATGTCAAAAACGAAAAGCCACCTTTTGCTCTGGGAAATTGATCAGACATTATCTGGCCGATTAACTTGGGATCGTAGAACTTAACCCGCTGTGAAACGAAAGATTTCCATATTCCTGTAAAAAAACCTGTATAGCAGCATCCTGTTTGGCAACATTTGCACCCGCATGAAGTGCAGCATACAGCGAATGGATCCGAGACAGATACAGATTTTTGGATTTATCATACAGTTCAAAGAAACTCTCGTGGGAAGTAATGGAAGAATCCCACGGATTTTTCCATTCGGCATGTCTTAAATTAAACGGATCTGTACGGAAAAACAGGGTATCACTCGGGATCAGCGGAGAAAAAAGCGGATATCCAAGGCAGATCCGTTCCGTCAGCCGGACAACAGATTTCTTTTTCCCGGAATCATCGTGCATCAGCCAGAGACCAAGCTGCATGGAAAAAATAGCAAGGTACATGGTATATTTGCGGAATTTGACATCCGGAAAGGCATAGCGGTAGGCATAATAGAGCATACTTGCAATAACATGTTTCTGGCGGTGTGTCAGCCGGATCGTGTCCTCGGTATGGAAATTGCAGGGCTGGCGGTGCAGCTTTAAATCGAGCAGTGCGGTATCGATATCTGTTTCCAGATAGGCATGTCTTGAAAAATATGCCTTTTCTTTTTTATCCTTATAATGTGTCATGGCATAAATATATGGATGACATACCGTATCTAAGGTATAGTGTCCGAGAAAGCCCATCAGGTAGGCTTCTGCAATATTAAGATCCGTGCGGGAGGAAAACTGGCTGCGGCTTTCAATCAGACCCTGAAAAAAAGTACCAGTCTCCCGGACATGGGCAAGCGCACCGATATTGTGACCTTCTAACACATAAGAAGGAAGATAATAAAAGAAAATATCAGGCCCCTGAAGCCCGAGACCGTAGGCAGCGCGGTTATAATATAGATTCTTTTTTAAGGAATTGTTTTTCAGGTTATGATAAACCTCTCTTCCGAATATATAATGGGTAACATATCCAGGCATGATAAAAAATCTCCTTTCCATGATATAAACCACCGTTATTATAACCAGTTTGGAAAAAACTGTTAAGCATGGCAGTTAAGATTTAAGAAAAAAGTAATAATCGCGCTGCTGTTCAGACGCAAGCTTGATACTTTGCTGTCAAGCTATGCGCCGTAGTGTATATTGTTGTGAGATTACAGCCCCTGCCCCGAAGAGGCACTTTTCATGGGCTGTAATCGTTGATTGACAAAGTTTATGGGAATGATATAATGCAACGTAGTTATAAATACTACATGATGGCACATGGATATTATGCAAATGTTGCCCGGTGTAGTCGAAAAATAGACAAAAATGCAAATTTGTATATTAGATGGCTACATTGAAAAGTCATTGCATATTTAAAAAAGAGTGCAATTTTTTTATACTTGCTTCAAGTAAAAGAATGTGAAAAAATAACGGAGGTCGGAGTTATGGCAAATTTAGCACTGACAGTAGAGAGAAAAGCATTCAGCGTCGCAATCGATGTTGCACTGAAGAGTCTGAACAAGGATCGTGAGAAAGGATTATTGCAGATCGTAGATCTTACCGAGAAATTTATGGGAGATAACTTCCGTAAAGAAGCTTATGATGGCGTAAGAAAAATGATCCAGAATCCGGATCACAAATGGATGCGCTATGTCAATCGTCTGTTGGATGAGACAGATCCGCATGTTGCAAAAATGACTGCATTAAACCTTGGTTTTCAGGCTGCATTTTATGGAACAAAGACCATCCGTAAAATGAGAGAGGTTCATGACTGTAATATCCCGTGGCTGATCTTAATGGATCCGACAAGTGCATGTAACCTTCACTGTACCGGATGCTGGGCAGCCGAGTACGGTAATAAATTAAATCTTTCCTTTGATGAGCTTGACAGTATCGTAACACAGGGAAAAGAACTTGGCATTTATTTTTACATGATGACCGGTGGAGAGCCGTTAGTCCGTAAAGCAGACATCATCAAACTTTGCGAGAAACACAATGACTGTGCATTCCACTGTTACACAAACGGTACACTCGTAGACCAGAAACTCTGCGATGATATGAAACGTGTCGGAAACCTTTCCTTATCCATCAGTCTTGAGGGATTTGAGGATGCGAACGATTTCCGCCGTGGAGAGGGCGTATATGATAAAGTTCTTCATGCAATGGATCTTTTACATGAGAACGGATTGATTTTCGGAAACAGTGTATGCTATACTAGCAAAAACATGGATGCTGTTACATCTGACGAATTCTTTGATCTTCTGATCGAGCATGGAAGCCGGTTTGCATGGTATTTCCATCTGATGCCGGTAGGTATGAAGGCTGCTCCGGATCTGATGCCGACCAAAGAACAGCGTGAATATATCTATCACAGAATCCGTGAGGTTCGTGCGATGGAAGGTGGAAAAGAGATCTTTGTTATGGACTTCCAGAATGATGGTGAGTTTGTAGGCGGATGTATTGCAGGAGGAAGAAACTACTGCCATATTAACCCGAAGGGCGATGTGGAACCATGTGTATTCATTCATTACTCCGGTGCAAATATCCGTGAAAAATCACTGTTAGAGTGCTTAAAACAGCCGTTATTCATGGCATACAGAGATAACCAGCCATTCAACGATAACATGCTGCGCCCATGTCCAATGCTTGAGAACCCTGAAATCTTACAGCGCATGGTACATGAGACAGGTGCTCACTCCACAGATGTTGAGGAGGCAGAGCCGGTAAAACATTTATGTGGAAAATGTGAGGCATATGCATGCGAATGGAAAGAAACAGCAGACAGACTCTGGAAAGAGCATCCATATAAACAAAAAGGATACACCAACTTCAAAAAGAAATAAGGGGCGATTGTTATCAGTAAAGTACAGAAGCAGATTTTAAAATGGGGACTGGTACTGGCGGTCATCGGAATTATCGTGTATACATTTCGTGATTCGGCGGGACCGATTTTAGAACAGCTTACGAAAACATCACCGGCCGTTGTCATTGGCATTTGTCTGATGGCAGCGGTATATCAGATCATAGAAGGCATAATCACGACCGTGCTCGCAAAGCAGTATCGGTCGTCTTTTGCATGTAAAAATGGTATTACGAATGCATTTTTATGTTCTTTTTACCGGGTGGCGACGCTGGGGAGCGGTTCCGGTGTCGCGGCAATCATTTATCTGGGGGAGCAGGGAATCGAATATGGCGGCGGATTTGGGCTGTATATGATACAGTATGCACTCCATAAAATAAGCATAGCGTTGTTTTCCGCGATTCTTTTTGCGATGAACTGGGAATTTATGAAAAGCTGGTTTGGGGATTACGCGGGACTTTTAGCGGGCGGATATGCGGTCACACTTGTGATCACCATAGGTCTGTTCCTGTTCTGCTGTTCACAGAAATTTCACCGGCTGATCTTCCGGCTGCTGGATATCGTAAATCAAAAATTTCACGGAAGATTTGAAATAATGGAAGAGGAGATCAAAAGACAGTGCATGATGCTTGAGGATGCCTCGAAGCATTTACTGAAAAATAAAAAAGCAACCACAGGCGTGATCTTTCTTTGTCTGTTGAAATGCTGTTTCTGGTATGGAATCCCGTATCTTCTTTTTAAAGGCGTCCAGTTTCAGGGAAATCCGGCATTGACTCTGTCGCAGGTGCTTGCGATCACGTCACTGTCCGTTATGCTGGCGGCGGTGATTCCGTCTCCGGCGGGAATTGGGTCTACAGAGTTTGTGTTTACGACACTTTTTGCCGGAATCGTTGGGACAGGCATGGCGGGATCGGCATCGCTTTTGTACCGCTTTGGCACATTTGTATTCCCGTTTTTGGTGGGAGCGGTTGTTGTGATCGTAAGGTATATTCGAAGAAAGAAAACGTCTGCTCATTCGCAGACCTGACGCTTGCTGTCAGGCTGTACACCAAAATCGGAATGATATGAAAACCTCATCTGAAAAGATTAGTTGTAATCTCAAAGTAAATATAGTAATATGAATAAAGGCACAAAACAGATAGTATACTGTATTTAAAATTGAATTAGGGAGGAGTTTCGTATGCCAGGAGTAATTGTAGCACTGATTATTTTAATTATTGTAGCACTGCTGATCGCAGTATCCTGTGTTAAGATCGTTCCACAGGCGACTGCATGCGTGGTAGAACGTCTGGGAGGTTATCTTGCAACATGGTCTGTAGGTATTCATTTTAAAGCACCGTTTATTGACCGTGTGGCAAAGAGAGTTGTATTAAAAGAGCAGGTGGTGGATTTCCCGCCACAGCCGGTTATCACAAAAGATAACGTAACAATGCAGATCGATACTGTTGTATATTTTCAGATCACAGATCCGAAACTTTATGCATATGGAGTGGAGAATCCGATCATGGCGATCGAGAACCTGACAGCAACCACACTGCGTAACATTATTGGTGATCTTGAACTTGATGAGACACTGACATCCAGAGAGACGATCAATACAAAGATGAGATCTTCTTTGGACGTTGCAACCGATCCTTGGGGAATCAAAGTCAACCGTGTTGAGTTAAAGAACATCATCCCGCCTGCAGCGATCCAGGATGCGATGGAGAAACAGATGAAGGCAGAGCGTGAACGCCGTGAAGCGATTCTTCGTGCAGAGGGTGAGAAAAAATCAACCGTCCTGGTTGCAGAAGGTAAGAAAGAATCTGCAATCCTTGATGCAGAAGCTGAAAAACAGGCAGCAATCTTACGCGCAGAGGCAAAGAAAGAGGCAACGATCCGTGAGGCAGAAGGTCAGGCAGAGGCTATTTTAAAGATCCAGCAGGCGAACGCAGACGGACTTCGCATGATCAAAGAAGCTGCACCGGATCAGAACGTGATCCAGTTAAAGAGCTTAGAGGCATTTGCAAAAGCAGCAGACGGAAAAGCAACCAAGATCATTATTCCGTCCGAGATCCAGGGAATCGCAGGTCTTGCAAAATCTGTTACGGAAATTGCAGCAGATCATAAATAAAATCAGACAAAGCTAAAAAACGGATGGTGCGCGTGGTGTACCATCCGTTGTGGCATAAAAAGAAAATATTTGCAGCCATGCAAAAGGAGAGAAAAAGACATGAATTTAAAAGGACGTAATTTTTTAAAATTAATGGATTTTACGCCGGAAGAGATTACATATATGGTCGACCTTGCGGCAGATCTGAAGGCGAAGAAAAAACAGGGTATTCCGCATGACAGCCTGACCGGAAAAAATATTGCACTTATCTTTGAAAAGACAAGCACCAGGACACGCTGCTCTTTTGAGGTGGCAGCCCATGATCTTGGTATGCATGTTACTTACCTTGATCCGTCAGGTTCCCAGATCGGCAAAAAAGAGAGCATCCCGGATACCGCCCGCGTGTTAGGACGCATGTTTGATGGTATTGAATATCGTGGATATGGACAGGATATCGTCGAGGAGCTTGCAAAATATGCCGGTGTTCCGGTTTGGAACGGACTGACCAATGAATTTCATCCGACACAGATGCTTGCAGATATGCTGACGATCCGTGAGCATCTTGGCAGATTAAAGGGTGTCAGACTCGTATACATGGGCGATGCACGTTATAACATGGGTAATTCCCTGATGGTAACCTGTGCAAAACTCGGTATGGATTTTGTTGCATGTACGAGTAAAAAATACTTCCCAGATGCAAAACTGGTAGAGTATTGCGAAGGTGTTGCAAAAGAAACGGGCGCTTCTATTACCCTGACAGAGGATGTCAAAGAAGGAACAAAAGATGCAGATGTTATTTATACGGATGTCTGGGTATCCATGGGTGAGCCGGATGAGATCTGGGAGGAACGTCTCCATGATCTGATGCCATATCAGGTAAACAAAGCTGCGATGGCAAACGCAAAAGAGGATGCCATTTTCATGCACTGTCTGCCGGCATTCCACGACTTAAAGACCAGGATCGGCAGGGAAGTTTATGAGAAATTTGGTTACAGTGAGTTGGAAGTAACGGATGAAGTATTTGAGAGCAGACAGTCTGTCGTATTTGACGAGGCGGAAAATCGTATGCATACGATCAAGGCAGTGATGCTTGCAACGCTTGGAGATTAGTGGGAAAAATTTGTGCTGGCACACAAATATAAGATGAGCCAAGAACAGTGTACCGGGTATGGATATTTTGGAGGAAACAGATGAGGACACAGCTACTAGCGGCATTAAAGGAAGCCGATGATTATATTTCCGGTCAGGAACTGTGTGAGCACTTTGGAGTATCGCGCACTGCAATCTGGAAAGCGGTGAAGCAGTTAAAAGAGGCTGGATATGTGATCGAGGCAGTGCAGAATAAAGGATACAAGATCGTGTCGACACCGGACTGCCTGAATACGGCAGAACTGGAAAGTATCCGGAAAACAAAGTGGGCAGGTCGTGAAATTTTTTATTTTGATACAATTGATTCCACAAACACAAAGGCAAAACAGCTTGCGGAGGAAGGACATCCAACTGGAACGCTGGTTGTTGCGGAAAAACAGGAAGCAGGCCGCGGCCGCCGTGGAAGGGGATTTGAATCACCGGCGGGTGTCGGGATATTTATGACTCTGGTGCTCAAACCGGATTTTGCACCGGATCGCGCTTCTATGCTGACGCTCATAGCAGCGCTTGCAGTATCGAAAGCCATCTCGGAGAAAACTGGACAGGAAGCAGGGATCAAATGGCCGAACGATATTGTGATGAACGGCAAAAAAGTCTGTGGAATCTTAACGGAGATGAGTGCACAGTTAGATTATATCAACCATGTTGTGATCGGCATTGGAATTAATGTAAAGAATAAATCATTTCCAAAGGAAATTGAACAGGTGGCGACCTCGATTTTGATGGAGACCGGTCTGCAAGTGAACCGTGCAGAGTTGATCGAGGCAGTGTTAGAGCAGTTTGAACGTTATTATGAAATATTTTTAGAGACGGAAGATTTAAGCGGCCTGGTAAAAGAATACAATGCACACCTGATCAATATGCAAAAACAGGTCAGGGTATTAGATCCCAAAGAGCCTTATGAGGCAAAAGCAATGGGAATCACGCCACATGGCGAACTGATCGTGGATACCTGGGAAGGCAGAAAACTGGTATCCTCCGGCGAAGTTTCCGTGAGAGGAGTATACGGATATGTCTGAGAGAGAAGAAGTGGTGCTCTGCGGGGCGAGCGCTTATAATAAAAAATTTT
The DNA here is from genome assembly GCA_934317215.1 of uncultured Roseburia sp. Lineage (GTDB taxonomy): Bacteria > Bacillota > Clostridia > Lachnospirales > Lachnospiraceae > Roseburia. The sequence goes on from CAKREH010000010.1 coordinate 93,089, forward strand.
ATCTGAATCAGGATTTTAGGGGACTGCCGGATTCAATCAAAGATGAATTAAAGATCATGTGTGTTCTTTTTACAGAGGATATCGGTGGTATTTTTCAGGTTGTATTTGATGAGGAAGGCAATTTAGAGTTCCGTACTTCCAGTGATGAGAATGATCTTTTGTATGATGAGATCGGCTGCGGACTAAAAATACGTGAACTGCAGCGCACAAAAGAAGAACTGCTTCGCGCTTTAGAGATGTATTATAAAGTGTTATATATTGGTGTGGACGAATCAGAAATGTAAAGAAAAAGGTAGGAAAATACGATGGTAATCACGATTGACGTAGGAAATACAAATATCACTGTAGGAGTATTCCGTGGGGATGAGGTAATGGCAACTTTTCGTATCACGACGAAGATGCCGCGTACTTCGGACGAGTATGGAATGCTGCTGTCAAACCTGTTAGAGCAGAACAACATCAGACACGATGATATTGAGGATGCAATCATAGCATCTGTTGTTCCGAATGTGATGCATTCCTTAGAGGGTGCGATCATCAAATATTTTGGCATTAATCCGATCATTGTGGAACCGGGTACAAAAACGGGAATCCGTGTGGTAACAGAGAATCCGCGCCAGATCGGCGCAGACCGTATCGTAGATGCAGCGGCAGCGTATGAACTGTATGGCGGACCGGTACTGGTACTTGATTTTGGTACTGCCACAACTTATGATCTGGTCGATAAAAACGGTGCATTTGTTTCCGGTGTGACTGCACCTGGAATCCGCATTTCTGCAAAGGCACTGTGGGAAGATGCGGCGAAACTGCCGGAGATCGAGATCCGCAAACCGGAGAGCATTCTTGCAAAAGAGACAATCTCAAGCATGCAGGCTGGTCTTGTATATGGACAGATCGGACAGACGGAATATATCGTGAAACATATGATCGAAGAGGCTGACATGGGACCGGTCAAGGTCGTGGCAACCGGCGGACTTGGACGTATCATTGCAAATGAGACAGATGTGATCGATGTGTACGATCCGAACCTGACGTTAAAGGGAATGAACCTTATTTATAAGAAGCAGAACCGTAAATCAGGTAAGATCAAGAAATAAGAGATATCTGACTGGGAGATTCAGGATGCCTGGATCGGGTATAAGAGAGCGAATTATTTAGGAAATGGTGGCATGGGAGAAATCAGACGACTTCAAATTGGAAATGTAACGTTAGAAAATAACCTGATATTAGCACCGATGGCAGGCGTGACAGACCTGCCATTTCGTTTGCTTTGCAAGGAACAGGGAGCAGGGCTGCTTTGCATGGAGATGGTCAGCGCAAAGGCGATCCTTTATAAAAACAGAAATACAGAGGAACTTTTGACAATTGACAAACGGGAAAATCCAGTGTCACTGCAGCTTTTTGGTTCCGACCCGGATATCATGAGTGAGATCGCAAAACAGATCGAGGATCGTCCGTTTGATATTTTAGACATCAACATGGGCTGCCCGGTGCCCAAAGTGGTCAACAACGGTGATGGCTCTGCGCTCATGAAAAATCCAAAGCTCGCCGGGGAGATCATTGAAAAGACTGCCCGTGCAATCAAAAAGCCGGTCACAGTCAAGATCCGCAAAGGATTTGACGAGGAACATGTCAATGCGGTTGAGATGGCTCGCATTGCGCAGGAATCCGGTGCGGCGGCGGTGGCAGTCCACGGCAGGACAAGGTCACAATTTTATTCAGGTAAAGCCGACTGGGATATCATAAGACAGGTAAAAGAGGCAGTTTCCATCCCCGTGATCGGAAATGGTGATATTTTAACGGCGGCAGACGTGATCGCAATGCAGAAACAGACCGGCTGTGACGGCTTTATGATCGCACGCGGTGCGGAGGGAAATCCTTGGATCTTTGCGCAGATCCTTCATTATTTTAAGACGGGTGAAGAACTTCCGAAACCGACGTTCGAGGAAGTGACGCAGATGCTTCTTAGACATGCGCGCATGCAGCTTGAGTTTAAAGGTGAATACACCGGGATCCGTGAGATCAGGAAACACGCGGCGTGGTATACGTCCGGCTACCGCAATTCTTCGAAGCTGCGCGGCAGGATCAATGAGGTGGAGACGTATGAGCAGCTGGAGGCACTGTTTCAGGAGATCTGCCAGCTGCCGATCGATAGGTTGTGAACCACCTTTTTTAATTCATAGGAAATTACGTCCTATGAATTAAAAAGCCCTCCGGGCGGGATGCGCATCTTGCGGAGTAGAAGTTAGCTGTAAACAGCACCGCTCGAGCGCGAAAGAGTCGCAAGCGACTCTTTGTTCCGCCCAGACTTTATAAAGTGAAAGTCATGGGGAAAGTAATGAAACGGGAAACGTTGTCATAAAGATGGAAAAAGGGATGTTGCAGGGAGAAGTTCGATGTCTTTTTCCAACGAGTTTTTATATGATTTTAAACCGGTGTATGAGGGGATTCTTGCGGCAAAAGACGTAAAGCCGGAGCGTGCAGTCGTCGAGGTGATCGATGAGGAGCAGGAGGGAGCGGGCATGTTTGAGCCGGCAGGCGCACTTGAAGTGTTAGAGCAGATCGGGGATGATGTAAATACACTCACAATTTATACGGACCGGGCTGCATATTTTAGGAAATTTGCAGAGACAATGTATGAGAAGAATGGATTGGTTTCTCTGATCGTATCAAAAAAGCGCCTTGGGCTGGCAAAAAAAACGGTGGGATGCAGCAGCATTTTTCTGTTTGATTTTGAGTGGAACAGTGCCTTTTATGAAAAACAGATCGCGCTGGGAAAACATTATATCCCCATCCATAAAAAAGCCTGGCGGACAGCTGAAAATCTTGACATAGCAGTGCCTATCGGTTATAATACTGTGATTGTTAAGAGACCAAAAAAGAAAACGGGGGCGCCGTGGCAGGACAGATTTGAGAAGGCTTTTTATCGTTCATAGCGTCTGGTGCAAAGTATTGTGCCGCCGTATACATGAACCGAACAATAATTATTATAAAGAAGGGTAAGTGCAATGGACAAGAAAAACATTCTGACTTATGAAGGACTCAAGAAACTGGAAGATGAATTAGAGAACTTAAAAGTTGTAAGAAGAAAAGAAGTTTCACAGAAGATCAAAGAGGCAAGAGAGCAGGGAGATTTATCTGAGAACGCTGAGTACGACGCTGCAAAGGACGAGCAGAGAGACATCGAAGCACGTATCGAAGAACTTGAGAAAATTTTAAAGAACGCAGAGGTAGTTGTAGAGGAAGAGGCTGACTTAGATAAAGTAAGCATTGGATGCAGCGTAAAGATCCTTGACTGCGAATTTGAGGAAGAATTAGAATATAAGATCGTTGGTTCTACCGAGGCAAACAGCTTAAAAGGTAAAATCTCAAACGAGTCGCCGGTTGGTAAGGCACTGCTTGGCAAACAGGTGGGTGATACCGTTACTGTTGAGACACCGGCAGGTGAGTTTTCATACAAAGTGCTTTCAATTCACAGAGCAAACTAAGAGATATAACGCAAGGGCAGACCGTCTGTCCGTGGAATAAAACAAGTGGAGGATAAACATGGCAGAGCAGAACAATAACCAGCAGGATTTAAATCAGCTGCTTCAGGTACGTTATGACAAGCTGCATGAACTGCAGGAAAACGGAAAAGATCCGTTTGTCATCACAAAATATGATGTGACAAATCACTCAACCGACATCGTAGAAAATTTTGATACAATGGAAGGCAAACCGGTATCGATTGCCGGCCGTATGATGTTCAAACGTGTGATGGGAAAAGCATCATTCTGCAATATTCAGGATTTAAAGGGACGTATCCAGGTATACGTTGCAAGAGACAATATTGGTGAGGAGATCTACAAAGATTTCAAGAAATCCGATATCGGTGATATCTGGGGCGTAAAAGGATACGCTTTTCGTACCAAAACAGGTGAGATCTCTATCCATGCTGAGGAGATGACACTGCTGTCAAAATCATTACAGATTCTTCCGGAGAAGTTCCACGGACTGACTGATACAGACATGCGTTACCGTCAGAGATATATCGACCTGATCATGAATCAGGAGAGCAAGGAAGTATTCATCAAACGTTCCAAGATCTTAAAAGAGATCCGTAACTTCTTAGCTGACCGTGATTTCATGGAAGTTGAGACTCCGATGCTTGTATCTAATGCAGGCGGAGCAGCAGCAAGACCGTTTGAGACACATTATAATGCCTTAAATGAGGATGTAAAACTGCGGATCTCTCTGGAGTTATACTTAAAGAGACTGATCGTCGGCGGACTTGAACGTGTATACGAGATCGGCCGTGTATTCCGTAATGAGGGTGTTGATACCCGTCATAACCCGGAATTCACGCTGATGGAGCTGTATCAGGCATACACAGACTATGAGGGAATGATGGAACTGACAGAGTCCATGTTCCGTTATCTTGCAGAAAAAGTCTGCGGAAGCACAAAGATCAGCTACAATGGCATCGAAATTGACCTTGGCAAGCCATTTACACGCATGACCATGAACGATGCGATCAAGAAATATACCGGAATTGATTTTGATACCGTAGCAGATGACGCAGAAGCGAAAAAACTTGCTGAGGAGCATCATATTGCATACGAGGAGCGCCATAAGAAAGGTGATATTATCAACCTCTTCTTCGAGGAGTTCTGTGAGAAAGAGCTGATCCAGCCAACCTTTATCATGGATCACCCGATCGAGATCTCTCCGCTTACCAAGAAGAAACCAAGTGATCCTACAAAGGTAGAGCGTTTCGAGCTTTTCATCAATACCTGGGAAATGTGTAACGCATACTCCGAGTTAAATGATCCGATCGACCAGCGTGAGCGTTTCGCAGCACAGGATGCAAATGCAGCAGCCGGTGACGACGAGGCAGAGCACACAGACGAGGATTTCTTAAATGCATTAGAGATCGGTATGCCGCCAACGGGTGGTATCGGATACGGAATCGACCGTCTTGTGATGTTACTCACAGACAGCGCAGCGATCCGCGACGTTTTACTGTTCCCGACGATGAAGTCGTTAGGCGCTGATAAGCAGGAAAATAAGGCATCTAAGAGCATTACAACCGAGAATTGCGACCAGATTGCGACCGTTGAGGAAAAGATTGATTTCTCAAATGTAGAGATTGAGCCATTGTTTGAGGAAACAGTTGATTTTGATACATTCTCAAAATCAGATTTTAGAGCAGTTAAGGTTAAGGAATGTGTAGCAGTACCAAAGAGCAAAAAATTATTACAGTTTACTCTTGATGATGGTACAGGTGTTGATAGAACAATTCTTTCTGGAATACATTCATATTATGAACCAGAAGAATTAGTTGGAAAAACATTGATTGCTATTACAAACCTTCCACCAAGAGCAATGATGGGAATTGAATCTTGTGGTATGTTACTTTCAGCAGTAAACAACCTTAAAGATTCGGAGGATGAAGAACTTCATCTTATTATGGTTGATAACCATATTCCTGCTGGGGCAAAACTTTACTAAATTAGTTAGTGATATAGCATAATAAACTAAATCCTATGGCTACTTTATGACCAAAGATAAGAGAACACGTTCAATAGAACTCCATTTTGCATGGGGTTCTATTTTTTTGAAAAAACGTGGATATTTGTATTGTAAATGCTCCACGCAGATTTTATAATTTTTCTAGGAGGGCTTAAATATGAACAAAACATATTCAATGAGTATTAGGGTTAGCGAGGAAGAATTAGAAAAATTGAAGAAGGCAGCTCGGTTAGAAGCATATGCTTCTTATAGCGAGTTTGTAAGAAGAACTGCATTAATTGAATCAAACAGAATTATTCAAAAAGAAGAAAATAGGGATAAATAGCAGGAGGAATGTGTGAGATGGATTTTTCACAGGCAAGAATAAATTACAATAATGAATTTAGAGGAAAAGAAGTATTACCAAAGTCTTTATGTACAGTAGATGGTACTTTTGTTGAAAATATTTCGATTAAAGATGTAAATGGAAATCCTAATGAGGAGTACTACAAATGGGAATTTATATATAGCTTAATTAGTTCTGGAAAGATACCGAGTCGTGATTATATTGGAGCTGAGATATATTTTCCAAAAGGTAATATACATTCAGCACCGATAAAAATTGACTCTGTTATATTTTCCGATATTGCATGGATAGATTATTACAGAAATTATCGAGCAAATCCTAAAGATGTTGTAGTAAAACGCATCCAGTTAATTTGAACCATCTTCATGAAACGATACACGGTATCTTTTGCAAAATCAGGAGTATTTTTTCCTGTAAGCAGACTCATATACATACTTCTGTTGGAGAAAATCAGCAGAAACATGTATTGAAAAATCTCCGTTACCGGAGTGCCTTTCCTTTTATAGGCATTGGCAGCTTTCAAGGCTGAGGAAATATGAAACCTTGTGAAAAATCGTTTGATAGATTTAGAAATCTGCTTATCATTTTGAGTCGCTTGTGTTATACTTTTATTCATAGCATGAGCCTCCGGTTTGTAATTGTTTTTCGACAACTCAATTATACCAAAACCATTGGTTTCATGCTATTTTTATGCCAGTTATTATTGAATTTTCAAGGTGCATAGGCACATTTTAATGTGCGAAGTTTGAGTAACAAAAATTTAATTGGATTTTCATTGACACATATAACACCTTACAATACAATAAAAGCAAATATATAGCTTATAAAGGAAGTTCCTTAATGACGAAAAAAATAACCGCAATATTCTTGGCATTGTGCATGGCAATTTCCGTTTTGCCGATGACCATT